>JAOPYK010000111.1 GCA_025964695.1 Streptosporangiaceae bacterium | reverse complement strand
CCGTGTCGTCTAACAGATGCGCAGACACGCGGCCTGGACGGCGATACGGAGGAGAAATCCGAACGGGGGGAACCGGATGAACCGCATCAAGAAGCTCATGGCAACCCTAATCGTGACCGCCTTCGCGACCGGTGGCTTCATCGGGCTGGAAGCCGCTGCCCAAGCAGCCACGGGCCCGAGCGCCATCCCGACGACGGCCCAATCGCAGCAGCCCTTGAACAGCGCACCGAACGCCCGGAGCGCCGCTGGCCTTCCAACCCGCACTACCGAACGGTTCCACCACATGCGGCATCATCGCCACGGTTGTCCCTCCCCCCACCACCGCCGGCATCGAGGTTGTCGAGGTTGAGGACATAGAGGTGTAGTGCCGGGTCCATCCCGTCGGTCTGCTGAGCTTGTTCTGGGTCGATGGCGGCGGGATGGACAGCCTTCTCATAACGCACCCGAATAGCTTCAGGCCCGGCGTCGATCCAACAGCCCATAGTGAGGCTCGTTTCGTCACTTGTAGACCGTCGCGATCGGGCGTTCGGTGCGTATGCGGACCTACAACGAGCGCCTCACCGACGTACGCACCGACCATCTGCGCCCCTCCCGGGGTGGGTAAGCGATCATCCCTGTCTCACCCGATGCGCGGCAACCCTTTCACGCCGATGCCCCGTCCCGCCCGGATTAGGACGGGGCATCGTGTCACCCGACGGCGCGTGGTGTCAGAAAGGCAGCTTCGCCGGTGGCGTCGGCTTGTTGTTCGTCCAGCCGGATCCCTTCGTCACGTCATAGCGGATGACGAAGCCGGGCTTTAGGGAGGCGTATTCGCCGCCCGGTCGGGTCAGGACCTGCTGGTCTCCCAGGTACTTCCCGGTCTTCAGGTCGAAGACCAGCTGTAGCTGAGAACCGTAGGGCATCTTCTCGGAGCTCCCGCGAATTTCGGCGGGAGATTCGGCGGCCAGCGCGACGCCCTCCCGGCCGAGCGGGCCGGTGACCCGGCCGATCTCCCGGATCCCGGGTTGCGCCTTGAGTACCCGCATCAGCGCCGCCTGCGACCTGGGTGTCACAGGACCATTGAGCATCGCCCGAACAAGGTTGAGCTTGTCTATCGCGGCCCATTTTGTGCCCGTTGCTGCTCTAAACAGGACCCTTTTTCCGAAGATCTTGTTCGACTGGAACAGCAGCTTGGCCAGATTTTCCTGGTCCGTGGGCAGCTTCTCGAGTTGGTTGACGGTCAGGCCCAGCTGGAAGCGTCCGCCCGATGAGTCCGAGCTTCCGCCCAACAACTTTGACCTCCACGCCTTCCACTGGCCGGACGTGGAGCGCAGGGTGTCGTAGTGGTCGTCCACCCGGACCCTGAGGGTCGTCGGCGAGCCGGCTCGCCGCCAGGCGGCGTTGTCCGCGGCGGACACGGGCCGGAACGCCAGATCACGGGCAGCGCCCCCGTCGCCTCCACCGACCTTGGCCGCGGTCCAGCGAAACTCCTCACTGCCGAAGGCGGAGACCGCGTAATCACCGGTCTTGGCCTGCACGACGTAGGAGTCCGCGATGACTTGGTCGGCGAACCAGTACTTACCGGTCGGTAGCGTCTCCGCATTGTGGGCCGCGAGCAGGATTCCGCTGAGCGTATGCGGCGACGGCGCGTTGTGGCCGGTCCTGGCGGGCGTGGTGCCTGGGACCACGATCAGGGCCACCGCGGCGGCGCCCGCCGCGCCCACCGCCACGAGCGGCAGGATCAGCCGCCCGCGCCTTCGCTGCCGGATGGTCTCCCGGGGCTGGGCGAACGCCCGGTTCAGTTCGCTCGTTCGGGTGGACTGATCGACCTGGCCCGTGCCGCCGAGGTGGTGCGGCCTGGCCTCGGCCAGTTGCTGGATGATGTCTTTCACGGCCACTCCATTTCCTTCGCCATGCTCTGGTGACGCGCCGGTGCGGGCGGTGCCTCGTTCACTGCCGCCGTCAGGCGTTTACGCGCCCGGTGCAGCCGGACCCCTAACGCCGCGGTGGTGCATCCGACGACGCGGGCGGCCTTCTTGGCGCTCAGTCCGTGCCAGGCCACGAGCGTGAGCACCTCGCGGTCGGCGTCGGACAACCCGGTGAGGGCGCGCAGCAGCGCGAGCCGGTCGACGACGCCGTCGGCGACATCGGACTCGGCGCCCTCGGTCCAGGTACGAAGCTCGGCTGCAAGGGAGTCGCGCCGCGTCTGCGCCCGCGCCGAGTCTCGGATGACGTTGCGGGCCACGCCGAGCAGCCAGGGCAGGGACCCGGACGGCATCTCCGCGAAACGCCGCCACGCCACCATGAAGGTCTCGCTCACGACCTCGTCGGCGGCTTGGCCGCCGACCCGGCTGGCGGCGTACGCCCACACCCGCATCCTGTGGGCGTCGTACAGGGTGGTGAACCGTTCCTCGTCGGCATCCACTCGCTCTCCCGTCTTCGGGGACAGATACACGACGAAGTGGTCGCGAGGACGCCAACGTTACATATGAGTACGTATGAGACCGGTACCGAGCGGCCGGGGCGCCCGGCCCGCCATGGGCGGGCGCTGTTCGTCTCGGCGGCGGCGAGGCTCTCCGACGCTCAGAACGGAAGGGAGGAGGGGACCTCGGGTTTGGTGTCCGTCCAGCCGGAGTCGCGGACCGCCCAGTAGAAGATGTCAGAGCCGCATGCCCTCGTGGATGACGGCGAGCTCTTCCGCGTTGTTGAGTAGTCGGACGGCGCGGGCGAGGTCAGTGTCGACCATCGCCCTGCCAACTCGACGTGCTGGTCAGTCGGTGCCGAACTCCATCGCGGCGCGGTCGAGCATCTCCTCGTCGCCGGAGACCTTGCCGCGTGAGGCGATGGCCTCGGCGCCGCCCTGCGGCATCGCGCCGATCAGTCCGGTCGAGGCCGCCTGGGCGGCACCGATGAGCGCAGGATGGGTAATGCCGACCATGCCGAGGCCGGCGTACTGCTCGAGCTTGGCGCGCGAGTCGGCGATGTCGAGGTTGCGCAAGGTGAGCTGGCCGATCCGGTCCACCGGACCGAACGCCGAGTCCTCGGTGCGCTCCATCGACAGCTTGTCGGGGTGGTAGCTGAAAGCCGGGCCGGAGGTGTCCATGATCGAGTAGTCCTCACCGCGCCTCAGCCGCAGCGTCACCTCGCCGATGACCGCCGTACCGACCCAGCGCTGCAGCGACTCTCGCAACATCAGCGCCTGCGGGTCGAGCCAGCGGCCCTCGTACATCAGCCGGCCAAGCCGCCGTCCCTCGTTGTGGTAGTTCGCCAGGGTGTCCTCGTTGTGGATCGCGTTGACCAGCCGTTCGTACGCCGCATGCAGCAACGCCATCCCAGGTGCCTCGTAGATGCCGCGGCTCTTGGCCTCGATCACCCGGTTCTCGATCTGGTCCGACATGCCCATGCCGTGCCGTCCACCGATCGCGTTGGCCTCCCTCACCAGGTCGACCGGGGTGGCGAACTCCTTGCCGTCGATCGTCACCGGGCGGCCCTGGTCGAAGCCGATCGTCACGTCCTCGGCAGCGATCTCGACCGCGGGATCCCAGAACCGCACGCCCATGATCGGGTCCACGGTCTCGATGCCGGTGTCGAGGTGCTCCAGGGTCTTGGCCTCGTGGGTGGCGCCCCAGATGTTGGCGTCGGTCGAGTAGGCCTTCTCGGTGCTGTCGCGGTAGGGCAAGTCGTGGGCGAGCAGCCACTCCGACATCTCCTTGCGGCCGCCGAGCTCGGACACGAAGTCCGCGTCGAGCCAGGGCTTGTAGATGCGCAGGTGGGGGTTCGCGAGCAGGCCGTACCGGTAGAACCGTTC
>JAOPYK010000282.1 GCA_025964695.1 Streptosporangiaceae bacterium | reverse complement strand
GCACCGCCGTGCTCGGCGGGGACCGGCAGGGCGAGCAGCCCTGAGCGGCGCAGGTCCTCTAGCTCGGCGTGCGGCAGCGTCTGCGCACGGTCCCGTTCGATCGCCCCTGGCCGCAGCAGTGCCGCGAGCTCGTGGGCGGCCGCGACGAACTCCCCGTCGTGCGTCAGCCGCCGTACGGGCGCAACCGGCAAGCCGGATCCGTGGGTCACAACGCCTCCCAAACGAAGGTAGTCGACTTAATAGGTAGGTAATGTACAGTATCTCCGCAATGCATCGTTTCGCCTGACCACAGATGGTTTGGCGCAGTCCTGGAGCTCTCTGTCCCATGAGTACTTTCGCGTCCGCGCGCAGCAGCACCACGATCACCGCCGCGATCGCTCTCACCATCACCCTGACGGCGTGCGGCTCGGGCGGCGGTTCACAGGCCGCAGGGACCACCACCCAATCGGCCCCGGCCGGGCTCGCCCAGCGGGCCTACGACGGACCGGAGGCCCAGCTGCCACAGGGCTACTCCAAGCCCAGCCCCAAGTCCGGCTTCGCGTTCACCATCGGTTTTCCGAACCCGTCCAGGGGTGTCCCGGCGCTGAAGGCCGAAGAGGACGGCGCCCGCCAGGCCACCGAGGCGCTCGGCGGCAAGTTCGTCGCCCTCGACGCGGGCTTCAGTGTGCAGAAGCAGGTGTCGGACTTCCAGCAGTTGCTGGACCAGAAGGTGAGCGCCATCGTGCTGTCCGCGCTCGACCCCAACTCACTTGCACCTCTACTGAAGAAGGCAGCCGCCCAGGGCGTCCCGGTCATCGTCAACGATCTGCCCTATAAGGCAGGCGATCCTGCGGTGCCGGGGTTCGCCACCACCGTCACCTCCGGCACCGACCAGGGGTCATTCGCCAAGGCCAAGGCCGTCGCTCTCGCTGACCCGGGCGCCAAGTTCGGTATCGTCGGGCTCGCCATCCCGTCACCGTTCCTGTCCTATATCGCCGACTCGACCAAGGCGTGGGCCGAAAAGCTCGGCTTGCACTACGCCGGGCGCCTCGACGCCAAGCTCGACACCCCCGACGCGGGCTTGCAGACCGGTGGCGAGCTGCTGGCCAAGTACCCCGATCTGAACGTGGTCTTCACGGTGTCCGACTCGCTCGCGCTCGGCACGTCGAGCGCGGCGAGGCAAGCCGGCAGGTCCAAGGTCAAGATCGTGGGCAACGGCGGCTACTCGGCGGTGGTCGCTGCGATCAAGAACGGCACGATCTTCGCCACCTACGGGACCGACAACACCGAGATCGGCAGGCAGTGGGTGTATTCGGCCTACGACGCCCTGACCAAGCAGAACCTCCCGCTGCCCACTCAGGTCGTGGTGCCTGGCAACAAGCTCCTGACCAAGGATGATCTGTCCGGCTTCACCCCGATCGGATGAGTGCACCGGCTGCGGCTCCTTCCCAGCTCCGGCTGCAGGAGGTGCACAAACGGTTCGGTGGCGTGCACGCCCTACGTGGCGCCGAGCTGACGATCAGGCGGCCGGGCACCGTGCACGGCCTGATCGGCGCCAACGGCTCGGGCAAGTCCACGCTGTTGTCGATCCTGTCCGGTCAGCTCCGGCCCGACGCGGGTGCAATCGTCCTCGACGGGAAAGAGATCGCCTTCGGCGCACCGGCAGCGGCGGTCGCGCGAGGGATCGTCATGGTGAGCCAGGAGACGGCGCTGGCACCCGACCTCTCGGTCGCCGAGAACATCTTTCTCGGTGGCCGGATGGCCAGACGCCGCCTGCGCGGCGTCCAGTGGGCAACGACCCGCGCCCAGGCCGTGGAGGCGCTGGCCAGGCTGGAACTCGACTACGACCCATCGCTACCGGTCCGGCGGCTGCGTCCCGACCAGCAGCAGATGGTGGAAATCGCACGGGCTCTCTCGCTGGATGCTCGGATCCTCATTCTGGACGAACCGACCAGTTCGCTCACCGACGACGAGACAGGGGCGCTCTTCAGAGCCATATCATCGCTGCGCTCGCAGAGCGTCTCGACGCTATTCGTCTCCCACCGGCTGGACGAACTGCTCGACCTGTGCGACGAGCTCACCATCCTGCGAGACGGTCGATCGGTCGACGCCGGGCCGATCGAGGACTTCGACGCGCACCGGATCGTCGGGGCAATGATCGGCGGAACCGGAACCGGAACCGGAGCACGGACTTCCCGGTCCCCGGGAACCTCCGGTGCCGGACCGGCGCTGCGGGTACGCGGGCTCAGCGCCTCAGGGTTGGTGCACGACGTCGACGTGGACGTGCACCCCGGGGAGATAGTCGGCCTCGCGGGTATGGTCGGCGCCGGCAGGGGCGAGCTCCTTGAAGCGCTCTTCGGTGTACGGGCGCTTACCGGCGGAACCATCGAGGTCGCCTCGCAAAAGTTCGAGCCGGGGGATCCCAGGGAGGCGATCGCCAGGGGGCTCGGCTACCTGCCGCCCGACCGCAAGACCCAGGGACTGGTGGCGCAGCGCAGTGTCGCGGAGAACCTCACCATGGTCGCCACCCACACCCGTGGACGCCTCCGGGCACCTTCCACATCGCCGGATTCGAAGATGGTTGGGGAGGCGGTCGCCGCGCTGGGCATCCGGTCCGAGTCGCCGGACGTGCCCGTGGCGACCCTGAGCGGCGGCAACCAGCAGAAGGTCGCGCTCGGCAAATGGATCCTCGCCGGCTCACGGATCATGTTGCTCGACCAACCCACCCGCGGCGTCGACGTGGCCGCCAAGGCCGAGATCCACACGCTGCTTCGCAAGTCCGCCGCCGAGGGCGCCGCGATCCTGGTGAGCTCCGCGGAGACCGGCGAACTGCTCGACCTTTGCGATCGGGTCCTCGTCCTGTTCCGCGGACGGCTCGTCGCCTCACTCACCGCGGCCGAAACATCCGAGGACGCCGTGGCCCATCTCGCAGGAGGACGAACATGACGCCGCTTTCCCGGGCGTTCGCGGCGACACGGCACTTTCGCCCGGTCCTGATAATCCTGATCACACTCATCGTGGTGTTCGCCATCACCCAAGCGGGCTTTCGTACCTCCGCCAACCTCCGCACGATGCTCAGCGGTGTATCGATCCTCTGGGTCGTGAGCCTCGGCATGACCTTCGTGCTCATCAGCGGTGGTGTCGACCTCTCGGCGGGAGCCATCATCGCCCTCTGCGGTCTGGTGCTGGCTTGGCTGCTCGACCTGGGCGTCCCAGCCGGGTTTGCCATTCCACTCACCGTCATGGCGGGCGCGCTGGTCGGGGGAGCCGTCAACGGACTGCTGATCGGGCGGCTCCGGCTGTCGTTCTTCGTGGTCACTCTCGCCTCGATGACCGCCGTCACCGGCGTGGTGAACCTGTGGACCGACACCCAGACGCGGTCCGTCCTCAACCCGCTGATCGGCAATATCGGTATGGGCACCCTGGCCGGTCTCGCCGTCCCCGTCTGGATCATGATTGTGACCTTCCTTGGCGCGCTCTACGTGCAGCAGCGCACGTACCTGGGGCGTGATATCTACGCGACCGGAGGCAGCATCACCGCGGCCCGGTTGTCGGGCATCCGCACCGAGCGCACGTTGGTCATCGTCTACGCGGTGTCCGGTGCCTGCGCCGCGATCGGCAGCCTGATCGCGGTCGGTCGGATCGGTGCGGCCTCACCCCAGATCGACAACACGGTGGCCCTCCAGGCGGCCGCCGCCGTGTTGCTGGGCGGTACCAGCCTGACCGGCGGAGCAGGTGGTGTCGGCGGTACCGCCTTCGGCGTACTCTTCATCGGCGTGCTGCAGAACGGACTCAGCATCGCAGGCGTGCCGAGCTTCTGGCAGCAGGTCGTCACCGGCGTCATCCTGGTCTCAGCCGTTCTCGGTGACCGCTTGGCCGTGGGCGGCGGACTACGGCGTCGGCTCCGGCGAGGGCCCGACGATCCTGGCGAACCTTTGGCGTGGAACGAAAACAAGATCCCACAACCGGCCGCCTGACCTCATGGAAGTACTCCTGTACGGCGGCGGCAAGGCTGATGGCCGCCCGGCTTGGCGAACCAGAGCGGCGAGGTAGCCGCCGCAGCATGTCCGGCCGCGACCACCGCATCGGTATCGGGTGCAGATGGCCACGCCCCATCGTGCGGGCCGCCCCGGCGCGCCACCGGATCGTCTAGCG
>JAOPYK010000279.1 GCA_025964695.1 Streptosporangiaceae bacterium | reverse complement strand
TCGACGGGATCATGATTCTCGTCAACGGCGGTACCGACGCGCAGGGCCGTAAGCTCCGCGACAGCTGACCCCCGTTTCGAACCGGGCCCCCTCCAAGCGGCGGGAGGGGGCTCCATTGTTTCCACGGGCACTTGCTCGCACGGGCACTTGTTCACACGGGTGCTCCGCACTGGTCGCGGTGGTGGCCTGCGTAGGCGACACTGGAAGGTGCCGATCCCAGGTCCCAGGAGGTTCCCCGCATGCCCATGCTCGATTCCGCGACCGATCACCCGGCGCTGCGGCCGCAGGTCGCCGGCGAGCCGTGTGTGCTGCTCAAGCTGGGCGAGCTCGTGCTGAAGGGCAGAAACCGGGAGCAGTTCGAGCGGCGGCTGCAGAACAACATCCGGTCGGCGGTGAAGAGCCTGCACATCCCGGTCCAGCTGGCCCAGCGGCAGGGGGTCATCGTGGTCCGCGCCGAGAGCCGTGAGCAGGCCGACGTCGATTCGGTGGCCCGCCGGCTCACCGACGTGATGGGCATCGTCTGGGTGCACCGTGCCTGGCGGGTGGCCAAGGAGGTCGAGTCGACCGTCCAGGCGGCCCTGGACCTGATCGCCGGGCACCCCGCGCTGCCCCGCAAGGCCGCGTTCGCGGTCCGGGCCCGGCGCCGCGACAAGCGGTTCCCGATCACCTCAGCCGACCTGAACATCCGGATCGGCACCGCGGTGCAGGAGCGTTTCGGCCTTCCGGTCGATCTCCGCAATCCGGAGATCACCGTCTCAGTCGAGGTCGACCGCGACGAGGTGTTCGTCTACACCGACGGGACCCGCGGGCAGGGCGGCCTGCCGGTCGGGACGAGCGGCCGCGCACTGGTGCTGATGTCCGGTGGCATCGACTCCCCGGTTGCCGCGTACCGCATGATGCGCCGCGGCCTCCGCGTCGACTTCCTGCACTTCTCCGGCATGCCGTTCACCGGCCCGGAGTCGATCTACAAGGCGTACGCGCTCGTACGCGAGCTGGACCGGTTCCAGGGGGGCTCGAAGCTGTACGTCTCGCCGTTCGGCAAGGCGCAGCAGCAGATCAAGTCGTCCGGGGCGGACCGGCTGCAGATCATCGCGCAGCGCCGTCTCATGCTCAAGACGGCGGAGAGCCTCGCGCACACCCTCGGCGGGGCGGCGCTGATCACCGGCGATTCGCTCGGCCAGGTGGCCAGCCAGACGCTGACCAACATCACCGCCCTCGACGATGCCGTCGAACTGCCGATCCTGCGGCCCCTCGTCGGCATGGACAAGATCGAGATCATGGACGAGGCGCGCCGGATCCACACCCTGTCCATCTCCGAGCTGCCAGACGAGGACTGCTGCAGCCTGCTGGCGCCGCGCCGCGCCGAAACCCGCGCGAAGATCGAGGATCTGCGGCAGATCGAGAAGCGGCTGGACGCGGGGGAGCTGGCCGACCAGCTGGCCGCCGCGGTCCAGCGGCACAGCCCGGTCTACGGTGACGTCTCCGCCTCCTGAGACGCCCTCCTCACCCCGCCGCATGCCCCTCCCGCATGCTCATCCGGCATGCCCATCCGGCCGAAACCGATCGTCCGCGGCCGGTCACAGGATTAGCCTGATCCTGACATAGGGCGAGACCATCACGTTCTGACCCGCTCGGGGCCCCGTCGTAATCACGGAGGTCACGTCAGGAGCCCGGATCGCGGCCGGACGACTACCGGCCGAGGACCGCCATGGCGGTCAGGGTGGCGGCCAGCTCCGGTACCTGCGCGCGCGGGAAATAGATGTTGGCGTGGCCGGCCAGGCCCGCCGGCGACAGCCACACGGCGGAATGCCAGCCGCCGGCGACCTTGGGCGACAGCCGCGGGGAGAACTCCGCCGTCCCGTCGAGCCGGGCGAGCAGGGCCTGCCCGGCGTCGACGGGCATCTTCAGCCACGCATGGCGGCTGAGGAAGGCGCTCCAGCGGCCCGGCTCGGCCATCGCCCGTATGCCGCCGCTCGCCATCGCCTCGCCGATGTCCTGGCAGCACATCAGGGTGCGGAGATCCAGCGCCCACAGGGCCCGGATCACCGGCACCAGCTCGACGTCGATCGGCACCGGCACGCCACCCGGGGTGACCAGCTCCTCGGCCGGGTGTACGTCGGTGATCTCGGGAGCGGTCATCGGCTTCCCCTGCGATACCACGCCCGTTCGCGGGCGGCCGCCACGGTGGCGTCGGTCCAAGTGTCGTCCCGGTGGACCCGGCCGCCCGGCGATCGCGGCCGTGTCCTGCCGGTCGCGACCAGCACGATGCCGCCGGCGAGCGTGGCGAGCCCGGCCAGGGCGAGACCGCCGAGGTGCTCGTCCAGCACGGCCAGGCCCAGCAGGGCGGCCACCGCGGGTTCCGCCAGGCCGAGCGTCGTAGCGACGGTGACCGGAGTGGTCCGCAAACCCCGGGCATAGAGCGCATAACCCAGGCCCGTGGTCACCACGCCCAGATACAGCGTCACCAGCAGGCCCGGCCCGGTGAGCAGCGTGCCCGGGCCGCCGCTCAGCAGCACCGGGAGCAGCAGCACGCCCGCGCCGCCGAACAGGGCACCGACCACGGCCAGGCCGTCCTCGCCGCGGCTGATGAGATGACCCGCCACGGTCGCGTACCCGGCGTACGTCAGACCGGACAGCAGGGCGAGCAGGACCCCCACCGGCTCCACCCCGGCGGCCCGACCGCCGCTGACGAGCAGCGCGCAGCCGGTGACGGCGCCGGCCGTGGCGAGCGTCCAGCGGCGCGACGGCCCGCCCTGCCCGGTGAGCAGGGACAGCACGCCGGTGAACGCGGGTGCGCTGCCGATGGTGACGACGGTGCCGGTCGCGACCCCGGTCCGGGCCACCGCCGCGAAGAACGCCGTCTGGTAGACCGCCACGCTGACCGCCCCAAGGGCCAGCAGCGCCCAGGTCCCGCGGCCGCCGCCGAGGAGCCGGCCCAGGCCGGCCCCCCGGGTGGCGAGCACGAACAGCACCAGGCCGCCGAGGATGATGCGCGCCGCGCCGATGGTGACCGGCCCGGCGTCCGGCGGCGCGAAGGTACGGACGGTACCGGTGGTACCCCACAGGGACGCCGCCAGCAGGATGTCGGTCGCGCCCCCACCGGAGCGCAGGGGAACCCGGGAACGCCAGGGGCGCCGGGAACGCCCGGAACGCCGGGAACGCGGAGACAGGAAAGAGAGCACGCGGAACGCTCCTGAAACTCGAATCGGAAGGAAGAGATCCGTGTTCCGGGGCGAAGCCGTACAGAAAGTGTGCCGATCAGACCGGGGTGCTCGGCACCCGGCCCGTACGGCGGAAGGAGAAGCGGCCGCCCCGGGTCAGGAGGCGGGCGGCGGCGTGACCGCGTGCCAGTAGCTCATGGTCGACGAGCGTAGCGGTAACTCCGCGAACGTCCAACGCGGGGACGGCGTCCCGGGCCACGGTGACCGCACCGGAGTGTGATCACCGTGGCGCCGCGGCGCGAAGAGACGAGCGCGTCAGGCGGGGACGGTGTCGGCCGTCCGGGTCAGGGTGCGGCCGACCAGCGGCGGGAAGTCCCGCGCGATCTTGGCCAGCTCGCGCAGGTCACCGTCGACCAAGGCCTGCGGCCCGTCGCACAGGGCCATCTCCGGGTGCGGGTGCACGTCGAGGATCACGCCGTCCGCGCCGATCGCGATGGCCGCCCGGGTGAGCGGCAGCACCAGGTCGCGGCGGCCCCCCGAGTGTGACGGGTCCACGATCACCGGCAGGTGTGACAGGCGCTGCGCCACCGGCACGGCGGAGATGTCCAGGGTGAAGCGGGTGGCCTTCTCGAAGGTGCGGATGCCGCGCTCGCACAGCACGATGTCGAGGTTGCCGCGCTGAGCGATGTACTCGGCGGACATCAGCCATTCCTCGATGGTGCCGCCCAGGCCGCGCTTGAGCATCACCGGCCTGCCGGCTTCACCGGCCGCCTGAAGAAGCGCGAAGTTCTGCGTGTTGCGGCTGCCGATCTGCAGCATGTCCGCGTACGAGGCGACCAGCTCGACGTCGCGGGCATCCACGACCTCGGTCACGATCGGCAGCCCGGTCTCGGTCCGCACGTCAGCGAGGATCTTCAGCCCCGCCTCGCCGAGCCCCTGGAAGGCGTACGGCGAGGTACGCGGCTTGAACGCACCACCGCGTAGCAGCGTCGCACCCGCGGCCCGCGCCATCTGCGCCGCCGCCAGCGTCTGCTCCGGCGTCTCCACCGCGCACGGGCCGGCGATGAGGGTCATCGTGTCGGGTCCGATCGGGACGCCGCCGACCCGCACGACCGAACGGTCCGGGTGGTTCTCGCGGCTGATCAGCTTGTAGGGCACCGAGATCCGCACGACGTCGCTCACGCCGCGCATGCCGCGCAGGTTGAGCGAGCCGAACTGCTGGACGTCGCCGACCAGCCCGACGATGGTGCGGTTCACGCCCCGGCTGACGAACGCGTCGCCGCCCGCCGCCCCGACCAGCGAGACGACGGCGTCGATATCCGCTTCGGTGGCCTCCGGGCCCATCACAACGACCATTTCCTTTATCTCCTCATCCAGCGGGGCTCTGTGCACATGCAGAAAGCCCCGGGCCAGTGCGGCCCGGGGCTTTCGTGGTGTGGTCTGTCAGCGCAGCGTTCGACCGACCATCACCCGGGCTCCGGGCTGGCCATACCAAAAGGAGTGGACGACGTTGCGCACGTCACACACACTACACACAGTCCCAGGGTGCCGCAGGCGGGAGGGGCCGAATATGGCTCACCTCGCAAGGGTGGCAGTATGGCCGGGTCATGACAGATCCAGGGACCGAGCTCGAGAAGCCACTGCCGCCGGGACAGTACGTGCCCCGCGGCTGGCCCGTCCTGCACTACGGTCCGGTGCCCAAGTTCCGTCCCAAGGACTGGGATTTCCGGGTGTACGGAGCCACCGCGGCCGACCGGCAGTACCGCTGGAACTGGGAGGAGTTCGACGGCCTGCCCACGGAGAAGGTCGTCGCGGACTTCCACTGCGTCACCAAGTTCACCATCCCGGACAACCACTGGGAGGGCATCACCGGCGACGCTTTCGTGGAGCTGGCCCCGCCGCATCCGGACGTCACCCACGTGATGGTCTGGGCGGAGTACGGGTACAGCGCCAACCTCCGGATGGCGGACTTCCTCGCCGCGGGCACGATGCTCGCCACCCACCACAACGGCGAGCGCCTCACGCCCGACCACGGCTTCCCGGTCCGGCTGGTCGTGCCGCACCTGTATGCCTGGAAGAGCGTCAAGTGGGCACGCGCCGTGGAGTATCTGGTCCAGGACCAGCGCGGGTTCTGGGAGGAACGCGGCTACCACAACACCGCCGACCCCTGGCGTGAGCAGCGCTACTCCTACCAGGAGGAGGACGGCGAGTCCCCGCCGCTCTAGGACCCGCTCTGGAGGCCGCTCGAGGAGCGGGGCCGGGCGCGGCCCGATGCGTCATTCAGCGTGCCCGTCTGCTTACTGTTCGTTATCATGGTCTGTCATGGTCTGGCGAAGAACACGGCGACGCGGATTCGGCTCGCTCGCCGACGAGGCCGGCTTCGGCACCCTGCACACCATCTCGCTGGCGTCGCCGACCCTGCGATCCGGCCTGACCAGGGACTCCGCCCGCAAGGCGGCCCGGCATCTGCGAGCGCTGCTCGGTGCGGAGGCGGTGGCGCTGACCGACGCGGAGCAGTTGCTCGGCTGGGACGGCGCCGGTTCCGAGCACGCCGGCCGTGCGCTGGGACATGTGAACCCGGTGCTGAAATCGGGGCGCCCCCGGGTGGTCGCGCCGGAACTGGTCGCCTGCGGGGATCCCTTCTGCAAGCTGCGGGTGGGCATGGTCGCGCCGCTCACCATCGAAGGGCGGGTGGTGGGGGCACTGGCGGCCTACGGTCCCGCCGCCTGCCCGACCCGGATCCGGGCGCTGGGCGAGGTGGCCCGCTGGGTGTCCGGCCAGCTCGAGCTGGCCGAGCTCGACTCCGCCCGGGCCCGGCTGATAGAGGCCGAGATGCGGGCGCTGCGGGCTCAGATCTCCCCGCACTTCGTCTACAACTCGCTGACGACCATCGCCTCCTTCGTGCGTACGGATCCGGAACGCGCGCGGGAACTGCTCCTCGACTTCGCCGACTTCGCGCGCTACTCGTTTCGCAATCCGCGCGAGTTCACCACGCTCGCCGAGGAACTGCGGTCCATCGACCGATATCTGCTTCTGGAGCGCGCCCGATTCGGTGAGCGGCTGCGCTTCACGGTGGAGATCGCCCCCGAGGTGCTGCCCGTGGCCGTGCCCTTTCTGTCCTTGCAGCCGCTGGTGGAGAACGCGATCCGGCATGGAATGGAGGCCAGCAGGAAGTCGTTCCACGTCCGCATCGTGGCCCGCGACGCCGGTGCCGAGACCGCCATCAGCATCGAGGACGACGGGATCGGAATGGATCCGGAGCGGTTGCGGGCGGTGCTGGCCGGCGACACCGGCCCCAATGCGGGTATCGGCCTGGCCAATGTCGACGAACGGATGAGGCAGGTCTACGGAGACGAGTTCGGCCTCATCGTGGAGACCGGTCAGGGAGCCGGCACCAAGGTGAGCCTGCGGGTGCCGAAATGCCGGCCCGGCCTCTTTCCGGAGTGAATCCCAGCGGCTCGACGAAGCAATTCCCGGCTACCTGGTGAAAGCGATTGCGTACACACGGTGATCACGGGCAAGGTCAGCACATGCTTCACGTACTTGCGGTCGACGATGAGGTTCCCGCGCTGGAAGAGCTGGCCTACCTCCTGCGTGAGGATCCGCGGATCGAACAGGTGACGGCCGCCTCCGAGGCGGCCCAGGCGCTGCGGAACCTGAGCCGCATGCTGGTCGCCGGACAGCGGCTGGACGCCATCTTCCTCGACATCCGGATGCCCGGGCTCGACGGTCTCGACTTCAGCCGGCTCCTCATGGAGTTCGCGGCCCCGCCGGTCGTGGTCTTCGTGACCGCGCACGATGACTGCGCGGTCTCGGCCTATGAGCTGGGCGCTTTGGACTATCTCCTGAA
This sequence comes from Streptosporangiaceae bacterium, assembly GCA_025964695.1. GTDB lineage: Bacteria > Actinomycetota > Actinomycetes > Streptosporangiales > Streptosporangiaceae > Actinomadura_E. The sequence continues at coordinate 37,988 of JAOPYK010000279.1, read as the reverse complement.
ACCGGTACGGCCGCAGCGCCTGGCCGAGGCCGTACGGCGGGTTCAGGTGGCCGTGAACCGTAAGGACGGTGGGCCTGCGCCGGACGAGACGGAGCTGGACGAGGTGATCCCCGTCGAGCTGGGCGGCCGTACCCGGCTCGTCATGCGGTCGACGGTGCTGTACGTCGAGGCGCACGGCGACTACGTACGGCTGCACACCTCCGAGGGCGGCTACCTGATCCGGATGCCGCTGGTGGTCCTGGCCAGGCGGTGGGAGGCCGCAGGCTTCATCCGGATCCATCGCAGCACCCTGGTCTCCGCCCGGCACATCACCGAACTGCGCTTCGAAGGCGGCCGGGCCACCGTGCAGGTCGGCGACGAACTGCTGCCGGTGAGCCGGCGCCACACCCGGGAGGTACGCGACCTGCTCGTCCGGCGATTCCGGTTCGATCCCCGCCCCCGCCCGGACTCCCCGCTGCCCCAGACCTCCCGTCCGCAACCGCTGCCCGATCCGTCCTCCGGTCCTTCCGTGCCGGGTCCGCCGGTTCCGGGCCCCTCCTCCGCCGGTCCGCCGCCGAGGGAGGCACCGTGAGCGACCCGCGGCGGGTGCCGGTGACCAGCCCGCGTACGCGGGCGCCCCGGACCGTCAGGCACTGGCCGGTGACCCGGGACCTCGACGAACAGACCGAGCTGGGCGCCGTGTACGTCCGTTCGCTGATGCGGGCCCAGCTGCGCCTGGCACTGCTCACCTCCCTGATCATGGTGGTGGCCCTTGGCGGCCTGCCGGCGGTGTTCACGGTGGTTCCGGGGCTGTCCCGGTCGCGGTTGCTGGGGGTGCCCCTGCCGTGGCTGGTGCTGGCGCTGTGCGTCCAGCCGGTCTGGATCGTGACGGCCGCGTGGCACGTGCGGCAGGCGGAGCGCACCGAACGGGACTTCACCGATGTCGTGGAGCGCTCGTGAGCGTGCCCGTGGTGGCGGCCGCGCTGACGATGCCGGTGGTGGTCATGGGAGCGCTCACCCTGGTATGGAGGCCCCGGGCGGCTGCCTGCCCGCCGGTCACCCCGCAGACGATGCAGGAGCTGTGGAACCCCTCGGCGATCGGCAGCGAGTTCATCTCGGCGGCGGCCTTCCTCGGCACCGCGGGCCTGGTGCTGGCCTACGGGACCGACATGCTGTGGCTGCCCGTCGGGGCGGCCGCCGGGCATGTGCTGCTGCAGGCCTTCGTGACCGCGCCGCTGCGCCGTTCCGGCGCCTTTACCCTCGCGGGCTTCGCCGGATGGCGGCTGGGTTCTCAGGCGGTGCAGCGGGCGGTCAGCGTCTGCGTCTGCGTCATCGGCTGGTTCTACCTGCTGCCCCAGTTGGAGAGTGCCGGCATCGCCCTGCGGGTGCTGGCGGGGTCGCCGGCATGGGTGGGCTGGGCGGTCGTGGTCTTGGTCGCACTGACCATCGTGCTCACCGGCGGCATTCGCAGAATCACCGTCGGCGGGGCCTTCCGATGCTGGCTCAAGCTCATCGTGGTCGCCGTCCCGGTGGTGGCCGTGATGGCGATCTGGCGTCTGGACGGCGGCGCCGACCCGGCCCGGCCGGAGCTGTCGCACTTCGGGCGCGAGACGACCGTCGCCATCGACCTCGACGTGGCGGTCCGGGTGCTCACCGGCACCGATATCGAGATCGCCGGGGTGCTCGACGGGGAACGCCACGACGGGGAGCACGTCGTGCTCCGACCCGGCACGCACGTGCTGGAGGAGGGCGCTCAGCTGGTCTTGCCTGCCGGGGCCGGGGTGCCGCACGCGGCCCCGCTGCCGGCGCGGGGCGGTGCCGGCTGGACGCCGTTCGGCCGCGGCGGTGACCACCCGCTGTTCACCACCTACTCCGTGGTCCTCAGCGTGCTGCTGGGCACCATGGGGCTGCCGCAGGTCGTCGGATGCTTCTCCGCCCACGCGTGCGGGCGGGCGGCGCGCCGTACCGCCGCCATGGTCCCGGCGCTGCTCGGGCTGTTCTGCGTCCTTCCCGCGCTTTACGGTGCGCTCGGGCGGCTCTACACCCCCGGCCTGCTCATGACCGGAGACGGCGAGGCCGCCATCCTCATGCTGCCGCACCGCGTCGCTCCAGGACCGGCCGGCTCCTTCCTGACCGGGCTGATCGCCGCGGCGGCTTTCGCGGCTTTCGCGTCCGCGTCCTGCTGCGCCGTGGTGGCCGTCGCCGGCACCGTCTCGCACTGCGCGCTGCGAGGCGGGGCGGGCTCGTTCAGGGCCGGCGCGCTCATCGCCGTCATCGTGCCGCTCACACTGGTCGCATGGATCGGACCGCTCGGCTCGGCCGGCCTGGTCACGCTCGCCTGCACGGTGTCGGCGTGCTCGCTGTGCCCGCTCCTGGTCCTCGGCGTCTGGTGGCGGCGGCTGACCCCGGTGGGCGCCGTGGCGGGTCTCGTCGTCGGCTGCGCGCTCGCGGTCGTGGCCGCACTGGCCCACCTCCTGTGCGGCCCGCAAGACGGCTGGCCAGGGGCGTTGCTCGCACAGCCCACCATCGCCATCGTCCCGGTCACCTTCACGATGATGGTGCTGGTCTCGCTGCTGACCCCGCTCCGGGTGCCGGCCGGGGTGGATCGGGTGATGGCCAGGCTCCATCTGCCCGAGGAACTGACGACGGGCCGCGCCCGATGAGCTCTCAGGGCCGTTCGTCCCGCCGCATTGACCGCTCGTCCTATGACTACTGAGCGTATGACGCTGGCTACGCACCGCTTATCGAGGGTGCGGTTTCCGACCACCCTGTTCGGCGGTAAGACGCATAGTGTTCGTCCTGAGCACCGAACTTCAAGACGACACAGGAGATCCGGAGCGCTGGAGCGGTCGTACCACGTTGATGGGCGGGGATTCCCGAACGTACGACGTGGGACTCGTTTCGGAAGCCGGATCAGAGCCGACAGGCCCCGTACCGGGGGGGTGGGGCCTGACGGCGGCGGGCTCGGGTGCTGCTGAACAGTCGGGGGGTTGTTCGGCAGTGCCCGGGCCCTTTTTTTCGTGCGCCCGGGCCGCCGCGTCCGGTACGTTCCGCGGGTCCCGGGCCGCCGTGTTCGGTACGGTTCGTGGGTCCGGGCCGCCGTGTTCGGTACGGTTCGTGGCGGACCGGCCGGGCCGGGGCCGGCTCAGCCGTCCCGCAGCCTTCTGAGCGTGTCGATATCCTGGCGGTGCGGGTCGGCGGACCGGCCCGGAGTCTCGATCACGAAGGGGATCCCCGCCACCGCCGGATGCCGGAAGAGCTCGGCGAACGGGGACTCACCGATCCGGCCCGCGCCGATGTTCTCGTGCCGGTCCTTAGCGGAACCGCACGGGTCCTTGGAGTCGTTGGCGTGGATCAGCTTCAGCCGCCCGGCACCGACGGTCTCGACGAGCGCGTCGATGGTCTCCTTCACCCCACCCTCGGCGGTGAGGTCATGTCCGGCGGCGAAGGCGTGGCAGGTGTCCAGGCATACGCCGAGCCGGGGATGCCGGTCCAGCGCGTCGAAGTAGGGGCCCAGCTGCTGCACGGTCGCGCACAGCATGGCGCCCTGTCCGGCCATCGGTTCCAGCAGCAGATCGGGCCCGTCCTCGGGGATCTCCTCCAGCAGCGGCAGCAGGTGCTCGTGGATCTGCCGCATCGCCTGCTCGTAGGACTGGCTGACCGCGGACCCGGTGTGCACGACCACGCCCCGGGCGCCGATGTCGGCCGCCCGCCTCAGTGCGTGCCGGGCGGAGTCCACCGATTTCTTCAGGGTCTCCTCGGTGGGCGAGCCGAAGTTGAGGAGGTAGGACGCGTGCACGTAGGTGGGCATGCCGCTGTCGCGCAGCGTGGTGTCCTCGGTGGCCTTGCCCGCCGCCAGGGCCCAGCCGCGCGGGTTGGATATGAAGACCTGAATGGCCTCCGCCCCGATCTCGGCCGCGTACTTCAGCCCGCCGGTGGCCAGGCCCCCGGTGACGAAAACATGCCCGCCGATGGGGCTCTTGGGAGTCGGCGTCATAGACCCAGTCATAGACCCACCAGCCTACTCACCCCGACCGGCAGCCCCGGCCGTGGTGGCCTGCGGTGATCAGGGCCCGCGGACGAGGTTGACCGTCGATCCGCGAGCGGCCTGGCCGCTGTTGGGGAACTGCAATTTGACGGTGTTGCCGCCGAACCCGGACACGTTGACCTGGAATCCAGCGTCTCGTAGCGCCTGCCGGGCGTCGTGCACCTGCTGGCCCACGACATTGGGGACCGGGATCTGGTCCTGTCCCTGGCCTCCCTGGCCTCCCTGGCCCTGACCACCGCCGTTGTCGCAGCCGACCTTGATGCCGAACTGGTCGAAGAAGCACTTCGGCTTGTTGACCGTGACGGTCACGGTGTCGCCCTTGCTGACGCCGGTGTCGGAAGGCGGGTTCTGGTTCACCACCACGTTGGGCGGCTGGCCGTCCTGCTCCTGGAAGGACGGGGTCAGCCCCGCCTGCTGGAGCAGCTGTGCGGCCTCCTCACGGGTTTTGCCGACGAGGTTGGGCACCTTGATGCCGTCGCTGACCACGACCGTGACGGACTCGCCGGGCTGCACCATCTCCCCGGCGCCCGGGTTCGTGCGGATGACCTGGTCGCGGGCCACGGTGCCGGAGGCCTCCCGGGTGACGTTGTCGGCGTTGAAACCCTTGTCCGTCAACGCGCTCTGGGCTTCGGCGAGGGACTTGCCCGCCACGCTCGGCACCGGCACCGGCGCCTTGCCCTTGGACGGGATCAGGGTGACGAGCGCGGTCTTGGTGATCCGGGTGCCGGGTACGGGGTCGGTGGCGGACACCATGCCCTTGAGCACCTTCGGGTCGTACCTGGCCTTGCCCAGGGCCACCCGGTAGCCTTTGGCCTCGAGCTGGGTCCTGGCGTCCTTCAGCGAGACGCCGATGACGTTGCCGGGGACGGTCTCGTACTGGCCGGCGGTCTGGTACCAGACCGCCCAGCCCAGCACCAGGGCGGCGATGAGGCCCAGCGCGATGAGGACGAACCGGCCGGTGACGAAGGAGATCAGGCGGTCCGCGAATGGGGCGGGCGCCTCCGGCGGCGCGCCGTGCCGCACCAGCCCCGGCGGCAGGACCGAGGTGTGCGAGCCGCCGCCGTGGACCATCGGCTGCTGGAAGGAGGCTATGACGCCGGCCATCTGGTGGTCGATGTCGCGGGGGAGCGCCCGGTCGGTCTCGGCCGCGACGGCGAGGAAGTGGTTGGCGTCTGCGGGCCGACGAGCCGGATCGTGGCTGGTGGAGGTGGCGACCAGCGCGTCGAGCTGCGGCGGGATCCCGGGAAGCACGCTGGACGGCAGTGGCACGACCTCGTTCACGTGCTTGTAGGCCACCGCGAGCGGGCTCTCGGCCTGATGCGGCTGGTAGCCGGTGAGCAACTCGAACAGCATGATCCCGGCGGCGTACACGTCGGAGCGGGAGTCGGCGTGGCCGGACAGCACCTGCTCGGGCGCCATGTAGCCGACCGTGCCAATGATCATGCCGGTCTTCGTCTGCTTGCTCGCCGTCTCGGCCCGGGCCAGCCCGAAGTCGGCCACTTTCACCTGGCCGTCATCGGTCAGCAGGACGTTCTCGGGCTTGACGTCGCGGTGCACGAGCCCGGCCCGGTGGGCGGCGCCCAGTGCGGCCAGCACCGGCTGCATCAAGCTCAGCGCCTGGCGGGGTCCCAGCCGGCCCTGCTCGGTGAGCAGGTCGCGCAGCGTGCGGCCCGGGACGTACTCCATCGCCAGGAAGACGTACTGGCCGTCGGTGCCCTGATCGTAGACGGCCACCACGTTGGGGTGGGACAGCGCCGCCGCGGATTTGGCCTCGACGATGAAACGCCGGACGAACTCGTCGTCCTGCGCCAGGTTGGCGTGCATGACCTTGAGCGCGATGGCGCGACCGAGTTTGATGTCACGGGCCACGTAGACGGTGGCCATTCCGCCGCGGGCGATCCGGGACTCAATGCGGTAGCGCCCGTCGAGCACTTGCCCGACGAGTGGATCTGCAACCGTCGTGTCCATCGGTGTGAGTGTACGGGCGATTCGCGCCTGCTCCCATCAGTCCGGAGTATGAGCATGAGTCGATTCTCGGGCGACCCCGCGCGTCGTCGCCCGGAAAGGCCTTCCGGGCTACCCGGAGAGGCCCTCCCAGGGGGAGGACGCCTGCGCGTGGCGGCGCCGTGGAATGCGGCCGGCCAGCCGTGCCAGCCGGCCCGCCTCGACCGCGTGCCGCATGGCCGCGGCCATCGTCGCGGGGGACTGCGCCCGGGTCACCGCCGTGGCCAGCAGGACGGCGTCGCAGCCCAGTTCCATGGCCAGCGCGGCGTCGCTGGCCGTACCGATGCCCGCGTCCAGCACGACCGGGACCCCGGCCCGCTCCACGATCAGCTCGATGTTGTGCGGGTTGCGGATGCCCAGGCCCGACCCGATGGGGGAGCCCAGCGGCATCACCGCGGCACAGCCCGCCTGCTCCAGCCGGCGGGCCAGCACCGGATCGTCGTTGGTGTAGGGCAGCACGATGAACCCGTCGCCGACCAGCTGCTCGGCGGCGTCCAGCAGCTCGATCGGGTCCGGCAGCAGCGTGTGCTCGTCCGCGATGACCTCGAGCTTGACCCAGTTGGTGCCCAGTGCCTCGCGTGCCAGCTTGGCGGTCAGCACGGCCTCACCGGCGGTGAAGCACCCGGCGGTGTTCGGCAGCACCCGGATGCCGCAGTCCCGCAGCACGTCGAGCAGCGAGCCACGGGCCGCCGGATCCACTCTGCGCATCGCGACCGTCGTCAGCCGGGTGCCGGAGGCGGTCAGCGCCTCCCGCAGAGCCTGCATGCTGGGCGCCCCGCCGGTCCCCATGATCAGCCGTGAGCCGAAGGATTCCCCAGCGATCACGAGCTCGTCGGTGCCCGTCCGCGGGCCCGCGCCGCCCGAGTCCTCGCTCCTGCCCGGATTCACCCTGCTCATCCTCCTTGTACGGCGGTAAGTACCTCGAGCCGGTCCGCATCCCGTACGGGCGTCGCGGGCCACTCGGCCCGCCGGACGACCTCGTCGTTGAGCGCGACGGCCACTCCGGCGGTGGCCTGCGTCACCGCCGCCACCACACTGGCGACGGTGGCGCCGTCCGGAACCTCACGCGGCTCGCCGTTCACGATCACCGTCATGCTCACCGCCTTCTCGAATCGACCTGGTCGAACCGGCTCGGGGCGAAGGCCTCGGCGACCGCCGGCAGTTCGCCGCCCGACAGCACCTCGGCCATCACGTCCCCGGTCACCGGGGCCAGCAGCACCCCGCTGCGGAAGTGCCCGCCGGCCAGGAACAAGCCGGGCAGCGCGGCCGGGCCGAGAATCGGGGCGTTGTCCGGGGACCCCGGGCGCAGGCCCGCGTTCACCTCGATGAACTCCAGCTCGGTGATGCCGGGCACCAGCTCGCGGGCGTCGCGCAGCAGCTCCCAGATCCCGCCCGCCGTGATGGTGGTGTCATACCCGAGCTCCTCCTGGGTCGCCCCCACCACGATCTCGCCGTCCGCACGCGGCACCAGGTAGATCGAGAAGCCTCGCACCAGTCCTCGGGTCGACCGGGCCAGGAAGGGCTCCCGGCTCGCCGGGCCGGCCCTCAGCCGCAGCACCTGCCCTTTCACCGGCCGGACCGGCGGCACGATGCCCGGCGGCAGCCCGCCGAGGTCGCCGATCCACGGGCCGGCCGCCAGCACCACCCGGCCGGCCCGGATCTCGCGGCCGTCCGCCAGCCGTATCCCCACGGCGGTGTCCCGCTCGACGATCACGTCGGTGGCGGCAAGCCGTACGAGCTCGCCACCGACGCGGGCGACCGCGGTCAGCAGCGCGGCGGTGAGCCGCCGCGGGTCGATCGAGCCGTCGTCGGGGGCCAGCAGCCCGCCCCGCACCGAGGGCGCCAGCATCGGCTCCAGCGCGCGGCACTCCCGGCCCGTCAGGGCCTCGGTGCGCACTCCCAGGGTCTCCTGGAAACGCCGCAGGTCGTCGAGGTAACCCAGATCGTCGCCGTCGAAGGCGACCTCGAGGAGCCCGTCGGCCCGGTGCCCGGTCCGCTGCCCGGTGAGCTCCTCGAGCTCGGCGACGAAGGACGGGTAGCGGTCCCGGGAGGCGAGGCCGAGGCGCAGCAGCGGCTCCTCGCCGTAGGTGAGCTCGCTGACCGGGGTCAGCATCCCCGCCGCGACGTGCGATGCCCCGCTGGCCGGCTCCGGGTCCACAAGCGTGACCGTCAGTCCGCGCTGGACGGCTCGCCAGGCGGTCACCAGCCCGATGACCCCCGCTCCGACGATCACCACGTCTCGTGGCGCTGGATCGGACACCCTTTCGCTCCCTTCGCCGGCATGATCCGGATCAGGTCGTAGCGGTCGGCGGCCCCATCAGCCGCCCTCTCAGCCCAGTCGAACCGGACTCCCGCGCTCGTCCCCCCTAGCGTATGTCCCGGCAGGCCGCCCGGCACCGCCGCACCATACGGTCATATGTCTGGACACCCGTCTACGTCGGGCCGGCGGCCCCGTACTAGGGTGTGCCGTCATGGATGCGGTTGGGGGCGGACCCCCGTCACTGGGCGCCGTGGTGGTCGTGGGTGCCGGCCTGGCGGGAGTACGGTCGGTCGAGGCGCTGCGGGCCAAGGGGTATCAGGGCTCGATCACCCTCGTCGGGGCCGAGTGGCACAAGCCGTACGACCGGCCGCCGCTGTCCAAGGCGGTGCTCCTCGGGGACACCGACGACACGACCGTCGACACCGACTGGGACGCGCTGCGCTGCGAGCTCCTGCTCGGGCACACCGTGACGGGACTGCGGCTGGCCGAGCGCAGCGGCGGGACGCTGGAGTCTTCGGCGGGGGAACTGCCCTTCGACGGGCTCGTGATCGCCACCGGTTCGACGCCGGTCCGGCTGCCCGGGGGCGGGCCGCAGCACGTGATCCGCACGATCGAGGACGCCCGGGCCCTGCGGGCCGGCCTCACCGAGGGCGCCCGCATCGTCATCGTCGGCGCCGGGTGGATCGGGGCCGAGGTGGCCACGGCGGCCGCCCGGCTGGGCTGCCGGGTCACCGTCGTGGAGGCCGCCGACGCGCCGCTGGCGGGCGCCGTCGGCCCCGAGATCGGCGCGCTGACCATCCCGTGGTACGCCGAGGCGGGGGTCGAGCTGCGGTGCGGGATCAAGGTCGCCTCGATCGAACCGGACGGTCTCGCCCTGGCCGGCGGTGGCTGGATCGACGCCCATGAGGTGGTGGTGGGAGTCGGCGTCCGCCCAGAGACGGCCTGGCTGGCGGGCTCCGGGCTGGAGCTCGAAGGCGGGGTGGTGGTGGACGCGTCGCTGCGCACCCGGCGGCCCGAGATCGTCGCGGCCGGTGACTGCACGGCGTGGTGGTCGGACCGGTACGGCCGGCGGCTGCGGGTCGAGCACTGGGACACGGCGCTCAACGCCCCGGAGGTAGCCGCCGCGTCGTTGCTCGGGCAGGACGCCCGCTACGACACGGTTCCGTACTTCTGGTCCGAGCAGTTCGGTCGAATGGTGCAGTTCGCGGGTTATCCGGGGACGGCCCGGCTGGTGTTCCGCGGGGACCCGGCCGAGCCGAAATGGGCCGCGTGCTGGCTCACCGGTGATCGGCTGGATGCGATCTTGACCGTGGACCGGCCGCGTGATCTGGTACAGGCTCGCCGGCTCATGATGAGCGGGACACCGGTCGACCCGGATTTGATCATCGATCCCGGGGTGGCGTTCCGTAACACTGTGCGCACCTGAGACGGTTCTGGCGGTTTGAGCACTTCCCAGAGGTGGTACCAAGGTGTCCGTGACACAGATGAACACCGCTGTTGATAGCGCGACCGGAAAGAGCGCCGAGGACCTGGTGGGAGAGTGGCTTTCCCTTCCGGAGGCGGCCGTCGCCCTCGGGCTCAACCAGAACAAGGCCAAGCAACTGATCCGTGACCACAAGCTCCTCGGCGTTCCGCACGAGGGCGGCTACCGGATCCCCGCGATCTTCATCCAGGACAAGCAGGTCGTCAAGGGACTGAGCGGCACGCTCACGCTGCTGGCCGACGCCGGCTACAGCGAGGCAGAGGCGCTGCGCTGGCTGTTCACCGACGACGACACGCTGCCGGGGACCCCGGCGCAGGCACTGGCGGAGAACCGGGGCACCGAGATTCGCAGGCGGGCCCAGGCCCTCGCCTTCTAAGCCCGCCGGCCGGGCCCTCACGGGCCCGCCCACACGAGAGATCACATTCCCGTGCCGCTGCATCTGCCGTCCGACCGCGCCGTATCGCTGCGGGCCCGGCTCGACCGGGCCCGCCTGTACCTCTGCACCGACGCCCGGGAGCGGCAGGGGGATCTGCCGGAGTTCCTGGACGCGGTGCTGGGGAACGGCGTGGACATCGTCCAGCTCCGCCAGAAGGGGCTGGAGGCGCGCCAGGAGATCGAGTACCTCTCGGTGTTCCGGGAGGCCTGTGACCGGCACGGGGCGCTGCTGGCGGTCAACGACCGTGCCGACGTCGCCGTCGTGGCGCGGCCCGACGTGCTGCACCTCGGGCAGGACGACCTTCCGGTCGGGGTCGCTAGGCGCATCCTCGGCGAGGACGTGCTGATCGGGCGCTCGACGCACTCCGACGAGCAGGCGTCGGCCGCCGCCGCCGAGCCGGGGGTCGACTACTTCGCCGCCGGCCCGGTCTGGCCGACCCCTACCAAGCCGGGCCGGTCGGCACCCGGGCCCAAGCTGCTGGAGTACGTGGCCGCGCAGCGGGGGTCTCGGCCGTGGTTCGCCATCGGCGGCATCGACCTGGCCAACCTCGATCAGGTGCTGGACCGGGGCGCCCGGCGTGTCGTGGTGGTCCGGGCCCTCACCGAGGCGCCGGCCCCGGGCGCGGCGGCCGCCGAACTGGCCCGTCGCCTGCGCGACGCGCGGTGTTGACAGGGGGGATGCTCGAATGCCACCCCCGGATGTATGACAATGACTGCATGAGCATCGCACCCGATGACGACCGGCAGGTCGATCTCTCCGACGACGACCTGGAGATCCTGCCGGACCAGACCCGTGACGACACCGACACCGGCTGGGGAGAGTGGCGCGCGTCCGCCGACGACGACGACCGCTTCCTCGAGGACAGGCCGCCGCACTGGTGACGACCGGCACTGAGCGTGGCGGGGCTCCGGCCCGCCGGGTGACGGCTCAGCCGTGGGCGGGCATGAGGATGCCCAGGACGAAGCCGAGGACGACCACGGCGGCCAGGGCGACCATCATCCGCCAGCGGTAGGCGGGGATCTTCTTTGGCCTGGGCTTGGGCCGGGGCGGCGCGCCGGCGCGCAGGGACTGCACGACCTGCGGAGCGGTCGGCCGGGCTGCCGGGTTCTTGTCCAGGCAGCGCTCGACCAGTTCCCGCAGCGGATCCTTGAGGTCGCCGAGGTCGGGCGCGCGTTCGGTCACCCGGCGCATGACGGCCGGTCCGGAGCCGGAGCCGAACGGCGGGCGGCCGGTGGCCGCGAACACCATGGTGGAGCCCCAGGCGAAGACGTCGGCGCTCGTCCCGACCGGTTCCTCCTCGATCTGCTCCGGGGACATGTAGGCGGGCGTTCCCACCGGCCCGGTGGTCGTCGGCGTGCTGTCCAGGGTGCGGGCCACCCCGAAGTCGATCACTTTGGCGCCCTCCGGGCCGAGCAGCACGTTGCCGGGTTTGAAGTCGCGGTGCACGATGCCGGCCCGGTGGATGGCGGCCAGCGCGGCCGCGGTCCGCATCGCCACCTTGCGCAACTGCGCGCCGGCCAGCGGCCCGCGGTCCTCGACGACGTGCTGCAGCGAGGGGCCCTCGATGAACTCGCTGACGATGTAGGGCCGGTCACCGGTCACCTCGGCGTCGAGCACCCGGGCCGTGTGCGGGGCGGCGACCCGCCGGGCAGCCGCGGCCTCCTTCATGAACCGCGTGCGGGCGCGCTGGCTGGCCGCCCAGCCACCGCGCAGCAGTTTCACCGTGACCAGGTCACCGCCGCGATCACGGCCCAGGTAGACCACGCCCTGACCGCCCTCGCCCAGCCGCCCGATGAGCGTGTAACCGCCCAGGCGGCGCGGATCGTCCGGGCCGAGGGGAGTGTCGTCAGGCACGTGTGCTCCGGCGTTACAGGGGGCAGGCAGATTGCCCTATTTGTATCGCGTCCGAGGGGGAGTGTGGCAGGGAAACGTCGTCCCATCCGGCGAAAGATCACCGAATGGGATGAGGTGCCGCAATCCGAGCCGGTGTGCACACTGCCCCCGGCGTCTCAGTGCTTGTGCTCGGGCTGAACGCGGAGCGCGTTCAGCGCGAACGCCAGCATCGTGTAGTGGCCGACGAGGATGACCAGTTCGATCATTCCGCGCTCGTCGAAGCGTGCGGACAGCGCCTCCCAGCTCGCCTGGCTGAGCGTCCGGGTGGTGTGCAGCTCGTCGGCCGCCGCGACGACGGCCCGGTCCGCCGGCGCCCAGGAATGCTCGTCCAGCCCGGCGGTCAGGGCCGCGATCTCCGCGTCGTCCAGTCCGGCCTGGTGGGCGAGCCGGGCATGGTGAGTCCATTCGTAGGTGCAGCCGTTGTTGTGCGCGGCGCGCAGGATCGCCAGCTCCCGGTCCCGGGCGGGCAGCGTCCCCTCGATCAGGAGCATCGTGCCGAAGCCGATCCACGATTTGAACAGGTCGGGGTGCCGGCCCAGCGTGGTGAAGATGTTGAGCGGGCCGGTCACGGAGACGACTCCGGCGACGGTCTCGTCCCACTCGCTCTCCGGCAGCGGGGTGATGCGGGGGGTCTGGTCAGGCATGGCGAACATTCTGGTTCACCGGAGCCTCACCTGCCTCGCCTTTCGGTGGCAATTCACCACAAACTTCACATTGTCCCGACGGTCGTTCGGCACCCTCAGCAGCGGCCGCCGCCCCGGGGGATGCCGCCGGTGGCGGCGATGTCGCGGGAGGATCCGCCCACCATGACTCGGTAGCAGCCCGGGGCGATCTTCCAGGAGCCGGTGGCCTCGTTCCAGTACGAGTAGGAACGGGCGTCCAGCGGGAAGGTCACCCGCCTGCTCTGCCCCGGCGCCAGGACGATCTTGGAAAATCCCTTGAGGGCTCTGGGCGGCTGCGGGGTCTGGGCGTTCGGCGCGGGCAGCCCGAGATAGAGCTGCGGGACGGCCGTGCCGGTGCGCTGCCCGGTGTTGGTCACGGTGACCGTGACCCCGCCCGGCCCCACGGCCGGCTTCCCGTAGGTGAAGGTCGTGTACGACAAGCCGAAGCCGAAGGGGAAACTCGGGGCGATGCCCTTGGCGTCATAGTGCCGGTAGCCCATGAAGACGCCCTCGGAGTAGGTCGAGGTGCCGCCGACCCCGGGGTAGCGCCGGGGGTCGCCGGCGACCGGGGTGTCGCCTTCCGCGGCCGGGAACGTCACCGGCAGCCGGCCGCCCGGGTCCGCGTCTCCGTACAGCACGCGGGCCAGTGCGGCGCCGCCCTGCTCGCCCGGGTACCAGGCCTCCACGACCGCGGCCACCTGGCCGGCCCACGGGGTGAGAACGGGCCCGCCGGTCTCCAGCACGACGATGGTCCGGGGATTGGCGGCGGCCACCTTGGCGATGAGCCCGTCCTGGTCACCGCGCTTCTGCATGCCACACTCCAGGCTGAGGCAGCTGAGATCGGCGTCCTCCTGCCGCGACGCCGCCGCCACCACGATCGCCACGTCCGACGAGCGGGCCAGGGCCGCGGCGGCGGCCGGATCCGATCCGTCCGAGTAGGTCACGGCCGCTCCGGATCCGGCACGGGTGGTGATGCCCTGGCGCGGGGTGATCGGGGAGCGGGGGGTGACCTGCGAGGAGCCGCCGCCGCTGACGTAGGAGTCGGCGGCCGAGCCGATGACGGCGATCTTCTTCGGGGCGCCGAGGGGGAGCACGCCGTCGTTCTTCAGCAGGGTGATGCCGCTCTCGGCGATCTGCCGGGCGGTGGCGTCGTGCCCGGCGGTGTCGATGCCGTCCGGCGCGTTGGGGTACGGGGCGCGATCGAAGACCCCATAGGCGAAGAGGGTGCGCAGGTAGGCGCGGACGTGGGCGTCCACGGTCGCCCGGCTCACCTTGCCGAGCGCAAGGGCGGAGCGCAGCGCCAGCGGTGTGTAGCCGATCCCGATGGGCATTTCGATGTCGAGGCCGCCGTTGGCCGAGACGACGGTGCCCTTGGCGGCCATCACCCAATCGGAGATCACCGTGCCGCGAAAGCCCCATTGGTCGCGCAGGATCTGGTTGAGAAGGGTCTTGCTACCGCAGCTCGGGTCCCCGTTGACCTTGTTATAGCCGCACATCACCATGCCCGCCCGGCCATTCCGCACGGTCGCCTCGAACGCCGGGAGATAGATCTCGCGGAGTGTCCGCGGGGCGACCGCCGCATTGCCCTGATAGCGGTCCTTCTCCTGGTTGTTGGCGGGGTAGTGCTTCACCGCCGCGATGACGCCCTGGGCCTGTGCGGCGCGGACCCACGGGACCGCCAGCCGCGTGGTCAGGTAGGGGTCCTCGCCGTAGGCCTCGTAGGAACGGCCGGCCTGCGGGACCCGCATGATGTCCACGGCCGGGCCCAGCGCCACGTCGTTGCCCTTGCGGCGGGCCTCGTCGCCGACCACCGTGCCGAACCGCGCGGCGGCCGTGACGTCGAAGCCGGCGCCGAGCGCGATCGGAGCCGGCAGCGCCGTGCCCGGTCCCTGGCGCACCCCCGCGGGGCCGCCGCCCGCCATGCGCACGGTGGGGATGCCCAGGCGCGGGATGCCGTTGATGGTGCCCTCGTGCGCGGTGCCGGAGTCGGGGGTGTGCAGGGCACCGAAGAGGTCGTCCCCGGCCATCAGGTCCAGTTCCTCGCCGAGCGTCAGCGCCTTGAGCAGCAGCCCGGCCCGCTGGTCCGCCGGCAGTCCCGGCCGGCACCACGGCCGGGCCGCCGGGTCCCCGCACGGCGTCGTGGCCCGGGCGGCGGCGGCCGTCACGGAACCGGGCAGGGCGGCGGCGGTGCCCACTCCGGTCTGGATCGCGAAGGGGGCGCTCCACAGCAGCGCGGCCAGGACGACGGACCGTCGATTGAGCATGGCCCGGACGATATGCCCCGACTGCCTACTTCAAGAGGATGAATGTGGCCGAGTGGAAAATTGTAACGCGTTCTTTATTGCCGGTCCGTACGCCCCGCGAGACCCGCCGTCCGCCGCGCGTGCAGGCACTCCGGGCCACCTGCGTGGCGCGGCCAGGTAACGGCCAGCTAGGCGTCATCGGGCCTCAGCGGCGGGTGAGGACGGTTCCTTCGGGCGCCGGGTCATGGACCGTGACACCGTTCTGGAGGGCGAGCCGGTAGAGATCCTCCAGCGCCGCCTCGTGCACGTCCTGGTCGAAGAGGTCTCCGTCGGCCATGGCCTGTTCCAACGACCGGCGCTCCTGGCCCAGCCGGCCCCTGATGGCCTCGGCGAAGCTCTGCATCGTCAACCCCTCTCGCCTGATGTGTTATGTATTGTGTATCAATTGGTAGTTAACGAGCAGGTCAAGGCATATCAGGCATTTGCCGTTTATGTCGGTTTAGTGGTGGCCCGCCATGATCCGCGGACCGGTCGGCACGGAGGGACTCCCGGGGGGCGCGGTACGACCCCGTACCGCCGCCCCGGCCACGAGAGCGGCGGCCAGGACCAGCAGCGCGCACGGGATGACATAGGACAGCGGCCCGTCGGTGACAGCCGAACGCAGCCAGGAATCGCCCAGCCGGAACGCCACGCCCGGCAGGCAGCCGCCGGTCGCCACCAGCGCGCGGCCGAGCTGCAGCCAGTCCAGCCGGGACGCGGGAGCGAGAGCGATCAACGGGAAGACCAGCGCCTCGTACCAGGGGTAATAGACCGGGGTGGTGAGCATCCAGGCCAGGCCGATCGCGAGCGAGGGCCGGAGCCAGACCGGGCCGGGCGGCAGGCCGCGCAACAGCACCAGCGCGACGGCGCCGGCCGCCGCGAGCGCTCCCCAGGACAGCAGCCAGCCCGGCGGCTGCCCGCCCAGCACCGGGACGAGCAGCTGCCAGGGCGTGTTCCAGGACGGCATCCGGCCGCGCCGGATCACGGCCATGATCGCCTCAGGGCCGGTCAGCAGATAGGCGGCGCCCAGCGTGACGGCCGCCCCGGCCAGGCCGGCGGTCGGCGCCCAGCGCGACGTCCTGACGGCCCAGATCATCCCCGCGCCCACCAGCGCGTAGGGAGCCTTCACCGCGGCCGCGGCGCCCAGCAGCAGCCCGGCCGCACCGCTGCGGCAGACCGCCTCTCCCGCGCTCACGCCGTGCCGGGCCGCCCGCCCCAGCAGGCAGAGCCCCGCCACCGCCAACGCCGCCGCCGGCCCGTCGACATGGGCGCCGCCGATCAGGGCCCACAGCATCAGCGGATTGAGCGTCCACAGCAGGTGGACCCGGATCCGTTTCGCCGGGTCGGGCCCGGCCAGCCGGACCAGGGCGACGGCGACGGCCAGGAAGGCGGCCGCGTTCCAGATCTTCAGCCATAGCACCGTCCAGGCCGCCGACCCGTCCCCGAGTTCCGCGGCCGCCCACTGAGTGGCCGTGGCGAGCGGCCCGTAGACCGAGGGGAGGTTCTCCCACTCGCGGGGGGCCAGCGCGCCCACCGGGTCACCGGTCGCCCGGAACCGTCCGGGGGTGAGCACGTGCGGGTTGTGGCCCAGCACCACCATCCGGCCGTAGGCCGCGTAGTCCATCGAATCCGTGCTGCCCATCGGCGGTGCGATGGTGAGCACCGCGACGGCCAGTCCGCCGCCGAACAGCAGGGCCGCCGTCCGCGTACGCCATCCGCGCCGTACCGCGGTCAGCCCGGCGGCCACCCCGGCGACGCCGACGATGACCGATACCCAGAGCAGGACGGTCACGGCCAGGTCCGTGGACGGGGCCCAGGGCAAGCGCGGAAGAAGGCCCGGCCGGTCCAGTGGCGGCACCGCCGCCGGTGGACGCCACGAGCCGACCAGGGTCATCAGCACGACGCTGACGAAGATCCCGGCAAGCGCGCCGACGCCCCAGATCCGCCCCCGGCCAGATTCCCCGATCACTCACCGACCGTACGAGCCGCAGGTGAACGACCCGTGTCAGCGACGCGTCTTTCCGGTCGCCCCCGTGCCGGGTGAGGGGGAGGGGCAACGGGGAGACCCGTCGGCACCTCCGGAGCGGGTCAGCCGCGTCGGGCGGTCGCCGCCACGGCCAGTTCGGTGAGGGCGGCCCGCGCCGCGATCGCGATGGACGATGACTCCAGCGCGGCGTGCGCCTGAGCCGCGTACGTGTCGATCAGGGCCTCGCAGGCGGTCAGGGCCCCGGTGTCGACGATGACCGACCGGAGGTCCGCGATGCCCCCCGGGTCCAGCGCCGGATCGCCCAGCCGGAGCCGTACGACGTCGGCCTGGGCCGGTGTGGCGCGTTCCAGCGCCAGCGCGATCAGCACCGTCCGCTTGCCCTCACGCAGGTCGTCCCCGGCGGGCTTGCCGGTCTCCGCGGGGTCGCCGAAGACCCCGAGGACGTCGTCGCGGAGCTGGAAGGCGATCCCCAGCGGCAGGCCGTACGCCGACAGGCCCGACGGCACCGCCTCGTCCGCTCCGGCCAGCGCCGCGCCGAGGTGGAGCGGCCGCTCGATGGTGTACTTCGCGCTCTTGTACTCCACCACCCGCAGAGCCGTCTCGACCGTCCCGGTGCCCCGCGCCTGCTCGAGCATGTCGAGATACTGGCCGCACATCACCTCGGTGCGCATGAGGTCGTACACCCTGCGCCCCCGCTGGAGGGTCTCCGCCGGGAGACCGCACCGGTCGTACATCTCGCCGGACCAGGCCAGGCAAAGGTCGCCCAGCAGGATCGCGGCGCCGGTGCCGAACGACTCCGCCGCTCCCCAGCCGGCCGCCCGCGCCATCGCCTCGAACCGGCGGTGCACCGAAGGCTGCCCCCGGCGGGTGTCACTGGCGTCCATCACATCGTCATGGATCAGCGCGCTGGCCTGCAGCAGCTCGAGCGAGGCGGCGGCGGCCACCGCCTCCCGGCTGTCGTCGCCACCCGCGCCGCGCCAGCCCCAGTAACAGAACAAGGGCCGCAGCCGCTTGCCGCCGGCCAGCAGCACGTCCAGCGCCGCCAGCATCGGAGCCATATCGTCACTGATGGACAGCAGTGCGGGCCGCTGCCGGTCGACGAAGCCCAGCAGGGTCTCGCCGATCTCCTTGCTCACGCGCGATGACATGGGCAGAGCGTAGTCACCGTCCGCAAAGGGACGGACAGGGCATATCGAAGTTGCGATCTTCTCGCAGGCCAAAACCGGCCCGCGGATCACCGGAATCCGCCGGGCCGCGGCCACGGCACTACGCTGGTCGCCATGAGGTCCGCCCGCCCCGAACGCCCCCCGACGATCCGTGAACTGCTCGCGGCGGGGGGAAAGTCGTTCTCCTTTGAGTTCTTTCCCCCCAGGACCGAGCAGGGTGTGCGCAACCTGTGGCGGACGATCAGGGAGCTCGAGGCGCTGCACCCCACCTTCGTGTCGGTGACCTACGGCGCCGGCGGCGGCACCCGCGACAAGACGGTCGAGATCGTCGAGCGGATCGCCACCGACACCACGCTCACCCCGGTCGCGCACTTCACCGCCGTCGACCACTCGCACGCCGAGCTGCGGCAGCTGGTCGGCCGGTTCGCCTCCGTCGGCGTCCGCAACATCCTGGCGCTGCGCGGCGACCCGCCCGGCGCCGACCCGCTGGGCGAGTGGGTCAAGCACCCCGACGGCGTGGAGTACGCCGAGGAGCTGGTACGGCTCGTCCGGTCCTACGGCGACTTCTGCGTGGGCGTCGCGGCGTTCCCGTACAAGCATCCGCGCTCGCCCGACATCGAGAGCGATACCCGCCACTTCGTGGCCAAGTGCCGGGCCGGCGCCGACTACGCCATCACCCAGATGTTCTTCGCGGCCGAGGACTACTTCCGGTTGCGGGACCGGGTCCAGGCCCAGGGCTGTGACACGCCGATCATCCCTGGCATCATGCCGGTCACCCAGATGAGCACCATCGAGCGGTCCGAGCAGCTGTCCGGAGCGCCTTTCCCGCCCGAGGTGGCCGCCCGTTTCCAGGCCGTCGCCGACGACCCCGAGGCGGTCCGGCGGCTCGGCGTCGAACTCGCGGCGGACCTGTGCCGGGAACTCCTGGACGCCGGGGCGCCCGGGATCCACTTCATCACGTTCAACAAGTCGACCGCGACCCGTGAGGTCTACGGGCTGCTCGGCGCCGAGGCGTATCTGGCCGACGGCAGCTCCAGCGGCAAGGACGCGCCCATCACGGCATAGGGCGGCCCGCCACCGGGGAACTCGAAGTCCGACAGCAGGTCGGTCAGGCCCACCGAGTGGTAGAGCCGGCGGGCCCTGGAGTCCGGGCGGTCGAGGGTGGAAAGCACGACCGTGCGTTCCGGCCGGCCCGCGCACAGCCCGGTGAGCAGCCTGCGGCCCAGACCCTGGCCCTGGGCGTCCGGGCGCACGTGCAGCTCGGCCACCTCGAACGGATCGGCCATCCAGTCCTCGGCGTACCGCCGCCCGCCGAGATCGATGAGCGCCTGGTGGACGACGTCATGCCACCACTGGCCCTGGGTCCCGTGGAAGCCGTAGATGAACCCGGCCGGCTCGGGAAGGCCGCCGGGCAGCCGGAGCGCGCCCCGGCGGTGTTCGGCCACGATCGCCCGGAATCCGGGGTAGGCGGCGTGGCGCTGCATGATCGCGTGCCGTCCCGACAACTGGTCGAGCGGTGGGTCCATGGCAGCCGTGTAGACATCGAGCAGCGCGCCGATGCGTTTTCGGAACGCGGGGGCATCGACCTCGCGCAGGTTCGGCTCCTTCACCCGGGAGAGCCTAGCCCCCAGCTCAGGCACGGACGGGGCTTGCTCCGGTCGTGATCCGCTCGGTCGAGGCCAGCGTGGTGTAGATGTCCCAAAGGATCTTGTCCGCCGCATTGCGCAGCGTGTGCTGGTGCGCGGACAGCTGCGAACTCCACTGCCGCGACTCGGGGCCCAGCCAGGCGTCGGTGCCGTGCAGGGTCTTCAGCGGCGCGTCCAGGGCGCGGCGGAGCTGGTCGATGCTGCCGAAGGCGTCCTGGTAGGCCTGGTAGAGCTGTTTGTAGAGAGGATTGGGCAGCTGTCCTGGCGGCAGCTTCTGCGCCGCGGCCCCCTCGAGCGGCGGCGGGAGGCTACCCGGCGGCGGGGGAGTGGCCATGTCGTCCTCCTGCTCCTGTCAGCCGTGGGTCACCGGGAGTTCGGCGTCGGCGTCGCGCAGTCGCCGCCCAGCCGGGGGCTCACCAGATGCGGGCTCAGCCGGGCCGTGACCGCCCCGGGCGGGCTCGCCTGGGGCGGGGACGCCGGGCGGCTGCCCGGCTGGTGCGCGGCCGCCGGTGCCTTGTCCGGTGAAGGTGCCTTGACCGGGGAGAACGTCGCCGGGGTGACATGCCCGAGACCGAGGACGTGTTCGAGCGCCGCCGCGGTCTTGGGAGTGAAGTGGGTCCCGGCCAGCACCCGCACGGCCGCGGCGTGGTCGTGCAGCCGGGCTGACTCGGCGAGCAGCGCGCGCAGCCATTTCCGGTCCATGGCGAGATGATGGTCGGCGATGCCGAGCGAGGTGCTGATCTCCTGCAACCGCGCCTTGTCGTGACCGGCCGCCGCGATCAGGCCCGCGGTGCCCACCGGCCCGAGCCGCTCGTAGAACGCCTGGGTGTAGTCGGGGTCGTGCACATTGGCCTTGAGGTGCCGCCACACCTCGGCGGGGATCGGGGTGTGGTTCTTCTCGGCCTTCTTGAAGGTCAGGGCGTCCGCGGCCGCGGCCTTCACCGCAGCGTGCTGGGTCGGGTAGTGGCCCAGATCGGGTCCGGCGCCGTGCGGCGTCAGCCTCGGCTTGGACGGCAGGCCCTTGCCTTCGCCCTTGCCGATGCCCGTCGTCGACCCGCCTCCGGAACCGCCGGAGCCGGTCTTGCCCAGCTTGCCCACGGGCGGCGGCACGGTCACGCCGCCACCGGTGTCGGGATGGGTGAGGGCGTAGTTGCGCCGGCGGGTCAGCATCCCCAGCTGGGTGCTCACCCACTGCCCCGCTTGCGCGGCCTGGGTGTAGCCGGTCGCCGACACCCCGGGCGGCGGCTGGTGGGAGCTCAGCCAGCTCCGGATGGCGTTGCCGGCGTCCGTGGCCTGCCTGACGAGCTGGCCCAGGGCGTCCGGATCGATGCCGCGGAAGTTCGGGTCGCGCTTCGCTGCGGCGAGCATGTCGCCGGTCGATCCGCCCATCGGTGCTCCGGATGGTCGCTCAACGGGTCAGTGGTGCTCGGTTTGATTGTTGTTGTATCACGCGCTATCGACAGCTGTCTGTACCGGTCCGGATCCCTTGCCGTTTCAGCGCGTCCGTCATCGGTCACGACGGGCCGCCCCTGTCCCGCCAGGGGCAGGAAAGGGGCGGAGGATCCCGGCGGGATTCTGTCGGACCCGGCTGTTCTACTGGGACGCGTCCGGTGAACCGGCCCGATCGTCGCTGGTGAGCGGCTGTCCGCGACACCCGTTCGAACGTATTGACGAACGGCTGGCGGGACGGTTTACTGGAGGTACGTCGAACTGACGTTCGACGGGTGCGGGGCTCGCGGCCCGCGCCCAGGGACCGTCTCGCCGGGGCAGCGCATCCAACCGGCGGGACGCGACGGCCGGGCGGAGTGAGGGGAAGCTCTCCGCCCGGCCGGCCCGCCCGACCGTCGGGCGTGCCTGCCTGGTTCAGCTCGTTTCCACCCGGGGGGCGACCCCCGGACCCCCGTAGGGGGCCGGAAGGAGACATGCCATGTCCGTGAACACGACCGTGCGACGACTCCCGACCCCCCGGGTCGCCCCCTCGGCGCTCGCTCTGCTCCAGGCCGCTCGCCAGGGTCTCGCTGAGTCCGCCGAGGCGACCGCCCCCGCCAGCCGCTATGTCGCCGCGCACCTGTCCGCACTGCGCGCCGCGGCCGCCCTGCTCGCCACCCGTGAGCCGCCCGGCACCCAGCGGCGCGGACGGCCCCGCAGCGTATGGGTGCTGCTCCCGGAGGCCGACCCGGCACTCAGCGAATGGGCCGCCTTCTTCGCCGCCGGAGCCGACAAGCGAGCCGCGGCCGAGGCGGGGCTGCCCCGTGCCGTGACGGCGCGGGAGGCCGAGGAACTCCTGCACGACGCCGAGATCTTCGTCACTCTCGTCGAGGACACACTGGGCCTGCCCGGTCAGCCGACCATTCCGATCGCCGACTCACGCGCCAGCTGAGCGGCACGGGCGCGGTGGCCGGGGCGAGCCGCGTTCGTACGACGGCGGCCCCGCGCGTGTTCTCCCGGAGGACGTGAGGGCGGCTGAGCGTCCTCGCCCCACGTCCTCACGTACGTCTCCCGGGGCATCCCCCGAACCCCGGGGGCAACCCGCGCCGATGGTGCCCGCTCTTCCCCCGAGGCGGCGCCATCGGCGCGGCCTCTCGTAGCGGGGTTCCCGTGGTCTTGCCCCCTGCCTGTCCCGCCTGGCCTCTCGTTTCTGGCCTCTCGCCGTGATCATGTGGTCCTTGTTCGAAAGGCAACATGATCACGGCGAGCTTGTGTTCCGAGGGGTGTCAGAACCCCTCGACGGCGCGGCGTGCCTCAGGATCGAGGACGCCCCAGTTGATGAGTTCCTCGGTCAGTTCGGCCGGGGACTTGTCATAGATCACGGCTAGCGACCGGAGATCTTCCTGCCGGATCGACAGGACCTTTCCGTTGTAGTCGCCCCGCTGGCTCTGAATCGTCGCGGCGTAGCGGGCGAGGGGACCGGCCTTGTCCTTCGGAAGCTGTTGCAAACGCTCGAGATCGATGACCAGCTTCGGCGTCGGGCCGAGTGGGCTCGGCGCGGCTCCGCCGGGCAGCAACTCGGACACCGGCACGCCGTAGAAATCAGCGAGCTCGGCCAGCTTCTGAACGGTGACGGCGCGGTCGCCCCGCTCGTACGAACCCACGACGACAGCCTTCCAGCGGCCACGGGACTTCTCCTCCACACCGTGCAGGGACAGCCCCTGCTGGGTACGGATGGCACGAAGCCTCGCGCCGAGAGCCTTTGCGTATTCAGACGGCATCTTTGCGGCCCCCCAGGCTCACTTCGTCGTCATTGGGGTCCGGGAGAGAGGACCTGGGAGTGTTCCACCACTCTTGCTTCCCCGGGAGGCCCGCACCTTCGTAACGAAGGGGCCGATCCACCCGGGGGGTCCATCTCCAGGGATGGTTACGGACAGTGACGGTAAAACGGAGACGGCCTAAGGTCAAGCTGATTGGAAAAAAGGGGTCGAACCGGCCACCTGTGGTCGAGTGTCCTCCGACCGTGCACAGACCGCTACGACCCCCCTGGCGCAGGGTGTTCCCGGCACCACAGCATGTGCACGGGTAGCGGCCCGATGTGACCCCTCTCACCTGGTAAGACACCCTACGCTCCGGTACGGCCCAGCGGGCGGGGACTGCTACGGTGAGGAGACAAGGCGTCCTTTAAACCCCGTCCCGTGAGGCGGGAAAGGAGGTTTCTGAGGTGAATGCTGCTTCCCTGCCTGCGGAGGCACGTGCGGCTGACGGTGACGGAGGGCACAAATCCGTCCTCGAGGCTCCCGACATCCGGCGCGCGCTGACCCGCATCGCACACGAAATCCTCGAACGCACCAAGGGCGGCGAGAACGTCGTCCTGCTCGGCATCCAGACCCGTGGCGTGACGCTCGCCCGCCGGCTGGCCGAGAGGCTCGAAGAGGTCGAGGGACGCCCCGTTCCCTGGGGCTCCCTCGATGTGACCATGTACCGCGACGACCTGCGCATGAAGCCGGCCCGCGCGCTCAGCAGGACTGAACTGCCCGCGGCCGGCGTCGACGATCGCATCGTCGTGCTCGTCGACGACGTGCTGTTCTCCGGTCGCACCGTGCGCGCCGCCCTCGACGCGCTCAACGACCTGGGCCGCCCGCGCGCCGTCCAGCTCGCGATCCTTGTCGACCGCGGCCACCGTGAACTGCCCATCCGCGCCGACTACGTGGGCAAGAACCTGCCCACCTCGACGCGCGAGACCGTCAAGGTCCTGCTGGCCGAGAACGACGAGCGCGACGCCGTCCTCCTCGGCCCCAGATTCGCCGAGGGGCGGGAGAAAGCATGAAACGCCATCTCATCTCGGCGGCGGACCTGAGCAAGGACGACGCGCTGCTCATCCTCGACACCGCCGAGGAGCTCGCCCGGGTCGCCGGCCGGTCCATCAAGAAGCTGCCCACGCTGCGCGGCCGTACGGTCGTGAACCTGTTCTTCGAGGACTCCACCCGTACCCGCATCTCCTTCGAGGCCGCGGCCAAGCGCCTGTCCGCGGACGTCATCAACTTCTCCGCCAAGGGCTCGAGCGTCTCCAAGGGCGAGAGCCTCAAGGACACCGCGCTGACCCTCGAGGCGATGGGTGCCGACGGGGTCGTCATCCGGCACGGCGCCTCGGGCGCCGCGCACCGCCTCGCAAACTGGGTGCAGGGCAGCGTGGTCAACGCCGGCGACGGCACCCACGAGCACCCGACTCAGGCGCTGCTGGACGCGTTCACGATGCGCCGCCGGCTGGGCGAACTCGAAGGCCGCAGGGTCACGGTCGTCGGGGACGTCCTGCACAGCCGGGTGGCACGGTCCAACGTGCTGCTGCTGCGCACGCTCGGAGCCGAGGTGACCCTGGTCGCCCCGCCGACCCTGCTCCCGGTGGCGGTCGACACCTGGCCCTGCGCGGTGTCCTACGACCTGGACGCGGTCCTCCCCAAGAGCGACGTCTGCATGATGCTGCGGGTCCAGGCGGAACGGATGAACGCCGCCTATTTCCCGACGGCCCGGGAGTACACCCGCCGGTACGGGCTGGACGGCAGGCGGATGGCGATGCTGCCCGAGCACGCGATCGTCATGCACCCGGGCCCGATGATCCGCGGCATGGAGATCGCCGCCGAGGTGGCCGACTCGCCCCGGTCCACGATCGTCGAGCAGGTCAGTAACGGTGTCACCACCCGCATGGCCGTGCTCTACCTGCTTCTCGGAGGCTCCGAACCCGCCATCGGCAAGGAGACCCAGGAATGAGCGCCAGGCTGATCGTGACGGCCTGCTTCTCGGGGACGGGTTCCCGTTCTGAACCCGCCATCGGCAAGGAGATCAAGGAATGACGCCGTACATCATCAAGAACGCACGGATCCTCGGCGGCGACGCCCGGGACCTGCTGGTCAGGGACGGCGTGATCGCCGAGATCGGCACCGGTCTGCGCGAGGCCGCCGTGCAGACGGTCGACGCCGACGGGCTCATCGCGCTGCCCGGCCTGGTGGACTTGCACACCCACCTGCGCGAGCCGGGCCGGGAGGACGCCGAGACCGTCGAGTCCGGCACCCGCGCCGCCGCGCTGGGCGGCTACACCGCGGTGCACGCCATGGCCAACACCCATCCGGTCGCCGACACCGCCGGGGTGGTCGAGCAGGTCTGGCGTCTCGGCGCCGAGGCCGGTTACTGCGACGTGCACCCGGTCGGCGCCGTCACCCAGGGCGTCGCGGGCAGGCAGCTCGCCGAGCTCGGGGCGATGGCCGACTCGGCCGCCCGCGTCCGGGTGTTCTCCGACGACGGCCACTGCGTCTCCGACGCGGTGATCATGCGGAGGGCGCTGGAGTACGTCAAGGCGTTCGGCGGGGTCATCGCCCAGCACGCGCAGGAGCCCCGGCTCACCGAGGGCGCCCAGATGAACGAGGGCGACGTCTCCGGCCGGCTCGGCCTGGCCGGATGGCCCGCCGTGGCGGAGGAGGCGATCATCTCCCGCGACTGCCTGCTCGCGGCGCACGTCGGCTCCCGGCTGCATGTCTGCCATGTGTCGACCGCCGGCTCCGTGGAGATCATCCGCTGGGCGAAGAGCAAGGGCTGGCAGGTGACCGCCGAGGTCACCCCGCATCACCTGCTGCTCGACGACACCCTGGCCGAGACCTACGACCCGATCTACAAGGTCAACCCGCCGCTGCGTACCCGCGAGGACGTCCTCGCGCTGCGTGACGCGCTCGCCGACGGCACCATCGACTGCGTCGCCACCGACCACGCCCCGCACCCGCTCGAGGACAAGGAGACCGAGTGGGCGGTGGCCGCCATGGGCATGATCGGCCTGGAGACCGCGCTGGCGGTGGTGCACAAGGCGATGGTCGAGACCGGGCTGCTGGACTGGGCCGGCGTCGCGGACCGGATGTCGCGCCGCCCGGCGCGGATCGGCCTGCTGACCGGTCAGGGCCGGGCCCTGGAGCCCGGCGCGCCCGCCAACATCACCCTGTACGACCCCGCGGCCCGCACCACCGTCGACCCCGCGGGCTTCGCCTCGAAGAGCCGCAACACGCCGTTCGCCGGGCTGGAGATGCCGGGCCGGGTCATGGCGACGTTCCTGCGCGGCCGCACCACCGTCTTGGAAGGAAAGCTGCAATGACCTCGGCATCCCCCGCACTTCTGGTGCTCGAAGACGGCCGGGTCTTTCACGGAACCGGGTACGGCGCGGAGGGGGAGACCTTCGGCGAGATGGTCTTCAACACCGGCATGACCGGCTACCAGGAGACCCTCACCGACCCGTCGTACCACCGGCAGATCGTCGCGATGACGGCCCCGCACATCGGCAACACCGGCGTCAACGACGAGGACGCCGAGTCCCGGCGCATCTGGGTGGCCGGCTACGTCGTGCGCGAGCCGGCCCGGGTCGCCTCCAACTGGCGGGCCCAGCGGTCCCTCGACGCGGAGCTGCGCGCCCACGGCGTCGTCGGCATCGCCATGCCCGGCACCCGGGCGCTCACCCGGCACCTGCGCGACCGGGGCGCCATGCGCGGCGCGATCTCCACCGCGGAGACCGACCCGCAGGCGCTGCTGGCCCGCATCCTGCAGAGCCCGTCGATGGCGGGCGCGGATCTGGCCCGTGAGGTCAGCACCCCGCATCCGTACGTCGTCGAGGCCCACGGGGACAAGCGCTTCACGGTGGCCGCCGTGGACCTCGGCATCAAGGCCATGACGCCGTACCGGCTGGCCGAGCGCGGCTGCGAGGTGCACGTGCTGCCCGCGACCGTCACCGCCGCCGAGATCCTGGCGCTCGGCGCGGACGGCGTGTTCTTCAGCAACGGCCCGGGTGATCCGGCCGCCGCCGGGTACGCGGTGGCGGCCATGCGCGGGGTCCTGGACTCCCGCACTCCGGTCTTCGGGATCTGCTTCGGCAACCAGATCCTCGGCCGGGCGCTCGGCCTGGGCACTTACAAGCTCGCCTTCGGCCACCGGGGCATCAACCAGCCGGTCCGGGACCGGCGGAGCGGCAAGGTGGACGTCTCGGCCCACAACCACGGGTTCGCGGTCGACGCTCCCGCCGACGGGCCCTTCGACACCCCGTACGGGCGGGCCGAGGTCAGCCACGTCAATCTCAACGACGGCTGCGTCGAGGGGCTGAGGCTGCTGGACCGCCCCGCGTTCAGCGTCCAGTACCACCCGGAGGCCGCCGCCGGCCCGCACGACGCCACCGCCCTGTTCGACCAGTTCTGCATGCTTATGGAAGGTGCCCGGTAATGCCCCGCCGTGAAGATCTGACCTCGGTCCTGGTCATCGGCTCCGGGCCGATCGTCATCGGCCAGGCGTGCGAGTTCGACTACTCCGGCACCCAGGCCTGCCGGGTGCTCAAGGCCGAGGGGCTGCGGGTCTCGCTGGTCAACAGCAACCCCGCGACGATCATGACCGACCCGGAGTTCGCCGACGCCACCTACGTCGAGCCGATCACTCCCGAGGTCATTGAGAAGATCATCGCCAAGGAGCGCCCGGACGCGCTGCTGCCGACGCTGGGCGGTCAGACCGCGCTCAACGCCGCGGTGGCGCTGCATGAGTCGGGCGTCCTGGAGAAGTACGGGGTCGAACTGATCGGCGCCAGCTTCGGGGCCATCCAGGCGGGTGAGAACCGCGAGCTCTTCAAGGAGGTGGTCGCCACCGTCGCCCGTGAGCACGGTCTCAACGCCGAGTCGGCCCGCTCGGTGGTCTGCCACACGATGGACGACTGCCTGGCCGCAGCCGGCACCCTCGGTTATCCGATGGTCGTGCGCCCCTCCTTCACCATGGGCGGCGCCGGCTCCGGCATGGCCTACGACGAGCGGGACCTGCGCCGAATCGCCGGGTCCGGCCTGGACGCCTCCCCGACCAGCGAGGTGCTGCTGGAGGAGTCGATCACCGGCTGGAAGGAGTACGAGCTCGAGGTCATGCGCGACCACGCCGACAACGTGGTGATCGTGTGCTCCATCGAGAACGTCGACCCGATGGGCGTGCACACCGGTGACAGCGTGACCGTGGCGCCCGCGATGACGCTGACCGACCGTGAGTACCAGAACATGCGCGACGTGGCCATCGCGGTCATCCGCGAGGTCGGGGTGGACACCGGCGGATGCAACATTCAGTTCGCCGTCCATCCCTCGACCGGCCGCATGATCGTCGTCGAGATGAACCCCCGGGTCTCGCGGTCCAGCGCTCTGGCGTCCAAAGCGACCGGCTTCCCGATCGCCAAGATCGCGGCCAGGCTGGCCATCGGCTACACGCTGGACGAGATACCCAACGACATCACGCGGGAGACCCCGGCCAGCTTCGAGCCGAGCCTCGACTACGTGGTCGTGAAGGCCCCGCGCTTCGCCTTCGAGAAGTTCCCCGGCGCCGACCCGACCCTGACCACCCACATGAAGTCGGTGGGCGAGGCGATGGCGATCGGCAGATCGTTCCCAGAAGCCCTCCAGAAGGCCCTCAGATCCCTTGAGCAGCCCGGCTCCCCCTTCTCCTGGGCCGAACCCCCAGGAGGGACCACAGAGGCGCAGAGGGCAGCACAGCGGGAGGATTTCGTCACGCGGAGCCGTATCCCCCATGACGGCAGGATGCGCACCATCCAGCGGGCGCTGTGGGCGGGCGCCACCGTCGAGGAGCTCTACGAGGCCACCGGCATCGACCCCTGGTTCCTCGACCAGATCGCCGCCATCAACGAGATCGCCGCGGACATCAAGTCCTCTCCCGACGCGCTCACCAAGGAGAAGCTCCTCAACGCCAAGCGGCACGGCTTCTCCGACGAGCAGATCGGCGGGCTCCGGGGTCTCTCCCAGGAGGTCGTCCGTGAGGTGCGGCACGCCCTCGGGCTCCGGCCGGTCTACCAGACGGTGGACACCTGTGCCGCCGAGTTCGCGGCGCGGACCCCGTACCTCTACTCGACCTACGACGAGGAGACCGAGGTCCCGCCCGGCCGGCGGCCGAAGGTGATCATCCTGGGCAGCGGGCCGAACCGGATCGGGCAGGGCGTCGAGTTCGACTACAGCTGCGTGCACGCCTCCTTCACGCTGCACGATGCCGGCTACGAGACCGTCATGGTCAACTGCAACCCGGAGACCGTCTCGACCGACTACGACACCTCGGACCGGCTGTACTTCGAGCCGCTCACCCTGGAGGACGTGCTCGAGGTCGTCTACGCCGAGCAGCAGACCGGCATCCTCGCGGGAGTGATCGTCCAGCTGGGCGGCCAGACCCCGCTGGGCCTGGCGCAGAAGCTCAAGGACGCCGGGGTCCCCATCGTGGGGACCAGCCCGGAGAGCATCCACCTGGCCGAGGACCGCGGCGCGTTCGGCAAGGTGCTGGAGCGGGCCGGGCTGCCCGCGCCCAAGCACGGCACCGCGACCTCCTACCAGGAGGCCGCGGCCATCGCCGCCGAGATCGGGTACCCGGTGCTGGTACGGCCGTCGTACGTGCTGGGCGGGCGCGGCATGGAGATCGTGTACGACGACGCCACCCTCGAGTCGTACATGGTGCGGGCGACCCAGGCGCTGGGCGCGGTGGTGGGCCCCGACCACCCTGTGCTGGTCGACCGGTTCCTCGACGACGCGATCGAGATCGACGTCGACGCGCTCTTCGACGGCCGCGAGCTCTACCTGGGCGGCGTCATGGAGCACATCGAGGAGGCCGGCATCCACTCCGGCGACTCGGCCTGCGCGCTGCCGCCGATCACGCTCGGCCGCGAGAACATAGACCGGATCCGGGAGTCCACCGAGGCGCTGGCCCGCGGCATCGGCGTACGCGGCCTGATCAACGTGCAGTACGCGCTGTCCGCCGGCGTGCTGTACGTGCTGGAGGCCAACCCGCGGGCCTCCCGCACCGTGCCGTTCGTCTCCAAGGCCACCGCCGTGCCGCTCGCCAAGGCGGCCGCCCGCGTCACGATGGGCACGACCATCGCGCAGTTGCGCGAGGAGGGGCTGCTGCCCGCGGAGGGGGACGGCGGCACCCTGCCGCTCGACGCGCCGATCTCGGTCAAGGAGGCGGTGCTGCCCTTCGACCGGTTCCGCACCATCGAGGGGCTGGGCGTGGACACCGTGCTCGGCCCGGAGATGCGCTCGACCGGTGAGGTGATGGGCATCGACGAGGTCTTCGGCACCGCCTACGCCAAGTCGCAGCAGGCGGCGTACGGCTCGCTGCCGACCGAGGGGAGCGCCTTCGTATCGGTGGCGAACCGGGACAAAAGGGCCATGATCTTCCCGGTGAAACGCCTCGCTGACCTGGGCTTTGAGATTCTTGCCACCGAGGGGACCGCGGAAGTCCTGCGGCGTAACGGCGTGCGTGCCAAGATCGTCCGAAAGCACAGCGCCGGGCCCGGACCCGATGGCGAGCCGACGATCGTACGGCGCGTCCTCGACGGCGAAGTGAACCTCATCGTCAATACTCCGTTCGGCAGCCCCGGGCAGTCCGGGCCACGGCTCGACGGCTACGAGATCCGTACCGCGGCCGTGCTGCGCGGCATCCCGTGCGTGACCACCGTCCAGGGACTCGCCGCCGCGGTGCAGGGAATCGAGGCGATCGTGCGCGGAGACGTCGGCGTCCGCTCGCTGCAGGAGCACGCCGCGCGGGTTCAGGACGGCCGGGCCCGCGCCTAGCCGACAGGAGCGGGAGCACCGCGAGTGGGAGACACCGTGAGCGAGCTGGTGGGGTGCGGCGCCGTCTGGACTGAGGAGTGCGCGGAGCGAGGGACGAGTGAGCACGCGACGAGGGAAGGCGGTGCCTTCGGGCGCCCCGCCGGCGAGTGGGAGACACCGTGAGCGACACGCCCGTGCAGGCGTCGGGGACCGTGCTGACGGTCCGGCAGGTTGGGGCGTACCACGCGATGACGCTGGTGGCCCCGGCCGTCGCGGAGCGCTTCCGGCCCGGCCAGTTCGTGGCGCTGGCCGTCGGCGGTGAGCACACCAGCCGGCTGGCCCGCCGGTGCTTCGTGGTCTACGAGGTCAAGTCGGACTACGGCGGCACGGTGGAGTTCGTCTTCGCCGACCGGGATCCGGGCACCGCGTGGCTGACCCGGCGCCGGGCGCGCGACAGCGTGGACCTGCTCGGCCCGCTGGGGCGGCCCTTCCCGCAGCCGCGTGATCCGGTCAACTGCGTGCTGGTCGGTGGCGGCCCCGGCGGGGCGGCGCTGTTCGCGCTGGCCGATGCGCTGCGCAAGCGCGGCTGCCAGGTGCATTTCGTGCTCGGCGGCCCCGACACGGCGCACCTGTTCGGCGCCCGTTCCGCGCAGCGGATCGGGGACTCGGCGACGATCACCACCGGCGACGGCTCTTCCGGCGTCCGGGGTTCGGTGGGCGACGTGCTCGCCCAGGTCGTCGAGGAGACCCGGGCCGACGTCGTCTACGCCTGCGGGCCCACCTCGATGCTCCGGGCTGTCAGCGCCGTCTCCACCGAGTACGGGCTGCCCGCCCAGGTCTGCCTCGAGGAGTTCCTCCAGGAGACCGGGGCCTGTGGCACCGGGATGTGCCTGAACTGCGTGCTGCCGGTCATCGGCGACGACGGCGTGACGCGGATGCTGCGCGCCTGCGCCGACGGCCCGGTGCTGCGCGGTGAGCGGGTCCGGTGGGGCGATCTCGGCACCATCCCGTTGGACGCGCTCGGCGGCCCGCGCGTCCCGCACGTCACCGAGGGCGCCCGATGAGCACTGACATGGCCGCCCGGCTCGGCAGGGCCGTGCTGCCCAACCCGGTGCTGACGGCGTCGGGTTGCGGGGGCACCGGCCGGGAGCTGGCGCAGTTCACGGATCTGAGCAGGCTCGGCGCCTTCGGCACGCCATCGGTGATGGCCCAGCCCAGATCCGGAAGGCCCACCCCGCGGATCGCCGAGACGCCCAGCGGCCTGCTCGGCGCGGCGGGCCTGCCCGGACCCGGGGTGGACGCGTTCCTGGCCCGTGACCTGCCGTGGCTGGCCGAGCAGGGCGCACGCGTGGTGGTGTCGGTCGGCGGCAACAGCATCGCGGAGTACGCCGAGGTGGCGCGCAGGCTCTACGACGC
Source organism: Streptosporangiaceae bacterium (assembly GCA_025964695.1). Taxonomy (GTDB): domain Bacteria; phylum Actinomycetota; class Actinomycetes; order Streptosporangiales; family Streptosporangiaceae; genus Actinomadura_E. Next base: position 5,702 of record JAOPYK010000279.1, on the reverse strand, counting down.
GCACGACGGCCCCGGCGGAAAGGCGATCATCGCGGTCGAGGTGAACATCGCGTGCCCGAACGCCGAAGACCGCGGGCTGATGTTCGGCGGCCACCCCGCCGCGTCGGCCGAGGTCGTACGGGCCGTACGGGCGAACACCCAGCGCGACGTACCGGTGTTCGCCAAGCTCTCACCCGACGTGGCCGACATCGTGACGATCGCGCTGGCCTGCGCGGACGCCGGTGCCGACGGTCTGTCCCTGATCAACACGATGGCCGGCATGGCGATCGACACGAGGACGCTCAAGCCGGCCTTGTCGGGGGTGTCGGGCGGTCTGTCCGGGCCGGCCATCCGCCCGGTGGCGATCCGCTGCGTCTACCAGGTGCACGCCGCGCTGCCCGACACGCCGATCATCGGCGGGGGCGGGATCGCGACCGGGCTGGACGCGCTGGAGTTCCTGCTGGCCGGCGCCTCGGCGGTGTCGGTCGGCACCACTGTGCTGCACGACCCGTCGGCGGGCCCGCGGATCGTGCGCGAACTCGAGGACGCCCTCGCCGAGCGCGGCATCGCCCGGTCGGCCGACGCCGTGGGACTGGCCCACCGGCCGCCGGGACTGGTCCCGCGGCAAGTCCGGCAGCGGCAGGCGCCCGCCACCGGTCCCGACGCGACCCGCGCCCAGAAGGAGAAACTGCCGTGACCCCCGCCCCCATCGCCGTCGCCCTCGACGCGCCCGATCTGGAGACCGCCGCCCGCTGGGCCAGCCTGGTCACCCCGCACGTGAGCACGGTCAAGGTCGGCTTGGAGCTCTACCTCAGGTACGGGCCGGACGTGGTCGCCAGCGTGCGTGGAGCGAGCCGGATCCAGGTCTTCCTGGATCTCAAGCTGCACGACATCCCGGCCACGGTGGCCGGCGCCGCCCGCGCGGTGGCGCGGCTCAAGCCGTCGTTCCTGACGGTGCACGCCACCGGCGGTGCCGCGATGATCCGGGCCGCGGTCGAGGCCGCCCCCACCACCAAGATCGCGGCTGTGACGGTTCTCACGTCCCTCGGAGACGATGACCTGCGCCAGGTCGGACTGGCCGGACCCGCCTCAGACGCCGTACGACGGCTCGCGGCCATCGCGGTAGGGGCGGGGGCGCAGGCACTTGTCTGCTCGCCGCAGGAGGCCGCTGCGGTCCGCGCAGAGGTGGGTCCGCAGATCACCCTCATCACGCCCGGAATCCGGCCGCCCGGTGCGGCGGCTCAGGACCAGGCACGGGTCTCCACCCCCGAGGTGGCTCTCAACGCCGGCGCGGACCTCCTCGTGATCGGCCGCCCGATCACGGGGGCCGCCGACCCGGGCGCCGCCGCGGCCGGGATCGCCGCGGCGCTGCGCCGTACCGGCACCGTCGCGCGCTGACGCCCCGGCGCGTGCGATCACCGGCCGCGCCCGGCAGCCCGCCGGGTGGTTTCAAATCGGCCCCGGAATCTTCCGGGTGGCTCGGACCGCCCCCAGGATCCCCGGGGGTGGTTTTCAGACATTTGTCAGGGGGCTGTCAGGGTGTTCTGACCGGCTCCTGACGGGGTTCCTGCGGACCCTGTCGAGAGGTGGCCAGGAGGCCTTGCGAGGGGCCGTTCGGGGCTCGAAATCGCGGTCAGGGGATTCTTCGGGCCGACCCGGTTTCAGGCCTCTGGAGGTCTCAGTTTGTGTACAATCCGTATTCAGGACAGCACGAAGAGCGACATTCGTGATTTTGTGCCGGGCTAAACGGGGGTTCACGTTGCTTTATGGGGTCTGAACTCGCTAGTTTCCCAACCCGTCCGACTCCGTCGAGTGGAAACACGAGGTGACCCGGCGTGGCTCTTCCGCCCCTAACCCCCGAACAGCGCGCCGCAGCCCTTGAAAAGGCTGCCAAGGCCCGCAAGGAGCGGGCCGAGGTCAAGAACCGGCTGAAGCATGGCGGCACCACCCTGGCTGAGGTCCTCAAAGAGGGCCAGACCGATGATGTCGTCGGCAAGATGAAGGTGACGGCCCTGCTGGAATCACTGCCTGGCGTGGGCAAGGTGCGCGCCAAGCAGATCATCGAGCGGCTCGGCATCGCCGAGTCGCGCCGCGTACGCGGGCTGGGAGCAAACCAGCGCGCGGCCCTGGAGCGTGAGTTCGGCGGCGGTGGAAACCGCTGACGAGCTCTCCGCAAGCGGGCGCAACGGTATGACTCCCGTCGCGGCCGGCTCCGGTGTCCCCCCGATCCCGGAAGACGGCTCCATCCCGCTGCGACGCTTGACGGTCCTGTCCGGGCCGTCGGGCGTCGGCAAGAGCACGGTCGTCGCCGAGATCCGGCGGGCCCACCCCCAGGTGTGGCTGTCGGTCTCGGTGACAACCCGGGCCCCCCGGCCCGGGGAGGTTCACGGTGTGCAGTACTTCTTCGTCGACGACGCCGGTTTCGACCGGCTCGTCGCCGAGGGGGAACTGCTCGAGTGGGCCGAGTTCGCGGGCAACCGCTATGGCACTCCGCGGCGCGCGGTCGAGGAACGGCTCGCCGCCGGGGTGCCGACCCTGCTGGAGATCGACCTGCAGGGCGCCCGGCAGGTGCATCACGCCATGCCGGAGGCCCAGCTGGTCTTCCTCGCCCCGCCCTCCTGGGACGAGCTGGTGCGCCGGCTCATCGGCCGGGGCACCGAGCCCCCCGACGTCATCGAGCGACGCCTCGAGGCCGCGAAGATCGAGCTCGCCTCCGAGAAGGAGTTCGACGTCACTCTGGTCAATACCTCCGTCCAGGATGTCTGCCGGGAACTGACGGCGCTCATGTGGCGGTAGTCTGGGTTCTTCTATCCGGACTAAGGGAAGGCATACGGCGTGGCAGCCAGTGCCGAAGGCATCACCAACCCGTCGATCGACGCTCTGCTGGACGTCGTCGACAGCAAGTACAGCCTCGTGAGCATCGCCGCCAAGCGGGCGCGGCAGATCAACGCCTACTACGCGCAGCTGGGTGAGGGCCTCCTGGAGTACGTCGGGCCTCTGGTCGAGACCCAGGTCCAGGAGAAGCCGCTGTCCATCGCGCTGCGTGAGACGCGCGAAGGGCTGTTGCACGTAGAGCCCACCGAGGGCTGAGTCCCCCTTGTCGGAGGGGCGGCGCCCCCAGGTCGTCCTGGGGGTGGGTGCGGGTATCGCCGCGTACAAGGTCTGCGAGCTCCTGCGGCGGCTCACCGAGTCAGGGCACGACGTGCGGGTGGTCCCCACCCGTGACGCGCTGAGGTTCGTCGGTGAGCCGACGTGGGCGGCGCTGTCGGGTCACCCGGTCTCCACCGAGGTGTGGGACGGGGTCTCCGAGGTCCCGCACGTACGCCTCGGGCAGCACGCCGATCTGGTCTTCGTCGCGCCCGCCACCGCCGACCTGCTGGCCAGGGCGGCACACGGTCTCGCCGACGACCTGCTCACCAACACGCTGCTCACCGCCCGGTGCCCTGTCGTGTTCGCGCCCGCCATGCACACCGAGATGTGGGAGCACCCGGCCACCCGGGCCAACGTCGCCACGCTGCGCGCCCGCGGCGCCATCGTCGTGGAACCCGACTCGGGACGGCTCACCGGCGCCGACACCGGCGCCGGCCGGCTGCCCGAGCCCGGCGCGCTGTTCGAGGTCGCCCTTCGGGTACTGGCCCGCGGTGGTCTCTCCCAGGATCTCGCCGGCCGGCGGGTGGTCGTCTCGGCGGGCGGCACCCGGGAGCCCATCGACCCGGTGCGCTTCATCGGCAACCGGTCCTCCGGGCTGCAGGGCTACGCCCTGGCCCGGGTCGCGGCCGCCCGGGGCGCCGCGGTCACGCTGGTGGCCGCGAACGTCGCTCTGCCCGATCCGGCGGGCGTACGGGTCGTACGGGTGGGATCGGCCGAGGACATGCGCAAGGCCGTCCTGGAGGCGGCCGAAGGGTGCGACTCGGTCGTCATGGCCGCCGCGGTGGCCGATTTCCGGCCCGCGGACTACCAGGACTCCAAGATCAAGAAGGCCCCCTCGGCTGAGCCCGCGCCGATCCGGCTGGCCAAGAACCCCGACATCCTCGCCGAGCTGGTGCGGCGGCGCCCGGCCGGGGCCGGCCAGATCATCGTCGGGTTCGCGGCCGAGACCGACGACGTGGACCGGCACGGCCGGGAGAAGCTCGCCCGCAAGGGCTGTGACCTGCTGGTCGTCAACCGGGTGGGGGAGAACCTCACCTTCGGCGCGCCCGACAACGAGGCCGTCGTGCTCGGCGCCGACGGCTCCTCGGTGGCGGTGCCGCGCGGCCCCAAGGAGGTCCTTGCCGAGGTCGTCTGGGATCTGGTCGCCGACCGTCTGAGCAGATTCTTGCCGTCGTCCTAGTGGGGCGGACCCCGCTAGACTTCCGGCGAGCCGGAATCTAAGACCATCCCACCTGCTACCAGTCAGCAGCCGCTGCAAGGAGTTCCGTACGTGTCTCGTCGCCTGTTCACCTCCGAGTCCGTCACCGAAGGACACCCGGACAAGATTGCGGACCAGATCAGTGACGCGATCCTCGACGCGATGCTCAAGGACGACGCCAAGAGCCGCGTCGCCGTTGAGACCATGATCACAACTGGTCAGGTGCACGTCGCCGGTGAGGTGACCACCGAGACCTATGTCGACATCCCCGGTGTGATCCGCGAGAAGATCCTGGACATCGGCTACGACTCTTCCGCCAAGGGCTTCGACGGTCACTCGTGTGGGGTGTCGGTCTCCATCGGCGCGCAGTCGCCCGACATCGCGCAGGGTGTCGACGACGCCTACGAGACCCGTGAGGGCGAGGGCGACGACGACCTCGACCGCCAGGGCGCCGGCGACCAGGGCCTAATGTTCGGTTACGCCTGCCGCGACACGCCCGAGCTGATGCCGCTGCCGATCACCCTGGCGCACCGGCTGGCCGCCCGGCTCACCGCCGTGCGCAAGGACGGCACCGTGGCCTACCTGCGGCCCGACGGCAAGACCCAGGTCACCATCGAGTACGACGGTGACCGGCCGATCCGGCTCGACACCGTGGTCGTGTCCACCCAGCACGCTCCCGACATCGACCTCAAGGAGCTGCTGACCCCGGACATCAAGGAGCACGTGGTCGACCCGATCGTCGCCGAACTCGACCTCGACACCAGGAACTACCGGCTGCTGGTCAACCCGACCGGGCGGTTCGAGATCGGCGGCCCGATGGGCGACGCCGGGCTCACCGGACGCAAGATCATCGTCGACACCTACGGCGGCATGGCCCGGCACGGCGGCGGCGCCTTCTCCGGCAAGGACCCGTCCAAGGTGGACCGCTCCGCCGCGTACGCGATGCGCTGGGTGGCCAAGAACATCGTGGCGGCCGGCCTCGCCGACCGCGCCGAGGTCCAGGTCGCCTACGCGATCGGCAAGGCGCACCCGGTCGGTGTCTTCGTGGAGACCTTCGGCACCGAGAAGATCTCGGTCGACAAGATCCAGGACGCCGTGCTGACGGTCTTCGACCTCCGCCCGGCCGCGATCATCCGTGACCTGGACCTGCTCCGCCCCATCTACTCCGAGACCGCCGCCTATGGCCACTTCGGCCGTGAGGGCTTCTCCTGGGAGTCCACCGACCGCGTCGACGCCCTCAAGGCCGCCGCCGGTTTCTGATCCATCCCGCGCCGTACCCGCACAGCGTTGAAAGGCCCCGCCGACCCAGGTCTGCGGGGCCTTTCATTTTGCGCTGTCGTCTCGGCCGCCGATGCCGACAGGTGCTGCCGGCCGC
>JAOPYK010000093.1 GCA_025964695.1 Streptosporangiaceae bacterium | reverse complement strand
CCGGTACCGCCGCCGGTCAGCAGCATGCGCAACGCGTCGGCGTTGCGCTCGGCCTGGTCGCGGGTGTCCTCCGGACCGGCCGGCTTGGCCAACGGCGCCAGCCGGTCGGCCAGCAACGCCGCCAACTCGGGATCCAGATCCGCGCGCACAGCGCCACGGCCGCCCAGATAACGCGACAACCGCAACCACGACCGGGCCCCGCGCCGGGCGTCCCGGCCGGGATCGTCCGTGCCGTCGCGTTCGGCGATGACCTGGACGATCCGCTCACCCAGCTTGGCGACCTTGGTCGCCGACACTCCCTCAAGAGCCGCGTCCAGCAAAATCCGCTCAGCCGCCAGGGCATCCTCATCCGACAGGCGCGCGACCGCCTCACAGATCGTCGCTGCGTACCCGTACGGCAGCTTCTCAGCCGACAGCAACCCCGCCGTGCGCGGCAGGCGCGGCAGCTGGCGGGCCACCGTCATCCGCTCGGAGGCCCGGCCATGACGCATTCCCATGGCGACCGTCAGCCATCCGCGCGTCCCTGCGAACCGCTGCCGCAGCGGCTCCGCGGCAGCGTCCGCCCGCCCCACTAGACCCGCCAGTGCGGCCTCACCCAGGTCCAGGGCAGCGCCCATCCGCTCGGCCAGTTCAAGGCAGAACGTAGGACATTGCGGCGCCGGCCGGACGGCCAGCACCCCCAGCGCCGCATGGGCCAGCTCCACCAGCTCCCCGCTGGTGGCCGCCTCCAACTCCGGCACTGACCGCATACCATCAAGCTACACACAGTCACCGACATTATTCGAACGGATATTCGAGAACCTCGCCACCAGGTAAGGCCCAACCGGATCAAGGCCGGGAGCGGACGGGGCGCCGGCGGTACGGTGGGTCGTACGTGACAGTGCATCTTGTCGGGATCATTGAGGTGCCTGGCATAGCCGGCAATCCTGAGCCGGGCCAGGCAGCGCACACCGTTGCGTACGCCCGGGTAGAGCAGAGCAGGAACGGGGCTTGATCGTGGCCCCTATCTCGGCCATGGCCACCGGGCGGCGTTGCTGGTGCTCACGGTCAACGGCGGGACGGCGGGACGGCGGGACGGCGGGCGGAGCCGTGAGAGACGCAAGCGTTCATGCCGCCCAAAGGGAAGAAACTTGCCCAAACCGACCTTGAGGCCATCGAGTCCAAGCCCGGCCTACGCATCGAGGTCAGCGCGGCGGGACAGCGGCTCAGCACAGACACGCCCAGCCTCAACCTCAACCGGCCGGTGCCGGCCCGCCCCTCGCCGCATCGCGCGACGAAACGACGAAACGGCGAAACGACGAAACGACGAAACGGCGAAACGGCGAAACGGCGAAACGGCGAAACGACAGGATTTCATTGCGCTGACATCGCTGACGATACTTGTCCGTCAACGGAACAGCCCCCGCCGCAAGCCGGGGGCTATTCCGACGTCGAACGACCTACAAGTCGTCGCGTCCCGCACGAATCTCGCGCGCCAGCACCCCGAACGCGGCCGGGCCGAACGCCAGCTTCGGCCCGTCGGGGCTCTTCGAGTCACGCACCGCGATCACATTACGAAGATCGGCGGTTCACATTTGCCCCCTTCGGAGTCGCTGTGTGTGCTCCTACGCCAGCGTGCGGACTCCAGGTCGATGACCTTCACGTGCCCTCCATGACCGTACGGATCAGGCGCTCAGATTCCTCCACGGCAGGGGTCATACGCCGAGGCTGCGGCCGATGATCTCCTTCATGATCTCGGTGGTGCCGCCGAAGATCGTCTGGATCCGTACGTCCTGGTAGGCCTTCCCGATGGGGTACTCCATCATGTAGCCGTAGCCGCCGTGCAGCTGGACGCACCGGTCGACGACGGTCTTGAGCATCTCGGTGTTCCAGTACTTCAGCATCGCGGCCTCCTCGATGCTGAGGTCGGAGGTGCTCTCCTTGACGATGCACTGCTCGGTAAAGGCTCGCGCGACCGACAGCTCGGTCTTCATCTCGGCGAGCGTGAACCGGTTGTGCTGGAACTTGCCGATCGGGCGGCCGAAGGCCTCCCGGGTCTTGCAGTACTCCAGGGTCTGCTCGAAGGCGGACTCGGCACCCGCCAGCGCGGTGGTGCCGATCGACAGCCGCTCCCGGGCCAGGTTCTGCATCAGGTAGATGAAACCCATGCCCTCCTCACCGAGGAGGTTGGCCTTGGGCACCCGGACGTTGTCGAAGAACAGCTCGGCGGTGTCCTGCGCGTGCATGCCGACCTTGTCGAGGTTGCGGCCACGCTCGAAGCCCCGCATGCCGCGCTCGACGATCAGCAGGCTGACGCCGCGGGCTCCCGCGGAGGGGTCGGTCTTGGCCACCACGATCACCAGGTCGGCAAGGATGCCGTTGGAGATGAAGGTCTTGGACCCGTTGAGGATGTAGTCGTCGCCGTCCTTGACCGCCGTGCTCTTGATGCCCTGCAGGTCGGAACCGGCGGCGGGCTCGGTCATCGCGATGCCGGTGATGATCTCACCGGAGCAGTAGCCGGGCAGCCAGCGCCGCTTCTGCTCCTCGGTGCACAGTTGCCTGAGGTAGCCGCCGTTGATGTCGTTGTGCACCGCGAAGCCGGGTCCGTGCACCCCGGCCTTTGCCAGCTCCTCGTTGAAGACAATGTAGTAGCGGTAGTCGTCGTTGCCGCCGCCGCCGTACTCCTCGTCGATGTCGATCCCGAGCAGCCCCTGACGGCCGGCCGCCAGCCAGACCTCGCGGGAGACGACGCCGTCCTTCTCCCACTGCTCGTGGAAGGGCGTGATCTCCTTCGCGATGAAGGACCGCACCATGTCCCGGAAGGCCTCGTGCTCCTCGGTGAAGATCTCGCGTCCCATCAGGTGGATCTCCCTGTTCCTTCCGGCCCCTGCCTGGGGGCGTCCGCGGACCGCGGGTAAGTGTCTACTGATACACAATTAATGTAACACTGGCACTGTCACATATGCCGAGGTGCCCTGGGGGCCTGATGACGCCGGAGCTCACGGTCGACGAACTGGCCGCCCGCGCGGGGGTCAGCGTGCGGACCGTGCGCTTCTACGCCGGTCGCGGGCTGCTGCCGCCGCCACGGCTCAGGGGCCGGACCGGGCTGTACGGTCCCGAGCACCTTGGCCGGCTGGAGCTCGTACGGGAGCTTCAGACGCTCGGGCTGACCCTGGCCTCGATCGAGAAGCACCTGGAACGCATCCCTCTCGACGCCTCGCCCGAGGATCTCGCCCTGCAACGGGCCCTGCTCTCGCCCTGGGCCCCCGACCAGCCCGAAGATCTCGACCGGCACGAACTCGACAAGCGGGCCGGCCGGCATCTTGACGACGACACGCTCGACCGGCTCGCGGCGTTAGGTGTGGTGGAGCGGCTTCCTTCCGACCGGATTCGGGTGGCCAGCCCGCCGCTGCTCGGGGTCACCGCCGAACTGGCCGAACTGCCCATGCCGCTGGAAACGCTGGTCGCCGCGCACGAGGCGATGGAACGGCACACTGCGGCGCTCGCCGACGATCTCCAGCGGGTCTTCCAGGACACGGTCGTTCGGCGGTATCGCGAGCAGGGCCGGCCCGCCGAGGAACGCGAGCGGCTGCTGGAGATGACCACCCGGCTCAAGCCGCTGACCGTCCAGGCGGTCGTCACGTCCTTCCAGCGCGCCGTCGACCGCGCCATCCGCCGATCGGTCCCCGACTGACGCCTCCCTGCGATCGGTCCGGAGGTTCAGCGGATCAACATCCGGCTGCGGGTGACGACGATCTCGCGGGTCCGCGGATAGGTATGCCAGGTCCGCCAGTCCAGGCCTCGCTTGACAGGTCTCAGCATGATGCCGCTGATCGCGTCCGGCGCGCCCGGATAGGTGCCGACCAGGGCGTCGTCCCGGTCGGCGAGATATTTCCGCAGAAAGGACGCGGCCGACTGGAAGTCCGCCGTGCCGCGCCGGTAGACGTCGGCGGTGAAGCGATACGACCAGCCGCCGACCTCACGGCCCAGGCTGTACGGAAGCGGACCGGGGCACCCGGGCAGCGTGGCGACCGTCTCGGTCACCGGGCCCGCGACCACCTGATGGGAGGAGCCGAGCAACCGCAGCTCCGCTTGAATGCCCCCGACCCGCAGCGGCAGCGTCACCAGCGCGTCGGCGGGCGGCTCGTCCAGCGTGAAGCACAGGGTCTCGGCACGGGCATCGGCATAGGCGATATCGAAGGAGGCCAGCATCCGCACCCTCCCGCCACAGCCTGTCGGGCCGCGAGCCCGGGCAGCACAAACCCATACAAACCTGCGGATCCTATCCATTTCCCGGGAAGCATCACGTGCCGCCGCAGGCGGGCGCTTTGTTAGGGACGTTGACAAATTTCTGACCTGCAGATAGAAAGAGCCCACCTCGCCGTGGTCAGCACATGCCATGCCACGCATCGCGGACAGGAGCTCAGACGTTGGACAGCAGCGACGGCCCGCCGGTCGTCTGCGGGATCGATCTGGGCGGCACCAGCACCCGGTTGATGGTCGGCGACCCGGCCGGCCAGGTGCTCACCGAGCTCCGGCAGACCACCCCGCACGAGGTCACGACCGGCGGACTGGTGACCTGGCTGGCCGACCTGGTCACCGAGCTGGTCACCGGGCTGGCCGGCCCCGTGCTCGCCGCGACCGCCGTCGGCCTCCCCGCGGCAGTGCACCCGGCGACCGGCGAGGTCCGCGCGGCGCCCAACGTCCCGCAACTCACGGGCACCGCCTTCACCGGCGCGCTCGCCGCGGCCCTGCCCGGTATCACCACCTTCGGCAACGACACCAACGCCGCGCTGGCCGGGGAACTGCACGCCGGGGCGGCCCGGGGCCACCGCAGCGCGGTCATGATCACGATCGGTACGGGGCTCGGCACGGCGGTCCACCTCGACGGCACCCCGCTGACCGGGCGGACCGGCGCGATCGGCGAATTCGGGACCCTCCCGTACGAGGACAGCGATCTGGAAGGGGCCGTCTCCGGCTCCGGAATGGTGCGGCGCGCCCGGGCGGCGGGCTTCGAGCTGGACGACGCGGCACCGATCTTCGCGGCCGACGCGCCGGCACGGCTGCGCGCCATCCGCGACAGCGCCCGTGCCGCCCTCACGGTCATGCTCACCGCGGTCACCGCCGCCTACGAGCCGGAGATCATCGTGCTGGGCGGCGGGGTGGCCCCCGCATTCGCCGACTGGTACGGGCCGTTCCGGCGATCCCTCACCGCGATCACTCCCGAGCCGCCCGAGATCACGCTCGGCGCACTCGGCGACCCGGCCGGAGCGATCGGATCCCTGGTCCGGGCCTACCGATCGCTCGGCACCACCGTTCCCGACCTGAGGCTGCCCGACCTGAGGCTGCCCGACCTGAGGCTGCCCGACCTGAGGCCGCCGGACCAGAAGCCGCCGGACCAGAAGCCGCCGGACCAGAAGGAGGACTCCGTTGTTTCTACAACGTCTGCGTGACACCAACCCCGGACTCGCCGCGGCGGCACTACGGCTTCACCGGGAAGGGCTGGTCCGCGCCAACACGTACCTGATCGACCTGGACGGCACGCACGCCAACGCCTCGATCATGGCCGCCGAGGCGGCGAAGCACGGGCTGAGCCTGTACGTCATGGCCAAGCAGTTCGGCCGCAACCCCGACGCGCTCCGCACCATCGCCGCCGCGGGCATCGACAGCGCCGTCTGCGTCGATGTGCAGTGCATGGAGGCCGTGCGGCGCTCCGGTGTCAGGATCGGGCACGTCGGCCATCTGGTGCAGCCGCACCGGGGTACCGAGGACGCGGTCATCGCGGCGACTCCCGAGGTCGTGACCGCCTTCGACGTCGAGATCGCCGGCCGGCTCGCCGCGGCGGCGCGGCGGGCCGGCCGGGTCCAGGACGTCCTGCTGCGGGTCCGTGGTCCGCAGGACACCTACTACTTCGGGCACGCCGGCGGTTTCCCGCTCGGCACGATCGAGAAGGCGGCCGCCGAGGTGGAGGCCCTCAGCGGGCTGCGGGTCCGGGGCGTCACCAACTTCCCGTGCATGCTGGCCGATGCCGCTACGAAAACCGTCAAGGCGACCCGCAACTTCGAGACGGTGCTGGAGGCGGCGGCGCGGCTCCGTACCGCCGGCTTCGAGATTACCCAGGTCAACGCGCCGGGTACCACCTCGGCCGGTACCTTCGCCGAGCAGGCCCGGCTGGGCGCCACCCACGTCGAGCCCGGAAACGGCTTCCACGGCACCACTCCCCTGCACGTCCTGGACCCGTCCCAGCCCGAGGTCCCGACGATCGTCTACGTCTCGGAGGTCTCGCACCTGGACGGCGAAGACGCGTACGTCTTCGCGGCCGGCTACTACATCGACAAGGTGCTGGGCGACTACCGGCTGACGGCTCTGGTCGGCGCGCACGAGGAGCCCCTGGAGGTCGAGACCGCGGACGCGGGGACCATCCACTACTACTGCCGGATCCCCGGCGCCCGGAGCCGTGGGGTGCGCGTCGGCGAGACGGTCGTCTTCTGCTTCCGGCCCCAGGTCTTCGTCACCCGCGGGCGTACCCAGGCCGTGGCGGGAATTCGCGGCGGCGCACTGGATCTGCGGGAGGTCTACGACGGTGAAGCCCGTTCAGCCGACGGCGTGGCCTAGGCCGTCCGTCTCGTACCCCGTCTCGTTTAAGGAGATCAACCGATGTCACACAACCCCCCGGACGCCGGCGAACGCAGCGGGCTGAAGAAGAGCGCGCTGAGCGCGGTCGGTGCGGCCGTCATCTCGATGGCCTTCATGGGGCCGGCCACCAGCGTGTACTTCAACACACCGCTCGCCGCCGCAGCCGGCTACGCGCTTCCGCTGGCGATCCTGCTCGCCATGGTCGTCTGCCTGCTGGTGGCCTCGGTCATCGCCTCGTTCGCCCGGAAGCTGCCCGCCGCCGGATTCGCGTACACCTTCAACACCCATGGCTTCGGCAAGCGCGGCGGCTTCCTGTCCGGCTGGCTGCTCGTGTTCGCCTATGGGATGGTCGGCCCGATGCTGCTGTCGGCAATCGGCGCGTTCACCTCGGACTTCTTGAAGACCCAGTTCCACTGGAACGTTCCCTGGTGGATCCTGTCGCTGGCCTTCGCGGTGATCGTGTGGGGCATCAGCTCGACGGGCGTCTCCCAGTCGGCCAAGACGGCCCTGATCTTCCTGGTGCTGGAGGTCGGGGTGCTCCTCGGGCTGTTCGCACTGATCATCGGCAAGGGCGGTGAGAGCGGCCTGTCGCTGAGCCCGCTCAGCCCGGGCTCCTCCCCCGGCGGGATCGGCGCTCTCGGCAAGGGCATGCTGTGGGGCATCCTGATGTTCATCGGCTTCGAGTCGGCGGGCACCCTCGGTGAGGAGGCGCGGTCGGCTCGCAGGGCGATCCCGATCGCGTTGTTCACCGCAGTCCTCGGCATCGGCCTGTTCTACGTCCTGTCCGGCTACGCGGCCGCGGTCGGGATCGGCCACGCCCATGCCGGCGACCTCGCCCAGGGCGACGTCTGGGACACCCTGATGAAGAAGTACTGGGGGGCCGGCTGGCTGCTCACCCTGACCGTGCTCAACAGCCAGTTCGCCAACCTCATCTCCGGGGTCACCGCCCAGGTCCGGGTCATCTTCGCGATGGGCCGCGAGGGCATCTTCCCGCGAGCCCTCGGCGGCGTGGGCCGGGGCGGGGTGCCGCAGTACGCGCTCGCTTTCTACATGGGATTCTCGCTGCTGGTGACCGTGGTCGGTGGCGTCTGGATCGGCCCGAAGAACATGTACGGCTTCGCCGGGACGATCCTCGGCGTCGCCATGGTCATCGTCTACATCCTCATGTCCCTCGCGCTGATCCGCTTCTACCGGCGCGAGCACCGGGCCGAGTTCTCGGTGCCGCGGCACGGCGTCATCCCCGCCGTGGCCTCGCTGCTGCTCCTGCTGCCGCTGTACGGCCAGCTGAACCCGTTGCCCACTGGCGCCAACCGGGTGGCCCTGATCCTGATCGTCGTCTGGATGGTCGCCGGTGCGGGTTACCTGCTCTGGATCGAGCGCAACCGTCCCGCGCTGCTCACGGCGATGGGCCGCGTCTTCACCGACGACGAACCCGCTGCCGAGGCGACCATCTGACCCGCGTCCCGCCGCGGTGATCTCACAGCCGGTGTCCGACGAGGGCATGCGGCCGCACGGGATCACCGTGGTGGGACGTCTCCGGTCAGGCGGGTGACGGCGGCGGCCACCCGCTCGTCGGTGGCCGTGAAGGCGATTCGCACGTGCCGGGCGCCCGCCGCGCCGTAGAAGTCGCCGGGGGCCACCAGGATGCCCAGCGAGGCGAGGTGCGCGACGGTGTCCCAGCACGGCTCGTCCCGGGTGGCCCAGAGGTACAGCGACCCCTCGGAATGATCGATGCGGAAGCCGTACGACTCGAAGGCGGCCTTCAGCATGGCCCGGCGGCGCCGGTACCGCTCTCGCTGGACCTCCACGTGCGCATCATCGTCGAGCGCCACCACCATGGCCGCCTGCACCGGCGCGGGCATGATCATCCCGGCGTGCTTGCGGACCTCGAGCAGCCGTTTGACCACTGCCGGGTCACCCGCGACGAACCCGGCCCGGTAACCGGCCAGGTTGGAGCGCTTGGACAGCGAGTGGACGGCGAGCAGCCCCTCGTGCGAGCCGCCGCAGATGTCCGGGTGCAGGATCGAGACCGGCGGCCTGTCGGCATCCCAGCCCAGCTCCAGGTAGCACTCGTCGTTGACGACCAGTACCCCCCGCTCGCGGGCCCAGGAGACGACCTTGCGCAGGTGCTCGGCCGGCAGCACCTTGCCCGTCGGGTTGGACGGGGAGTTGATCCAGACCAGCGCCGGGTTCCGCGGCCCGAGCGACAACAGCCCGTCGCTGGCCACCGACTCGGCTCCGGCCAGGCGCGCTCCGACGTCGTACGTGGGGTAGGCGAGCTCTGGGAAGACCACTCGGTCGCCGGGCCCGGCGCCCAGCAGTGTAGGCAGCCACGCCACCAGCTCCTTGGTGCCGATGGCCGGCAGGATCGCGGCCGGGTCCGCGTGCACCCCGAACCGGCGATGCAACCAGCCGGCCGCGGCCTCACGCAGCCGCGGCGTCCCGTACGTCAGGGGGTAGCCCGGGGCGTCGGCGGCGTCGGCCAGGGCCTTGCGCACGATCTCCGGGGTCGGGTCGACCGGGGTGCCGACCGACAGGTCGACGATGCCGTCCGCGTGGCCCAGTGCCGTCGCCTTGTACGGCTCCAGCCGGTCCCAGGGAAAGTCCGGTAGCGAGATCAACGCCGCACCCCTCCTCTGCGGGCCCCCTGCCGGGGTCCGTCCTCTGTATCCTCCACCGCGCCCGGTGCCCCCGAACGCCTCAAGGCCGCGACCACGAAGCCCTGGCGAAACCTTTGGGCGACCTGGTCACGGCCTTGAAGTGATGCTTGTCGAGCGCGCTGAGCACGGCGGCTCCGGCGGCTATTCCTCGCTCTGCGGGGGCAGCGCCACGACGATCGGGTGGTCGCGATCGATCTTGCCGACCTTGGACGCGCCACCGGGTGAACCAAGCTCGTCGAAGAACTCGACGTTCGCCTTGTAGAAGTCCTTCCACTGCTCCGGGACGTCGTCCTCGTAGTAGATGGCTTCAACAGGGCAAACCGGCTCACACGCACCACAGTCAACGCACTCGTCCGGGTGGATGTAAAGCATACGCTTGCCCTCGTAGATGCAGTCGACGGGGCACTCTTCAATACATGCTTTGTCGAGCAGATCCACGCAGGGTTGCGTAATGACGTAGGTCACGTCATGACTCCTCTCGGGCCTTCGCCACGGCTCACCGCAAGCTTGCTGAACCTAGTATGTCCATGTCCGGTTACCCGATTCGACATGGGGGTCGCCACATGCCCGCCCGGTTCGATGCACGGTTCGTGGTATCGGTCACTCCGGCCGACGTGGGTGAGCGGGTCTCGCTCCGCCGCCGCCTGCCAACGGGAGAGTACAGCGACGTGGTAGGGGTACTCCAATCGTGGTCCGGAGGCGTGCTCCAGATCCGGCGTCGTACCGATGAGCTGGTCGAAGTCCCGGAGGGGATCATCGTCGCCGGCAAGGTCGTCCCGCCCGCGCCGCCCCGCCGTCCGCGGTAGTTCGTCGCGGCCTGGAGCAGGGCCGGCCGTCCCACCGGTGGCGGCGGCTCGGGAGACCCCGATTCAGCAGGAAATTGCTCCCGCCCCGCGAATGACTGGATCTTGCCTCGGTCCTCCCGACCAGGGTCAGAGGCCTGCGGGGCGGTCCGGCCACGAAGGCACCTCGGCGGGCAGGTCCCCGGCGACGCGCATGGGGAAGATCGCGGGCCGCTTCTCCAGGAAGGATGTGACCCCCTCGGCCGCGTCGGGTGAACCACCGAGGGCGGTCATCAGCCGGGAATCGGCGGCGTGCGCCTCCCAGGGCGAGGCGACCGACAGTCCGGACCACATGAGCCGCCGGATGGCCGCGACGGACACCGCCGAGGTGTTGTCCGCGATCTCCCGGGCGAGCTCGTACGCCGCGGGCAGCAGCTCGCCGGGCGGCAGCACCCGGGAGACCAGCCCGCCGGAGAGCGCCTCGGGCGCGGGGAAGACGCGGCCGGTGGCCGCCCATTCCATCGCTTGGGAGATTCCCACCAGACGCGGGAGGAACCAGCTCGAAGCGGCCTCAGTGACGATGCCGCGGCGGGCGAACACGAACCCGAACTTGGCCGTGTCGGCGCAGAACCGCACGTCCATCGGCAGGGTCATGGTCACGCCGACGCCGACCGCCGCCCCGTTGACGGCACCGATGACGGGCTTGAGGCAGCGGGCGATCCGCAGCGCCACCGTGCCGCCCCCGTCGCGGGGCGTGCCGTCCGCCAGCAGATCGTCTCCGGCGAACATGTCGCCCTGTTGGGACTTGTCGAACGTCGCTCCGCCGCCGCCCAGGTCGGCGCCCGCGCAGAAGGCCCGTCCCGCGCCGGTGACCACCACGGCGCGGACGGAGTCGTCGGCGTCGATCTCGTCGAAGGCCGAGAGCAACTCCCCGCGCATCACGTACGTGTACGCGTTCATCCGGGCAGGCCGGTCGAGCGTGATCGTCGCGACCCCGTCCGCGACCTCGTAGCGGATCTCCGTATACGACATGAATGCTCCCTCTGTCGGCAGAACCGCCTGCATCCTAGACAGGGGCGCGATCAGATCCGCGCGGCGGGGAAGAGCATGATGACCACCTCGCTGCGCCACTGCGACTCCGAACCCGCGAAGCCGCGCGGGGGGACCAGGGTGAGGTAGCCGTTGCCGGGCCATAGCCGGACCCGCACCTCATAGGCGGTCAACGGGTCCTCCGACTCCGCCATCGCCACGTCGTCCGGCGTCACCGACAGCTCGTCGGGCACCTCGCGGGAGGTGAGACCGAGCGTCTGTTCCAGGTCCGTCCACAGATCCTGGACCAGGTGATAGGCGAGCGAGTTCGTCAGCCGCGCCCAGGCCTGGCCCAGGTACGGCGGCAGCCCGAGGGTGCGGATCTCGGGGAGCCCGAGCCGGCAGAGTCCCACGGTCGACATGTGCAGGCCGTCAGCGTGAGTTGACCCGCTGACCCGCACGAAATGCTGAGGCAGGAACGCACCGGCATCGCCGGGCGCGTGGTCGACGCTCTCCGGGGGGACGAGCCGGCTCGTCAGCGGATCGATCAGCACCCCGCCGGTGAGGTGCGCAAGCGCACCACCGCACGTCATCGCCTCGAACAGATGCCGGGGCGGCCAGCCGGGCGGCCCGCTCGCCTCGACCAGCAGATGCCTCCCGGCCCGCCGCAACCGGTCCAGTACCTCGGGCGGCGCCCCGCCACGAGCGAGCGGCCCCGGCTGTGGCAGTGCCGCGTGACCCGCCCCGATCTCGTGGATCCGGCTGCCCCCTCGGGAGATCCCCTCCGGCGCGGGCCGACGTGGATCCACCACGATGAGCCGCGCGGTGAGCGTCCCGGGCACCGGCAGCGTCAAGGTCTGGGCCATGGCAAAGACCGTACGCCCCCGTACCGACCCCACCAACCGACTGGCCGCAGCCCCATCAGGCGACTGACGGGACCACCACTCCGCCATCCCTGAGGTAACGGGCATGTACAGCCCGCAACGAACTTCACACCGCCTGGACCACCATCGGCAACCCACCGTTACCTGCACCGATTGTCCGATATGTTGCTTGCGTGACTGGGGATAGGGGGTGGGATGAGTAACTGGGCCGTTGTGACGTACGACAGCGCCTTCGGGTACGTCTCCGCTCACGGTGCACCACTGGTCGATCTGCTCGACCCGCAGCCAGGAGAAAAGATCATCGACCTGGGCTGTGGCACCGGCGCGCTCGCCGCCGAGATCGCCGCGCGCGGCGCCGAGACACTCGGCATCGACGGGTCGTCGGAGATGATCGCTCAAGCACGGGCGCTCAACCCGGAACTGTCCTTCGCGGTCGGTGACGCCCATGAGTTCACCGTCGCGGAGCCCTTCGACGGGGTGGCCTCCAATGGCGCCCTGCACTGGATGACCCGCGACCCGGACGCCGTGATCAACCAGGCGCACGCGGCGCTCCGTCCCGGCGGCCGTTTCGTCGCCGAGATGGGCGGGGCGGGCAACTGCGCCGAACTGATCGCCGCGATGCAGACCGCCTGGCGGGAGTTCGGGCTCGCCGAGCCGGAACTGCCGTGGTACTTCCCAAGCCCCGCCGAGTACGCCAACCGACTCGAGGACGGCGGCTTCACCGTACGGCTGCTGGAGTACTTCGACCGGCCCACCCGGATGACCGAAGGCCCGGGCGGCGCCGCCGACTGGGTCCGGATCTTCGCCGCAGAGCCCCTCACCGACGTACCGCCGGAGCTGACCGAGGCACTCCTCGAGCGGATCAACATGCTGGCCGCCCCGGCGCTACGCCGCGAATCCGGCTGGGTCGCCGACTACGTGCGGCTGCGCTTCGCGGCCGTACGCAAGCCGGACGGCAGCACGCCGCCGCCCGAGCTCACCCATGCCGCTCCCGCTCTGTCCCGCGTCAGGTGAGCAGGTAGTCAGGTGAGCAGGTAGCCGAGGCGGGCGAGCACGTTGGGCTGGTCCACCGACTCCAGCAGTTCGGCGACGTCGATGCGGTCCCAGGCCGGTCCCACGTAGAGGTTCTGGCGCAGCGGATGCTCGAAGCGGTACATCCGGCGGCGCAGCGCCTCGTGCACCAGCGGGCCGAGTGTACGGGCGGCCGGTTCCAGCCCGGGCGACTCCACTCCCGCGCTGCGCAGGATCTCCGCGGCCCGGCCGTCCGCGACCAGGCCGAGGACCTCCGGGCCGGTGGCCCGGGGCTGGCGCAGCAGCCAGGCGGCGGCCGTCCTGATCGCCACCGCCTGCCGGTTGAGCCCGGCGTCCCAGACCTCGTGCGGGACCTCGTCGAAGGTCACCGGGCGCAGCCGCTGATCCTGGCCGGCGCCCGACAGGAACTCCTCGGCCAGCAGCCGGGCGAAGCCGGTCTCGGTGGTGATGCCGAGCGGCCGTAGCGGCACGGGCCGGGTCCCGCCGTCGGCCGGAGCCGGAGCGGTCGCCGGGCCGGACGGATCCAGCGGTACGGGTCGTACGCTCGCAGCGGCGGCCTGCCGGCCGCGCTCCTGGCGCAGTGTCCAGCGCCAGCCCTCCCACAGGTCGACCGGGTAGTAACCCGCGCTCGCGAGGGGGCCGGTGTACTGCAGGACGAAACGTTCGAACGACACGGCCACGTGCGCGGCGTCCACCAGCGCGCTCGCCACCGATTCCGGGCAGATCCCCTGGGCGGGCAGCCGGTTGACAACCCCGCCCCGGCGGGTCTGCTGATAGGTCAGCTCGTGCCCGATGACGTCGGCCAGCCCGTCGGCGTCCAGCCCGAGCACGTACGGCAGGCCGAGCAACAGCCGGCTCTGCCGCCCCGAACCGGCCAGCTCCACGTCCGGCACCGGATAAAGCTCCACCACCTCGGGCGCGGCCACCCCCAGGCGGTCCGCGCTGTCCCGGATGAACCGCCATAGTTCTGGCTGGCCCTCCGGCCCGACGCGGTAGGTGATGAGATCTCGAGTCTTCATGACTTCCCCCGTCTTGATGACGAGAAGTACGTTACCAAGGGGTAAATCACCTGTGGCTGGACGGCCACAGCTGGTCGCCACCTAGGGTGGGGGGATGCTGCGGCTGTATGACGAGCGGACGGGCCGTGTTTCGGACATCACGTGCGCGAGGCCCGGCCGGCTGGTGCTCCGTGTCAACTCTGGGGAAGACCTGCGTGGACAGGTGCTCGGCGACCTCATCCGCCGCTTCTGCGAGCGGCAGCGGCTGCGCGTTTTCGCCTTCATGAACGGCTCCACGGCCGACCTCAACATCCGTCCCGGACTGGACGGAGACCCTCCCGGCGCGGATCTGGGTGTGGGTGATGTCTCATCCAGGATGCCCGCTCATCGACAGATCGAACTCGGTGGTACCGCGCCCTTGCCCCGCCCCGACGAAGTGCAGGCCCGCGGGCTGGATCCGCTCGCGCTGCGGCTGGTGATCCTGCGCTGCCACTACCGGGAGCCGCTCGACCCGTCCTGGGCGGATCTGGAGGACGCTGACGCCGACCTGCGGGAGTGGCGGGCCGAGATGGCAGGCTGGGCCAAGGCCCCGGGCAAGCCGATGTCCTCCGGCTATGTCGCGGAGGCCGACTCGGCACTGTCGGACGACCTCAACGTGCCCCGCGCCCTGCACGTGCTCCGGCAACTGGCCACCGACCCGGCCGTACCGCCCGGCGCCAAGTTCGAGTCCTTCCTCCACCTGGACCTGACCCTCGCCCTCGATCTGGTTCGGGACATCGGCCGCTGAACGGACGAATTCCTGCAGAACCGATGGTTCGCCATCTATCGCCGATGGCCACCGGCGACGGCCCTGAGCTCGGTAATCTCTGGCCCAATGGACAGCCAAGACCGCCGGATCCGCACCGCCGCGGGAATCGCCACCCTGGCCCTCCTGTCGGCCGCGTGCGGCACCACGGTGAACACCGCGGGGCGGTTCCGGCCCGCGGGAACGGGCCTGGTCGCGCCCTGGTCGCCGGCTCGTTCCGGGCCCGGTTCGACCTCGTTTCGTTGGCCGGCTCCAGCCTGATCTCGCGGCCCAGGTCAGCAGGCCTCAGCCGCCGGGGGCCTCCGGCATCGCAGCCGGCGTGGCGTCCTTCTGGCGCTCGGGCGTCCAGTACTTCTGCACGCTCTCCGGGTCCTGGCCGGTTTCATGTCCGACCACCTGCCCGGGCGGTGAGGGCCGTGGCTCCTCGGCCTGAGCAGAACCGGTTCCGAACAGCCAGCCGGCGGCCACCGCTCCGGCTGCGACAGCGGCACCGGCTAACGCGATGATGCCTCCGCGACTCATTCCCGCCCCCTCTCGTACGACACAGCTCGTGTGAGCACAGCCTCTACCCCGAAGGCCCGTCGCACAAAGACCCGACAGAGAGACTGGCCCCCCACGATCCCGAAGGCCGCTCAAAAGGTCTCATCGGACGGTTAGGGTTGCTGCACGTGAGCGACATCGACGACCTGATCGCCTGGCTGAAGCGACGTTCGGCGGAGGAGCTCGCAGGTCTACTCGACCAGCGGCCGCATCTGCTCAGGTACGGATCCGTACCGCGTAACCTCCCGGATCTCGCCCGGCAGCTGCTCGACGACCGCTACTCCTACGAACTGTTGCACGAGATCAACAGGCCTGAGCAGGAACTGCTGACCAGCGCGGCACGGCTCACGCAGGACCTGGACCGCGGCATCTACGGCTACCCGTACCCGGCCTCTCGCCCCGTCGCGGTGGCGGACCTGCTGACCGCGGTCGGGGGCGACGCCTCCGCCCGGACCGTGCTGGACGGTCTGCGCGCCAAGCTGCTCCTGCTGCCCGCCGGGCCGGACCGCATCCGGGTGCCCGCGCTGGTCCGCCAGAGCTTCGTCGCGCGCGAATACGTGCCCGCGACCCTCGACCGGGCACTGACGTCCTCGTTCAACAAGGCCCCGGTCATGACGATCGCCGAACACCTCGGCATCGACTCGACCACCCGGATCGACGCCCAGCGCCGGATCGTCGCGATGCTGAGCGACCAGGGCCAGGTCCGCGCCTTGATCTCGTCGGCTCCGGATGACGCCCGTCAGATGCTCGGCAAGCTGCTGTCCGAACAGGCACTGCTGGGCACCTACTGCTTCG
The DNA here is from genome assembly GCA_025964695.1 of Streptosporangiaceae bacterium. Classification (GTDB taxonomy): domain Bacteria; phylum Actinomycetota; class Actinomycetes; order Streptosporangiales; family Streptosporangiaceae; genus Actinomadura_E. Next base: position 30,322 of record JAOPYK010000093.1, on the reverse strand, counting down.
AGCTGAAGGCCGGCAGGTACTCGTTGCGGGAAGGGGGTTCCGGTGACCCGGACACCGACTGGCTGGCCCGTCGCGGACTGCTGGTCCCCGCCGGGCGGGACCGGGCGGAAGTGCCCCTGGAGGTCGCCCGGGTCCTCGGCGGCCCAGGCAGCTCACCGTTCACCTCTGAGCCGCCACGGCCGGCCACCGTCCCCGTACCTCTCGACCGGATGCGCGGCGAGGCACAGTCCGCGGCGGCCGCCGCCGACAACCGGATCGGCCTGCTGCTGAAGACCCTGGCCCGCGAGCCGGCCACGTTGCGCAAAAGCGGCGGCCTGGCGGTACGGGAAACTCGTCGACTGGCGAAGGCGCTCGGTGTGGACGAGGACGAGGCCCGATTCTGGATCGATCTCTGCGAGGCCGCCTCGCTGCTCGGTATCGAGGCTCCCAAGAAGAAGGCCGACTATCCGCGCCTGCTGCCTACCCCCCTCTACGACGACTGGCTCAAGCGTCCGCCCGGGGAGCGGCTGGCATCGGTCATCGCGGCCTGGGCCACTATCAAGGACATCGTCACCTGGTGGCCGGAGAACGGCGAGAACCCGGTGGCGCTGGCCGGTTCGCGGGACCCGTGCGCGGTGGGACTGCGCGGCTCCGTGCTGCGCTCCCTCGCCGCGCTTCCCCCGGGCACCGGGCTGTCACCACGTACCGCCGGGCAGGACCTGGCGGAGGCGGCCGCCTGGCACCGGCCGATGTGCGTCCGGGAGTACGGCGACGAACGGGTGTGGGCCACTCTCCTCGAGGCCCAGTTGCTCGCCGTCTCCGCGTTGGGCATGCTCACCGAGACCGGACACGTGGTGCTGGAGATGCTGGAAACGGCGCCCGTAGCCGGCCCCGAGAGGCAGCTCGAAACGGGTGGCCTCGACACCAGCGGCTCCTATCGCGGCCGGCTGTCGGCGGCGCTGAACGGCTTGCTGCCCCCGCCCCAGACCACGGCGCGCTTCCAGGCTGATCTGACCGCGATCGTCTCCGGTACCCCCGCGCCCGAGCTGGCCTCGCTGCTGGACTCCATCGCCGACCGTGAATCTGAAGGGCAGGCGCAAGTGTGGCGATTCGCCCCGGCGTCGGTACGCCGAGGCCTCGATGGCGGCGCCGACGCGACCGATCTGCTCGAACGGCTCACCGGGGTCTCTCGGGGGGCACTGCCCCAGCCGCTGGAGTATCTGATCCGGGACACCGCCCGAAAGCACGGCTCGGTCCGCGTGGTGCGGTCGGCCTGCTGTCTGCGCTCCGACGACGAATCCCTGGTCCTGGAACTCTCCCAGCACCGAGCGCTGCGCAAACTCGGGCTGCGCCGGATCGCGCCCACCGTGCTGATCAGTGCCCAGCCCATCAGGGCGACCCTGGAGGCCCTGCGCTCGGCCGGCTACTCCCCGGCCCTGGAGGCGGCCACCGGTGCCACCGAGGTGGAACGTATCCTGGAGCACCGCGCCCCAGCACGTCCCCAACGTCCCGCGTCGGCCCGTCGGGGCCGTACCGCCCCCACCAGCCTGGAAATCGCCGAGCGTCTCCACGAAGCCCGCTGACCGTGCCGTCCACCAGGCGTCCACCAGGCGTCCACCAGGCCACCGTCGACCGTCGACCAACCGCCCCTCCACCAAGCGTCCATCAGCCGACCGGCTCTGAGCCGGGAGGCGCGGCGAACGCCGGCGCTCCGCAACACTTCTTGTACTTGCGCCCGGACCCGCACCAGCAGTCGTCGTTTCGGCCGGGCGGCCACTCCGCCGGGGTGAGCTCGTCACTCTCGGCGTAGGCCTGCCAGGTCTCCCACAGGGCGGGGTCGCGACCTTCCTGCTCAGCGAAGGTCAGCAGCCCCGGCACATCGATGGGGACGATCCCCGGCCTGGCTCCGCCACGGCTGATGGAGTCCCGGAGTGAGCGCTCCACCTCCCGCCGGTGGTCCTCATGGCCGCCCGCGACGCCCACGTTCGGCAGTCCGCTCTGCCGGGCCTCGGCGAAGTCCGGCGCCGGGAGGTACGGAACGCGCAGCCGTACGGCCGCGGGGGCCCGGGCCGCGGCGGCCTGTCGCGCCTGCTCCGCGTACTTCTCGACCGCTTCGTCGAACACGGGGTCGGACGCCTTCACCAGTCGCCGGCGTACCTCGTCGAGGAACATGAACCGGGCGGGCCGCAGCCCGGCCGCCATGGCCTCCGTGATCACATCCACGAGCCAGTCCACCGCGGTCGGCGTGTCCCCGATGAGCTCCCCAACGGTGCGCGCCACGTCGGCGTACACGTTGAACTCTCGGTCGGCGACCGGCTTGGCGTCCTCCTCGGCCAATACCCGCCTTACCAGCCGCATGGCCTCCTCGGGCCGCCCGGCCCGTGCGTGGAATCCGGCGATGCGCAGGAACCCCCGGGTACGGTCCGCCGGGTCGAGGTCCAGGTTCAGGATGCGGTGCTCTGTGGTGATGGCCTCGTCGTATCTGGCAGCCTCGACATACAGGTCGGCGAGTTCCTCCAGATAGACCGCCAGCTCCGGGTCGCCCTCGGCACGCGGATCGGACAGCGCCCGCTCCATCAGCGCCAGGACGGCCTCCTCGTCGCCGTCCTCGTAGGCCGCGTCGAGTACCTCCTCCAGGTCCAGTGGCTGGAACAGGTCATCACTCAAACGCGTCCGGTCTGCCATGGCTCTATGGTCCCGCAACGCGTGCCCACGTCTCGCCCCGTACCCTCGCCGTCACGCTGCGCCTGACCGGCCCCACCTCGGCCACCACGGGCCTTGACCATCTCCCGGAAGGGACCTCGGAACCAGTGGATCCTCGTCGCGCCGGACCCCGTGACCGTGCGTGAAAATGACCTATCTCGTCCATGGACCCTGCGTGGTCAAGTCCGAAAGATTTCGAGTCACGGCTTTGTGACAGGGCTTCTATCGCATCCGGGGCCTCAGTAGACTCCTGCGGTGCTAAGCCCCGCTGTCGGCTGAGAGATCGGGGATGCGATGGACGCCCGGTTCGTACCCGCCCTCGGTGGGATCGTGCTGGTCGCATTGCTAGCAGGCTGTGGCAGCACCCCAAAGACCAGCAGCGGTACGTTCAACCCCTCGGGCACCACCGACACCTCTTCTCCGTCGGCCATCTCCTCCGATTCGCCCGCCACGGCCGCACCTGCCCCGAGCGCGATGACCACCCCTGAGTTCACCCGATCAGTTCTCAGCGGCTATAGGGCCTATCAGGCCGCCTACGAGAGAGCCTACGAGACCAATGACCCCAGCGGTCTCGGCCAGTACGCCACGGATCCGATCCTGTCCCTTGTCGAGAAGGACATTGAGGCCGGCATCGCCCGCGGCGAAATCTGGCGATTTCACAATGTGCTGAATCCTCGGCTTCAGGGCTGGACCCCGGACCGCACGACCGTTGCAGTTCTGGACTGCGTGCAGACCCTCGGCTCATACAGGTACAACGCCAAGTCCGGAAAACGCTTGGGCTCAGGCCGGGCGGTCAACGGCTATTACCAGGCCCAGATGAGGTACGTCGCCGGCACCTGGAAGATTTTCGACGCGAAGGTAGGCAAGAGATGCTGACCAGACTCAGTACGGCCGTCGTGGCGTTGACCGTCAGTTCTGGCAGCCTCCTGCTGCATGCCGCGCCCGCCTACGCCGGCTGCGCCCCCAACACCATCTGCGTCAACCCGGGTGCCAGCGGCAGCACGCCCGGGGGCGGAGGCTCTACAGGAGGCGGCCCCGCAGGAGGCGGCCCGTCCGGGAGCAGCGGCCCTCCACCGCCCTGCCCTGTCATCCTCACCACTTGCCTCCAGGGCCCGGCTGCGGTACCCGCGGCGCCGGTTTTGATCCCGCCCAGCGAATATGCCGCCCATGCCTTCGACCAAAAGCTGCTGCCTCCGCCGGTTCCCAGTACCACGCCGGGCCCGACGACGTATGTGCGGCTGTCGACGTACTTCTGGATCGGCCCAGGGGTTTGGCAGAGGTTCACGGCCACGGCCGGGATACCCGGCCAAGAGGAGGTGACCGCCATCGCAGAACCCGACAACTTGACCTGGAAGACCGGTGACGGCAGCCCTGATCTGGTCTGTCACAGCGCCGGAAGTTCGACCGACCCGTCCTGCGCTCACACGTATACGCGGTCCTCAGCCGGCCAGCCCGGGAGCAAATACACGATCGAGGCCACAATGACGTGGACCGTCTCCTGGGTCTGCGTCGGACCGCTCTGCCAGGGACAAAATGCCGGGAACCTGGTCGGTAATCCGATCATCCGGCCCTCCGGTCCCAGGCAACTCGATGTACGGGAGATCCAGACCGAGTCCACTCCGCACTAGCCCGCCTAGACACCAACCGGAAGGCCCTACGGTGCCCCCCGTTCGAAGGAGCGCTTTCGTAGCGTGCATCGCCGTGGCCGGACTAGCCGTCACCGGATGCGGCAGCGGCCATTCCAAAAAGACGACGAACCCGACAGCATCGAAACCGGCCACGCCGATGAGCACGCCACCGCCCAGTTACGCTCCCGACCTGGTCAGGAAATCCCTCATCGCCGCCAAGGATGTCTCCTCAAGCGTGACTCCTCGTAAACCGGATGTTCCTGGGTTCAAGGACGCGGCCGTGGCAATTTGCGTGGTCACTCCGCAGAGCTTGCCCGGATCGCCATCCATCACAGTCCAGCAATTCAACAACGATCAGAACCTGCTATTGGGGCTGAACTACGACGAACTTGCCGCTGTGTACAGCGATGGGGCGTCTGCCTTGAAGGCCTACACGATCATCAAGACCAAGGTAAAAGCATGTCCCGCCAAACGACGCGTCGCACCCAAGCAAGTGAATCAAAACAAGGTCCAGATCTCATTCGAACACACCTGGACGAGTTCGGAGGACGTCATCTCAGGATGGAGTCACCTGCGCGGCATAGAGAAGGACGTACACTCCGCGGATACCACTAACAATGTAACCTACATAGTGTACGATTTCGCGACTCGCGGAAACGTAGTACTCGCGTCCCTGTTCTGGCAGAAAGTGTCACCAAAAAAGTCGTTCGATTCATTCGCGAAGCAGGCGACCGATATTCTCAATAAGCAGCTCGCAAAGATCGGCTGATTGTTGAGCGGACCACAGGTCGAGTGGCGGGTCCCCGGGTCCACCGAACTGCGCGCACTCGGGCTACCACCTGACCGCTACCTGATCTCGGCGGCGGGACCTGTTCAGGATCCGCGACGGCGGGATCCTGCTGTTCCGCGACTACTGGAACCGTTCACCGAGGTATCAATGAATCTCGGTGAGTCGCCCTTTCCGGGGCAGACGGTCCGTCCCGGGACTGGTGCCTTGGGTAGGGTGTCCAGCTTCCACGCCACCTGCCAGGCGTGGCCTGGTCTTCTGGTCGGCTCCACTGGCGTTCGACGCTTCCGCGTCCAGGTCTCCGGAAACGACCAGTCCACCCACGGCGTCAGCCCATCTTCGGGGATGTCGTAGGATTCCTCGGCTCGGCGCTGATCCCAGTTCGCCTTCACCCTGCCGACCGCCCAGTCATAGGCGGCCCGGGCCGCCCCCGTATGCGAGCCCAGGGTCTTGACCTGGGCTGGGCAGGGGTCCAGGGCGGTGCTTCCGGGAAGGAGTCAGGGCACCATCCAGGAGAGCAACCCGGTCGCCTGGAGGCCGGCCAGGAGGCACATCCCGCCGAGGAAGATCAGGCTCCACATGATCGCGCGGCGGAAGATGTCGCCCTCCTTTCCGTCCATCCCGACGGCGGCGGCGGCGATCGCGAGATTCTGCGGGGAGATCATCTTGCCCAGTACGCCGCCGGAACTGTTGGAGGCGGCCATGAGCACCGGCGACAGCCCCGCCTTGTTCGCCGCGGTGATCTGCAGTGCGCCGAACAGCGAGTTGGAGGAGGTGTCGGAACCTGTCACGGCGACCCCGAGCCAGCCGAGGATCGGCGACAGGACCGCGAAGGCTCCGCCGGCTCCGGCGGCCCACGTACCCAGCGTGATCGTCTGCCCAGAGGCATTCATCACGAACGCCAGGGCGAGCACGGCCATGACCGTGAGGATCGCCCAGCGCAACTGCCTCAGTGTCACACCGTAGGCACGGAGTGCCCGGCCCACGCCGACGCGGAGCGCGAGCATGGTCAGCACTCCGGCGATCAGCATCTGGGTGCCCGGCGTGGTCAGCAGGTTCAGGGTGAACGTCGGCAGGGTGAGCGGCTTGCCCTTGGCGTTGAACAGGTGCAGCCCCGGCCAGTCGAACGTCTGGGTCGCCCGGCCGAGGGCGTCCTTGATGACCGAGATCTGGCCGAGCACGAAGACGGCGATGATGATGGCGTACGGCGAGTAGGCGCGAGCGACCTCGGCGCGCGCGTCGGGATGGGCGACCCGGTCGGCGAACTCCGGGGTCGGTTCGTCGAGCGCTCCACCGGCGGCGACCGGTGCGATCCCCTCGGTGTAGGACTCCCGGGGACGCCACAGCCGTACGAGCAGCACGACCGCGGCCGCGGACACCAGTGCGGCGATCACGTCGGTCAGCGGGACCGAGACGAAGTTCGACGTGAGGTATTGCGCGAGGGCGAACGCCAGGCCGCACACCACGGCGGCGGGCCAAGTCTGCCGTACTCCGCGCCGCCCGTCCACGATGACCACCAGGACGAGGGGTACGAACACGGCCAGGATCGGCGTCTGGCGCCCCACCATCGAGCCGAGCGTGTCGGTCGAGATTCCGGTGACCTTCCCGAGGGTGATGATCGGGGTGGCCATCGCGCCGAACGCGACCGGGGCGGTGTTGGCGGTGAGGGCGAGCACCGCGGCCTTGAGCGGCCGGAAGCCCAGGGCGATGAGCATGACGGAAGTGACCGCGACCGGAGTACCGAATCCGGCGAGAGCCTCCATCAGCGCTCCGAACGAGAACGCGATGATGATCGCCTGGATGCGCTGGTCGTCACTGACCCGGGTGAACGACCGCCGCAGCACATCGAAATGCCCCGTCTCGACGGTCATGTTGTAGACCCAGATCGCGTTGATGACGATCCACAGAATCGGGAAGAACCCGAAGGCCGCGCCCTCGGATCCGGCGAGCAGTGACTGTCCGACCGGCATCCCGTACACCGCGATCGCGATCACGAAGGCCACCGCCAGGGCCGCCAAGGAGGCGACCCACGCCTTCATCCGCAGTGCACCGAGTAGGACGAAGAGCACCAGCAGCGGCAGCGCGGCCACCAGGGAACTCCATGCGAGCGAATGGGCCACGGGGTCGAGAACTTGCGTGTACATCGCGATCACCTCAGGGGGAAGGGAGCTCTTCGGATTTCCCCCTGAAGCGGACGTTTCACACGTATTTCGCGTACCCTGCCGCAATTTGCCAAGTCACGGTGCGGGACGAGCGCGTCCGGCATCAGCCTGGCAGGGCGGCCTCGGCGGTTTCGGAGGCACCGGGGGTGCTCGCGCCACCGTTGGCGGGCCGGCGCGTGATCCCGAGGCAGGCGGCGGCACCGATCAAGACCACCAGGACGGGCAGGCCCATGGTCGGCTTCATCGCGTGCACGAAGCCGTGGCTGAAGACCTGTCCGGCGAGCTGCTGGAGCTGGGCGGCCACCCCGGACGGCACGTTCGCCGGCAGGTGCTGGGCGATGCCCGTCTGGCCGGCGCCGACCTCGAGGCCGCCCTTGGCCGCGTGCTGGAAGCCCTCCACGAACTGGGGCCGGTAGGAGGCCGGGAGGCTCGCGGACCGCTTGGCCGCCTCGTCCTTGAGCGCGCTCGCCAGCTGGCTCTGCATGACGGCACCCACCGACGCGCTGCCGATGACCGAGCCGACCTGGCGGATGGTGTTCATGAACCCGGAGGCCGCGCCGGCCATTCTCGGCTCGACGTTGCGCATGGCCACGGTGGCCATCGGAGCGAAGACCCCCCCGATGCCGATGCCGGTCAGGATGAACGGGGGCAGGAACGCGGTCCAGTCCGTGCCGACGTCGGCGATCGCGATGATCCAGGCGGTGCCGAGCCCGTACAGGGTCAGTCCGCCTATGAGGATGTACTTGCCGCCGATCTTGTCCGAGAGCCGGCCCGCCACCGGGGCGAGGAACATCGACACCAGCGAGGCCGGCGCCATGACCAGGCCGGCCTTGAGCGCGGAGTAGCCCAGCACCGACTGCAGATAGATCGTCATCGGCAGGAAGATCCCGATCATGCCGACCGACACGGCTGCGGCGACGAAGTTCATTACGGTGAAATTGCGGTCGCGGAACAACGCGAACGGCACCAGCGGCTCGTTGTCCTGCCGGGAGCGCTGGTGCAGCACGAACACCACGAGCAGCACCACGCCGGCGCCGATGAGACTCCAGATCCCCACGTTCCACTCGTACCGCTGTCCCTCCGTCAGGCCGAACACCAGGCAGAACAGCGAGGCGGTGGCGATCGTCACGCCGCCCAGATCGAGCTTGTGCCGCCGCCCCGGCCGGATGTCCGGGATGATGGCGACGGCCATGAACAGCACGAGGACGCCGACGGGCAGGTTCACGAAGAAGATCCACCGCCAGTCCAATGCGGTGACCAGCAGACCCCCGATGGTCGGTCCGGCGATCGTGGCCACACCGGCGACCGCGCCCCAGATGCCCATGGCGGCACCGCGCCGGTCGGCGGGGAAGGTGGAGATGATGAGGGTCATCGTCTGCGGCAGCAGCAATGCCGCCCCGAGGCCCTGGATCACCCGGGCGCCGATGAGCTCGGCGGGGTTCTGCGAGATGCCGCACAGCAGGCTGGCGATGGTGAACACCGCCACCCCGGCGATGAACAGGGTACGGGGCCCGCGCAGGTCACCCAGCCGGCCACAGGTGATCAGCAGCACCGCGAGGATCAGGATGTAGGCGTTCATGACCCACAGCACCTGGTCGAGTGAGGCGTTCAACTTGTCGATCATGCTGGGGATGGCGATGTTGACGATCGTCAGGTCCAGCAGGGTCATGAAGAACCCCAGCGAGAGCGTCAGCAGGATCGCCCACTGGTTGCCGTGCCATCTCTTCATCGGTGTTCCTCCGTGGGTGGTGCGGGGAAGCTTCTCCTCGTCACGCCGGGCGTCCAGGTGAGGCGCCCGCTGTCGATGTCCTCTCGCAGGTCCCGCACGTAGTCGAGCTCGGCTCGATACTGCGCCAGGACGTGCTCGATGTCGATCAGATTGATCCGATGCAGCCCCTGCTTGGTCAGCGTGTCGATTAGCGTCGTGTGCTTGGCGAGGTAGACCTCGAGTTCGACGCTCCGCCGTACGAGCAGCTCGCTCACCTTGCCGGGGGTGAGCGTGGTGATGAAGGCGAGTGCCGCCTTGAAGCTGGGATACTCCCGCGTCGGGCGGGCGATCAGCTCACAGAGCCGATCTGTGGCCTGGTCGCGGCCCGACTCGGTGATGGCGTAGACGGTGCGCTCGGGCCGGCGGCCCTCACGGCTGGTCTCCATCGGCTCGATGAGCCCGGACGCCGCCAGTCGCTCTACGGTGTGGTACAGCGACCCGTGGGCGACCTTGACCACCTGATCGATGTAGCGCAGCTTGATCAGTTGCTGCATCTCGTACGGGTGCATGGGCCGCTCGCCGAGCAGGTGCAGTACCGCGAGCGCCAAGGGTGTGATCGACGGGGACATGCGACCACCTCGCCCTTGTGCGCCGCTCTGGGCGGCCCGCTCTGGCCTGCGGACACGGTCCGCGACCATGGTCCGGTTCGATGAGCCAGACTAAACTTAGTCCATTCGAACTAATCCACATGGACTATAACGGTCCACCGCTTCACCGGCAATGTCCCACCACGACGACATACAAGTCTGTAAACAACAGTCTGTAAACAACAAGTCTGTAAACAACGACAGAAGAGGACCCCACCACGCCATTGTGGTGAGGTCCTCTGTCATCTGCCGGTCGTGACCTACCGGCCCGCGCCGCTGCTCAGAGCTCGCGGGCGCGCCGATCACGACGGTCAGCCTTTGAGAGCGATCTCCAGCTGGTCGAGGGCCCAGTCCAGATCCTCGCGGCTGATGACCAGCGGCGGAGCCAGCCGAATGGTGGTTTCGTGGGTCTCCTTGGCCAGCACGCCCAGGTCCATGAGCCGCTCGCTGACCGGCCGGGCCTTGCCGTGCAACTCGATGCCGGCCCACAGGCCGCGGCCACGTACCTCCTTCACGAGGTCGGAGGGCAGGGCACCGAGACGCTCGTGCATGTGGGCGCCCAGGATCCGGGAGCGCTCCTGGAACTCCCCGGAGTTCAGCATGGCGATGACCTCACGCGCGACGGCGCAGGCCAGCGGGTTGCCGCCGAAGGTCGAGCCGTGCTGACCCGGCTGGAAGACGCCGAGCACGTCCCGGTTCGCCACCACGGCGGAGACCGGCATGATGCCGCCGCCGAGCGCCTTGCCGAGGACGTAGATGTCGGGGACGACACCTTCGTGCTCGACCGCGAACGTGGTGCCGGTGCGGCCCAGCCCCGACTGGATCTCGTCGGCGATCATGAGTACGTTGCCTGCGGTGCACAGCTCGCGGACCTCGGTCAGGAAACCGCTCGGCGGGACGTTGACCCCCGCCTCGCCCTGGATGGGCTCGATCAGCACGCCGACCGTGGCGTCGTCCATGGCCGCCCGCAGTGCGCCCGCGTCCCCGTAAGGAACCGTACGGAAGCCCGGGGTATAGGGGCCGAAGGAGTTCTTGGCGTCGGGGTCGGTGGAGAAACTGACGATCGTGGTGGTGCGGCCGTGGAAGTTGCCCTCGAAGGTGATGATGTTCGCCTGGTCGGCCGGCACGCCCTTGACGTCGTAGCCCCATTTCCGGGCGGTCTTGAGCGCCGTCTCGACGGCCTCCGCGCCGGTGTTCATCGGCAGGATCATGTCCTTGCCGCACAGCTGGGCCAGTTCCTGGGCGAAGGGGCCGAACAGATCATGGTCGAAAGCCCGGCTGACCAGCGTGACCTTGTCCAGCTGACGTCGCACGACCTCCGTGAGCCGCGGATTGCGGTGGCCGAAGTTGACCGCCGAGTAAGCCGCGAGCATGTCCAGGTAACGCCTGCCCTCGACATCGGTCACCCAGGCCCCCTCGGCTTCGGCGATCACGATGGGGAGCGGGTGATAGTTGTGGGCGCTGTGCTCCTCGGAGAGGGCACGCAGGTCCTGGGATCGCGTCACGAGGCTCCTTGCCGGTATGGCGGCCGGACAGTGGTCGACGGCTCATATCAAGCGTAGATTCAGGGTGAAGTGACCACCAATGTCGATTGCCGACTTCAAAGGAGGTATTTGTTGCGTCTTGACGATATTGACCGCCAGATCGTTGCGCAGCTGCTCAAAGACGGCCGGGCCTCGTATGCGCAGATCGGCGACCGGGTGGGCCTTTCGGCGCCCGCGGTGAAGCGCCGCGTCGACCGGCTGCGTCATGACGGTGTCATCAACGGTTACGCGGCCGTCGTCGACCCGGCCGCGCTCGGCTGGACCACCGAGGCGTTCATCGAGATCTTCTGCACGGGGGCGACCTCGCCTGAAGAGATCTACGCCAGCGTGCGCCCGCATCCCGAGGTCGTGGCCGCTTACACGATCACCGGCGACGCCAGCGCCCTCGTCCACTTGCGGACCCGTGACATCCAGCACCTCGAGGAGGCCCTGGAGCGGCTGCGCCGCGAGTCCAACATCGTGCAGACGAAGACCTCGATCGTGCTGTCCCGCCTGATAGGCCGGCCCACCGACGCTCCCAGCGTCTGATCGGTGGCTCGCCGCACCCGCGATACGGTGACAGACATGGAGTTCGCCACCGCTGACCTGGTCGATGACTTCGAGACCGAGTTGCAGAGCTGTGAGACGCAGTTCCGGCAGTACGGCTCGCAACCCGGCTTCGCGGGCCCGATCGCGACGGTCCGCTGCTTCCGCGACAACGCCCTGGTGAAGAGACTGCTGAACACCGCGGGCAAGGGCCGGGTGCTGGTCGTCGACGGTGGCGGCTCGCTGGCGTCCGCGTTGATGGGCGACCTGATCGCGGCCTCTGCCGTAGAGCAGGGCTGGGCCGGCGTGGTGATCAATGGAGCCGTACGGGACGTCGCGGCCCTGCGGACCCTTGAGCTGGGCGTCAAGGCACTCGGCTCGAACCCGCTCAAGAGCGCCAAGGCGGGTGCCGGCGAGACCGGCGTCCCGGTCACCTTCGGGGGCGTGACGTTCACCCCCGGCGACTGGCTCTACAGCGACGAGGACGGCATCGTGGTCGCCGGACGCCGGCTGCGCTGAGCCGCCGGAACTCCCGCTAAGCCCGCGCCGCCCTCAGCCGCGGCGGTCTCTCCCCGCCGCGCCGAGCAGCCATTCACCGGACGACGGCGCCAGCAGGAGGGCGATCCCCCCGGCGAGCACGCCGCCGTAGAGGAAGATCGTACCCGCCGCGGTGCCGGTGACGACCAGGTCTCCCTCGGGACGCTGGACCGCCAGCACCATGACGACCGCCAGCCACATCAAGGCCGGTACGGCGGCGCCGAGCTTGCCGCCCATGCCCCGGCCGGCCCCCCACAGAGCCACCAGGTTGAACAGGCTCCACAGGATCGCCGCCAGCGGGATCGAACCGGCGGACCAGGAGTACGAGAACGACTCGATCACTCCGAGCATCAGCCCGGCCACGGCCAGTCCACCGTAGGCGGCACCGGTGACGAACGCCTGCACCCTGGGGTTGGGCGTGCGTTTCCGCACGGGCACCGGCTCCGGCCCCAGATCATCGGAGCCATGGGACCCGTCCGGGCCGTACGGCAGTTGCTCCGGCGCGGCCTGCGCGTTCACGTCGTCACCCACAGTTCACCAGGCTATAGCCCGATACCAGCGAAAAGATCCGTCTCACGGCCATCGGCGGCGGCCGGACCCCGCTCACCGACGAGCAGCGTGTAGTACTCCGCACCGAGTGCCTGCTGGCCCACGTTGTTGGAAAGGGCGAAGAATTGGCCGTCCACGGTGACCTGGGTGCGGTGCGCGCGAAGTGCCGCGAGCTTGGCGTCCAGATGGTCCCCGGCGTCGATGACGGTGGTCACGTGTTCGTCCGGAACTCCGTACCCGAGATCCTCGACCCGGTCGAACGGGCCGTCCGGGATCTCGACGACGCGCCGCACGACCGACAACGGCACCGCGGTGGCGTACAGCTTGGCCACCGCCCACGGCTCGCCCGCGCCGACAGCGGGGTCTGCCGCCATCTCGAAGGCCCGCCAGGTCACCCGGTGTGCCTGGATGTGGTCGGGGTGCCCGTACAGCCCGTTGTCGTCGTAGGTGACGATGACCTGCGGGCGTATCTCTCGGACGACCTCGACGAGTGCCTCGGCCGCCTCGTCGAGGTCGGCCCGCCAGAAACTGCGGGGGTCCTCGTTGGTGGGGGCGCCGAGCATGCCCGAGTCCCGCCAGCGGCCTGGGGCGCCGAGGGACCGGTGGTCACGTACGCCGAGGGCGGCGCAGGCGGCCGCCAGCTCATGGATCCGGTATCCGCCCAGCCGGTCGTCCTTGTCCGCAGCCAGATAGCGCAGTTCGGCAGGGATGACTTCCCCTTCCTCACCCAGCGTGCAGGTGACGAGGGTCACCTGCGCACCGGCGGCGGCGTACTTGGCCATCGTCGCTCCCGTCCCGATCGACTCGTCGTCGGGATGGGCGTGGACGAACAGGATCCGGTTCGTCGGACCCGGGTCAGCACCCAGCAGACTCATGAGATCGAGCGTAACCGTCCCGGCCACCCGGTCTGGGAGGTTTTCCGGCGATCAGCCGCCGGCGGGCACGGTGCTCGCGCCGGCGCCGCCGCCCTGGTTGCCCGCCCCAGGATTGGGGGTGCCGCTGCCGGGTGCGGGGTTGCTCGGGGTGCCCGAAGGCGGCGCGGATGTGGCGCTGGGCGTGATGGTGTGGGACACCTGCGGTGACCGCGACGGCGTGCGCGGCGGCAGCTGCGGCGCCTGTGACGTCGGCCGGCGAGAGGCTTGGGTCGTCGTCGCCTGCTGCTCGCTCGGGGTGGGCTGATCGCTCGTGGCGCTGTTGGTAGCCGGCCCGGGTGTCTGCTGGCTGTTCTTGCTCGAGGAGGCGGCCATCCAGGCCGTCACCCCGATCGCCAACGCCACCACCAGCGCGGCGACCGCCGCGGCGATCCCGACGGCCTTCCCGCTGCCACCGGACCGCGCCGGGGCCGCGGGATATCCCACCACCGGCGGGAGCGTCACCTGGTCCGGGGCAGGGTATCCACCCGCGGTACGACCGGAATCGCCATGTCCACCGGCCAGCACGGCTCCCTGGCCCAGTGCCGCGGTCGACACGTCGTCGTCGCTCCCCGGGATGGTCTCCAGCCGGGTCGCCCCCACACCGGGCTCGCCGATCGGTGCCATGACCACCGGCGACGGTGGCATACCGCCCTCCTGGCCGAGCAGCCGCATCAGGAGGTCACTGGCGGTGGGGCGAGCGGCCGGGTCCTTGGCCAGGCACTCGCGGACCACCTCCCGCAGCTCGTCGGGCATACCGCTGAGGTCGGGCTCCTGGTTGAGGATCCGGTTGATCACCGCTGGGATGGTGTCCTGCCCGAACGGGGAGACTCCCGTGGCCGCGAACACCATCACCGAACCCCAGGCGAAGATGTCGACCGCGGCCGTGATGCGCTCGCCCATCACCTGCTCGGGAGCCATGTAGGCGGGTGTCCCGATGGCCGCGGTGGCCGCCGTGGAGCTGGCGTCCAGTGCCCGGGCGATGCCAAAGTCGATCACTCGCGGGCCGTCCGGCCCGATGAGCACGTTGTGCGGTTTGAAATCGCGGTGCACGATCTCGGCCTGGTGGATCGCGACCAGCGCGGTCACCGTGCCGATGGCGAGCCGCTCCAGTGCCGCGCCGGTCCGCGGCCCCTCGTCCGCGACCTGACGCTGCAGCGACGGTCCCGGCACGTACTCGCTCACGATGTACGGGCGGTCTCCCGCGACATCGGCCTCGAGCACCTGCGCCGTGCAGAACCGGGCGACCCTCTTGGCGGACTGCACCTCCCGGACGAACCGGCTGCGCGCGGCCTCGTCCTCGGTCAGGTCGGGCCGGAGCAGTTTGACGGCCACCTCGGTGCCGTCCGACGCCGTGGCGGAGTAGACGACACCCTGGCCGCCCTCCCCCAGGCGGCCGGTGAGCTCGTACGAACCCAGCCGCCGCGGATCACCCGGCTGTAGCTCCGGCATCGAGACTCCTGATGGAAATGGGGGTGGACAAGGGGAAAGGGGATCGGACGGGGACAGGCTCCGAGCGTACGTGCCCTCGAAATACGTTATGAACCGTACTTGTAGACGGCCGCCACCGTGTGATTCCGGTGAACCAGGTCACCGGCCACCCACAGCGACCGGGTCCCCGGGACGGGTGCCAGCGACTGGAGGTCCCCGGTGGTGCCGGGCTTGGCCGGAGCCTTCTGCCGGATGATCTTTCCCTTGACGTAGTGCAGGAGGTCGGTACGGGTGGGACCGACGAACGACAGCAGCCACAGGCCGCCGTCACCGTCAGGTGCGAGGTCGAACAGCGTGTCCTTGCGCAGGTTCAGCTTGGGCTGGACCCATGCCTTGCCGTTCCAGTGTGCCAGCAGGGAGCCGGCCGGGGTGCCGCCCTGCGCCAGGTCGCGAAGCGTCAGTGTGGCCCACACGTCGTTGGCCCCGCGAGCGCGAATACTGGAGATCTGATACTCGACATTGCGGCGCAGCACCGGGCTCGGCCTCGGCATCGAGCGCCACTTCTTGCCGTTCCAGTGCGCGACGGTGGCATGAGCGACCCCGCCCGTGCTCTCCCCCACCGCCCAGATGTCCTTGGCCGACCGGGCGCCGAGCGCCCATGCCCCGCCGGGAACGGCCGCCTTCTTCCAGCTCCGCCCGTCGAAATGCCGAGCGAAGGGCAGGAACGGGTCGGTCTTGGTCGAACGCTCGCCGACCACCCAGACGTCGTTGGGCCCGGCGGCCACGGCGTCACTGACGGTGCCGCCGCCGAAGTCGGTCGTCTTCCAGCTCACGCCGTTCCAGTGCAGCCCGAAGCCAGCGGGGCGGATCAAGCCGCCCACCCGCCGGTCCCCGAAGATCCACACATCTGTCGGCGAGTACGCCACGACCTTCCGCAGCACCCCGTTCGTGGTTCCTTTGGGCAACGGCGGCGCGGTCACGGTCCGCCAGGAGTTGCCGTCCCAGCGCCGGATCAGCGGCGCCGAATCGAGGTGACCACCGGTCGAGCCGACCGCCCAGGCCTCCTTGGGTCCCAGTGTGGCCACGTCCATGAGCTGATCCCCCGGATAGGCGGTCGCGGAGGTGACGTCGACGACCCGCCAGCCGGGCTGGGAGACCTTCTGGCCCGATGGCCGTCCCGGTGGCTTGACCACCGTCTCGGCCGCCTGGTGGACGACCGCCGTACCTCTGCCCACGGTGCTGAGCCCGGCGAGACCGAGCACAGACGCGGTGCCCGCCGTACCGAGCACCATGACCCGGGGCATCGGACGGCCGAGAAAGCGCCTATGGGGGGTAGACATGGGCGAAGACTACCGAGGCGATCACTCTGATCCGCTGTGCCACACCGAGGGAAATCCGGGGTCTTCGGGGAGCGACCTGCCGCCGGCCCGGCGGGGGCTGGCAGGATCAGAGGTATGACCATGAGCTTTCCGCAGCAAAGTGCCCGCACCCGGCGGTTCAGCCTGGGTGTCCCGCGGGGCTTCCAGATCGCGCCGGACGGGTCGCACGTATCCTTCCTGCGCACCCAGGGCGGCACCGACCCGGTGACCTGCCTGTGGACGATCGACGCCGCCTCCGGTGCGGAGCGGTTGATCGCCGACCCAGGCGATCTGGCCGCGGACGGTGACCTGCCGGCGGTCGAGCGAGCCAGACGGGAACGGGCCCGGGAGCAGGCGGGCGGCATCGTGGGCTACGCCACGGACCGTGACGTCACACTGGCCGCGTTCGCCCTGGCCGGGCAGCTCTTCACCGCGGATCTGCGGACGGGAACCGTACAGGCCCTGGAGACCGCCAAGACTCCGGTCTTCGACCCTCGGCCCGATCCCGCCGGACGGCGGGTCGCGTACGTCTCCGGCCGGACCCTGCACATGGTCGATCTGACCACCGGCGAGGACACGGCCCTGGTGCGGCCGGAGACCGAGCAGGTGTCCTACGGCGTGGCCGAGTTCATCGCCGCCGAGGAGATGCAGCGGATGCGGGGCTACTGGTGGTCTCCGGACGGCGCCGCGCTGCTGGTGGCCCGGGTCGACGAGACCCCGGTGGAACGCTGGCACATCGCGGACCCCGCCAACCCGGACCGGCCGGCGCAGGAGGTCGCCTACCCGGCGGCGGGCACCCCGAACGCCTACGTTTCCCTGGTGATCCTGCGGCTGAACGGCGCCAGCGCACGGACGGCGGGGAGCGCCGAGGACCGCGCCTCGACGGGCAGCCGGACCGCCGTGGCCTGGGATCGCGGCGAATTCCCCTATCTGGTCAACGCCTACTGGGACGAGCGGGGCCCGCTGATCGTGGTGCAGTCCCGGGACCAGCGAGCGATGCGGCTGCTGCGGGTGGATCCGTGGAACGGCGAGACCAGGCTGGAACTCGCCGACACCGACCCGGTGTGGCTGGAGATCGTGCCCGGCGTGCCCGCCCGTACGAGCTCGGGGGCGCTGGTGCGCGCGGTCGACGACCGGGAGACCGACACGCGACGGCTGATGGTGGGCGACACTCCCGTCACCCCGGTGGGGCTACAGATCCGGAGCGTGCTCGACGTCGACGGCGAGACCGTGCTGTTCAGTGCCTCGCAGGAACCCACCGAGGTGCATGTCTACCTGTTCGACGGCGCTGCGGACCCCCACGACATGGACGGCTGGGGCGCCCTCGCCCGGCTGACCAGCGGGCCCGGGGTCTTCTCCGGGCGCCGTTCCGGGGGCGTGACCGTGCTGACCGGCTCCCGGCTCGACCGGCCCGGGGTGACCACCACGGTCAACGGTTTCGAGATCGCCTCCCGGGCCGAGACCCCGCTGATCACCCCATCGGTGGAGCTGTTGCGGGCCGGCGAGCGGGAGATCCGTACGGCCGTGCTGCTGCCCACCGGCTGGCAGCCCGGGGCGGGCCGGCTGCCGGTGCTGATGGACCCGTACGGCGGCCCGCACGCGCAGCGTGTGGTGGCGGTGCAGCGAGCGTACTGCGAGGCGCAGTGGCTGGCCGACCAGGGGTTCGCCGTGGTGATCGCGGACGGCCGGGGCACCCCGGCCCGTGGTCCGGCCTGGGAGCGCGCGGTGCACGGCGACTTCGTCACACCGGTGCTGGAGGACCAGATCACCGCGCTCGAGGAGGCCGCCCGCCACCACCCGGAGGCGCTCGACCTCCGCCGGGTGGGCATCCGCGGCTGGTCGTTCGGCGGCTGGCTGGCCGCGCTGGCGGTGCTCCGCCGCCCCGACGTCTTCCACGCCGCGGTGGCGGGGGCGCCGGTGACCGACTGGCGGCTGTACGACACCCACTACACCGAACGTTATCTGGGACACCCCAACGAGGAGCCGGACAACTACGTCCGCAACTCACTGCTGGCCGACGCGGCGAAACTGGAACGGCCGCTCATGCTCATCCACGGGCTGGCCGACGACAACGTGGTCGCCGCGCACACGCTGCGGTTGTCGTCGGCCCTGGTGGCCGCGGGCCGTCCGCACACCGTGCTGCCGCTGTCCGGCGTCACCCACATGACCCCGCAGGAGGTGGTCGCCGAGAACCTCCTGCACCTGCAGGTCGAGTTCCTCCGGCGTTCGCTGGACGCCGTGACCTGACCCCGCCCGCGCACGGCGCGCCCGTCCATCGGCAGATCGCCGACGGGCGGACGTCCCGGTTCAGTGGCCAATGCCGGGGTTACTATTCACCGTGCCAGGAGGCCCAGAGGGCGGCGTAGGAACCACCCGCGGCGACCAGAGCGTCGTGACCGCCGAGCTCGGTGATGCGGCCGTCCTCGACCACCGCGACCCGGTCCGCGTCGTGCGCGGTGTGCAACCGGTGCGCGATGGCGACGACCGTGCGGCCGTGAAGAACGGCCGCCAGCGAACGCTCCAGATGGCGGGCGGCACGCGGGTCGAGCAACGAGGTCGCCTCGTCCAGCACCAGCGTGTGCGGATCCGCCAGCACCAGCCGGGCCAGCGCCAGCTGCTGGGCCTGCGCCGGTGACAGCACCGTTCCACCCGAGCCGACGGTGGTGTCCAGCCCGAGCTCGGACACCCAGTCCCAGGCGTCCACCGCCTCCAGCGCCGCCCGGACGTCGGCGTCGGTCGCGTCCGGACGCGCCAGCACCAGGTTGTCGCGGACCGTGCCGCGGAACACGTGGTGCTCCTGAGTGACCAGCGCGACATGGCCGCGCAGTTCCTCCAGGGGCAGCTCGACCAGCGGGACCGCGTCGCCCGGGTTCCCGACCGACACCGATCCGGTGCGCGGCCCGTGGATGCCGGCCAGCAGCCGGCCCAGCGTCGACTTGCCGGCGCCGCTCGGCCCCACGACCGCCAGCCGCTCACCTGGCCGCAGGACGAGGTCCACGCCGTGCAGCACGTCGTGCCCCTCCCGGTAGGCGTAGCGCGCCTCCCGGACCTCCAGCCGGTTGCCCTCGGGAGAGCGCTGCGCGGCCGTACGGTCGGCCGGCACGTGCGCGACACCGAGCACGCGGGCCAGCGAGGCTCCACCGACCTGGAGCTCGTCCAGCCAGTTGAGCAGCATGTCAATGGGCTCGATGAGCTGCTGAACGTACAGTGTGGCCGCGGTGACCTGCGCGAGTGAGGCCATGTCGTGGATGTAGAAAAGCCCGCCGACCAGCAACGTCGACACCACGGGCACGACGTAGCCGAGCTCGACGAGCGGGTAGTACACGCAGCGCAGGCCCAGCGTGTAGCGCTCCGCCGCCCAGCTGCGGGCGATGTCGGTGTCGCAACGCTCGTGCCTGCGCCGGGCCAGGCCCAGCGCCTCGACGGTGCGCGCCCCGTTCACCGTCTCGGCCAGTCCGTCCGTCAGCTCCGACCAGGCGGCGTTCTCCCGCAGATAGCCGTCGTGGGCCCGGGCGAGATACCAACGGGTGCTGCCCCACAGCAGCGGCACCGCCACCAGGCAGGGCAGCGCCAGCAGCGGCCCGACCAGCAGCAGCGCACCCACCGTGAACGCGAGCATCACCAGCGCGATCAGCGTCTCCGGCACCGCCGCCCGGACCGTGCGGGCCATGGCGGCGATGTCCCTGGAGGTACGGCTCAGCAGGTCACCGGTGCCGGCCCGTTCGACCGTGGACAGGGGCAGGTCCAGGATCCGGTCGACGAACTCCTCGCGCAGCTCGGCCAGGACCTTCTCACCCAGCCGGGTGGAGGCGTAATAGGCGAAACGGATCAGTACACCCTGGGCGATGACGAACCCGGCGATGGCCAGCGCCACCCGGTCGACGTTCACCCGTCCGGTGCGTACGCCCTCGACCAGATCACCCAGCAGCCAGGGGGTGACCAGGCCGGCCAGCGCGGCCAGGGCGTGCAGCGCCAGCGCGCCGCCCAGGGCGCGCGGATGCCGCAGCGTCATCCGCCGTGCGTACGCGCGCACCTGAGCACGCGACGCCACCGGCAACCTGCTGGCGCTCACTCGACTCTCTCTTGCCTGGTCTCTTGCCTGGTCTCTTGCCTGGTGACGGTGGCGGCGTAGGCCGGAGCCGTACGCAGCAGATCCGTATGGGTTCCCTCGGCGACGACGAGTCCGCCCTCGACGTACGCGACGTGGTCGGCGCGGTCCAGCACGAGCGGGCTGGTGGTGCACACCACGGTCGTGCGGCCGCCGCGGGCCTTGGCGAGCCGGACGGCGATCCTGGCCTCGGTGTGCGCGTCGACCGCGCTGGTGGGCTCCACCAGCACGAGCACGTCCGGGTCGGCCGCCAGGGCCCGGGCCAGCCGGAGGCGCTGACGCTGCCCGCCGGAGAACTCCCGGCCCGCCTCCTCGACATGGGAGTCCAGCCCCACCTCGTCCACGACGTCCTGCGCGCACGCCGCGTACAGCGCTGCGTCCAGGTCCAGGTCCAGGTCGAGGTCCAGGTCGCCGTTCTCCTCGGTGCAGCCGGGTTCCGCGACCAAGCCGGGTTTCCCGGCCGGACCATGCTGACCGGCCAGATCATGGTCACCGGCCGGGCGCTGATCGCCGGTCGGGAGCCTGTCGCCGGTCAGTTCGTCACGGAGCCGTCCGGAGAACAGCCGGTCCTCGTTGACCGCGACCAGGACGCGCCGGCGTACGTCCGCGACCTCGGCCAGCGGCACTCCGCCGTACCGGGCCTCACCCGGCTCCGCATAACGGCCGAGCCGGTCGGCGATGGCCTGGGCGTCCACCGGGTCCGCGGCCGCGATCGCCGTGAGCCGGCCGGGCCTTACCACCAGACCGGACGTGGGGTCGGTCAGCTCGGCGGGAGCCGGCGGCACCCGGGTGCCCTCGTCGGGGAACTCCGGCTCCAGGGACAGGATCCGGACCACCCGCGCGGCCGCGACGTGCGCCTTAGTGATCTTGTCCGCGGCTTCGCCCAGCGTACGCATCGGCTCGATGAGGAAGACCGCGTAGCCGTAGAACGCGACCAGGTGACCGATACTGATCCGGCCTTCCACCGCGAACCGGGCACCCACCCAGGTGACCAGGACGATCAACAGGCCGGGCAGCAGCACCTCGGCCCCACTGAGCATCGACTCGGCCCGGGCGACCTCCACCCCGGCCCGCCGAACGCTCTGGGACTCCTCGCGGTACCGGCCGGCGAAGACCTGTTCACCGCCGACGCCGCGAAGCACCCGCAACCCGGCCACGATGTCCGCGGCGCGGGTGTTGAGCTCGCCGGACAGCTCCCGCTGCCGGACCTGACGACGGTGCAGAGGCCGGAGCAGCGGGGCCACCGCCACGATGATCAGCGGTACGCCGATCACCACGATCAGGCCGAGCGGAGGCGAGGTGGCCAGCATGATCCCCGCCACCGCGGCGATGGCCACGAACGCGCCGGTGGCCCGCGCGGTGATGTCCATCGCGTCGCCGATGTAGGCGACGTCCGCGATGCCGACGCTGACCACTTCGCCGGTGGTGAGCCGCTTGGGCAGCGTGCCGCCCAGCCGGGTGGCCTGCCGGCTGATGACCTGAACGGTCCGGTAGGCCGCGGCCAGCCAGTTGTAGACGGCGAACCGGTGCCGGGTGACGCCGCTGACGGCCTGTATCACGCCCAGGCCGAGCAGCACCCCGGCCCAGCTGCACAGCGCCGGCACGTCCTTGGCCGTGATGCCGTCGTCGATGGCCCGGCCGATGACGGCGGGCATGAGGGCCTGGCTGATCATCCAGAGGACGCCGAGGGCGATTCCGCCCAGCAGGGCGCGCCGCTGCGTCCGGGCGACCCAGACAAGGTAGCGGCGCGGACTTCTGTGGTCAGGATGCCCGGGATCCGGGACGGGTAGCTGGCGCATGACGCCATCGACCCTAGGCAACGAAGCCGCTGCTCAGCGAATGGTTTTTTGGCCCCACCAGCCTCAGGGGACGACAGCCGTGCGACCACGCCCCAGGACGGGACGTGGCCTCACGTGGCATGGTTCAGCCCAGCATGGTTCAGCCCAGCATGGTTCAGCCCAGTTTGATGTCCGTGCCGGTGACGGTGATCGGCTTGGACGGCAGCGGCTGCGGCGCCGGGCCGCCGGCCACCGACCCATCGCTGACCTTGAACTTGCTGCCGTGACACGGGCAGTTGATCGTCCCGTTCGCGACCGTGCCCACGATGCAGCCCTGGTGGGTGCAGACCGCGCTGAACGCCTTGAACTCGCCCGCCGTGGGCTGGGTGACGACGACCTTCTGAGCTTTGAAGATCTTGCCGCCGCCGACGGGGATGTCGGTGGTCTTGGCCAGCGCACCGCCGGCCGGCTGAGAGGCCGCTCCCCCGGGCGCGGGCTTGTTGTCGCTCTTGCCGTTGCTGGAACATCCGGTCACGGTGACGGCGAACCCGATGATCCCAGCTCCGACGACATTGCGTCGCGTGGTGATCCCGGCCTCGTCACCCGGACCTACGTCCTCGCTCATCGCGAGTCCTCTCTTCGCGGTTGGACAGCTCTTGCGTCCGAAAAACTCTCGTTGGACGACGTCGTGGTTGGAGAAGTGGTCGTACAACCTCGTTGGACGATCTCATTGGACAATATGGCCACACTCGTGGCCGGACGACACGGTGGCACAGCGTAGTCGGGCAGCGGGTCTGACAACGCCGGGGTCCCAGGTGGTCACTCCGCGGGCCACCATCCCTCGTGCACGGGAGTCGGCAGAAGCGCCCACAGCGCGGCCCCTTTCGCCTACGGTTTGGCGGGACGCACCCTCGTACGTATGAGCTGGAGGTCTCCCCAAGTGGCCTCTCCGGAGCCGGACTCCTTCCTGGCCGCCCTCGAGCCCGCCGAACGGGCGGAGCTACTGCGGCGAGGGCACACTCGCACGTGGCCCACCGCGGCGACGTTGTTCAGCGAGGGCGCCGACTCGACCTGGGTGCTGATCCTGCTGTCCGGCCGGGTCAAGGCCTCCTCACACGGCGAGAACGGGACCGAGGTGCTGCTGGCCGTGCGGGGCACCGGTTCGCTGCTCGGTGAGGTCTCGGCGATCGACGGGCTGCCGCGCTCGGCCACGGTGTCCGTGCTGGAGCCGGTCGAGGCGCTCGTGCTCACCGCCGAGGAGTTCATGTCGTTCCTTCAGGAGCACCCGCGGATCATGCTCCTGATCCTGCGGATGCTGTGCGAACGGTGGCGTGACGCCGACCGCAAGCGCATCGAGTTCGGCATGTTCGACGCCACCAGCCGGGTGGCCCAGCGCCTGGTCGAGCTGGCCGATCGATTCGGCGAGCCCTACCGGGCGCCCGACCAGACGTCCGACCAGACGTCCGACCAAGCGTCCCACCAGGCGTCCCACCAGACGTCCCACCAGGCGAGGGACCCCCGGCCGGGCCCCGACAGTGTGCGCATCACGCTCGCGCTGACCCAGGAGGAGCTCGCCAGTTGGGTGGGCGCCTCCCGTGAGGCGGTGAGCAAGGCCCTGCGCACTCTGCGGGCACGAGGCTGGATCGAGACGGGGCGGCGCAGCGTCATCGTGCACGACCTCCCCGCCCTGCGCCGCCGGGCCCGGATCTGAACACCCCGCTATCACAGCGAATTTTTCGATAGCCGTAGGCTATTCAGGACGAGCCCATCGAGCGGCCAACAAGCCCGAGGGGAGGTCCCGCAGTGCAGTTGCAGCAGCTCAGCTACTTCATCGCGGTCGCGGAGATACGGCACTTCACCCAGGCGGCGGAGACCCTCGGAGTGGCCCAGCCATCGCTCTCCAAGCAGATCCGGGCCCTCGAGACGGAACTGGGCGCATCGCTGTTCAGCCGGGCCCGCGGCAACATCACGCTGACCCCGGCCGGCGAATCACTGCTGCCGCTGGCCAAGCGGATCCTCGCCGACGTGGACACGGCCCGGCTGGAGGTCCAGGAACTCGCCGGGCTGCGGCGCGGACGGGTGCGGCTCGGGGCGACCCCGTCGTTGTGCGCGGGACTGCTCGCCGATGTACTCCACCGGTTCCACTCCGCCTATCCGGGCATCCGGCTGCTCGTGGAGGAGGGCGGCTCCCGTGATCTCGTGCGTGACGTGACTCGGGGCTCGCTGGATCTGGCCCTGGTCATCCTGCCGCTGGCCGAGGACACCCCGCTGGTGACCAGCCCCATCCTGCGCGAGAACCTCGTCGTGGTCTCGCCCGTGGAGGGGACCCTTTCCGCGGAGGGCTCCGGGCCGCTGCTCCCGCGCAGGCCGTATCTCCGGATCACCGATCTGCGGGACCGCCCGATGGTGATGTTCCGGCAGGGCTACGACCTGCGGGAGGCGACGATCAGCGCCTGCCGTCAGGCCGGGTTCGAACCCCGGCTGGCGGTCGAGGGCGGGGAGATGGACGCCGTGCTGCGCTTCGTCGAGGTCGGCCTGGGCATCGCCGTCGTACCGAGCATGGTGCTGGCGGGCCGGCCCGGCCTGCGCGGCACCCCGCTGGTGCTGGACGAGCCGCCGGGCACTCCGGTGCCCGGGGACGGCCGGCCGGTGGCGGCGCCGCTGCACCGGGCGGGCCCGCCCGTGGCCGGCACCAGACGCCGGGGTGCGCCGGGGCTACTGCGCACGGTGGCGGTGGCGCACCGCAAGGACGTCGCTCCCA
Source organism: Streptosporangiaceae bacterium (assembly GCA_025964695.1). GTDB lineage: Bacteria > Actinomycetota > Actinomycetes > Streptosporangiales > Streptosporangiaceae > Actinomadura_E. The sequence goes on along the minus strand of JAOPYK010000093.1, from coordinate 5,206 downwards.
CCCACGCGGCCCGTGCCTTCCGGGCCACGCTGGAGAGCTTTCTGGCCGAGGCGGCCGAGGCTGGGAACCTGCCGCCGGGAGTCGAGTCGCTCATCCCCCTGCAGCAGGAAGCTTCACCACGGTGACGAAGAAGTCGTCGATGTGCCGGACGACCTTGATGAACTGATCGAAGTCCACCGGCTTGGCCACATAGGCGTTGGCGTGCAGGTGGTAGCTGCGCAGAATGTCCTCCTCCGCCTCCGAGGTGGTCAGGACGACGACCGGGATGCGGCGCAGTTCCGGATCCTCCTTGACCTCCTCGAGCACCTCACGGCCGTCCTTGCGGGGCAGGTTGAGGTCGAGCAGGATCAGGTCGGGTCGGGGAGACTCCGCGAACTCGCCCTCCTGCCGCAGGAAGCGCAGTGCCTCCTCGCCGTCGCTGACCACGTGCAGGTTGTTACCGACCTTGTTGTCGGCGAACGCCTCCTTGGTCAGTACGACGTCACCGGGGTCGTCCTCGACCAGCAGTACCTCAATCGGACGTGCCATCGCTGTCATCGCTTTCTCCAGAAGGAAGTGTCCAACGCATCGTCGTGCCCGTGACGGGGCCCTCCGGCGCATCCAGCCAGATGCGACCACCATGGTTCTCGACGATCTTCTTGCACATGGCCAGCCCGATGCCCGTTCCGTCGTAGACGTCCTTGGCATGCAGCCGCTGGAAGATCACGAAGATCCGGTCGGCGTAGCGGGGATCGATCCCGATCCCGTTGTCGGCGCAGGAGAACTCCCACATGTCGCCGTCCTTGCGGACGCCGATCCGCACCTTCGGCGGCTCCTCACCATGGAACTTGACCGCGTTGCCGATGAGGTTCTGCAGCAGCTGAACCAGCTCCGTGCGGTCACCGGTAACGTGCGGCAGCGGATCGGAGGTGATCTCCGCCCCGCTCTCCTCCCGGATCGCGGCGAGATTGTCCAGCGCCCGGTCCAGGATGTCGGCCATGTCCACGGGCTCAGGGGTCCGGTGCCTCCCCACCCGGGAGAACGTCAGCAGGTCGTTGATGAGCAACTGCATGCGCTTGGCACCGTCGACCGCGAAGTTGATGTACTGGCGGCCTCGGTCATCGAGCTGGTCGGCGTAGCGGCGTTCGATCATCTGGCAGAAGCTGGCCACCTTGCGCAGTGGTTCCTGCAGATCGTGGCTGGCGACGTAGGCGAACTGCTCGAGGTCGGCGTTGGAACGGCGCAGTTCGGTGGCCTGCTCGTCGAGCCGCTGGCGGGCCTCCGAGGTGAACCGCCACTCGTCGATGATGCGGTACCGCATCGCGTCGATGTGAGCACCCAGCTCCGCGATCTCGGCCGGACCGCCTATGTCCAGCGCACGTCCGAAATCTCCCTGGGTCACCTCCCGGACCCGGGTGGCGAGCTCCGTCAGCGGCCGGACGACCAGATGCCGGATCAGGACCATCAAGGCGACGATCACCAATACGATGATGACGGCCCCGGCGACCATCGCCCAGTAGACCGTGGAGGCAGCGGCGCGGAGCCGGTGGTCGACGTCGTTGTGCAGGGCCGTCAGCCGCCGCTGCTCCAGCAAGTTGGCGGCGCGTACCTGCAGGAACAGTTCCTGCCCGAGCCTGTTGCGGCTCTCGGTGAGGGCGGCGGAGCCCTTCGCGGGGACCTCGGCCGCGAGCGGATCGGCGAACCGCGTGCGCCAGTCCGCCATGGCCGAGCTGACCTTCGACAGCTGATCGCGCGTCGGCCCCGCGTCGCGGACATCGCGGAGCAGGCCTCTCATCTCCGCGATGGACTTCGCCTCGGTGGTGATGGCCTCCCGGTAGGCCGTCAGGAACCGTGCATCGCGGGTGGTGGCGTAGTTGCGAATGGCCGTGTCCTGACCACCGACCGCTCCCGACAGCTGGAACTGCTGCAGGGCCGCCGGGTCGACCTTGTTGATGAGGGTTCCCCGCGCCTGCGTGTTGGTGTAGATCGCGGTGCCGGCCAGGGCGAGAGCACCGAGCACCAAGAGGACCGCGATCACGCCTATCAGGCCGTACAGCCGGCCGAGCCGCAACCGAGCCAGTCCCTGGGGCGGGCGGGCGGGGCCCAGCGGCGCCAGTGTCGGGGGCAGCACCCGGGTCTCGTTCTCGGTCATCGTCGGGTCTTCTCGCGGGAGAGCAGCAGAATCGTCACATCGTCTTCGAGCGGGCTGCCGTTCAGCGTCTCGGCCTCGGAGATGAGGCCGTCGAGGAGTACGGCTCCGGATTCGCCGCGCAGTACGGCCAGCCGGCTCAGCTCTACGAGGCCTTCCAGATCGAGACGCTCCGGACCCCCGTCGACCAGTCCTTCGATCAGCCCGTCGCTATAGAGCATCAGCCCCCACCGCCCGTCGAGGGACAGGTCGAGCGCGGGCCATTCCAGACCGGGGAGCAGGCCCAGCGCGGGACCGCATGCCTCGTCCGGAAGGGGGCGTACGTCCTTGTCGGAGAGCAGCAGCGGCCTCGGGTGCCCGGCCCGGTACATGCGGGCCCCGGTCCGCGACGGATCGATGGTCACCATGCACAGTGTGGTGAAGATCTCCTCGGTCGCCCGTTCATGGATCAGGACGGTGTCCAGCGTCTCCAACAGCTTCTGACCCGTGTGCCCCGCCAGCACGAGCGCCCGCCAGGCCATCCGCAGGCAGACGCCAAGGGCGGCCTCGTCGGGGCCGTGTCCGCACACATCACCGACGACCAGATGGATGGCCCCGTCCGGGGTCTGCACCGTGTCCTGGAAGTCGCCGCCGAGCAGGGCCTGCCTGCGGCCCGGCTGATACCGGGTGTAGTGGCCGAGTGTCTCGTCCTCGATCAGCGGCACCGGCAGCAGGCCCCGCTCCAGCCGGGCGTTCTCCCTGCCCAGAATCCGGGCCTCCACCAGCTGGCGCTCGGTCTCCTCGGCTCGCTTGCGCTCCATCGCGTAGCGGATGGCACGGGCCAGTAGCGGCCCGTCCACATCCTGCTTGACGAGGTAGTCCTGGGCGCCGGCGGCCACGGCGGCGATGCCGACGTGCACGTCGGCGAGGCCGGTCAGCACGAGTACGGCGGCGCGCGGGGCCATGGTCAGCACCTGATCGAGCGCCTCGAGGCCCTCCGCGTCAGGCAGCGAGAGGTCCACGACCACGCAGTGCACGGACGGGAACAGTCGGTTCCGCGCCTCCTGCAGACTGCGAGCGACGGTGATCCGGGCGTTGAGGCCGCTCTCGTCGAGGAACTCCTGGAACAGGAACGCGTCACCAGGGTCGTCCTCGATCAGCAGGAGCTCACGCCGTACCTCGAAGTCGGGGGCCGCGGAGGCGGAGCGGTGACTGGTCGCGCTCATCTGGGATCTATGGGTCGTTTCATGACGTTGGCCTTCGGGGGGTCGGCAACCCCGGGGCGACATGCCGCCCCGGAACACTGCCAGAACCTTACGTGGAGTCGGGCATCACCTCACCCCGGAGACGGAAGAAGAGATCACGACCGAGTGGAGCGACCTCAGGGGTGTGCGACGGGCTGCGTGAAGAAACACACGGGAGGAGTTCCGGTACGGGCTGTGAAGTGCCTCACGAGAACGACCCGGACACGAGCGCCCAAATGCCCAGGCTGCTTGGTTCATAGCCCAGGGCTATGGAAACCAGAATCACCATGACTTGGATCCTCTGACCAGGCATAACATAGTTTGCGCGAGTGGCCCACGTAACTACTCGCGCGCTTCCCGCGCTCTACCGGTCGGCCGTCGGCAAGAAGGCCGTGATGGCCGTCACCGGCGGCGTCCTCGTGCTGTTCCTGCTCGGCCATATGGCCGGGAACCTGAAGATCTTCTTGGGCAGGGAGGACTTCAACCACTATGCGAGCTGGCTGCGCACCATCGGTGAGCCGGCGCTCCCGCACCGGGTCTTCCTCAGCCTCCTGGAGGCCGTGCTGGTGGTGGCCGTGGGACTGCACATGTGGTCGGCGGTCTCGCTCGCCCGGCGCGCGTCCAAGGCCCGCCCCGTCAAGTACGCCGCCAAGCGCAAGTCCAAGGCACAGGGGTACGCCACCCGCACGATGCGGTACGGCGGGGTCATCATCGCGCTGTTCATCATCTGGCACCTGCTCGATCTGACCTTCGGCGCGGTCAACCCCAAGGGCGCAGACGCGACGCCGTACGACAAGGTCGTCTCGGACTTCGACGCCTCCCGCTGGTACATCACCCTGTTCTACGTCGTGGCCGTCGTCATGGTCGGCCTGCATCTGCGGCACGGGCTGTGGAGCGCCTTCCAGACTCTCGGCCTCGCCAGCCACCGCCGCGACCCGGCCCTGCGGCTTGTCGCCACAGGTATTGCCGGGCTGCTGGTCGTCGGTTTCGTGGCCGTACCGGTCGCGGTCTCCGTGGGATTGGTGAAGTGACATGAGCTTCTACAAGAGCGGCGAGCCGATCTCCGACGCCAAGGCCCCCAGCGGGCCGGTCGAGGGTCGCTGGACCACCCGCAAGTTCGAGGCCAAGCTGGTCAACCCGGCCAACAAACGCAAGAAGACGGTGATCATCGTCGGTACCGGCCTGGCGGGTGGGTCGGCGGGCGCGACCCTGGCCGAACTGGGCTATCACGTCGTGCAGTTCTGCTTCCAGGACAGCCCGCGGCGTGCCCACTCGATCGCCGCGCAGGGCGGCATCAACGCCGCCAAGAACTACCGCAACGACGGTGACAGCGTTCACCGGCTGTTCTACGACACGGTCAAGGGCGGCGACTTCCGCGCCCGCGAGTCGAACGTGCACCGGCTGGCCGAGATCAGCAACCACATCATCGACCAGTGCGTCGCGCAGGGCGTGCCGTTCGCACGCGAGTACGGCGGGTTGCTCGACAACCGCTCGTTCGGCGGCGCGCAGGTGTCGCGCACGTTCTACGCGCGCGGCCAGACCGGTCAGCAACTCCTTCTTGGCGCGTACCAGGCGCTGATGCGCGCGGTGCACTCGTACGGCGTGCAGCTCTACCCCCGTACCGAGATGCTCGACGTGGTCGTCAAGGACGGTCGGACGGCCGGCATCGTGTGTCGCGATCTCAACACCGGCGAGGTCTTCTCGATGGCCGGGCACGCGGTCGTGCTCGCGACCGGTGGCTACGGCAACGCGTTCTACCTCTCGACGAACGCGAAGAACTCGAACGTGAGTGCCACGTGGCGCGCCGCCAAGAAGGGCGCGTTCTTCGCCAACCCGTGCTACACGCAGATCCACC
>JAOPYK010000207.1 GCA_025964695.1 Streptosporangiaceae bacterium | reverse complement strand
CCCAAACCGGGTTCCGGGCGGCCGACGAAACAATGACGTAACAGTTCGGAAAACCCGGCGTAGCCGCAGGCGGCGAGCATCCCAGCAGGTCAAGGTCATAGTGATACCGCATGTGGAGTGCTTGTGCCTATAACGGAGACGGCCGCCGCCGGGATTCTCATACGCGAGCTGCGCAAGGAGTTCCGCCTTGGCCGCTCGACGGTCACCGCGCTGGACGGCGTCGACCTGGAGGTGTCAGGCGGGCATTTCCTGTCGCTGGTCGGCCCCTCGGGCTGCGGCAAATCGACGGTATTGCGCGTCCTCGCGGGGCTGGAGTCGGCGACCGCCGGCGAGGTCTTTGTGCACGGGGAGTCGCCCGAGGAGGTCCGCGCCGGCCACGGCATCGGCATCGCCTTCCAGGACTCCGCGCTGCTGCCATGGCGGAGCGTCCACGCCAACATCCGGCTGCCTCTGGAGGTCAGCGGTATCAGGCCGGAGCGAGGGCAGATCGAGGATCTCATCCGCCTGGTCGGTTTGGAGGGGTTTGAGAAGGCCCGGCCCGCTCAGTTGTCGGGTGGTATGCGCCAGCGCGTCGCCATCGCCCGGGCCCTGGTGGTCGAGCCCAAGGTGCTCCTGCTCGACGAGCCGTTCGGCGCACTCGACGACATGACCCGTCAGCGCCTCAACCTGGAGCTGCTGCGAATCTGGACCGCTCGTGCGACCACGACACTGCTCGTCACCCACTCGATCACCGAAGCGGTGTTCCTGTCCGACACGGTCGCGGTTTTGACGCCCCGCCCTGGAAGGACAGCTGCGATGGTCGAGATCGACCTGCCTCGCCCGCGTACCCCCGAGATGCTGCGCAGTCCCGAGTTCCACAAGCTCGAGGACCGGCTGTCGGAGATCCTCTTTGGCGATGCCGCATGAGCGCCCGGCCAGGCACGGTCCCGGAGACCTCCGCGCCACCGAGATTGTTCCTCCCGCCGCTGGTGACACGCCTCGCAGGTCCGGTCGTCGTGCTGGCGGCCTGGCAGGTCGCGGCGCTCGTCCTGCCGATGGGCGGGACCCTGCCCGGCCCGGCCGCGGTACTGATCAAAGCCGTACAGGATTTCGGCTTCGCCCTTCCACACCTCGGGCAGACGGCCAAGGAAGCGGCCTTCGGATGGCTGTGTGGCAACGTACTCGCAATAGCTGCCGGCGTGCTGTTCATGCTGGTGAAGCCGATCGAGCGCGTCGCTTTCCGGTTCTTCCTGGCGCTCTACTGCCTGCCTCTGGTGGCCATCGCGCCGATCCTCACCGCGATACTCGACGGGGACCAACCGCAGATCGTGGTGGCCGCCCAGGGCGTCTTCTTCACCACGCTGGTCGCCGTCATGCTCGGCTTCCGCTCGGCCGACACCGCCAGTCTCGACCTGGTGCGGGCCGCGGGCGGCGGGGCGTGGCGGCAACTACGCAGCGTGCGCCTATGGGCGGCACTGCCCGCTCTCTTCGCGGGTCTACGCGTCGCCGCCCCGGCGGCGGTGCTGGGCGCGATCATCGGTGAGTACCTGGGCGGCCAGAAGGGGCTCGGTGTCGCCATGGTCTACAGCCAGCAGAACCTGGATGTGACACGTACCTGGGGTCTCGCCCTCGACGCGGCCGCCCTCGCCGGGGCCGTGTACGGACTGACCGTGCTGGTCGAGAGGCTGGTCGCGCCGTGGGCGCGCGAGGGTCAGGCGAACTCCCTGCCGTCACTGTCCCGTACCGGGTCGCTGGCCCGCCGTGCGTTCGCCGCCGCCGGCGCCGGACTGGCGAGCACGGTGCTGATGCTCCTGCTCTGGCAGGTGGTCATCAAGTCGAGCGGGCTGAGCCCGTTCTTCGTCAAGGGACCGCTCGACGTCTGGACCTACCTCTCCCACAACAGCGACAAAGTCATGGGGCCACTCGGTACCACCCTTCGCAATGCCGCGCTCGGATATGTCGCGGGCACTGCCGCCGCCCTGGTGCTGGCGTCGCTCGCGGTCTCCAGCCGGTTCGCCGAAGCCGTCCTCATGCCCGTTGCCGTCGTGCTCCGGACCGTTCCACTCGTGGCGATGACCCCGTTGATAGCGCTGCTGTTCGGGCGTGGCGTGTTCACGGTTGTGATCATTGCCGGCCTGGTCACGGTCTTCCCATGCCTGGTCACGGTGGTGGCGGGCATGCGCGCCGCGCCCGACTCCGTGGTCGATCTCGTCACCACGTACGGCGGAGGTTCAATGCGGCTCCTGGTCACCGTGCGACTGCCGTACGCCATGTCCGCGATCTCCGCGGCCGCCCGCCTCGCGGCGCCGACGGCACTGCTGGGCGCGTTGCTGGCGGAGTGGCTGGCGACCGGGACGGGCCTCGGTTTCCTCATGCTACGAGCGGGCTCGAACGCGCAATACAACCTGCTGTGGAGCGCGGTGGTGCTGGTCACCGCCGTCTCGATTCTCGCCTATGCATCCGCCTCGGCCGCCGAAAGCGCCCTTCTGCGCCGATTTTCCTGATCCCGCACGCGCCTTCGCGTGTCCGACGATTCGATTGAGATCTTGAGAGGAAACACCCGCATGTCTTCGAGCCCTGTGCCTTCGAGTCGGATGTCTTGGAGCCGTCGTGACCTGCTCCGGGCCGGCGGGTTCGCCGCCGCCGCCGGCCTGTCCGCATCGTTCCTCGCCTCCTGCTCCAGTGGCGGCGACGCCGGTGGCTCCGCCTCGGCGGGCTCCAAGGGCCGGCAGAAGATGACCTTCCAGTTGAGCTGGCTGCCGACCACCGAGTTCGCCGGCACCTGGATCGCGCTCAACAAGGGCTACTACTCCACCGAGGGCATCGACCTGTCCTGGTTGCCGGGCGGCCCGAACGCCAGCCCCGAGACGGTCGTGTCCAGCGGCAAGGCGACCGTCGGCATGCTCAATTCCGACGCGGTGGCCAAGGCCCAGAACGAGGGCGCACCCATCAAAATCATTGCCGCGCTGTGCCAGAAGTCGCCGTTCTGCATCCTGAGCAAGGCGAGCACCCCGATCAGCACCCCACAGGACATGATCGGCAAGAAAATCGGCGTCGCCGCGACCGATCAGACCGCGTTCGATCTGTTGCTCACCCTCAACAACATCAAAAAGAGCCAGGTGACGGTCGTGCCGGTTCAGTTCGACCCTGCCCCGGTCGCCAACGGTGAGGTGGCGGGACAGATCGTCTACTACACGAACGAGCCGCAGTCCCTGGAGGTGCGCGGGATCAAGACGCACACCTTCCTGCTCGCCGACTTCGGCTACACAGTCTTGTCCGATGTCTTCTTCGCCACCGAGCAGACCATCGCGGAGAAACCCGACCTGCTGGCATCCTTCCTGCGGGCCACCCGGAAAGGTTGGACCGACAACATCGCCGACCCACAGCTAGGCACAGATCTGGCGGTCGGCACATACGGCAAGAGCCAGGGCTTGGACGCCAAGCAGCAGATACTCGAGAGCAAGGCGATGACCGACCTGATCGTCACACCGGCCGCTCCCAAGGCGATCGCGTTGCCCGACGCCCTCATGACGGCCACCGTCGCCACGCTCAAGAAGGCCGGTATCAACACCAGCGTGGACAAACTGTTCAACACCCAGATACTCGCCAAGGTGGGCGTCTAAGAAGGCGCGTTGAGCGCCAGATAGAGATCGATCCGGTCCTTCAGGGTGGACAGGTCCCGCCCGGTGAGCTTTTCGACTCGCTGGATCCGGTACCGGACGGTATTGACGTGGACGTGCATCCCCTCGGCGCACGACTGCCAGGAACCCGACGTCTCAAGGAAGAGCCGCAAGGTCTCGATCAGCTCGGAGCGGTGCGCGGTGTCGTAATCGAAGACCGACTGCAGCAGCCGGCTGCGGAACGCACGCCGTACCGAGTCCGGCACGGCGAGCAGCAGCGGCACGAAGGACTCGACGTCGGCGCCGCTGGCCACCGATACCGGACCAGCCTGCCGACCGGCGAGCACCAGGGCATGTCCGGCCCCTTCCAAACCGCTCCGCAAGCCGGTGATCCCCTCCGCCGTACCGCCGACGCCCACCATGAGCCGCTCCCCCGCATCCAGCTCCGCCGCCAGCCGCCCGGCGATCTCTCGAAGCATGCCCGGCAGGTCCTCGCCGGCGCCGGGCACGAAGGCGATCGCTCCCTCCCCGTGCGCAGCCACGAACGGGACCCCGGCCAGCTCGGCGAGCAGCGCGGCGGCGTCAGGGCCCTCCGGATCCAATCGGGCGGCGACGACCGTGATCGGGAGCTCCTTCTCCAGGCGGGCGGCCCGCAGTACTGCCGCGATCTCCTCACCTCCCGCCCGCTCGTCAAGGAGCAGTTTGAGGAGCTGGCCGGCGTACGCCGCGGCCGGGGTCCGATGATCGTGCTCTCGGGCCAGTTCCACCGCCAGAAGCCGGCACACCTCGTCGGCAATGTTTCGCTCGTCGATCGGCCAGTCCCGGTAGTCGCCCTCGATCATCAGCAGCCTTCTCGGCCGGGAGCCGATGACCGGGAACACCGAGATGCCTTCTGGAGCCACGACCGGGCGATGCTGTCCCCGAGCCGCGTTCAGACATTCCTCCACCCGGGCATCGAGGGAACCGGCTGACGAGGTAGCCGACCAGGTGCGCGCGACCGGCCGTCCGGTGATGGTGAACAGACCGCAGGCGGCCGAGAGTTCGGCGGCGAGAGTCTCGACCAAGCCGGTCGAACTCGTCGCGACCGCCGTGAGAAGCCGGCGACTCCGGCCGGGGCTCATGCCGCGTTCCTCGATGATCCGCCCGATCACGGTCTCTGAGATCTCTCCGAACGACACCTCCTCAGGCACCTCGAAGAGCGGTATGGAGTGCCGGTCACAGGCGAGCCGGAGATCTGTGGGAGTCTCGCCCCGGCCGAGGAATCCGGCGATCAGCCCCAGCGCGCCGCCGTCCGCGAGTGCCGCGACGAAGCGCTCGGAGTCAGCCGGCTCCGTGTACCAGGTCCCACTGGTCAGCACCAGCTCCCCTCCGCTGAGGTAGCGGCGCGGATCGGGCAGATCGGTGGTGTAAACCCATCTGATGGACCGATCCATGCGATCGAGCCCCGCGACGGGCCGCAGCCCGAGGTCGGGCAGCCCGAGCAGATCACGTATTTCCATGGACGGGCATCTCCAAAGGGGAAAGGCGTCTTTGGACGAGGCTACAAGGCATCCCCGGTCACCAGGGAATTCTTCGTGCCCTCTGCCCCTGTGCACAGCCGGACCGCGTTGATCTACTCAACGGCATGGACTTGATCAAAGCGCTTCCCAAGGTGGAGCTGCACGTGCATCTGGAGGGGGCGTTCTCAGCCGCGCGGATCGTCGAGCTGGCCGGAAAGTCGGGCGTGCCATTGCCGCGCCCTATCGACAGATTCTTCGAGTTCGACGGGCTCGGCGAGTTTCTTACACTGCTCGACTGGTGGTGCGGGCTGGTACGGACCGAAGAGGACGCTGAACTGCTCGCCTACGACTTCGCACGGCATCTCTCGGCCGACGGCATCGTCTACGCGGAGGTCATCACGAACCCGACTCACTGGTCAGGCCTGCCACTGGAACCGCTGATCACCGCGTTCGGCGCGGGCTTCGGGAGGGCGCATGCAGAGGGGCATACCGATTGCCGCCTCAACCTGTCGATCCTGCGCGGGCAGTCGGCCGAAGAGGCGTTGGAACTGGTCGAGTGGATGGGGAGCCGCCGACCGGACCGGGTCGTCGGCCTGTCCGTCGACGGCAACGAGGCGGCCACCGGCCGGACCGGTGAGCGTTTCGCGCCCGCCTACGCCAGAGCCCACGAGCTCGGCTTCGGGCTGACCGCGCACGCCGGCGAGTCCTCGGGGCCCGAAGGCGTGTGGGACGCCCTTGATCTGCTCCATGTCTCACGCATCGACCACGGCGTCCGGGCCGCCGAGGACCCGGAGCTGGTGCGCCGGCTCGCCGACGAGCGGGTCACCCTCAACATCTGCCTCTCATCGAACCTCTCACTGGTCTACCCCGCTCTGCGAGAGCATCCGATCGGTCTGCTGCACAAGGCGGGCGTACCGGTGACGATCAACACCGACGACCCCCTGATGCTCGGTGTCACTCTGGCCGGGGAGATGGATATGGCAGCCGAGCACCTCGGCTGGGATATATCTGATCTGGCCGCGGCCACCCACCGGGCCGTTGACGCCGCCTTCTGCTCGGCAGAAGAGAAGAACCGCCTGCATGCCGCCGTCATCGCCTTCGCGGGGAGCCTGACGTGACCACTCTGATCCGAGGCGGCATCGTGCTGCCGATGTCACGGCCGCGGCACGCACTCGACCCCGGTTCCGTACTGATCGACGGTGACTCCATCGTGGCGGTCGGCGGGGTTGAGGAGATCGACGCCCATCCCCTGGCGGCCGCTGCAACCGTCGTGGACGCGGGCGGGCACGCGGTGATCCCCGGCATGCACAACTGCCACCTCCACTCCGGCCTGCTGCGGGGCACCGCAGAGTCCATGTCCCTGTGGGACTGGCTGAAGAACTACGTGGACCCGGCGCACAGAGCGCTGACGCCAGAGATCGCCGAGGCCGCGTGTTACCTCGCCTACACAGAGAATCTCCGCGCCGGGACGACGTCGGTCATGGACATGTGGCGATTCCTGGAGGGCGGTGTGCGGGCGGCCGAGGAGATCGGGATCCGCGCCACGCTCGTGCCGTACGTTGCCGACCTCGAGCCGTACGACTACTTCGAGACGCTGGAGAGCAACCGCAGGCTGCTGGAGAACCACCGGACCGCGGCGGCCGGCCGGATCCGCTCGTGGGTCGGCCTGGAACACTGGATGTACTGTTCGCCCGAGGCGTTCCGCCAGGCGGCCGCACTCGCGGAGGAGTTCGAAACCGGAATCCACACCCACTCCTCCGAGACCATCTGGGAGGTCCAGGAGAGCCTGCGGCGATTCGGCCGACGGCCGATTGAGCAGTTCTACAACTGGGGGATCCTCGGCGAGAACACCGTCGTCGCGCACTGCGTCTGGCTCGACGACCGGGAGATCGAGCTACTCGCCCGGACCGGGACCGCTGTGGCCCACTGCCCGTGTTCCAACATGAAGCTCGCCTCCGGGCCCGCCCGCGTCGCCGACATGCGGCACGCCGGTGTGGACGTCGGGTTGGGCAGCGACGGCGAGAAGGAGAACAACACTCTGGACATCCTCCAGGAGATGAAGTTCGCGTCGCTCCTCCAGAAGGTCACCACGCTGGACCCGACCGCCGGTGACCCGTGGGACGTTCTTCACATGGCGACTCTCGGTGGCGCGTCCGCACTCGGCCTGGCGGAGCTGACCGGCTCGCTGGAGCCGGGCAAACGCGCCGACATCGTCACCGTGGACCTGCGGAAGATCCATACCACTCCGCTGTTGCACGGTCCCGATTTCAACGTGGCGGCACATCTGGTGTTCTCCTCCACCGGCCAGGACGTCGACAGCGTCTGGGTGGATGGACGCCTGCTCGTCGATGGCGGGCAGGTCATCACCGTGGACGTCGAACGGATCAGACTGCGCGCTCAGGCGGCAGCGGAGGAGCTGTTCGAACGGCGAAGGGCCCTGTCAGGACCCAACGGGGCCGGTGCCTGACCGGTGGCATGGGTGTTCGCTCGGCCTAGCGCCATTCGCCTTGCTTGAGCGGGTCCGCGAGCTGACGGTCCCGGCTGAGCCGCAGCTCGTCGAACAGGTCCCGGACGCCCAATTTCACCCCGGCAAAGCAGAAGCAAGCACCACAAGCAGGCCCCGCCGCAACCTTGTGGGGGAACGACTGGGACGGCTACGCGGCCCGGTGCGGAGAGTGCCCCTGGGCCGGATTCGGGGCTTCAGAGTTCCGGGCGGAGGGTGGCGAGGAACCGTGCGGCCAGGGCCATCAGTTGGTCGTCGTCGTGGGCGGTGTGCTGGAGGTCCAGGATGATCTCGTGGACCCCGGCCCGTGCCGCGTCGGCGGCGTACTGGGCGATCTGCTCGACCGTGCCGGTCCGGTGGGCCAGATCTGCGGATCCGGGTGTGTCGGTGACCATCGGGTTGAGCCGCTGGATCATGCGCAGTGCTCCGGGGTCCCGGCCGGCGGCTTCGGCCGCGCGCCGGACCGTGCTCCAGAGCCTGGTCAGGGTCGGGACGGGCATGCCGGTGGGCAGCCAGCCGTCGGCACGCCGGCCGACGCGTTCCAGCGCGGCCGGCGCGTACCCGGCCAGATAGAGGGGCGGCCGGGGTCGCTGGGCCGGTTTGGGATGGATGTGTGACGCGACGATCGTCCAGGCGTCGGCTGAGTGGGAGACCGGGTCGTCCGCCCAGATCGTCTCCAGCGCGTCCAGGCAGGCGTCCAGGCGGGCACCGCGGCCCGGCCAGGGGACGCCGACAGCGGCGTACTCGTCCGAAGACCAGCCCAGGCCGAGTCCGACGCATAGCCGCCCGCCGCTGAGCTGGTCGATCGTGGTGAGGCTGCGGGCGAGCAGCGCGGGGGAATACCAGGCGGCGTTGAGAGTGCTGCTGCCCAGGCGTACGCGTTCGGTCACCGACGCCGCCACGGCCAGTACGGCGAACGGGTCCAGGAAGGTCCGGTGCGCCTGCGGGATGATGCCGTCCCCGCCGGGGTAGCGGTCACTGGGCTCGAGCGGGACCAGCAGGCGGTCCCCGACCCAGAGGCTGTCGAACCCGAGCGACTCGGCCTCGCGCGCCACACGCTGAACGGACCGCAGGTTGGTGAAAGCGCCGTACTGGGCGAGCGCGAGCCCGAGGTGCACCATGTCCGGAACTTTCTCCCGCTTGTGGGCCGCCGACGTATCGCATAGCCAGGCTGCCCGCCGCATTCGCTGTAACTGCGAGTGTGGCGGGCATCCTGTCATTGCTCCATCGCTACCACCGAAGCACCTACCAAATGTGGTAGCTGCCTACTGTAGTAATCAATAGCACAGTGGATGTGCTGTGCTCTCTCTGTAGATACCTACCGAACCACCGTGCCGATGCCTGCGCGGTGCCATTGTGGCCCGTCGAGGGTGACCTGTCCGCAGTGTATGTGGCATTGCTGCCTCGCTGGCGGACAGCGGAACGGTGGTGATGCCCGCACCACATACCAATTTGGTAGGTGCCCTATTAGATGATGTGTCAGCAGTTCCTGACGTGGTATCAGACACACACCTATACCGGGGGGCGGGTCAAAGTTGATCACGAAGTACCTTCCGGACCTGGCCCCAAGTCGTGCACGCACGGCCGCGAAATTGTGACGGGGGGGTCTTCATAAAGCTCCGACTGTCTAGGGATTCGGCAGTGTTATATTAGGGACACTGACGCAATCCAGAAGGGTGCAAGGAATGGCAGTACGCATTTTCGATACGGACCCCGACAGCAGGCCCAAGCCCCGGCGACAGTTCGCCGACGACTACGCGTTTCGCTTCCGCTCCGGCATGCAGAGGAGCGGCAAGCCGATCAGCCTAAGTAAATGGCGCGTGACGACCGGGGATCGAGAGGTTGCCGACGTTGTCGCACATCACCTCGGCGGAAAGGCCGAGGAGTGGGAGACTTCCAAGGAGGATTACCTGGAGGTACTGACCTCCGCCAATGCCGTACAGATCGTGATCGACGGTCCGCAGGCCATCCGTGACCGTCTCATTCTGTGGGGGCGTAACGGCCCTATCCACGAATGCGACGGGGTGTACTTCCTCAGCCCCGAGGAAGACGCCGGGAAGGAATGCGGTTGCCCGTCCCTGCTCGCTGAGCGCAAGGCTGCGGCCCGTTCGTCGCGTGGTCCGGCCCCTCACACGTCCGTCACGTTCCGGCTCGCTGAGTGCTACGACCTTGGCCTAGGCACGTTCTCCTCGACCTCGTGGGACTTTCTCCCGGATCTGCACAATGTGCGCAACGAACTAGAGCGGATAGGCGGCAAGGTTCTTTGCGAGCTGAGTCTTGAACTGGTCAAGTACACGACTGAGGCGGGTCGGAACGTCGAATACCGCAAGCCTGTAATCCGTGATCTAACCTTGGTCTGATCCCTATTCGTGGATAGGGAACTCGCGCCAGCAAAGCGTATAGCGCGGAACCTGCACAGCGCATGACCGAAACCCGATCTGGTGGCCGGCGACCACCTACCAAATTTGGTAGGTGGTCGCCGCTTTGCGTTGACGCAGGGTAGTCGTGATATCCTGCAAGGATGACTAAAAGTAACGACCTATGGCACGGACAAGTGAACGGCCGAACCTACGTGATCCGCTGCGAGGGCGGGCTTTACCAGGCGAACGAACTAGGGGCAGCGTGGGTATCAGGCTGGACGGAGACCCTCGAGTTGGCCGCTGAGGAGATTGTGGAACACGTCACATCGACCCCAAAACCCTCCTACCAAATTTGGTAGGTGGCCTCGACCTTTGTTTAGGCCGCGCCGGGCATGCGGCCTCTCCGGGGCCGAACCCGGCACAGCCGACCGACCTCAGCGTGGCCATTTTGTAGGAATCCTACAAACACTGTCAGCCCGTGACGGCAACGGTGACGGCAACCGGAGCACACAATCAACACTCAGCAGGAGCCAGAGCACGGTCGGGACCAGTCCGGCACGTCTTGCACCAAAGTGGATTTAGCCACGCGATAGTCTCACAAGTGGGCGTATAGCCTCGCGCACTTCATCGACACTGTAGCCAGTTCGAAGAAACAATTCTCGCTCACCCAGTGCCAAGATTATTGCGTTCGCGAGGGCATACCAGTCGGCCGCTATTCCCCATGGAATCTCCATTCGCACCTCGACTGTCGGTCTATCATTCGGATCGACATTCGATTGGAGGACGGGATTAGTTGTCAAAGGTTCCCCGATATTCCCAGGGTTGAAGTCAAATTGAATTATCGACACATCCTCAGCATGTGCCCGGACAACCCGCAGAGCCGTGAGCAAGTAGTCCACTTGGGTCGGCCCGTAGCCGATCTCTATCAAACGCTCTCCAGACAGGCTGCGCAGCTCTTTTGTAACCTGGAAGATCATCTCGAACTCGCCAGGACCAAGCCGAAGTGACCCCGGCACCCGTTCGCGATCACTATCATTTGAGGTCATCGAAATACGTCTTCCCGTCCGTCGGTGTGAAGACAGTTCCACCTTCTCCGTCCTCAATTACTACAGCAGCCTTGTTCGGGTCCCAATATGCAACTCGCCCGCGATTAAGATATCGAACATCGAGGTTCGGTACCTTGCCTTCAAGCACACCATCCACATAGGCACTGAGCGCCTTCGGGTTCACGCCCGTCACATAATGCTCGAAACCTCCTGGGTCGTTGAATCGAGCATTGGCGTGGTTCGCAGTACTTTGGGCCTCAGCGCCAATTCCACACCCAGCGCTGTTGTGCACCAGGACTGGTGTGGCGCCTGCTTCTACATAGTAGGTGTGGAGGCCGTCGATGGTGAGGTCGTAGGTGACCTTGGTGTCGTGGTAACGGCGGACGTCGAGGTGGTGGGCGGTGTCGCCGGCTAGTTGCTGGAGTGTGTCGCCGGGTTTGAGGTGGGTAGGCGAGACGATTGATCGCGCGACCTCGACGGATCGGGAGTGACGCAGCGTCAGCGGAGCCCGAGGCACGCCTACCGACAGACGGCGGACTGTTCCAGCGACTGATGGCCGAGGCTTTCCGCTGTGTGCGTGCGCGTTGACGGTAGAGTGTGCTTAGAGGGAGTACCTGCCGAGGTAGTAGTCGTACAGGCGGGCGACGCTCGGGATGGTCACATCGACACCCTGCGGTGCCCACTCGGCCCTGACCACCGAGCCACCTCCCTCGCACACCGAC
>JAOPYK010000203.1 GCA_025964695.1 Streptosporangiaceae bacterium | reverse complement strand
CCGGATGCCGATCCGCCAACTGCCGCGCGGGCGTGCCGGGGCCCCCGCCCCGGCCTCGCGGCGCGGGCGGGGCGAACACCCCCGCGATCACGGCGCAGAGGAGCAGCAGGCCAGCAAGTCTGTGTAGATGGGGCACGACGCTCCCGACGACGGCGGCGGATCCGGCCAGGCCAGCGTACGTCGGCTAACGCACAGTGACCGTGAACGCGGCCGGACGACGCGCCGTCGAGCATTCACGACTTCCGTTCCGCCTCCCAGCGCTCCCACAGGGCGGGCAGCTCACGGTCCAGCCAAAGGTGGAAGTCGCGCATCTCCCGCAGCCGGGCCAGGCGCCCGGACGGGGCGTCGGCGAGCAGTTCCAGCCCCTGCGCGGCCAGCACCGTCATCGCGGCGCAGTGCGCGTTCTGCGCCCGGCTCAGCTGCACCCAACGGCCGGGGCGCAGACCGAACCGGTCGCCGCGCTCCCCGTCGACCGCCCGGCGCTCCACCCAGCCCGAGGCGACCAGGGACTTCAGCGCGGTGCTGATCGTTCCTCGGCTCCCCTGGAGCGCCTCGGCGATCTGGGTGAAGGTCTGCTCGCGCGGTTCACAGATCAGCAGCCATCCGACCACCCGCCCGGCCATGCGGACCAGTCCCAGGCCCTCGATGGTGATCGCCACCTCCTCGACGAACCGCAGGACGTCCGCCCCGGCCTCATGATCTTCGTCCGCTTTCACGCCGACAGTATCCATCGATCAGGACGACCTGTGATCTTCTCGCTGGTGCGCGCCGGGGGCGTCAGTGGCCGGCGTCGTGCCAGGTGCGGCCGGTGCCCATGGAGACCTCCAGCGGCACCCGCAGGTCGAACGCTCCGTTCATCTGGCGGCCGACCAGCGCGCGCAGGCTCTCCAGCTCGCCGGCGGCCACCTCGAAGATGAGCTCGTCGTGGACCTGGAGCAGCATCCGCGAGGTGAGCCCCGAGTCGCGCAACGCGCTGTCCACCCGCAGCATCGCGACCTTGATGATGTCCGCGGCCGACCCCTGGATCGGCGCGTTGAGCGCCATCCGCTTGGCCATCTCGCGGCGCTGCCGGTTGTCGGAGGTAAGATCGGGCAGGTAGCGGCGGCGGCCCAGCAGCGTCTCGGTGTATCCGTCCTGGGTCGCCCGCTTCACCACGGCGTCGAGGTAGTCCTTCACCCCGCCGAACCGCTGGAAGTACTCCTCCATCAGCTCACGCGCCTCGCTGGGCGCGATGCGCAGCTGCTGGGACAGCCCGAAGTCCGACAGACCGTAGGCCAGCCCGTAGTTCATCGCCTTGATCCGGCTGCGCAGCTCCCCGTCGACCTGCTCCAGCGGCACGTCGAACACCCGGGCCGCGGTGATCGTGTGGAAGTCCACGCCCGAGGAGAACGACTCGATAAGCGCGGCGTCCTCGGACAGATGCGCCATGATCCGCAGCTCGATCTGGCTGTAGTCGGCGGTCAGCAGGCATTCGAAGGGCGCCCCGACCACGAACGTCTCGCGGATCTGCCGGCCCTCGGCCGTGCGGGTGGGGATGTTCTGGAGGTTCGGGTCGGTCGAGGACAGCCGCCCGGTGGCCGCCACCATCTGGTTGAACGTGGTGTGGATCCGGCCGGCGTCGTCGGCCATCGGGATCAGCGAGTCCACGATGCTCTTGAGCTTGGCGACCTCCCGCCAGCGCAGGAGGTGCTCCAGCACCGGGTGGCCGTTGCCGACCAGCAGGTTGGTCAGAGCCTCGGAGTCGGTGGTGTAGCCGGTCTTGGTCTTCTTGGTCTTGGGCAGCCCCAGCTCGTCGAAGAGCACCTGCTGGACCTGCTTGGGCGAGCCCAGGTTGAACTCGTGGCCGACCGCGCCGTGCGCCAGCTCCTCGACCGCCTTGACCTGGCCGCCGAGGGTCGAGGACAGCGAGGCCAGATGGTCCCCGTCGACCGCGATGCCCAGCCGTTCCATGCCGGCCAGCACCCGCACCAGCGGCAGCTCCACCTCGACGAGCAGGCGGGTCGCCCCGCGGCGCTCCAGGTCGCGGTCCAGCGCGTCCGCGAGCTCGACCACCGCGCGGGCCCGCACGACCAGGTCGTACGTCGCCGCCTCCTCGTCGGTGCCGTCCAGGGTGAGCTGGCCGGTCTCCTCGGTCTCCTGGCGAAGCTCACGGTGCAGGTAGCGCAGCGACAGATCGCCCAGGTCGAAGCTGCGCTGGCCGGGCAGCGCGAGATAGGCGGCCAGCGCGGTGTCGCTCGTCAGCCCGTCCAGCGTCAGCCCGCGGGCGGCGAACGCCAGCATGGGCCCCTTCGCGTCGTGCACGGCCTTGGGCCGCCGCGGGTCGGCCAGCCAGGCGGCGAGGGCCCGCTCGTCCTCCTCGATCAGCTCCGCCGGGTCGAGGTACGCGCCGGAACCGTCGAGGCCGGCCAGCCCGATGCCGGTGAGCTCACCGGTCCCCCGCCCCCACTGGCCGCTGACGGCGATGCCGGTCCGGCCCGGCCCGCCCGCGTGATCGGCCAGCCACTGGGCCACCTCACCCGGCCCGGGGCGTACGACCTGGACGTCGAAGCCCTCGTCGGCCTCGGGCTCCACCGCGGACAGCGTGGCGTACAGCCGTTCCCGCAGCACCCGGAACTGCAGCGTGTCGAACAGCGTGTGGATCTCGTCGCGGTCCCACTGACCGATGGTCAGCTCGGCCGGCCGCACCTCCATCGGCACGTCACAGATCAGCTTGTTGATCTGCTGGTTGCGCAGCACGTCGGCGAGGTGCGCGCGGACGTTGTCGCCGGCCTTGCCCTTGATCTCGTCGATGTGCGCCACGAGCCTGTCGAGATCGCCGTACTGGGTGAGCCACTTGGCGGCGGTCTTCGGCCCGACCCCGGGCACTCCGGGCAGGTTGTCGCTGGACTCGCCGACCAGCGCGGCCAGCTCACGGTAGCGCTCGGGCGGCACGCCGTATCTCTCGGTCACCGCCGCCGGGGTCATCCGGGCCAGATCGGAGACGCCCTTGCGCGGGTAGAGCACGGTCACCTGGTCGCCGACGAGCTGGAAGGCGTCGCGGTCGCCGCTGACGATGAGCACGTCCATGCCGTCCTCGACGGCCTGCGTCGCGAGGGTCGCGATCAGGTCGTCGGCCTCGAACCCCGCCACCGACACGAACGGGACGCGCAGCGCCTCGAGCAGCTCGAAGATCAGGCTGATCTGGCTGCGGAAGTCGTCGGGGGTCTCCCGCCTACCCGCCTTGTACTCGACGTACTCCTCGTGCCGGAACGTGGGCTCGGACCGGTCGAAACAGACCACCACGTGGGTCGGCTTCTCGTCGCGCAGCACGTTGATGAGCATCGAGGTGAAGCCGTACACCGCGTTCGTCGGCTGCCCGGTCGTGGTCGAGAAGTTCTCCAGCGGCAGCGCAAAGAACGCCCGATATGCCAGGGAATGACCGTCCAGCAGGAGCAGCCGGTTGTTGTCAGGAGTCGGTTCTGTCGTGGCCACGCTGTGAGCCTAGCCGCCGGGTGAGACAGTTTCCGGCACCCGGCCGAGGTTTCGCACCACCCGTAGGGCCTGCTCGGCGGCGTGGCGGGCGCCCCCGGCGGCCCGCCGTGGTCCGCGGTCGTCTCCACCCGGTGCGGCACATCCTTTGCGCCCGCGGGTCGCTGCTCGCTACGGTGGGAATCTCAGGGCTCGGGACCGCCGAGTAGATAACGTACGCAGCCGGAAAGCGCGTCCGGCCCCAAAGGCGGCCCCGGGCCCATTGACGTCCAGCGGGCGTCCCTGAAACCGGCTATGCGAGGTCACTGGTTACAGTTGGGTTGCGAGAGCCGCCGGAGCATTCTCAGCCGCCGAGAAAACGACCTACTGTCGCGTCATGCGGAGGATCTTGACAGCCGCCGTGACGGCGCTCGTGTGCGGAGTGCTCACGGGCTGTTCCGGCGCCCACAGCGCGAAAGGACCCGAGACCTACGCCCTTCCGGCACAGACCGCGCGCCCCGACGAGAAGGCGATGCGCATGCGGCCGGTGAGCGACGGCGACACCTCGTTCACCCTGCTGGGGCTGACCACCGGGATGCCGGAGCTGGTGGGCAGTCACGCCGACGTCCGCCCGAAGGGCCGCTTCACGCGTGTCAGGCTGCTGGTCGTCAACGAGGGACGTACGACCGCGCTCCTGGACAACACCCGCCAGCAGCTCCTGACCACGGACGGGCACGCCTATCCCCCGGACCAGAACGCCATGCAGGTCAAAAGGCAGCCGGAGCACATCGACCTCGGCGCGGCGGTGCGCCTGGAGTTCGACCTCTGGTTCGACATCCCGGCCGGCACGAAGATCTCCGGCTTCTTGCTGTTCGGCGGCCCGACCCTCACCGACCTGCTGGACAAGCAGGGCACCGAGCTCAAGCTGAGCTGACCGGCACCGCCGGCGTGCGCCAGTGCGCACGCCGGCGATGTGGCCGGTCGTCAGCCCTGTACGGCCTCGTCCGGACCCGCCGACGGCGTCACGGACGGCTCCGAGCGCGGCTTCGGGGCCGCCACCGCCTGGGGTGGCTCGCCGTCGACGGCGAGGTCGCCACCCAGGTACGCCGCCCGGACCTCGGGGTCGGTGAGCAGGTCGTGAGCCGGCGCACTCTTGATCATCTTGCCGGTCTCGATCACGTACGCACGGTGCGCGATCTGGAGTGCCTGCTGAGCGTTCTGCTCCACCAGCAGCACCGTGGTGCCCCGCCGGTTGATCTCCTCGATGATCGAGAAGATCTGCAGGACGAGCAGGGGGGCCAGCCCCATGGACGGCTCGTCCAGCAGGAGCACCTGGGGTTTGGTCATCAGCGCCCGGCCGATGGCGAGCATCTGCTGCTCGCCGCCCGACATCGTGCCCCCGGCCTGCTTCTTCCGCTCGGCCAGCCGGGGGAACAACTCGTAGACCTCGGCCAGGTCCTTGGAGAGGTCTCCCTTACGGGCGTAGGCGCCCATGTGGAGGTTCTCCTCGACCGACATGCCGGGGAAGACCCCCCGGCCCTCCGGCGACTGGCCGATGCCGGCGAGCACCCGCTTGTGACCGGGCATCTTGCTGATGTCCCTGCCCGCGAAGGTGATCCGTCCCGAGGACAGCGGCCGGAGCCCGGAGATGGTCTTCAGCGTGGTGGTCTTGCCCGCGCCGTTGGCCCCGATGAGCGTGACGATCTCACCCTCGTCGACCTGCAGCGTGACGCCCTTGAGCGCCTCGATCTTCCCGTAGTGGACATGGATGTCCTCGACTTCAAGAAGCATCGGCCGGTGCCCCCAGATACGCCTCGATGACCTTCGGGTTGCTCTGAACCTCCCGTGGAAGGCCTTCCGCGATCTTCTCGCCGAAGTCCAGTACGGCGATCCGATCGCTGATGTCCATGACCAGTCCCATGTCGTGTTCGATGAGCAGGACCGTGCGACCCGAGTCCCGGATCTTGCGGATGAGCTCCTGGAGACCGATCTTCTCCGCCGGGTTCATGCCCGCCGCGGGCTCGTCGAGCAGCAGCAGCTTCGGCTCGGTGGCCAGCGCCCGCGCGATCTCCAGCCGCCGCTGGTCACCGTACGGGAGGTTCTTGGCGGTCTCCTCCGCACGGTGCGCGACCCCGACGAACTCCAGCAGCTCCAGGGCCGCCTCTCGGCCCTGCCGCTCCTCCTGACGATGCCACGGCAGCCCGAGGATGGCGCCGATCGCGCCCGTCTTGTGGTGGGCGTCCGCGCCCACCATGACGTTCTCCAGCGTCGACATGTTGTGGAACAACCGGATGTTCTGGAACGTACGGGCGACGCCACGCTTAGTCACCTTGTGGCGCTTCATCCCGCTGATCTGCTGTCCGTCGAAATGGACGGAGCCCTCGGTCGGCTTGTAGACGCCGGTGGTCACGTTGAACACCGTCGTCTTCCCCGCTCCGTTGGGGCCGATGAGCGCGAAGATCTCGCCCTTCCGGATGGCGAGGTCCACGCCGTGCAGGGCGGTGACGCCGCCGAAGCGCATCACCACCTGACGCAGCTCCAGCATCGATGTGGGGTCCTGCTGCGTCACGATGCCACCTCCGCCGATCCGTGGGTCGCGGGCCCGGCGACCTCGCTGCCCAGGGAGCCCATTCCTCCGGTGCCCTCGGCGAGTTCGGCCTTGCGTCTTCGCGACGGCAGAAGGCCCTCGGGCCGGAAGATCATCATGACGACCAGGACCGCACCGAAGATCATGATTCGGTAGTCCTGGAGGAAGCGGAGCCGCTCCGGCAGCCAGGCCACGATGAAGGATCCGAGGATGACCCCGGGGATGTTGCCGGAGCCGCCGAAGACCACGCAGACGAGAATGGTCGCGGAGAGGATGAACGGGAAGTTCTGCGGCTGGATATAGGCGCTGGGGCCCTGACCGCCGATGGTGCCGGCCCCGCCGAGGCCACCGACCATCGCGCCGACGAAGAACGCCAGCAGCTTGAACTTGAAGGTCGGGACGCCCATGAGTTCGGCCGCGTCCTCGTCCTCCCGGATCGCCGACCAGGCGCGTCCCACCCGGCTGCGCTCCAGCCGCTTGGTCACGATGATCACGATGATGATGAACACGACCATCAGGTAGTAGTACGGCAGAGCGTCGAGACCGAAGGTCAGACCCAGGAAGTCGGGCGGCTGGGGGATCTGGTCGATGCCCTGGGCCCCGCCGATCTTGTCGGTGTTCAGGGCGACGATCCGGACGATCTCCCCGAAGCCGAGCGTGACGATCGCCAGATAGTCACCGCGCAGCCGCAGCGTGGGAGCGCCGAGGACGATGCCGGCGAAGGCCGACAGCAGGACGCCCATCAGCACCGCGGGCCAGAAGTTCCAGTGCTCGATGCGCCCTAGATAGGCGACGCTGTAGGCCCCGATCGCGAAGAACGCGACATAACCCAGGTCGAGCAGGCCCGCCATGCCGACCACGATGTTGAGCCCGAGCGCCAGCAGGATGTACCCGCCGATGGGGTAGAACAGGATGCTCGCCCAGTCGACGTCCGGGGACATGAACTGCGCGACGCCGTCCAGGGGGAGCACGAAGATGGCCAGGAGGACGATCACCACGTAGACGGGCCAGCGGACGTACCACTGTGCGTCGGCCCAGCGGTCGCGGAGATCGTTGACGGAGGCGGAGGGCTTGTCGATCGCTGTTTTGAGGTTCATGCGCGCGCCTGCTGGATGGACTCGCCGAGAAGGCCGGTGGGACGGAACATGAGGACGATCACCAGGATGAGGAAGGCGATGACGTCCTTCCACTCCGATCCCCAGAAGATGGCACCCCAGTTCTCGATGAGACCGAGCAGCACGCCGCCGATGAGCGCACCGCGCAGGTTGCCGATCCCGCCGAGCACGGCGGCGGTGAAGGCCTTGATGCCCAGGATGAAGCCGATGTTGTACTGGGTGTTCTCGATCTCCATGGTGAACAATACGGCGGCCACGCCGGCCATCGCCCCTCCGAGCAGGAAGGTCGTCCGCACGATGGTGTCGATGTTGACACCCATGAGCACCGCGGTCTCGGGATCCTGGGCGGTGGCCCGGATGCCCCTGCCGATCTTCGTACGGGTGACCATCTGATCGAGTGCGACCATCATGATGACGGCCGCGATGATGATGATGATCTGGTCGGTGCGCACCTCGGCGTTGCCGATGTGGAAGACCACGTCCCGGTTGACGATGCGGGGCACCGAGTTCTGGTTGCGCCCCTCAAGCCCGAAGACGTGGGGGATGATCACCTTGGCGAAGAACTCGGAGAGGAAGAAGGAGGCTCCGATCGCCGAGATCAGCGCGGCCAGCCGGGATGCGCCACGGCGCCGGAGCGGGCGATAGGCCACGAGCTCCAGGAGCACGGCGGCACCGCCGGAGGCCGCCATCGCGGCGACGAGGAGCAGGACCAGCACCCCGATCAGCGCTATACCGGTGAAGGGATGCTTCACCCCGATCATCATGAGCACGCCCAGCGAGGCGTATGTACCGATCATGAAGATCTCTGAGTGGGCGAAGTTGATGAGGCGCAGTACGCCGTACACCATCGTGTAGCCGAGGGCGACCAGTGCATAGATGGCCCCATAACTGAGTCCACCGACGGTTGAGGGTAGGAATTGATTAATGAAGTCGTTGAACATGATCGCCTTCAAGAACAGGGCGGGTTGGCCGCCGGTGTAACAGGAGCGGGAGCGCTGTAGCACTCCCGCTCCCGCTCTGTCACCGTGGAGACTTCCTGGTCTCGGCTCAGCCCAGCTTCGCCTGGTCGGAGGTGCCGAGCCAGGTCAGCGCCCCCTGCTTCACCTCGTAGATGTGGATCGTCGTGGCGCCGAGCTCACCGTTGGCACCCCACTTGATCTGCTTCGACACGCCCTTGGTGTCGTAGGTCTTGAGGAAGTTGTTGATCTTCTCGCCGGTGGTGTTGCCCGCCTTGATCGCCGCGATGATGGCCGTGGCGGCGTCGTAGCCCTCCGTCGCGTAGATCACCGGGTCCTTGCCCGACAGCGCCTTGTAGTCGCTGACGAACTTGATCAGCGTCGGGTCCGTCTGCTGCCCGAAGGGGATGAAGCACGGGCAGCCGAGGATGGCGCCCTCGGCCTGCTGCGCACCCGCGCCCTGGATGAGCTGCGCGTCGAGCGCGCCGTCGCCGGAGGCCCACAGCGCCTTGACACCCTGGTCACGGAGCTGCTTGAGCAGCTTGCCGCCCTCGGAGTAGTAGCCGCCGTAGAAGATGACGTCGGGAGCGAACGCCTTGACCTTGGTCACGGTCGAGGAGTAGTCCGAGGCGGTCTCGTCGATCTGGTCGCGCTGGACGTTGATGCCCTTGGCCTTGAAGGTCGCCAGCGCGGAGTCACCGATGCCGACGCTGTAGGCCTTCTTGCCGTTGATGACGTACGCCTTCTTCGGCGTCTTGGCCTTGACCATGAAGTCGACGATGCCCGCGCCCTGGGCCGAGTCCGTGGCGACCATGCGGTGCCAGTACTTCCAGCCGTTCCCGGAGAGGCTCGGGTTGGTGGCCGAGGGGGTCAGGTTCGGGATCTTGCCCTTCTCGAGGATCCCGTCCGCCGCCTTGGACTCGCCGGAGAAGGCCGGGCCGATCATCGCCACGATCTTGTCGGTCTTGATCGCCTTGGGCGCGAGGGCCGCCGCCTGGTTCTCCTTGCCCTGCGTGTCGTAGGGCACGAGCTTGATCTTCTGCTTCGGGTTCGTCTTGTTGTACTGATCGATCGCGAGCTGCGCGCCGGTCTTCGGCGGAATGACGATTGCGGAGTCCGGACCACTCAGGTCGCCCATGAAGCCGATTTTGAGCTCGCCGCTGCCCGAGGAAGAAGACTTACCGCAGCCACTCAGCGCGAGCGCTGCACTCAGCGCCACAGCGCTGGTGATCTTGAACATGTTGCGCCGCAAGGCCGCCAACCTTTCAGTCCGGATCCCGGAAGGGATCGGGTACGGGTGTGGCCCCAGGTGGTGGGCTCTTGGACGAGGACTGTCACCTGGGGACGAAGTCCGTAGTACACCCAGAAGCAGGGAGAGATCAGCAGGGCAAGGCGGAAGGGTTACTGCTTCGTTACTTGCCCGTGCCTAAACAGGTCAGGAACTTGACGGTTAGCATGGACGTTACAAAAAGCTGTTCCGGATCGACCGGAACATGGGTAGGCTAATCCGTTTTTTCCGAATCGTCCAGAAGTCCCCCGGTCAGGACGGCCTCGGCGACCTTGCGCATGGTCAGCCGGCGGTCCATTGAGGTTTTCTGGATCCAGCGGAAGGCCTCGGCCTCGGTCCAGCCATGAGCGGCCTGCAGCGCTCCCTTGGCCCGATCAACGATCTTGCGAGTGTCCAGCCGTTCCTGGAGCGTGCCGACTTCGGCCTCGAGCGCCTTCATCTCCTCGTACCTGCTGGCCGCCATCTCGATGGAGGGCACCAGATCCGCTTTAGTGAACGGTTTCACGAGGTAGGCCATCGCACCCGCAGCGCTGGCCCGGGCGACGAGCTCCCGCTGGGAGAAGGCAGTGAGGATGATCACAGGCGCGATCCGGTCCGCCGTGATCTGCTCCGCGGCGGAGATGCCGTCCAGAATCGGCATCTTCACATCAAGGATCACCAGGTCCGGGCGCAACTCAGCGGCCAGCTTGACGGCGGACTCGCCGTCGCCGGCCTCGCCGACGACCTGGTAGCCCTCCTCCTCGAGCATCTCCTTGAGGTCCAGGCGGATCAAGGCCTCATCTTCAGCGATCACAACTCGTCTGGGGCTCTCAGTCACGCGCATGAGACTACCTGGAGCCGGTACGCTGGTTGTCGTCCAGGGCGGTACCAACCCATGGCTGCTCCCATTCGGACATGGCTCTACACGCCACCCTATAAGCCCTGATAGTCCAACGGCAGAGACAATGCACTCAAAACGCATCAAGTGTGGGTTCGAATCCCACTCAGGGCACAACTAGCACCCACCGCCGCCAGCGTGCGGCGGTTTCCTCATTCAGAACCCCCGCAACCACCCCCCCATGACCCGGCGGGAGGGGCATGGAAGAACATCATCGGCACGCAGTCGGTGTGAGTGACGAGGCGACCGACCGGCATGCTGCCGTGCGGGCCCGCACGGCGCACTAGGAGGTCCTACGGGCCCGCACGGCGGCACTGTTAAGTCCGCACGACGGCATTGCGACGTCCATACGGGCCCGCACAGCGGCACTAGGACGTCCGTACGGGCCCGCACGGGCAGCACCGGGCCCTCACACCCCGGCCGAAGGGTGGCCACCGCGGGCCCGCAACACCCGGCCGCACGGCGGCAGTACGAGGCCGTACGGCTGCGGGGGCTAGGCCGAAATGTTCGGCGAGACCGGTCGGCGCGGGGTCAGGAACGCATGGCGTTGGCGATGGCGTCACCGATGCGGTGCACGCGCAGGGCATTGGTGGAGCCCGGGGTTCCGGGGGGTGAGCCGGCCACGATGACGACCTTGTCGCCCTTCTGGCAGCGGCCGATCTCCAGCAGCGACTGCTCGACCTGGCGGACCATCTCGTCGGTGTGGTTGACGTGCGGCACGGTGAACGTCTCCACACCCCACACCAGCGACAGCTGTGACCGGGTGGCCTCGACTGCGGTGAAGGCCAGTAGCGGGATGGGCGAACGGTAGCGCGACAGCCGCCTCGCCGTCTCCCCCGACATGGTGAAGGCCACCAGGGCCTTGGCCCCGACGATGGCGCCGACCTCGGCGGCTGCGCGCGCGATGGCCCCGCCGACCGTCTCCGGCACCCGGGTGAGCGACGCGGAGGCCCGCAGGGTGACCTCCTCGGCGGTGGTGACGATGCGGCTCATGACCTGGACGGACTCGATCGGGTACTGCCCGACGCTGGTCTCGCCGGAGAGCATCACGGCGTCGGCGCCTTCGAACACGGCGTTGGCGACGTCGGAAGCCTCGGCCCGGGTAGGCCTGGGCGCGGAGATCATCGACTCGAGCATCTGGGTGGCCACGATGACCGGGCGGGCCTTCTCGCGGGCGAGCTGGATGGCACGCTTCTGCACGATCGGGACCTGCTCCAGCGGGAGTTCCACGCCGAGGTCGCCACGGGCGACCATGATGCCGTCGAAGGCCGCCACGATCTCGGGGAGCGCGTCCACGGCCTGCGGCTTCTCGATCTTGGCGATGAGGGGGACGCGCACGCCCTCCTCGTCCATGATCTGGTAACAGGCCTCGGCGTCCTCGGGGCTGCGCACGAAGGACAGGGCGACCAGGTCGACGCCCAGCCGGAGCGACCAGCGGAGGTCCTCCTGGTCCTTCTCGGTGAGAGCGGGGACGCTGACGGCGACGCCGGGCAGGTTGAGGCCCTTGTTGTCGGAGACCATGCCGCCGATGATCACGCGGGTGTTGACGCGCTGCCCTTCGACGGAGAGCACCTCGAGGACGACGCGGCCGTCGTCGATGAGCACGGAGTCCCCCGCGCTGACGTCCCCGGGGAGCCCCTGGTAGGTGGTCGACACCTCCTTGCGGCTCCCGGGGACGTCTTCGGTGGTGATGGTGAACTCGTCGCCGAGGGTGAGGCGTACCGGGCCGTCCGGGAAGCGGCCAATGCGGATCTTGGGGCCCTGCAGGTCCGCCAGGATGCCGATGCCACGTCCGGTCGCGGCGGAGGCCTCGCGGAGGTATCCGTAGGCCTCCTCGTGCTGGGCGTGCGACCCGTGGCTCATGTTCAGCCGGGCGATGTCGATGCCGGCCTCCACGAGGGCGCGGATCTGGTCGCGGCTGGAACAGGCGGGACCGAGGGTGCTGACGATTTTCGCTCGACGACTCACAGCGCCAACCCTAGGTAATTACCGGCCGGTAAGGGTATTCGTGCAGCGCAGTGTCACCGAGGGTTCACCCAGTGGTCTAGATCAATGGTCTAGACCACCCTGTCTCAGTTCCGGAAGATCTCCAGGGCCGCCTGACAGAAGGCCTTGAGATCGTCGGGCTTGCGGCTGGTGACCAGAGTGTTCGGACCCGACGTGCAGATCTGGACCTCCTCGTCGACCCACGTGGCACCGGCGTTGCGCAGGTCCGTGCGCAGGCTCGGCCAGGAGGTCAGGGTGCGACCCCGGACGACGTCCGCCTCGATCAGCGTCCACGGAGCGTGGCAGATCGCGGCGACCGGCTTGGCCGCCTCGAAGAAGCCCCTGGCGAAGGCGACGGCCCTCGGCTGCATGCGCAGGTAGTCCGGGTTGGCCACGCCGCCGGGCAGCACGAGGGCGTGGAACTCCCCCGGTGCCGATACGTCGACCGTGGTGTCGACCGAGAAGGTGTCCGCGGCCGTCAGGTGGTTGAAGGCCTGGATCCGGCCGGACTGGGTGGAGACCAGCCGGGGCTGACCGCCCGCCTGCTCGACCGCGTGCCACGGCTCGGTGAGTTCGACCTGCTCGACGCCCTCGGGGGCGACGAGGAAAGCGATGGTGCGGCCTTGAAGATCGGTAGCCATGAGCGATACGCCTCCTGCTTCGGTACGCTTCTTCCGTACGTCGTCGTTGTCGTGCATGTCGGTTGTCGTGTATCGACGCCCCTGCCCCTCAGCGTGGGTGATATGCATGAGAGGTGACGTCGAGCGTCTACCGTGAGCGCCCGGCGGGGCCGGAGTCGGGTCTGGCCTGCACCTGGACGCAGTCGCCGCCCCCGGGCGCCGGACCGTACGTCCAGCGGGTGGTCCCCGACGGCTGTATGGATGTCATCTGGCCACAGCGGACCGGCGAACTCCTGGTGGCCGGTCCGGACACGGCCCCGCATCTGGCCCGGATGGTCCCGGGCGAGTACGTGGTGGCGGTGCGTTTCCGTCCGGGGACTGCGCCACCGGTGCTCGGGCTGCCCGCGGACGCCGTACGCGATGTCCGCGTGCCTCTTCGGCTCCTGTGGGGCTCGGCGGCCGATGCCCTGGCCGAGACGTTGGCCGCTGCGGCCGACCCTGAAACCACCCTACAGCAGCGGGTGCTGGAGTACCTGAGGTCGGCCCCGCCGCCCGATCCCGCCGTGCCCGCCATGATCGCTGCGCTCGGGGCCTCGTGTTCGGTCCGCGAGACCGCGGACCGGCTCGGCCTCAGCGAACGTCAGCTGCGCCGCAGGTCGCTGTCCGCGTGCGGATACGGCCCCAAGACCCTCCAGCGCATCCTGCGTTTCCAGCTGGCGCTGACCCTCGCGCGGCGCAACGAGCCGTACGCCGCCGTGGCGCAGCTCGCCGGCTACTCCGACCAGCCGCATCTGGCGCACGAGGTCCGCGAACTCGCCGGGGTGTCGCTCACGGAGCTGGTGGACGGCTGACAGCCGGTCCCGGGCGGGGAACCGGCGGTGCGCTCAGGTCCGCCAGGCCCACATCGCCACCGCCAGCGCGACCCGGTCGTCGAACTGCAGCGGATTGCGGCCGGTGATCGCCTCGATCCGGGTGAGGCGGTGGCGCAGGGTGTTGGGGTGCAGGAAGAGCGCCCGCGAGGTCGAGCTCACCGATCCCCCGGCCTCCAGAAACGCCCGCAGCGTGTCGATCAGCCTGCTCCCGTGTGCGGCGTCGTACGAGGCGAGCGGGCGGGCGATCTGCTCGATGAACGGCGCGATCTGCCGCTGGCTGAGACGGCCCAGGAGCGCGGGGAAGGTGGCCAGGTCACCGGCCCGGACGGTGCCGCCCCGGCGCCGCGCCAGGTCCAGGCCGGCCAGGCTCTCGGTGAGGCTGCGCGGCAGATGGGTGAACGGTCCGGGGCTGCCGATGCCGCAGGGCGCGTGCCAGCCGGCCGCCAGGGCGGCCGCGCGCTCCTCGTCGGGCACCAGCAGCAGTGCGACGTCACCGGCGACTCCGAGCAGGGTTCCGGGCGCGAGCGCGAACCGCTCCGGGACCGACTCCACCGGCACAGCCGCCGCCAGCAGCGGGTCTCCGCTCAGCCCCGCCTGCCGCAGGTGGCTCCGGATGGCCTCCGGTGAAGCGAGCCCGGACCGGATGAGCTCCAGCAGGCGCCCGATCTCGGCCCGGTCGTGCTCCTCGTCGCGCACCGCGGCGAGCCGAACGGCGAGCCATTCGGTGAAGCTGACGAAGGGCACCTCGGGCGGAACCTCGAACAGCGGCAGCCCCAGCCGGTCACAGGCCTCCCGCAGCGCCCTTGGGGCGTCGGGCGTGACGTCCGCGATGCCGTAGCCGATGGCGCTGGCGCGGCTGTCCCGCGCCGACCGGGCGAAGGCACGGCACCGGGCGGGGTCGGTCAGGGCCGCGCCGACCGTCAGAACGATCTCGTGACCGCGCAGGTACGGGCCCGGATCGAGCAGCTCGGTCGAGTGCGCCCAGCGGACCGGCAGGTCCAGGCCCGCGGAGCCGGCGACCAGCCGCAGCCGGAAGCACGGCTCGGCGAGCACTTCCCGCACCGTCAGGCGCAGCAGCGACTCGTCCGGTACGGCCGGTCCGGACACGGCGGTCATTCCGTCAGTTTATGTCCGGCCTGTCACCGCTGGGTTACGCCGCACTGGAGAACTGCACGGCGCGGTACCCGGTGGGCGGTGCGATCCCCCAACGCTGGCGGGAATCCCTTGCCACCTGGGGGGACGTCGGTTTTCCTGGGCGGTCACGGGAGATCAGGAGAACGGCTCATGGCAGAACGGATAGCGCTCGTCACGGGTGCGGCGAGCGGCATCGGGGCCGCCGTCGTGTCCGAACTGGGCCGCCGGGGGTGGGTCACCGTGGGTCTTGATCTGCGGCCGGCCGCTCATACCGATCACGGGGTGGGGGTCGACGTCGCCGACCCCGCGCAGGTCCGGGCCGCGATCGGCCGGATCGAGCGGGAGTTGGGCCCGATCGAGGCGGCCGTGTGCGCGGCGGGTCACTACGCCATGGTCCCGCTCACCGACATCACCTGGGCCGACTGGCGGCGCATGCTGCGGGTGCATCTCGGGGGACTCCTCAACGTCTGCCGGGCGGTCACCCCGGGGATGGCTCGCCGGGGTACGGGCAGCGTCGTCGCCGTCACCTCCGAGCTGGCCATCGGCGGCGGGGACGGCGACGCCCACTACGCGGCCGCCAAGGGGGCCGTGATCGGCCTGGTCCGGTCGCTGGCGGCCGAGCTGGGGCCGTCCGGGGTCCGGGTCAACGCCGTCGCGCCGGGGCCCACCGACACGCCTCTGCTCGCCAACGACTCCCCGTGGCGGGATCCGGCCTTCCTGCGGTCGCTGCCCGCCCAGCGCCTGGTCACGCCCGAAGAGGTGGCGCTGACCGCGGCCTTCCTCATCGAGGAGGCGACCTTCTGCTGCGGCGAGGTCATCTCCCCCAACGCCGGGGCGGTGATCTGATGCGCCTCGCCCTCGTCACCGGGGCCACCGGCGGGCTGGGCCGCGCCGTGGCCCACCGGCTCGCCGCCGACGGCATGACCGTCGCCGTCAACGACCGGGCCGCCGGCCCGGAGCTCGACCGGCTGGCCGAGGACGTCGGCGGGCTCACCGCGCCCGCCGACGTGTCCGACCCGGACGCGGTACGGGAGATGGTCGCCGATGTGACCCGCCGCGCGGGCACCGAGATCGCCGTGCTCGTCGCCAACGCGGCCTACATGACCATGGCCCCGCTGGCCGAGCATGATCTCGACGACTGGTGGCGCATCGTCGACACCGACCTCGGCGGGGCCTTCAGCTGCGTGCAGGCCGTCGTGCCGGGCATGCGGGCTCTCGGCGAAGGCCGCATCGTGCTGGTCTCCTCCGAATGGGGCGTGATCGGCTGGCCGGAGGCCACCGCCTACTCCGCGGCGAAGGCCGGCCTCATCGCGCTGACCAAGACGCTCGGCCGGGAACTGGGCCCGGACGGCATCGGGGTCAACGCGATCACACCAAGCGTCATCGACACCCCGCAGCTCGCCGTGGACGCGCGGGCCGCCGGAGTGAGTCTCGAGGAGATCCGCGAGCGGTACGCCGAACGGGTGCCGCTCGGCCGGGTCGCGACGCCGGAGGAGGTCGCCGCGTCCGTCGCCTTCCTCGCCGACGCCCGGCTGTCCGCGCTGGTCGGCCAGGTCCTGCACATCGACGGCGGGACGACGAGGTCCCGTGTCTGACAACAAGTCCGGAGACGTGCCCGGAGACGTCCCGGGCGACGCGCCCGGAGAGAGGAGACGCATGGAACCGGTCGGCCAGGTCAACGCCCTGGAGGTCCCCCGATACGCCGGGCCCGCGACGTTCGCGCGCCTTCCGCGCCGGGAGGACGTGGACGGTTTCGATGTGGCGGTCGTGGGGGTGCCCTTCGACAGCGGGGTCTCCTTCCGCCCGGGGGCCCGTTTCGGTCCCGCCGCGGTGCGCCAGGGCTCCCGGCTGCTCAAGCCCTACAACCCGGCGCTGGACGTGCTCCCCTTCGCCGTACAGCAGGTCGTGGACGCGGGCGACATCGCCTGCAACCCCTACGACATCGGCACCGCGATCAAGCAGGTGGAGAGCGGGCTGCGCGACCTCACCGGCGACGGGGCCCGCGCCATCGCGATCGGCGGCGACCACACCATCGCATTGCCGGCGCTCCGTGCGGCCGCGGCGCGGTACGGGCCCGTCGCACTGATCCACTTCGACGCGCATCTCGACACCTGGGACACCTACTTCGGCGAGCCGTACACCCACGGCACCCCGTTCCGGCGGGCCGCCGAGGAGGGCCTGCTCATGCGGGACGCGAGCGCCCACATCGGTATCCGGGGCCCGCTCTACGACCCGCGCGACCTCGAGGACGACGCCCGCTTCGGCTTCACGATCGTGCACTGCGCCGAACTCGACGACATCGGGGCCCGCGGCGCGGCCGAGCGGGTGCGGGCCCGGATACAGGACGCTCCCGTGTACCTGTCCGTCGACATCGACGTGCTGGACCCGGCGTACGCCCCCGGCACCGGTACCCCGGAGAGCGGCGGGATGACCAGCCGCGAGCTGCTGTCGGTGCTGCGCGGACTGGCCGGGCTGAACATCGTCGGCGCCGACGTGGTGGAGGTCGCCCCCGCCTACGACCACGCGGAGATCACCTCGGTGGTCGCGGCGACGGTCGCCTACGAAATGATCAGCCTGCTGGCCAGGGGGCGGGGATGAGACCCGCCGACCCGGTCGCGTGGCCGGAGGGCACGACCTCCGCCGCGTCGTTCACGTTCGACCTCGACGCCGAGTCCGCGGTGCTGTCCTCCCATCCGCGGGCCGCGACCCGGTTGAGCGTGATGAGCCATCAGGCGTACGGGCCGCTCACCGGGCTCCCCCGGCTGCTGCGGATCCTGGAGCGGCAGGGTGTCCGCGCGACCTTCTTCGTCCCCGGCTACACCGCGCACCGCCACCCGGACTCCGTACGGGCGATCGCCGCCGCCGGGCACGAGATCGCCCATCACGGCTACCTCCACGAGCCGCTGATCGATGTGGCCGAGGATACCGAGGCGGCCATCCTGGACCGTGGCCTGGCGGCCTTGGAGGAGGTCGCCGGGGTGCGCCCGGTGGGCTATCGCGCCCCGATGTGGGAGCTCACCTACAACTCCCCCCGCCTGCTCGCCGACCGCGGGTTCCTCTACGACACCAGCCTCATGGACGCCGACGTTCCCTACGAGCTCGCGGCTGGCGGGACACGGTCGATCGTCGAGATCCCGGTGCACTGGGGCCTCGACGACTGGGAGCAGTACTGCTACCTGCCGGACATCTCGGGGTCGGGACTCATCGAGAGCCCGGACAAGGCGGTCGCGGTCTGGCGTGCCGAATTCGAGGCGATGCGCCGGGAGAACGGCTGCTTCGTGCTGACCAACCATCCCTTCCTGTCCGGGCGGCCCGGCCGTGCGGCCGCGCTGGAAGCACTGATCGAGCAGGTGGCCGGCTGCGCCGACGTGTGGCTGGCCCCGCTCGGTGACATAGCCCGCCACGTGCGCGGTCTCGGCCTGAGACCACGTAGCATCCCCCCACCGGTGCTCTGAGAGGGAACGCCTTGACCTCCACACCCCCCGTCCGAGCGGCCACACCCGACGCCGCGCAGAGCCAGACCCTGCGCAAAGGGTTCAACCTGCGCTCCGCCGCTGCGCTGGCGTTCGCCGATGTCTCCCCCATCGTCGCCCTCTACGCGATCTTCACCCTGGGCCTGCTCGCCGCCGGGCCCGCGTTCTGGTGGGCCTTCCCGATCGTGCTCGCCGGTCAGCTCCTGGTCGCGTGCGTCTTCGGCGAGCTCGCCTCCCGATGGCCGTACGAGGGGAGCATCTACCAGTGGGCCCGGCACGTGCGCAGCACCGCAGCCGGCTGGTTCGCCGCCTGGGCGTACATGTGGGGCCTCACCATCGCGCTGTCCACGCTCTCCTACGGGGCCTCGGGCTTCCTCCTGGAGGCCCTGGGCGTCGGGAAGCCCGGCAGATGGGAGACGATCGCGACGGCGTTGGCGATCCTCGTCCTCGGCAGCCTGGCCAACATCGTCGGCCGCCGGACCCTGAAGATCCTGGTGGCCGCCAGCCTCGTCTGTGAAGTACTGGCGTCGGTGGGCCTGGGAACCGTGCTCTTGATCTTCTACCGCGAGAACCCGGTCAGCGTGCTGTTCGACGGGCTCGGCAGCGCCGGCACCGGCGGGCTGTGGCTCGGCGGGCCGTTGCTGGCCGCCACCGCCTATGTCGGATGGTCGTTCGTGGGCTTCGAGGCGGCCGGTTCCATCGCCGAAGAGGTCGAGAACCCGGCACGTGACGTGCCCAAGGCGCTGATCCTGTCCTTGCTGGCCGTCGGCGCCATCGTGATGTACTCCGGCGCGGGCCTGATCCTCGCCATCCCCGACCTCTCCAAGGTCATGGCGGGCGGTGTCGCCGACCCGGTGAGCGACACGCTGGTCGCCCACTTCGGCTCCGCGGTCGGCCGTCCGATGCTCATCATGTTCGTGATCGGCTTCCTGGCCAGCTTCCTCGCCGTCCAGGCGGCGGTGTCGCGGGTCATCTGGGCCTCCGCCCGGGATCGCGCGCTGCCCGCCTCCCGGGTGCTGGGCAGGCTGGCGGGCTCCGAACGGCTCCCCGTCAACGCGATCGCCCTCACCGGAGCCGGCGGGGCGTTGTTCGTGCTGCTGTCCGGCTCGACGCTGTATGCGGTGCTGGTCAACTTCACCACCGTCGGTTTCTACGTGGCGTTCGGCATCCCGGTCTGGGGCGCGGCCCTGGCCCACCTGCGAGGGCAATGGCGTCCAGGTCCGTTCACGCTTGGCCGGTTCAGCGCCCCGGTGACGTATGTCGCGGCCCTGTGGCTGCTCTTCCAGACCGTCAACGTCTGCTGGCCACGGGACACGGGCCAGGCGTGGTACATCGAGTGGAGCATGGTGCTGACGCTGTCCGCCGTGGGCCTGGCCGGGGCCCTGGTCTACGCCCGCTTCGCGCGGCAGATCATGCCCGCGGTGGCGAACCGCGCCGAGCTCGTCTAGGGCCGGCACCGGCCGCGCGGGAAGCGGGAGTCAGCGGCTCTACGGGGGGCGTCTCGTCCTGGCCGTCCTCGGCGGGAGCGGTCGCGAGCCAGGCGAGCAGTACGATCTCGAACTCCAGGCGCCGGGACGCGTCGTACAGGTCCGGGCCGAACAGCTCCTCCAGCTGACGCAGCCGGTAGCGGACCGTCTGGGCGTGCACGCCCAGGCGGTCCGCCACCTCGGTGGCGTTGAACCCGCTCTCGAAGCAGGCCTGCAGGGTACGGGCGAGCCGGCGTCGCTGGCCCGGCTGCCCCTTGGCCAGCGGCGCCAGCCGGGCCGCGGCCACCGCGCCGACCAGTTCTTCCTGCCTCATGATGATCAGGGTCGGCATGTGATCCACGGCCGCCAGCAGCCCCTCGCCGGGCAGGATGCCGCGGCGGGCGAGGGCCAGCGTTTCGCGCGCCCAGCGCAGGGACTTGGCGATCCCGCCGCTGCCGACCGCCGGGCCGAGTGCGGCGTTCCACCCGCGCAGTCCGTCGGCCAGCAGCCGCCGCCGGCCGGGCCCGTCCGGATCGGGCACGATGAGACATGGCTCGGGCCGGTCGAGATCCACGAGCACCTCCGGGGGCAGCGCCGGACGGCGGAATCCGTGGTCTCCACGTTCTCGCAGGACGACCGCCGCCAGCAGTCGCGGCATCGGCCACTCCGCCGCCTGGGCGAGTTCCTCGATGGCCTGCGGTGACGCGGCGGGCTCGGCGGTCAGCAGGTCCACGAGCCGGCGCCGGCGGCGTTCGAGCTCTCCCGTCGCCCGCGCGGTGGCCTCCGCATGCCCGCGGGCGGCGGCGGAGGCGATGGTGTCCAGGAAGGCGAAGACCGACTCGGCGAGCTGGCCGAGGGTCCGGGTCGAGATGCCCAGTGTGACGGACTCCTCCGCCAGCCAGCGGACCGCGACCCGGGCGCCCAGCCGGAGCGAGCTATGCCAGATGTCGAGGTTCCGCCCCTCCTTCGCCTCTCCGTAGCCCACGTCATGGAAGAACTCCAGCACGTCGTCCCACGGGGTCTCCGGGTCGGCCAGCAGATCGACGTAGTGGCGCATCGCGACCTGCACGGACAGCTCGAGGATCTCGGCGTACTTGGTGTCGTCCGGACGGACGTACTCGGGCAGCGCCCCCTGGATCTCGTCGACCGCCTCCCGGGCGAGGCGGTCCAGGTAGGGACGGAGCACGGCGGCCAGCTCGCCGCGGCCCTCAAGAGGAGGCTGAAAGAAGAGGGCTCGATCCGGCGACTCCATCGCGGCCCACCTCCTCTGCGGCCGGGTCGCCGCCGGCGGGAAACGTGCCGGTAGCCGGTGAGCCCGCGGCCACGGGCTTTCGGATCGGGCTCCTCGTGCGGACTCGTTTGCGGACTCCTCGTGCGGCCGGCGGTTCCGGGGCACCACACCCTAGCCTCTGTGATCTCTCGCGTGATCTCTCCTGGATCTCGCACCCCGCCCGAACGGTCCGGCGAGCGGGCTAGACGAGCGGGCGGGCGGTCGGGGGGATGGGGTACGGCAGGGCCGTCTCACCGTTGAGGTACTTGTCCACACCGGCGGCCGCGGCACGGCCTTCGGCGATGGCCCAGACGATCAAGGACTGGCCGCGGCCCATGTCGCCGGCGCAGAAGACGCCCTCGACGGAGGTCTGGTAGTCCTGGTCACGGACGACGTTGCTCCGCTGGTCGAACTCGACGCCGAGCTGCTCCAGCAGCCCCTCGTGCTGCGGGCCCAGGAAACCCATCGCCAGGGTGACCAGCTCGGCCGGGATCTCCCGTTCGGTGCCGGGGATGGGCGCGAACCCCTGGGTGGGGCCCTGCACGCCGACCAGCTTCAGGGAGACGACGTCACCGTTCTCATCGGCCACGAACTCGACCGTCGAGATGGCGTACAGCCGCTCGCCGCCGAGACCGGCCAGTTCCTCGTGGGCGGTCTCCATCTTGTACAAGATCGGGTAGGTCGGCCACGGCTGCGCGTCCGGCCGGGACGCGGGCGGCTGAGGCATGATCTCCAGCTGGGTCACCGAGGCGGCCCCCTGGCGAATGGCGGTGCCGATGCAGTCGGCGCCGGTGTCACCGCCTCCGATCACGACGACGTGCTTGCCCGCCGCGGAGATCGGCGACTCCTCGAAGTCGCCCTCCTGCACCCTGTTGGCCGGTGGCAGGTATTCCATGGCCTGGTAGACGCCCCGCAGCTCACGGCCGGGCACCGAGAGGTCCCGCCGTACGGTGGCACCGCCCGACAACACGATGGCGTCGTACCGCTCCCGGAGTTCCGCGGCGGTGATGTCGATCCCGACGTTGACGCCCGTCTTGAACTCGGTGCCCTCGGCCCTCATCTGGCCCAGGCGCCTGTCGACGTGCCGCTTCTCCATCTTGAACTCTGGGATCCCGTAGCGCAGCAGGCCGCCGATCCGGTCGTCGCGTTCGTAGACCTTCACGTCGTGCCCGGCCCGGGTCAGCTGCTGGGCGGCGGCCAGCCCGGCCGGTCCGGAGCCGATGACCGCGACCTTCTTGCCCGTCCTGACCGCAGGCGGCTGGGGGGTGACCCAGCCCTCGGCCCAGGCACGGTCGATGATGTCGGCCTCGACCCGCTTGATGGCCACCGGGTCCTGGTTGATCCCCAGCACGCAGGCGCTCTCGCACGGCGCGGGGCACAGCTTGCCGGTGAACTCCGGGAAGTTGTTGGTCGCGTGCAGCCGCTCGATGGCCTCCCGCCAGTTGTCCCGGTAGACCAGGTCATTCCACTCGGGAATGAGGTTTCCCAGCGGGCAGCCGTTGTGGCAGAACGGGATGCCACAGTCCATGCACCGTGCCGCCTGCTTCTCCAGCGAGCCCTTGGGGAAGTCCTCGTAGACCTCGCTCCAGCTCTTGATGCGGACGTCGACGGGGCGGCGCTTGGGAAGCTCGCGCCCGATCGTGAGAAAGCCCTTCGGATCAGCCATCTGTGACCCCCCTCAGCCCTGTGAAGCGGCCATGATGGCCTGGTTGACGTCACGGCCCTCGGCCTCGGCCTTGGCCATCGCCTCGAGGACCCGCTTGTAGTCCTGGGGCATGACCTTGGTGAATCGGTCGGCGGCGATGTCCCATTCGGCGAGCAGCTTGCCCGCGACCGCGGAGCCGGTCTCGGCCTGGTGCTTCTCGACGACCGACCGCAGGAAGAAGCGGTCCTCGTCGGTGAGTTCCTCG
This sequence comes from Streptosporangiaceae bacterium, assembly GCA_025964695.1. Taxonomy (GTDB): domain Bacteria; phylum Actinomycetota; class Actinomycetes; order Streptosporangiales; family Streptosporangiaceae; genus Actinomadura_E. Next base: position 26,477 of record JAOPYK010000203.1, on the reverse strand, counting down.
AGGGCGACCATCTCCGGGTTGACGCGCCGTTCCTGGAGGTCCAGGACATAGGCGATGCCGCCGGACATGCCGGCCGCGAAATTGCGGCCGGTAGGACCGAGGACGACGACCCGGCCCCCGGTCATGTACTCGCAGCCGTGGTCACCGACGCCCTCGACCACCGCGGTGGCACCGGAGTTGCGGACGGCGAACCGCTCGCCCGCCAGGCCGCGCAGGAACACCTCTCCAGAGGTGGCCCCGTACAGGATGACGTTGCCGGCGATGATCTGCTCCTCGGCGACGAACGGCGCGGCCGGGTCCGGCTGCACGATGAGGCGCCCTCCCGACAGGCCCTTGCCGACGTAGTCGTTGGCGTCCCCGATCAGCCGGAGCGTGATGCCGCGCGGCACGAACGCGCCGAATGACTGCCCGGCCGATCCGGTGAAGGTGACGTCGATGGTGTCGTCGGGAAGGCCTTCGCCGCCCCACTTGCGAGTCAGCTCGTGGCCCAGCATGGTGCCGACCGTCCGGTTGACGTTGCGGATCGGCATCTCCAGCGTGACCTTGTCGCCGTAGGCGATCGCACCCTCGGCGAGCTGGATCAGGGTGTTGTCCAGCGCCTTCTCCAGCCCGTGGTCCTGGACGACGGTCCGGCGCAGCGGCGTGCCCTCGGGGAGCTGCGGCCGGTGCAGGATCGGGCTCAGGTCCAGGCCCGCGGCCTTCCAGTGCGAGATGGCCTCGCGGGTGTCGATGTACTCGACGTGCCCGATGGCCTCGTCGAGGGAACGGAAGCCCAGCTCGGCCAGGTACTCCCGTACCTCCTCGGCGATGAACTCGAAGAAGTTGACCACGAACTCGGGCTTGCCGTTGAACCGCTCCCGCAGCACCGGGTTCTGCGTGGCGACGCCCACCGGGCAGGTGTCGAGGTGACACACCCGCATCATGATGCAGCCGGAGACCACCAGCGGAGCGGTGGCGAAGCCGTACTCCTCGGCGCCCAGCAGCGCTGCGATGACCACGTCACGGCCGGTCTTCATCTGGCCGTCGGCCTGCACGACGATGCGGTCCCGCAGGCCGTTGAGCAGCAGGGTCTGCTGGGTGTCGGCGAGGCCGAGCTCCCACGGCGCCCCGGCGTGCTTCAGCGAGGTGAGCGGCGACGCGCCCGTACCGCCATCGTGACCTGAGATCAGCACGACGTCCGCGTGGGCCTTGGAGACACCCGCCGCGACCGTGCCGACACCGACCTCGGCGACGAGCTTGACGTGCACGCGCGCGACGGGGTTGGAGTTCTTGAGGTCGTGGATGAGCTGGGCGAGGTCCTCGATCGAGTAGATGTCGTGGTGCGGCGGCGGCGAGATGAGGCCGACGCCCGCGGTGGAGTGCCGGGTCTTGGCGATCCACGGGTAGACCTTGTGGCCGGGCAACTGGCCGCCCTCGCCGGGCTTGGCGCCCTGCGCCATCTTGATCTGGATGTCGTCGGCGTTGGTCAGGTACTCCGACGTGACGCCGAACCGCCCGGAGGCCACCTGCTTGACGGCGCTGCGCCGCAGATCGCCGTTGGCGTCCGGGGTGAACCGCTCCGGGTCCTCGCCGCCCTCACCGGTGTTGGACTTGCCGCCCAGCCGGTTCATGGCGATGGCGAGGGTCTCGTGGGCCTCGGCCGAGATGGAGCCGTACGACATGGCACCGGTGGAGAACCGCTTGACGATCTCCGATACCGGCTCGACCTCCTCGATCGGCACCGGCGGCCGTACGCCCTCGCGCAGCCGGAAAAGGCCGCGCAGGGTCATCAGCTTCGACGACTGGTCATCGACGAGCCTGGTGTAGTCCTTGAAGATCTCGTACCTGCGGGTCCGGGTGGCGTGCTGGAGGCGGAACACCGTCTCCGGGTTGAACAGGTGCAGCTCGCCTTCGCGGCGCCACTGGTACTCGCCGCCGTCCTCGAGGGTGCGGTGCGCCGGGTCGTTGCCGCTCAGGGGATAGGCACGCCGGTGCCTCGCGGCGACCTCACGGGCGATGACGTCGAAGCCGACGCCGCCGAGCCGGGAGGTGGTGCCGGTGAAGCACCGGTCGATGACGGCCCGGCCGAGGCCGATCGCCTCGAAGATCTGCGCGCCGGTGTAGGAGGCGACCGTGGAGACCCCCATCTTGGACATGATCTTGAGGACGCCCTTGCCGTACGCCTTCACCAGGTTACGGGCGGCCTTGACCGGATCGAGGCCCTCGATCGCTCCGGTATGGACCAGGTCCACGACCGTCTCGATGGCGAGGTACGGGTTGACCGCCGAGGCGCCGTAGCCGATGAGGAGTGCCATGTGGTGGCACTCGCGGGCTTCGGCGGTCTCGATGATCAAGCCGACCTGGGTACGGGTCTTCTCCCGGATCAGGTGGTGGTGGACCGCGCCGGTGAGCAGCAGGGCCGGGATGGCCGCCTTCCCGCGGGCCGAGCCCCGATCGGAGAGCACGATGACGCGCGCCCCGTCGGCGATGGCCTCGGAGACCTCGTCGCAGATCTCCTCGATGCGGTGCTGGAGGGCTTCGCCGCCACCGTTGACGTCATACAGACCCTGGACCAGATGGGCCTGGAGACCGGGCAGCACGCCCTCGTCGTTGATGTGGATGATCTTGGCGAGCTCGTCGTTGTCCAGGATCGGGGTGGGCAGCACCAGCCGGCGGCAGGACTCCGGCCTCGGGTCGAGCAGGTTGCTCTCCGGGCCGAGCGTGGACTGCAGGGAGGTCACCATCTCCTCCCGGATGGCGTCCAGCGGCGGGTTGGTGACCTGTGCGAAGAGCTGCTTGAAGTAGTCGAAGAGCAGCCGGGGGCGCTCCGACAGGGCCGCGATGGGGGTGTCGGTGCCCATGGAGCCGATCGGCTCGGCGCCGTTCCTGGCCATGGGGGTGAGGAGGATCCGCAGTTCCTCCTGGGTGTAGCCGAAGGTCTGCTGCCGCTTGACCAGGGTGTCGTGGGTGGGGATCTCCCGTTCCCGGGTCGGCAGCTCCTCGAACCGGACGAGCCCGTCGTGCAGCCACTGCGCGTACGGGTGCTCGGCGGCGAGCTCGGTCTTGATCTCGTCGTCCTCGATGATGCGGCCCTGGGCGGTGTCGACCAGGAAGATCCTGCCCGGCTGCAGCCGGCCCTTGCGGACCACGCTGGCGGGGTCGAGCTCGAGGACGCCGGCCTCGCTGGAGAGCACGACGAACCCCTGATCGGTGACCCAGAAGCGGCCCGGGCGCAGGCCGTTGCGGTCCAGGACCGCGCCGACGACGGTGCCGTCGGTGAACGTGACGCTGGCCGGGCCGTCCCAGGCCTCCATCAGGGTGGAGTGGAACTCGTAGAAGGCCCGGCGGGCCGGGTCCATCTCCGTGTGGTTCTCCCAGGCCTCCGGGATCATCATCAGCACCGAGTGCGCCAGCGACCGGCCACCGAGGTGCAGCAGTTCCAGGCACTCGTCGAACGAGGCGGTGTCACTGGCCACCTCGTCGATGACCGGGAACGTCCGGGACAAGTCGCCGGGGATCAGATCGGAGGCCAGCAGTGCCTCCCGGGCCCGCATCCAGTTGCGGTTGCCCTTGACCGTGTTGATCTCACCGTTGTGCGCGAGGTAGCGGTAGGGGTGCGCCAGCTCCCACGCCGGGAAGGTGTTGGTGGAGAACCGCGAGTGCACGAGCGCGATGGCGCTGGCGTAGCGGCGGTCCGACAGATCGGGGAAGAACGGCTCCAGCTGCGGAGTCGTCAGCATGCCCTTGTAGACGATCGTGCGGCTGGACAGGCTCGGGAAGTAGACCGAGGTGTCCTGCTCGACGCGCTCGCGCATGCAGAAGACCAGCCGGTCCAGCTCGATGCCGGACCTACCGTCCTTCGCGGCGAGGAACAGCTGCGCGAAATGGGGGACGACCTTGCGGGCCGTCGGACCGCAGAAGTGCGGGTCGTTGGGCAGCTCACGCCAGCCCAGCACGGTCAGGCCTTCCTCCTCCGCGGTCACGGCGATGGCGGCCACCGTGTCGGCGCGCTCCGCACCGTCCAGGGGCAGGAAACCGATGCCCACGGCGTAGGAGCCGGCCTCGGGCAACGAGAAGTCCACGATCTCGCGGAGGAACGCGTCCGGGATCTGGGTGAGGATGCCCGCACCGTCACCGTCGTCAGGTTCGGCGCCCTTCGCGCCACGGTGGTCCAAGTTGCGCAGAACCGTCAGAGCCTTCTCGACGATGTCGTGGCTCTTGCGTCCGTGCAGATCGGCCACCATGCCGACGCCGCAGGCGTCGTGCTCGTTGGCCGGGTCGTACAGGCCCTGGCTCTCAGGCCGACCAGGTGTGAGGGCAGCAGCCGCCATTGACCCTCCCGTCGTCATGTCACTGCTCCGATGTCAGTGCAGTCGGGGACGACGTTGGCCCTGCTGCGGTGTTAAGAGGTTACCTCACTGCCGGGATCATGCCCGACTGACCTAGATCGCGAAACTTACCCGCGCTTGCACTACTCATGTGTTCACTTTTCGCTTACGAGGGGTCATCTCGGGGTGACCGTGCGGCTACGGCGTCGCTGGGTCCCCGCGGTACCCACCGCGGCGGCTTCTTGCCCCTCTAGCTATAACCAGGATAGCCGGGACATTAAACCCCAAATACCCATCTATCGGTGAGGATGATCACCGGTGGACGGGTGCGGGGGGTGCGTATGCCTAGGTCAGCGGTGTGCCGCCACCCTGCCGTAGACCGCGGGCGCGTTACCGGCGGTGACGAGCAGGGAGATCAGGGACTGGTCCTTCGCGTCGCCGCTGCCGTCGAGCCGCTGTACCCAGGCGACGACGGCGTAGTGCCCCATGGCGGCGCCCCGCGCAATGCCGAATCCCCGGCCGAACCCGTCAAGCGGCGCCGCCTCGGGCAGCGGCCGGACGAAACCCGCGCCCGTACCCGGGGTGATCGCGTGCACGAAACGACCGGCGTCCACGGCGTGCGCCAGGTTGAACACGGCGTAGAGCGCCGCGTAGCCCTTCTTCTGGTCGGCGTAGACGCCGCGTACGGCCTGGGTGCAGCCGGATTGCTGGAGCACGGCGCCCGCGGCGCTCCCCCAGACCGCCTCGGCGCAGTCGGTATCGATCCGCTGGTCGCGCAATTCCAGCCGGGCGTGCGTCGTCCCGTCGACAAGGGTGGTCCTGCCCGGGGGGAACACCTCGTCGGCGGTGAGCGGGCCGCTGTCGGCGGAGCGCTCACCGATCACGTCGAAGGTCGGGGTCGAGGGCGCGTCGGAGTAGGCCGCCGGTACCGACCCGGCGGCGGCGGGTCCGGGCGGACGGGCGGGCCCTTTCGTGCCGGAGCCACCCGCCAGGACCAGGATCGCCACCGCGGCGAGGAGCACGACCCCGAGACCGGCCGCGGTGCCGTAGAACACGACCGGCGGGACGCCGCGGCGCCGACCGCCCCCGCCTGGGCGGCCCCGGGCGCCGGTACGATCCCGGCCGCCGCTCGCGGGAGAGGTCCTGGCGCTACGGGGCGGGCCGTCGCCCTTGCGGGGCTGATCAGCGGCCTGCCGGGGGCCACCGGACCGTCTTCCGGCGGTCCCGCGGGACATGCCCCGGTCGCGGGCGTTCCGGTCCCGCGCGTTCCGGCCCCGGGCGGCCCGGGCCCGCTCGTCCCGGTCCGGCGCGTCCCGGTCCGCGGCGTTCTGGTCCAAGGCGTTCTGGTCCCGGGTGTTCCGGTCCTGGGCGTTCCGGCCGCCGCCACCCGCCCTGCGGGGACCGCTCCGCGGGTCGGCGTCGAAGCTCACAGCGGCCCGGGGATCAGTTGTCGGCCAGCACGAGCCGGCCCCAGACGAAGTCCGCGGCGCGCTCGATGGCGAGGCTGGCGTCGAGCAGCTCGTTCATCGTGTCCGGACGGGCGCCGCCCTTGCGCTGCACCCAGCTGATCACGACGTAGTGACCGTAGATCTCGGGATAGGCGGCGCTGAAGCCGACCCCGAAGTTCGTCAGGCCGTTGGCCGCCAGCGGGACCACGAATCCGGCGCTGACCTGCGGGTCGAGGTCCCGCACGATCTGCTCGGAGCCCTCGATCCGGTCCATGTTGAGGGCGATGAACTGGCCCACGTACCGCTGGTCGCTGGTCTGGTAGGCGCCGCGCACGAGCTGCGAACAGCCGTACTTCTGCAGGTCGGCCTTGAGCCGCTGACCCCAGACCGACGCACCGCAGTTCGTGGAGAGCTCGGAGCGGGCCAGGGCGAAGGTGTAGTTGCCGTGCGAGACCGACTTGGCCTGGTCGGTGAAGACCTCGCCCTCGTTGAGGGGACGCTGGTCGCCTCCGGTGCGCTGGTTCAGTTTCTTCGTGCCCTCGTTGGCCGCCGTGGGAACGTACACCGTGGGCAGGGCCGAGCCGCCGCCGGACGCGGCGGTCGTGCTCCCGCCCGTGAGGGAGACGACGGCGACCACCACGACGGCCGCGACCACCACCACGACGGCGACACCGATGCCGATCATCTTGGATCTGCGGCTGAGCCCCGGCCGGTCGTCGGGCCAGAAGTCGTCCTCATCGGTCTTGCGCGCCCTCACGGGAGAGCCCGTGTCGCTCACTGTTCCTCCGGTTCACTTCGCTCACTCAGCGGGCGGAACATCGCCGCTCGCGGGCGTCGCTCACGACGGGTGAGCTTATCGTTCCCCACGACACGCGCGGGCACAAACGGCCATTTCATCCGCTTTCGGCACCCGCTAGAGACCGCTTGTCCCGATGAGTGAACCGACGCCGAAGGTGAACGCCGCGGCGGCACCGCCCAGCAGCAACTGGCGCAGCCCGCTGAACCACCACGAGCGGGCGGTCACCCGGGATACCAGCGCGCCGGCCGAGAACAGCCCGATCGCGGCGAGGATGCCGGCGGGCCAGAGGTTGGAGGCGCCCAGCAGATACGGCAGGACGGGCAGGAAAGCGCCCAGCGCGAAGAACAGGAACGACGAACCGGCGGCCACCAGCGGTGAAGGGAGGTTGCCCGGGTCGATGCCCAGTTCCTCCCGGGCATGGATCTCCAGCGCCTCGTCCGGGTTACGGGAGAGCTGCCTGGCGACCTCTGCGGCCAGGTTCGCATCAAGCCCCCGGGCCTGGTAAAGCTGCGCGAGCTCGGCCTCCTCGGCCTTGGCGTTGTTGATCAGCTCGCCGAGTTCCACCGCGATCTCGGCCTGGGCCAGCTCCGACTGGGAGGCCACTGAGATGTACTCCCCCGCCGCCATGGAGAAGGCGCCCGCCGCGAGCCCGGCCAGCCCGGCCAGCATGATGACGTGCTGCGAGGCCCGCCCGCCGGCGATTCCGGCGATCAGCGCGAAGTTGGAGACCAGCCCGTCCATCGCACCGAACACCGACGGCCGGAGCCATCCCCCGCTCACGTCCCGGTGCTCGTGGTGGATCTCGGAACTCATGGTCCGCTGGGCTTCGGCGCGCTCTGGCTCGCTCACGGAGCCTCCCTGGCCGTTTGTCTCGTCCCTCCGGCCTTGTGCTCAGCGCTCCCGGAATCCCGCGCATCGGCATCGGCAACCCCGGCTGCGGGCTCGGCCTGCTCAGTCGCGGGGGTGTCGGTCGCCCACCACCGCTTGGCATCCGGCATCTCCGTGTGGGCGGAGGCGGGACCCTCGTCCGGCTCGGCCGGCCCCTCGGAGTCCGCGGAGGCGGGCCCCTCCGCCGGACCGGCATGCTCCCCGGGGACGATCTCGGTCTCCTCCAGGGGCTCGTCCTCGAGGGACTCGTCCTCCTGCGGCTCGTCCTCGAGGGGCTCCTCCTCCAGGGACCGATCGTGATTCGCGGCCCTTTCGTCCTTCGTAGAGGGGTCCGCGGCCTCCTCGATGGGCTCGTCGAGTTCGGCCTGCTCGTCAATTTCGGCCTGCTCGTCAATTTCGGCCTGGGCGTCCAGGTCGCCCTGGGCGTCGGTCTCCTCCGCGGGCTCCCCGTGATCTACGGAGGCGTCGGCGGGATTCTCCGGCTCGTCCACAGCGGGCTCGGCGACAGCCCACGGCTCCGCGGAGACCTGCTGTTCCCCGGCGGAGCCTTGCTCTGCTTCCCCGGAGGCTCCTTGCTCCGCGTCGGGTGCTCGGTCCCGGTCGGGGGCCTGCTGCCCGGAGGCTGCTCGCTCCCCGTCGGCCGCCGGTCCGGCGGAATCGGGCCGCACCGCTCCGGCACCGCCGAGCGGCTCCGGTTCGCCCACCGGGTCGTCGCCACCGGACTCGGCACGCCCGGTCTCCAGGACCTCCTCGACATCGCCCTTGTCGCGGTTCACGTACAGGTATGCGACCGCTGCGACAAAGACGACGAGCGCCGTGTAGTCGTTGAGCCGCAGTCCCAGGAAGTGGTGGGCGTTGTCGATGCGCAGCCACTCGATCCAGGCCCTGCCGACGGTGTAGGCGGCGACGTAGAGGGCGAAGCTGCGCCCGTAGTTGAGCTTGAACCGCTTGCCCGCCCAGATGACCAGTATCGCGACCCCAAGGCACCACAGCGATTCGTACAGGAAGGTGGGGTGGTAGTTGGCGACATCGGCGTAGCGCGGATCGAGGCTGCCGTCGGAGAGCCTGGGCCGGTGGTCCTGATCGATCGTGACGGCCCACGGCAGCGAGGTCGGGCGCCCGTAGAGCTCCTGGTTGAACCAGTTGCCCCAGCGGCCGATGCCCTGCGCCAGCGCGATGCCCGGCGCGACGACATCGGCGAAGACCCGCAGGTTGATCCCGCGGCGGCGACAGCCGATGTAGGCGCCCAGAGCGCCCAGCGCGACCGCGCCCCAGATGCCCAGGCCGCCGTTCCAGACCTTGAAGGCGTCGAGGGGGTGCCTGCCCGCGCCGAAGTACATCTGGTTGTCGGTGATGACGTGGTAAAGCCGCCCGCCGACCAGCCCGAACGGCACCGCCCATACGGCGATGTCGATGACGACACCGGGGGTCCCCCCGCGCGCCGCCCAGCGGCGTTCACTGAGCCAGACGGCGACGACGATCCCGAGTATGATCATCAAGGCGTAGGCGCGGAGTGGCAAGGGCCCGAGGTGCCAGACGCCCTGCGACGGGCTCGGGAAGGCGAGCGGATGCTGCATGAGCGTTGACGTTACCGCCTCCGCAGACCTGATGCGCCGCAGGTCCCCTCACCGATGAGAAGATCTGCGGCGCGCGCCGCCCCGGCTAGCTTCCGGCGGGCGCCGGTGTGCTCTGCTCGCGGGCGGCCGCCGCGAGGATCGCCTTGCGGAGGCCGTTCACGGTGAAGGTCTCGTTGGTGCCCAGCACCCTGCCGTCGAGCTTGACGGTGGGGGTCGAGGCCACCTTGGCGGTCTGCACGGCGTACTGCGTCATGGCTGTGACCTGGGCGAGTTTCTCATGGCCATTGACGCACTTCTCGAAGGCCGGGTCGCGGATACCGATCTTCCTGGCCCAGGAGATCAGGTCCGCGTCGGAGAAGCCGGTATCGCCCTCGGCCGGCTGGTGCTTGTAGATCAGGTCGTGATACTGGATCCACTTGTCGGCCGGGGCGCACAGAGCGGCGTTGGCCGCCCGCAGGGAGTTGGACTTCAGCGGCTCCTGCCGGAACAGCTGGAAGGGGCGGTAGACCACCCGTACCTTGCCCGCGGCGGCCAATTCCTGGACCGTGGGTCCGTTGAGCTTCTCGAACGCCTTGCAACTGGGGCACTGGAAGTCCTCGAAGATCTCCAGGACCGGCTTGTTCACGCCGGGTTTCGCCATGACGATCGAGCCGTCGGCCTGGCGGGTCGCCGGGACGAACGGACCGTGATAGGCGCTGGTCTCGTCGTCGCCGGACCGGGTCAGCACGACGGCGAAGACGGCGACGGCGATCACCGCGAGGGCACCAAGGGAGATCATGAGCGTCCGCGCCTGCTTCTGCCGCTTCGCCTGGTGCTCGCGTTCCTCTGCCAGTCGTTCGCGCGCCGACCGATCCCTGGCGGCCTTGCCCATCAGATCCCCCCGAATCCGCTACGCCGCATTGCCCGCAAGGGGCCGTGCATCGTGTACGGCCGGTCACCGGTGACCGGCCGTACACGACCTTACGAGAGGACCATGCACAGGGGGCGGAACCGTTACTTCTTCGGAGTGGCCGAACCGCTGGCGGCGGGGGTGGCCGCCGGGGACGTAGCCGGCGACGACGTGGCCGGCGAGGTGGCCGGCGAGGTGGCCGGCGAGGTCTTGGCCGCGGCCAGGACGGCCGCCTCCAGCGCCTGCGGGTTCATGATCTGACCCTCCAGGTTGAGCGCCTTCCCGTCCAGGTAGACCGTCGGCGTACCGGTGACCTTCCGGTCGGTCAGCGCGTTCTTGGTCATCTGGCCGAGCTGACCGGACTTCTGGGTGTCGGTGACGCACTTCTGGAACGCCGCGTCACCGAAGCCGAGGTCCTGCGCCCACAGGTTCAGGTCCTTGACGGCAAAGCCCTTCGTTCCTTCCTTCGGCTGGTACTTGTAGAGCGTGTCGTGGTAGGACACCCACTTGTCCGCGGGGGCGCACAGCGCGGCGTTCGCCGCACGTCGGGTGTTGGAGGCCAGCGGCTCATCGGTGAACAACTGGAACGGGTGGTACACCGCCTTGACCTTGCCCTGGGCCGCCAACTTCTTGATCGTGGGGCCGCTCAGCTGTTCGAACTGCTGGCAGATCGGGCACTGGAAGTCCTCGAAGATCTCCAGCAATGGGCCGGCGGTGCCCTGTGCCGCCATCACGACCGAGCCGTCGGCCTGGCGCGTGACCGGGGCCAGCGGGCCACTGTAGGCGGTGGCCTTCTGCGTGCGTACTGCCTTCTTGTTGGCGTAATAGACCCCGATTCCGACGACCAGCGCCAGGATCGCGAGGGCGGAAATGCTGATCATCACCGCCCTGGCCCGCTTCTGCTTGAGCGCCTGCATCCTGCGTTCCTCGGCGAGGCGCTCGCGGGCCGTCCGCTGCCGGGCAGCCTTACTCATCGGGGGTCTCCTCTAGATCGTCTCCCCGGGCCGCGCCAGCCGCGGTACCCGGGGAGAAAGGGGTCGATTGGTGGGGAAGGCACATAGGAATCGGTCAGTCGCCGTACAGCCCGAGGATCCGGTCGAGCGCCAGCTTGCTCTTGGGAAGCACCACGATCCAGGCGGCGAGGGCGAGAAAACCGAGGTCGCGCAGGATCTCCTGAAGATAACGGGTCTGGCCCTTGCCGACCGTGCCGCCCCCGCCGAAGCAACCGCAGTCGATTGACAGGCCGCGAGACCACGCCGAGATGATCCCGCCGATGAAGATGATCATGAGGAGACCGCCCGCCGCGGCGATGAACCGGGTGGCGAAGCCGAGCACGAGCATCACCGCGAGGGACATCTCCAGGATGGGCAGTCCGATGCCGACCGCGCCGACCATGCCGTCGGGCAAGATCTGGTACGCCGACACGGCGAGCTTCTGGAGGGCCGGCGGCTCGGTGAACTTCGCCCAGCCCGCCAGGAACAGGACCGCGGCGAGACCCAGCCTGGCGACGTGGGTCAGCCACGGCTGGATCACCGGCCAGCTACCGGAAGGGGCCCATCGCCTCCCGGCGGTATCGGTCGCCATCGTTCCCTCATCTCTGTCCGTCGGGGGGAGGCCAGGCCGCGCCCGCATACGGCGCGACCGGCGCGTCGTACCTTACGCGACCCGGCATAAGCGGCTTGTTAGCGCCGCTTGGGGACACGGTGCCCCATCCTGCCACGCGCTCCCCAGGCGGCGTAGGCCCTTGGGCACGACCCCGCGGGGGCCGTCAGCCCTTCTGGCGAACGCCCGCCGCCAGTTCGGCGGCGAATTCCCGTACCGCGTCCAGACCGGCGGACGGCGACGGCGCGTCGAGCAGCCGGCGGATGAACGCCGACCCGACGATGACCCCGTCCGCGAACTGCGCCACCTCGGCCGCCTGCGCTCCGTTGCCGACGCCCAGGCCGAGCCCGACCGGAAGATTGGCAGACTGCGAGGCCGCCCCAGGGACGCGCACGGCGGAGATCGCCTTGCGGGTGCGCTCCACCAGCAGTGGGGCACCGGTGTCGACGGCGGAGCGGGCGCCGGTGACGCCCATCAGCGACGCCGCGTAGACGAAGCCCCGGCAGGCCTTGGTGATCTTTTCCAGACGTTCGTCGGTGGAACTGAGCGCGACCAGGAAGATCCTGTCCAGGTCGTGGGCGTCGGAGGCGGCCAGCCAGTCCTCGCCCTCCTCGGGCGTCAGGTCCGGGGTGATGAGCCCCGCCCCGCCGGCTGACTTCAGGTCGCGGGCGAAGGCATCCACCCCGTACCGGTCGACCGGGTTCCAGTACGTCATGATCAGGGTCGGCACGCCGGTGGCGGCGATCGCCTCGACGGTGCGGAAGACGTCGGAAAGCCGGACACCGCCGACGAGTGCCTGGTGCACCGCGTCCTGGATGGTCGGTCCGTCCATCAGCGGATCGGTGTAGGGCAGACCGACCTCGATGACGTCACACCCGCCGTCGACCATGGCCTTGGCAGCCTCGATCGCCCCCTCCACCGAGGGGAAACCGGCGGGCAGATAACCGACCAGCGCGGCCCGGTTCTCAGCCCTGGCCTGGTCGTACGCGCTCGTGACGCTCGTGCTCATCGGTTCACTCCGCCCGCTCGGCGGGTCCCCGCCGTACCTGTACCTGTCGCTGCCTCGCGAACGTCGCTCACTGGTCGCCCTCCGGCATGAGCCCGAAGTAGCCCGCGGCGGTGTGCATGTCCTTGTCCCCCCGGCCGGAGAGGCACACGATGATCGTGGCGTCCGCGCCGAGTTCCTTGCCTACCTTGATCGCACCGGCGAGGGCGTGGGCCGACTCGATGGCCGGGATGATGCCCTCGGTCCGGCACAGCAGCGCGAAGGCGTCCATCGCCTCGGCGTCGGTGATCGCCCGGTATTCGGCGCGGCCGGTGTCATGCAGCCACGAATGCTCCGGCCCGACGCCCGGGTAGTCCAGCCCGGCGGAGATGGAGTGCGAGTCCAGCGTCTGGCCCTCCTCGTCCTGCAGAAGGTAGGTGCGCATCCCGTGGATGACACCGACCGAGCCGGCCGAGATCGTGGCCGCGTGCCGGCCTGTCTCCACCCCGTCGCCGGCCGCCTCGAACCCGTACAGCCGGACGGATTCGTCGGGGATGAACTCGTGGAAGACGCCGATGGCGTTGGAACCGCCGCCCACGCAGGCGACTACCGCGTCCGGCAGCGCACCGGTCAGTGTGAGGCACTGCTCGCGGGCCTCCACGCCGATGACGCGCTGGAAGTCGCGGACCATCATCGGGAACGGGTGCGGTCCCATGATGGTGCCGAGGCAGTAGTGGGTGTGGTCGACGGTGGCCACCCAGTCGCGGAAGGCCTCGTTGACGGCGTCCTTGAGGGTGCGGCTGCCGGTCTTCACGGGGATGACCTCGGCGCCGAGCATCCGCATCCGGGCGACGTTGAGCGCCTGCCGCCGGGTGTCGACCTCGCCCATGTAGACGGTGCACTCCAGCCCCATGAGGGCGGCGGCGGTGGCGGTGGCGACGCCGTGCTGACCGGCGCCGGTCTCGGCGATCATCCGGGTCTTGCCCATGCGCTTGGTGATCAGAGCCTGGCCGAGCACGTTGTTGACCTTGTGCGAACCGGTGTGGTTGAGATCCTCCCGCTTGAGCAGGATCCGGGCGCCGCCGGCGTGCGCGGCGAAGCGCTTGGCCTCGGTGAGCAGGCTGGGCCGCCCCGCGTAGTTGGTCAGCAGGTCGGCGAACTCCGCCTGGAAGGCGGGGTCGTTCTTGGCGCTCTCATAGACGGTCTCGAGTTCGTCGAGCGCCGCCATGAGCGCCTCGGGGGCGAACCGCCCACCGTGACGGCCGAAGCGGCCGGCTGCGTCGGGAACCGTGGACGCGCTGCGCGCTGCGTCGATGCTCATGCGATGTCCTGTCCTGCGGAGGTCGTGCGAAGTAGGCCTATCCGGTCAGATGAGATGCGGATGGGCACGCCATCGTTCACGCAGCATGGACTTCACTCTAGTGGCTACTTGCCCTGCCGGAGAGCAGGATGGGCCCCCGCCGCGACCAGATCCGCGACGGCGGCACGCGGGTCCCTGCCGGTCACCAGGCTCTCCCCTACCAGCACCGCATCGGCCCCCGAGGAGGCGTAGGCGAGCAGGTCGTGCGGCCCGCGGATCCCCGACTCTGCGACCTTGATGATCTCCTTGGGGACCAGCGGTGCGACCCGGGCGAACACGCCGCGGTCGACTTTGAGGGTCTTCAGGTCGCGCACGTTCACGCCGATGAGCCTGGCCCCCGCGTCGACGGCGCGGGTCACCTCCTCCTCGGTGTGCACCTCGACCAGCGGGGTGAGCCCGATCGACTCGGCCCGTTCCACCAGAGACACCAGGGCGTCCTGGTCGAGGGCGGCGACGATGAGCAGGGCCAGGTCGGCGCCGTAGGCGCGGGCCTCCCACAGCTGGTAGGAGGTGACGATGAAGTCCTTGCGCAGGATCGCCACGTCGACGTTGGCGCGGACATCGGCGAGGTCGGCGAGACTGCCACCGAAGCGCCGCCGTTCGGTCAGCACACTGATGACCTTCGCGCCACCGGCCTCGTAGTCACGGGCCAGCGCGGACGGGTCCGCGATCGCCGCCAGGGCGCCTTTGGAGGGGCTGCTGCGCTTCACCTCGGCGATGACCGAGACACCATCGCTCCGGAGGGCGCCGAGGGCGTCGCGGGGTTCCGCCGCGGCGGCCGCCATCTCCTTGAGTGCCTCGAGCGACGTCTCTCGTTGTCGTTCGGCGAGATCGGCCCGAACACCGTCCAGGATCTCGTCGAGCACGCTCACTTCGTCTCCTCGCCTAGCGGCTCGCCGGAGACCAACAGCGCGCCTCCGGCACGACACGATTCGCGGGACTGCGGTGTTGGAACGAGCGGAGTTGAAAGGATCGATGTTGGAACGATCGATCCGCTCCCGGCCTGGGGGCTCGTCGCCGCGCTCACAGGTCTGGGTCCCCTCGCCAGCGGTCCGTGCGAGTCTCGATCGTAGCTCGGATCGTGCCATGCGTTCGCACCCGGGCCGGGCTCACGGGGCGAGCGCGCGCCCGAAGGGCAGGTTGCGGACGACCCAGTAAACGATCATGAGACCGCTGAACACCCAGATCACCGAGGTTCTGAACAGCGGTGAGCTGATGGTCTCACCGCGTGCCCCGCACGTCACCCAGCGCGTCCAGAGATAGCCGAGAACCGGAATCAGCAGGAACGCGAAAGGGTTGCGGCCGAATCCCTCGGCCAGGTGCCCGTGGGTCAGCGCGTGAATCATGCGCAGTGACCCGCAGCCGGGGCAGTACAGGCCCGTGAGCGCCAGGAAAGGGCAGGTCGGGTAGTGACCGTGCTGGTTGGGATCGACGGTCCCCACGTAGGTCACGGCCGCGGCGACCCCGGCCAGCACCGCCGCCGGAGCGAGCAGCCGGCGCCACCGCACTCGTGGCCGCTCGGGACGGGACGGAACCTGCGCCTGCATGCTGGTCACGCCCTCCAGCCTACGTGCGCCCGCGCCGCCGGCCGGTGAGGCCGCCGCCGGGCGCCCTGCGATCTCCGCGGGATCGCGTGATCCCGCGAGCCGGGCCGGTGCTCGCGGGAGGCTCCGGCCGCCGGGCACCGCTCAGGTGTCGGCGGCGTAGCCGACGCCACGGACGGTGCGGATGATGGGGCTGCCGTCGGCCAGCTTGGCGCGCAGCTGGGCGATGTGCACGTCGACCGTGCGGACACCGGAACTGGTGATCGACCCCCACGCGGCGTCGAGCAGCTGTTCCCGGGTGAAGACCCGGCCCAGGTTGGCCATCAGGAACGCCAGCAGGTCGAACTCCGTGGCGGTCAGCACGGCCGGGCGGCCGCCGACGGCGACCGACCGGGTCTGCGGATCGAGCGCGACGTCCCCGACCCGGAGGACGTCGGCGGCGTCGGCGTCCCTGCCACGCAGCGCCTCGCTCACCGCGGCCACGAGCAGCCTGGGGCTGAACGGGCGGGTGACCCGGTGCTCGGCGGGCCCCGGGGGCTCGGCCCCGGCCGCGAGCACGCACACCACCGGGACGGGCCGTACGGCCTCCGTCACCCGCCGGAAGAGGTCCGCGGGAGTGGGAGCGGGCAGCGACAGATCGAGGACCACCACGTCGGGCCGGCTCAGCGCCGCCACGGCGGGGGCCTTGGCGGGGTCGCCCTCGACCTGCACTTCGAAGCCCTCGCGGGTGAGATAGAGCCGCTGGAGCTCGGCGACCCCGGGATCGTGCTCGATCACCAGGACCCGGCCGCTGTCGTCGCTCATCGGCGGCTCATGGGGGGCTCTGCTCCGATCGGGCGGGGGGCGCGGGAGCGGTGGGGTCCTCTCCCCGGTCGAGAGACTTCCACATGCCGAGGGGGTCGGCGGCACCGGAACCCGGGGAGGCCGGCCGGTCCGCTGCCGCGGCCTGGGTCGCGGAGGCGCCCGCCGGATCGTATCTGGCCGACATGCCGGGCCACCGTGCGCCTCGTATCGCCACCAGCGCACCGGCGGCCAGGAGCAGGAGCCCGCCGACCGCGGAGATCACCCACCAGGCGGTGGTGTCCACGGTGGCGTGCCCGGCCAGGCCGAGCAGCTGGCTCTTGCCGGCGGCGGCCTGGAGGACGTGCGAACGGCCGACGGCCGTGACCGAGGCGTAGGCGATGCCGGCACCGAGGACGGTGAGCAGCACACCCACGGCGGCCCGGATCCTGCCGTGGGTGGCGAACAGCCCGGCCAGTCCCGCGAGCCCCGCCCAGCCCAGCGCGGTGGCCGCGCCGGTGAGCTCCTGGCCGGTCAGCGACCGGCCGAGCGGGACGAGGGTGTCCTGGGCGTGCACCGTGGCCCACTCCCGGCCGCCGGCCGACGCGCTCAGACCCGCCCCCGCCGCGCAGAGCAGCGCGGCGATGGCGAGCTCGCGACGGGCGCTCATGGAGAGCCGGGCCGCTCACCGGTGACGGAGTCCAGTACGTCGGCGTCCCAGCAGGTGCGGTCCCCGGTGTGGCAGGCGGCACCGACCTGGTCGACCTTGACGAGCAGGGCGTCGCCGTCGCAGTCGAGCGCGACCGACTTCACCCACTGCTGATGGCCGGAGGTCTCGCCCTTCACCCAGTACTCCTGGCGGCTGCGCGACCAGTAGGTGCAGCGCCCGGTGGTGAGGGTACGGTGCAGCGCCTCGTCGTCCATCCAGCCCATCATGAGCACCTCACCGGTGTCATGCTGCTGGGCGATGGCGGGAACGAGGCCGTCGGAAGTGCGCTTGAGGCGCGCTGCGATCTTGGGGTCCAGGTCGGACGAGCGTACGGACATGCGATCCATTGTGCCGGTACGCCGCGCGGATCGCCGCATCGGCACGGAACCTTGCCCGCACCGGGGCCGACGGAAAACGACGTTGGGGTCCACTCCGCACAGCGACGTGGACCCCAACGGCTACGACTGGGGACTTACAGGGGGCGGACCTGATCGGCCTGCGGACCCCGGTTACCCTGCGTCACCTCGAACTCGACGCGCTGGTTCTCGTCGAGGCTGCGGTACCCGGAGGACTGAATCGCCGAGTAGTGCACGAACACGTCCGGCCCGCCGCCGTCAACGGCGATGAATCCGAAACCCTTTTCGGCGTTGAACCACTTTACGGTGCCCTGCTGGGGCATGTCTTTCTCCTTGCGGCAAAACTGGGCCCACACCTCGTGGGCCCGGCTCGGTCACCGCGGAACGCCCTCGCCGTTCCGGTACGGTCCCGGAACAGCCAAAACGCCCGCTGCCATCAGTCCGCGGGCGTCTGAGACAAACGATCGAGAACCACGACTGCAACCGATGACTCCACCGTATCACCGGTAGCACAACGAATGGAGGCCCCGAACCTTTTGGAATAGGCGATGTGCGGCGGACGACGACGCTTCCGATGTGCACCGGTGGATCACTCCGTCACATCCTTCCCGCCGAACCCGGCGGCCCCTCTTTCTCCGGTCGCGACTTACCGAATGGCGATGCCCTTCGTACGCCGCTCAGATACGCCGCTGTGCGGCCCATGAACCATGGAGATCGGCGTAGATCCCGGGTTCGGCGACGAGATCCGCATGGGCGCCGCGCTGGACGATCCGGCCCCGGTCGAACACGATCACCTCGTCGGCGGACTCGGCGGTCGAGAGCCGGTGCGCGATCGAGATGGCCGTACGACCCCGGGTGACCCCGTCGAGGGCGCGCTGGATACGGACCTCGGTGGCCGGGTCGACGGCCGAGGTGGCCTCGTCCAGGACCAGCAGATCCGGATCGGCGATATAGGCGCGGGCCAGCGCGACGAGCTGCCGTTCCCCCGCCGACAGCGACTCCCCGCGCTGCCCGACCGGCGTGTGGAGCCCGTTCGCCAGCCCGTCGAGCCAGTCCGCCAGTCCCAGCTCGGTGAAGGCCAGGAGCAGGTCCTCGTCGGTGGCGTCCGGCCTGCCGTAACGGACGTTGTCGGCCAGCGAGGCGTCGAAGAGGAAGCCGTCCTGCGGGACCATCACGATCCGCTCCCGCAGCGAGGAGAACCGGACCGTGTCGAGCGGCACCCCGTCGACGAGCACCCGGCCGGAGACCGGATCCATGAGCCGGGTGAGCAGCTTGGCGAAGGTCGTCTTGCCGGATCCGGTCTCACCGACGACCGCGACCCGGCTGCGCCGCGCGATGCCGGCCGTGATCCCGTGCAGCACCGGCGGGCCGCCGGGATAGGCGAAGCCGACGTCCTGGAACAAGATCTCGATCGGGCCGCGGGGCAGTTCGACACCGTCATCGCCCGGGTCCGCGACGTCGGGCTCGGTATCGAGCACGCTCAGCACCCGGCGCCAGCCGGCGATCGCGTTCTGCGCGTCGTTGAGCACCTCGGTGGCGGTCTGCATGGGGCTCACGAACAGGGTGACCAGGAAGAGGAAGGCGATCAGTTCGCCGGCGGTCAGCCGGCCGCCGATGCCGAGCATGGTGCCGGCCACGACCACACCGGCGGTGGCGATCGCGGCCACCAGCTCGCTGGCGGGAAAGGTGAGGGCGACCAGCGCCTGGGCCCGGGTCTGGGCACTGCGATAGCGCTCGACGGCCTCGTCGACGCGGCGGGCGGTGCGCGCCTCGGCGCCGTAGGCGCGGATGACCGAGGCGCCGACGACCGACTCGCTGACGGCGGCCAGCAGGTCGCCGACGCGCTCCCGCACCCCCATGTAGGCGGCGGAGACCAGCCGCTGGAACCGGCGCAGGGCCAGGGTCAGCGGCACGAACGACACCCAGACCAGCAGGGCCAGCGGCCAGGAGTAGACCAGCATGAGCACGCTGGCCACCACCAGCTGTCCCAGGGACACGATGATCATCAGCCCGCCCCACTGCATGAACTGGCTGATCTGGTCGACATCACTGGTGACCCGGGAGACCAGGGCGCCCCGCCGTTCACCGCTCTGGGTGAGCATGGACAGGTCATGGACGTGCCGGAACGCCCTGATCCGCAGCGACGCCAGCCCCGACTCGGTACTGGTGTACAGGCGGACGTTCATGGCGTACGCGCACGCGGCGGTGGCCAGCACGACCAGCGCGCACACCAGCACGGCGATGCGGACGAAAGCCAGGTCCGGGCCGCCGGGGACGGTCAGCCCGCGGTCGATCGTCTGCTGCACCGCCACGGGCACCACGACCCGGCCGGCGGTGGCCGCCAGGGCCAGCGCGAGCGTGCCGGCCAGCCCGGTGCGGAACTCGGGGGTCAGCCGCAGCCCGCGGCGCAGCGTGCTGAGCGCGGGCTCGGTGCGGGCGGCGTCGTCGAGGCCCGTGCCGGGTTCTGAAGTGAGTGTGGTCAAGCGACGGCCTCTTCGGTGGAGTCGATCGCCCCGGAGCCGAGGCCGGTATCGGTATCGGTCTCGGGGCCGGTGGCGAGATCTGCCCGCGCGGCCTCGGCGCGTTCGGCCTCGGCGCGTTCGTAGGCGTTGACCAGGTTGCGATAGCCCTCGGACCGCTCCACCAGCTCATGGTGCGGTCCGCGGTCGAGGACCCGGCCGTGCTCGATGTAGACCACTTCGTCCGCCAGCGCGATCGTGGCCTTGCGGTAGGCCACGACCACCACGGTGGCGCCGTCCTCGCGTGACTGGGCATCGCGCAGGCCCTGCAGGATCCGTGCCTCCACCTGCGAGTCGACGCTGGAGGTCGCGTCGTCCAGGACGAGGAGGCGGGGCCGGCGGACCAGCGCGCGTGCCAGGGCCAGGCGCTGCCGCTGACCGCCGGACAGGGTGGCTCCCCGCTCCCCCACCCGGGTGTCGAGCCCGTCCGGAAGGGCCGCGACGAAGCCGTCGGCCTGGGCGCGCCGCAGCGCCTCCCACACCTGCTCGTCGGGGAGGTCCACGCCAAGGGTGACGTTGCCGCGCACCGTGTCGTCGAACAGGAAGGTCTGCTGCGGGACGAGCGCCGCGGCCACTGAGAGACCGCCCTGGCGTACGTCACGGGCGTCGATCCCGTCCAGCAGCACCGTGCCGGCGGCCGGGTCGACGAGCCGGACGAGCAGGCTGGTCAGCGTGGACTTGCCCGACCCGGTGGGGCCGACCACCGCCACCGTACGGCCGGGTTCGGCGGCGAAGCTCACCTCGTGCAGGACCGTGCTCTCGCCGTAGCCGAAGCGGACGTTCCGCACCTCCAGCGTGGCGGGCGCCTTTCCGTCCAGTGTCCCGGTTCCGTACGGCAGCGAGCCGGAGGCGTCGAGGACGCCCCGGACCCGGTCCCAGCCGACCACGCTGCGCGGCATCTCGGCCAGCACCCAGCCGAGTGCCCGGATTGGCCAGGCCAGCAGGGTGAACAGGTAGGCCACGTGGACGAGGTCGCCCGCCGTCATCGCGCCGTGCTCCAAACGGACCGAGCCGACCAGGAGCACGGCCAGCACGCCGAGGCTGGGCAGGATCTCGAGGAGCGGATCGAAGAGCCCCCGGACCCGGCCCACCGCGATGTTCGCGTCACGCAGCTCACGGGAGCTGGCGGCGAACCGCTCGGTCTCCGACGCCTCCCGTCCGAGGGTCTTGACCACCAGGCCGCCCTCGAAGCTCTCGTGCGCGACCTCGCTCACCTCCGCGCGCAGCTGCTGGGCGCGGGTCGCGATCGGGGACAGCCTGCGCTGGTACACGACGTTGAGGAGGGCGACCGCGGGGAAGACCAGGAAGCCGATGATGGCCACCATGACGTCGGTGAGCAGGATCGAGACGGCGGCGATGACCAGCATGAAGATCACGCCGACGGCCATCGGGAACGGCGCGATGGGCGCCCAGATCGCCTCGACGTCGGCGTTGGCGTTGGACAGCAGCTGGCCGGTGGGGTGGCGGTGATGCCAGGCCAGGGGCAGTTTGAGGTACTGCCGGGTGACCGCGCGCCGGTAGGAGGCCTGGAGCCGGTACTGCATGATCCCGGCGTAGAAGCGGCGCCCGCCGACGCCCAGGGCCTTGAGCAGGGCCACACCCATGATCGCCAGCGCGACCGCGGTGAGGGCGCCCGCTGTGGTGCGGCCGTCGCGGAAGGCCGGCAGCACCACGTTCTGCGTGGCCCGGCCGAGAACCCAGGCGGTGCCGACGGTCATCAGGGCGTACAGACCGCTGGCCGCCACCGAGAGTGCGAACACCCGCGGCTCGGCTTTGACGGCGATCCAGAGAATCCCGAGTCCGGCGCGTAGGGTGCGGGCTTTCCCCCTTTGAGCCACGAAATCCTCCTGTAGATGCTGTTTGCAAAGTCCTCCATGCCTACCATCCCCGAGGGACGAAATATTCCCGACGGGGCGGCGTACGCCTACCATCACGGGGTGAGCGACTCCCATGATCCAGGCCTGACCGGCAAGCCGCTGCACCCCGCCAAGGTGGAGCGGCTGGCCCTGTGCGACCTGATGCTGCGGCTGGGGCCGGACGCGCCGACCCAGTGCGCGGGCTGGACGACGGGCGACCTCGCCGCGCACCTGCTGGTGCGTGAGCACCGGCCGGACGCCGCCCCCGGCCTGGTGATCCGGCGGCTCGCCGGGCTCACCGAGCGGGTACGCCGCCGCGCGAAGGAGACTATCGCCTTTCCCCAGCTGGTCAGCCGGGTCCGGCAGGGGCCGCCGCGCTGGTCGGTCTACGCTCCGCCGGGGATGGACTCCCTGCTCAACACCCTCGAGTACTTCGTCCATCACGAGGACGTGCTGCGCTCCCAGCCTGGCTGGGACCCGCGTGAGCTGCCCGCCGCCATCGAGGATCTGCTGTGGCGCCGGCTGCGGCCTGCCCGCTTCATCATGCGCAAGGTGCCGGCCGAGGTCACCCTGGTACGGCCTGACGGCCAGACCTTCCGGGTGAGCAAGGGGGCCAGGCGTGCCCGGGTGCACGGCCCGGTGAGCGAACTGGTGCTGTGGGTGAACGGCCGGACCGACGTCGCCCGGGTCCGCTTCACCGGTGAGGCGGACGCGGTGGCCGCCCTCGGCGCCGCCGACTGGGGTCCCTGAGCACCGGGTCGCACCCTCCGGGGGCGGCCCCGTTCGCAACCGGGCGGACAAAGGACTTGCCCGTTTTGAGGTCGAGTGCGCATCCTGCTGGAGTGGACGACGTCGTGATGCAATCAGCGGGCACGCTGCTCGGACAGCTGCAACGAGGCCTGGGACGGGCCGCCCGGCGGGCGGCCCAGGTACCGGGCGCGGGTGAACTCGTCTACGAGTGCGTACGCCGTGATCCACGGTGGGACCGCCAGGTCGAGTCGCGCAGCCTGTACTACGCGCGGCTCATGGTGGATCTCGAGGTGTCCTGCGAACCCCTGGCCGACCACTTGTTCAACGCGGATGATCTGATCGACGGTGACGAGTGGCGGACCTCCCTCACGATCGACGTGCTGGCGGATCTGGTCCGGCTGAGCCGGCGGGAGGCGGCCGAGCCGCTGCGCCGCTACGCCCTCGAGGGGGAGAACTGGTACGAGGCGCTCAACGCGCTCACCGACCTCGGCGAACCGTCCCTCACCCAGGGGCTGGCGGAGGTCGTCGTCGCCCGCTGTGAGGACGACGACCTGCACTGGCTGGTCAACGACCCGGACAATCCGGTGATCCAGGACTGGGCGGCGCACCATCCGCGCATCGCGGAGGCGGTACGGCGGCGTACCGGCGGGCGTCAGCACCACCGGGAGCCCGACCAGTCCACCCGGTCGGACTCCGAGCTTCTCGAGCAGGCCCGCCGGCCCGACGACGAGGCGGTCGCGGCGATCCTGGAGCTGGGCCGCAGACGCCACCCCGCCCTCCTGGATCTCGCCGAGGAACTCCTGCCCAGTCACGGCAGGCAGGGCAGCGCCGTCTGTCACGCGATCCGCGATCTCGGCCCGCTGGCCCTCCCACGGGCCCGGGTCTGGGCCAGGCAGTCGCCGGGCTGCGAGAATCTGGGCATCGGCATCCTGGCGAGATTCGGCACCCACCAGGACGTCCCGGCACTGCTGAACGACCTGCACCGGTCGGTCGGCAAGGAGGACTGGCGCGCGGCGGCCGGCTCGATCGAAGGGCTCGGCAGGCTCCGGGCGGGCGAGGCAGTACCCCTGCTCAAGACCACGTGGACCGAGTCCCCCTACGCCTATCTGCGATCACGCCTGCTGACGGCGCTGATCCGGACGGCCCCGCACACCGCAGAGTCCTACACGACCGAGGGACTGTGGGACTGCGAGGACGACGTGCGCCAGATCGCCGCGCAGTCGAGCCCGCTGACCGATGACACCCGGCTGCGCCTGCAGCGGCTGCGAACCGACGCCGCCGAGGACCCCACCGTGTGGACCGCCGCGGGCACCCGGCTGGCCACCACGCGCTGAGGCGGCCCCCCGGCAGGCGATCGGCCCCTGTGCGGGGCCGCCCCTAGACTCGACCCATGATCTCCCCCACCCGCCGCCTGGCCGCGGCGCTGCCCGTACTGGCACTGGCCTTCGGGACCGCCGCGTGCAGTGCCGGCGGCGCGGGCACCAACTGCTCGCTCAACTCCTGCACGGTGACCTTCGACCGGGGTGTCCAGGCCAACGCCTCCATCCTCGGTGTCAAGGCCGAACTGGTCGGGGTGCGGAACGACCTGGTGACCGTGAAGATCGCGGGCCGGCCGGTGACGGTACCGACCGGCGGGCAGGCGTCGGTGGACGGCTTCAACGTCTCGGTCCAGTCGGTCACCTCGAAGCAGGTGGTCGTCAAGCTCTCGCAGGCGGGCTGACGGCGGTCAGGTGAGATCGATCACCGTCTTGACCTCACTTGACCGGCCGGCGAGCGCCTCGACCGCCTCCTCGAGCGGGTGCCGTCGGGTGATGAGGCCCTCCAGCCAGGAGCGATCGGCCTTGGCGAGCGCGTCCGCTCCCATCTCGTAGTGGCGCCGGTTGGCGTTGACCGAGCCGAAGATCACATCGTTCTCCAGCACGATGTCCCGGTTGACCGCACCCACGTCGAAGCTGACCTGACGGCCCATGCTGGAGACACCGGTGAGGCAGACGATGCCGGCGGCGGCGGTGTTGTCCATGGAGGCCAGTACGAGCTCCGGGGCGCCGGTGGCCTCGATGATGATGTCCGGCGGGGCCTGCCGGGCCACATCCGGGATGGAGCCCGTGTGGTAGGTGGCCCCGAGGTCCTGGACCAGCTTGGGCTTGATGCCCGACTCCGCCCGGTCCAGCACATGGACCTCCAGCCCACGTTGCACGCCGAGCAGCGCGGCGAGCAGCCCGATCGGGCCGGCGCCCGTGATCAGCACCCGCTCCGGCCCGAACCACGCGCGATTGCCGATGCGCTCGATGTGGTCCCAGGCCTTGGCGACGATGGTGGTCGGCTCCATCAACACGCCGACGCTCTCCAGGCCGGGGTCCAGCCGGACGGCGTAGTCGGCCTCGACGGTCCACCGCTGCGAGCCGTAGCCGTGGATCTGCTTGATGCCGCGTTCGACGTACTTGCCGTTGCGGCACATGTCGAACTCATCGCGGGCACAGGCCTGGCATGGCTCGGGATCGGGGCGCCTGACGATTCCCACGACCAGGTCACCGGCGGCGAAGCCACTGCCGGCCGGGGCCTCGATCACCCTTCCGAGCGACTCGTGCCCGAGGATCAGCCGCTCTTCACCCGGCGGCGCCCAGCCATACTCCCCGGCCGCGATCTCGCGGTCGGTCCCGCACACCCCGAGGGCGATCCCATCGACGAGCAGTTCCCCGGGCCCGGGCACTGGATCGGGGACGTCGGTCACCGCCAGCGATCCGGCCTGTAGTGGTACGAGGGTGAGCGCACGCATGGTCATCTCCCCAGCCGACGTTGCACGACTCGGGACATCCTTCCCGGAACCTCACTCTCGTAACGCCGTCTCAAGCTGCCCGCCTCGATCAAACGGGCCAGCTCGGCCATCTGTGCCCCGTCGGAATGGACCTTTCCTGATGAGAACGTGATGCCCAGCCGTCTCCGCTCGGGTCGACCACCCATAAAATCGGGCGATGCGGCTGATAAGCGTGGAGGAGCGGAGGGCCCGGCTGGGCGTCCGCCACCGGCTCGCCGAGAGCACCCGGACCGACGACGTCGCGGAGATCGCCCGTGATCTGGTGGCGCTGCACAGCACCGATCCCGCCTCGGTCTACCTGGCAGCCGCCGCGCGGATGAAGGTCCCGGATCTGACGGCCATCGACGAGGCGCTGTACGGGACCCGCGCGCTGCTGCGGATGCTGGGTATGCGCCGGACCGTGTTCGTGGTGCCGGTGGAGCTGGCACCGGCCGTCCATGCCGCGAGCACACTGGTGATCGCCGCGAGGGAGCGGCTCCGCACCGAGCGATTCCTGGTCGAGGCGGGCATGGACGGCGACGTGGCCGGATGGCTGCGTGAGACCGACGCGGCCACGCTGCGGGCGCTGAAGGTCCGGGGCGAGGCCACTGGAGCCCAGCTGAGCGCCGACGAACCCCGGCTGAGGACCCAGATCACGCTGGCCCGCGGCAAGCCGTACGAGGGTACCCAGAACATCGTCAGCCGGGTCCTGCTGGTGCTCGCGGCGGAGGGCCAGATCGTCCGTGGCCGGCCGGTGGGTTCCTGGATCAGCAGCCAGTACCGATGGTCGCCCGCCGAGTCCTGGCTGCCCGGCGGGATGGCCGAACTGTCCCCGGACGCGGCGCGGGTGCAACTGGCCCGATACTGGCTGGCCGCGTACGGACCGGGTACGGCGGCCGACCTCAAGTGGTGGACCGGCTGGACCGCCGGGGAGGTCAAACGAGCTCTGTCCGAGATCAAGCCGGTCGAGGTGGACCTGGGCGGAGCCGCGGGCCTGGTGCTTCCCGGCGACTGCGAGCCGGTGCCGTCACCGGAGCCGTGGACGGCGCTGCTGCCCGGCCTCGACCCGACGGCGATGGGCTGGGCCGGGCGCTCCTGGTACCTCGGCGACCATGGCCCCGCCCTCTTCGACCGGACCGGCAACATCGGCCCGACGATCTGGTGGGGCGGCCGGATCGTCGGCGGCTGGGCACAGCGACCCGACGGGGAGATCGTGCTCAGATTGCTGGAGGACGTGGGCGCCGACGCCGAGGGGGCGGTCCGCGCCGAGGCCGAGCGGCTGACCGTCCGGCTGGGTGAGGTGCGGGTCACGCC
>JAOPYK010000086.1 GCA_025964695.1 Streptosporangiaceae bacterium | reverse complement strand
GGCGCCGCGCGGTGCGCTCGTCGCCGCCGCGCAGCCGGGCCGTCAGCGGGCCCAGGTCGCCCTTCTCGGCGGCGGCGAAGACCGGGGCCAGCTCACGGTGCTCGGCCTCCAGCCGGTCGATCAGCTTGCGGTACTTCAGCTGTCCCCGGGCCCGCCGCCAGCACTGCCGGACCTGCTTGATCCGGGCCGCGACCTCGGCCGGGGCCAGCCGGTCGGGCAGCTGATAGCGCACCCGCAGATCCTCGGGCGGCTGGTCCCCGGCGTCACGGGCCGGCTCCAGCACCTGCCGCTTGTAGTCCTCGTCCCAGCTCATGGTGGCCGGTCATGTCACCTTTACGCGGGACAGGGTGGCGCGGGACCGCTCGACGTCCTCCTCGGACATGCCTCCCACGTCGACCTGGAGTTCGAGGCGTTCGCCCGTCTCCTTCTCCAGCGCCGCGACGTGCAGCAGGCCGGAGGAGTCGAGTGTGAAGGTCACCTGGATCGGCCAGCCCTGCTTCTTGCCGGTGGGAATCGAGATCACCCCAGTGGCGATCTCGTTGTTGTCCGTGAGCGAGGTGGAGGCGACACTGCCCGCCTGCTCCATCACCCGGACGTCGGCCGCGGTCTGGTTGTCGTGGATGGTGAAGAAGTCCTCGCTGCGGCTGGCCGGCAGCTCGTCGTTGGCCCGGACGAGGTGGGCGACCTCCTCGTTCTCGGTCTCCCGGTCGAGCACCACGATGCCGAACGCACGCGAGGCCACGGTCTTGATCTGCCGGTTGGCGATCTGACGCTGCTGGTCCATGGACAGCCCGGCGCGGCTCGCCATCTCCTCGGCCCGATCGGTGGCGCCCTGCAGGATGAGGCGGCGGAACGTCTCCTCGAAGGCGTAGAGCGCCGCCCCCTTGGCCACCGCCAGGTCCGGGTCCTGGAGTTTGGGGTTCAGGCCGAGCTCGTTGGCCAGCCGGGCGGCCACCGCGGGCATTTTGGTGGAGCCGCCCACCAGCACCAGGTCGTCGTAGTCACTGACGCCCTTCTCGCTGGCCGTCGACAGCGTACGGCCGGTGATCTCCACGGTGCGGTCGAGCAGATCCTTGGTGATCTCCTCGAGCTTCTCCCTGGTCACCTCCACGGCCGCCACCCGGCCGTCGTGCATCACCCGCACGGTCTGCTGGGTCCGGGTGGTCAGCGCCTTCTTGGTCTCCTCGGCGTCGCGGCGCAGCTGCTGCTCGGTCTGCTTGTCATCGAGCGGATCGCCGACGTCCGGATGCGCCTCCCGGAACCGCTCGGCGAGGTACTCCACCAGCCGGGCGTCCCAGTCGGCGCCGCCCAGCTCGTGGTCACCGTCGGTGCAGACCACCTCGATGTGGCCGCCCTTG
This sequence comes from Streptosporangiaceae bacterium, assembly GCA_025964695.1. GTDB lineage: Bacteria > Actinomycetota > Actinomycetes > Streptosporangiales > Streptosporangiaceae > Actinomadura_E. The sequence goes on along the minus strand of JAOPYK010000086.1, from coordinate 44,050 downwards.
AGCGCGATGACCGTGGTGTCGAACGTCCCGCCGCCCAGGTCGTACACCAGGATCGTGCGGTCCCGCTCCGGGTTGAGCACGCCGTAGGTGATGGCCGCGGCGATCGGCTCGGAGATGATGTCGATGACGTTGAGCCCGGCGATCCGGCCGGCCTTGCGGGTGGCGTCCCGTTCGGCCGCGCCGAAGTAGGCCGGCACCGTGATGACCACGTCGCGGGCGTCCTCACCGTTGGTGGTCCGGGCATCGGTCGCGAGCTTGAGCAGGATGAACGCCGACAGTTCCTCGGGGGTGTACTCGAAGCCGTGGATCGGCCGGGTGACGTCGGTGCCCATGTCCCGCTTGATGAGGCTGACCACGTTGTCCGGCTCCAGCACCGCGGTGTCCTTGGCGGTGGCGCCGACGATGACATTGTCACCCGACTCGAAATAGACCACCGACGGAGTGGTGTCGGTGCCCTCCAGATTACGCAGGACCGTGGGCCGTCCGACCTCGTCGATGCAGGCGATGCACGAGTACGTCGTGCCAAGGTCGATCCCGTAGACAGCCATCTCTCCCACCACCTATTCGGGTTTGTTCTGCAGCTTGCCGATCCTTACCTCTGACCGGCGCATGACCTGCTCGCCCTTTTCGAAGCCATCGGTGAAAACGGACATGACGGTGCCGTCCAGTCCTGGATCGGTGACCGGCTCGCTGCCGACCGGCCGGTGCCGGGCCGGGTCGAAGGGGTCACCCGGCTTGACGGTGAAGTGTTCCACGCCGGTGCGGGCCAGGGCCTCGGCGATCTCGTCGGCGACTGCGGACAGCAGCGCGGCGGCATGGGCGGGGTCGGGAGGCTCGGGGGACGCCCAGCGTCCGGTCTCGCGCTTGACCATGTCGTGCAGGCGGTAGAGCGCGTTGCGGACCGGCTCGTGCAGCGTCTGCAGCTCGCCGCGGCGCAGCAGCTGGTTGTCCTCGTGCAGCCGGTCGATGATCGCTTCCCGGTGGGCGGCCCGCTCGTGCTCGCGTTCCACCACGGAGAGGAGCCTGGAGAGAGCAGACTGGATCTCTGACAGCGTCGGGGCCGGCGGCTCGCTCGCCAGGCCGTCGGCGGAGTCGTCCTCGGCGGGCGGCACATCATCGTCAGAAGGGGGATCCTGTGCACTCGACACGTGGAGCAACCCTAACGGGCCGTAACCCAGAGCGATAGGCAAATGCTTTATGTTCTTTGCTCATTCGTGACGGGCGCCACCGGAATGGTACAGCGGTCGAAAGGTACATATCTACTCGAAGGCCTCCGTGGAGTGGAAGGTGGAGCCGCGCTTTCGTGGCCGAATCGGGGGTTGCCGATGGTTCTCGACGCTGATACGACGTGGTAACAGGCGGGAAACGTGCCTGTCGCAACCTGGAGACGCGAAACGTTCACGGAGATCGGGGGCGGGTCCCGCCGGGGGTCCCGCAGAGAGGAGGTGGGCTGTGTTGCTGCGCATTCGGGTCCGGTTGCCGGACCGCCCAGGTTCGCTGGGCAAGGTGGCGCGCATCCTCGGCGCCGCCGGTGCCGACGTGGTCCAGATGGCCGTTCTGGAACGTGACGCCGGCCGGGCGCTGGACGACTTCACCGTGGCCTGGCCTTCGGGGGCGGGCATCGACCGGCTCTGTGACGGGCTGGCGTTCATCCCCGGAGTCGACATCGAGGGCGTCTGGCCCACGGTCGAGTCGCAGGGGGCCTTCCCCGACGCGGCGCTGGTCGGTCAGCTGGCGGCCAATCCCGACGGCGCGCTGGTCATCCTGGCCGACGCCGTGCCGAGCATCCTCAGCGCCGACTGGGCGGGGCTGGTGCGGGTGACGCCCGGCGAGGCCATCCTGGTGCACACCAGCCTCGGGGTCTTCGCCGACATCGACCTGCCCGAAGTGCACCCGCTGCGCCCCCGTTCCTTCACCGACCAGGACGGCACGCAGTACGCGGTCGCCCCGATCGGCGAGGCCGGGCTGGCCGTCCTGGTCGCCCGCACGGCCGCGCCGCAGTTCCACCGGACCGAGGTGTTCCGGCTCGCGCAGCTGGTCAGCGCCACCGAGGCGGTGCTGGGAAGCCGGCTGACCCTGATGGCCGCAGCCGTCGACGCGGTCCCGGCCGTCTCCACGGACGCCTCGTGATGGACACTCCGTGACGGGCACTTCTTAACACGGTGGTAGCCCGAGGGAAACCGGAGGGCGCCCCCGCGCGTCTATGGTGTGGGGAAATGGCCATCCGGTGCGGCGGCGCGGTCGCACCGGTGGCCATTTTCCATGTTCGGGAGCCCTGTTGCCGGGCGGCCCTCGCATCCTAGAGTCTCGTTCTAGGATGTCGCCGCGCCCGTTGGAGGTCCCGCCATGGCCGAACTGCTGCTGCCGCACGCCGAGAAGCGCGCGGACGAGCCCGCTCTCACCGATGAGCGGGGGACCACCTCGTGGGGCGAGCTCAACACCCGGGTCAACCGCCTGGCCGGGGCGCTGCGCGGTCTGGGCCTCGGGATCGGGGAGGCGATCGCCATCCACTCCGGCAACCGCCGGGAGTACTTCGAGCTGATGTCCGCCGCCACCCACACCGGCCTGCGATATGTGCTGGTCAACTGGCACTGGACGGCCGACGAGCTGCGCTACGTGCTGGACGACTCGGGCGCGACCGTGCTGTTCTCCGAGGACCGCTTCGCCGAGGTGGCCGTCGAGGCGGCGGACGGCGCAGATCTCAAGGCGGTGGTCGCGCTCGGCGGCGAGATCCCCGGTTTCACGCCCTATGAGGAGTTCCTCGGCGCCGGCGACGCCGCAGAGCCGGTGGACCAGTCGCTGGGCGTACCGATGATCTACACCTCGGGGACGACCGGGCGGCCCAAGGGCGTGAGCCGGACCATCCTCACCCCGGGATCACCGGTGGTGACCATGCAACTCGTCGGCGACGCCTTCACGCAGATCCTCGGCATCCCGGAAGGCGGCCGGTCCCTGCTGGTGGGGCCGGTCTACCACTCGGCGCAATGGCTCTGGTCCTACGGTTTCCTCAACGTGGGCCGCTCGGTCGTCATGCGGCAGGCCTGGGATCCGGCCGAGACGCTCGCCCTCATCGACGAGTACACGATCACCAATGTGCACCTGGTGCCGACCCAGTTCGTCCGGCTGCTGCGGCTGCCGGCGGAGACCCGTGCCGGGTTCGACGGGTCGAGCCTGGTCGCCGTCTGGCACGGTGCCGCCCCCTGCTCACCGCAGATCAAGCGGCAGATGATCGACTGGCTGGGCCCGATCGTGCACGAGTACTACGGCTCGACCGAGGCGTCGGTCAACACCGTCGTGTCGGCCGAGGAGTGGCTGAGCAAGCCCGGCACCGTCGGCCGCCCGCTGCCCACGACCGAGGTACGCGTGCTCCTTGCCGACGGCACGCAGGCGGGCCCGGGGGAGCGCGGGCAGATCTGGTTCCGCTACACCAGCGGCGACGACGTCAAGTACTGGGGCGACGAGGAGAAGACCAGGTCCATCCACCGGCCGGACGGTTTGTTCACCACCGGCGACATCGGCTACTTCGACGAGGACGGCTACCTCTTCCTCGCCGACCGGGCGATCGACATGATCATCAGTGGCGGGGTGAACATCTACCCGGCCGAGATCGAAGGTGTGCTGATCATGCATCCGGCGGTACGGGACGTCGCGGTGTTCGGGATCCCCGACGAGGAGTTCGGTGAGCAGGTCAAGGCCGCGGTGGAGCTCAGCGACGGCTTCGAGCCGACCGGGGAGCTGGCGGCGGAACTGCTGGCGCACCTGCGGACGTCGCTGGCCGGCTACAAGGTCCCCCGCACCATCGACTTCGTCGACGCCATGCCCCGGACCCCCACCGGAAAGCTGTACAAGCGCCTCCTGCGTGACCCCTACTGGGCCGACCGGCAGGCGTCCATCTGACCTAGGCGCCGGAGACGGCCACGACCCCGTCCATGGTGCCGACCAGGGCGAGTGAACCGGACAGGGTCGGCGACGCGAAGTGCGGTAGCTCTCCCACGTCGATCTTCTGGCGGGTCCGCCCGGTGGACTGGTCCAGGGCGTAGAGGGAGCCGGTCTCCCAGTCCGTGACCCAGACCGCGCCGCCGCCGACGACCGGCGAGCCCGCGGCGCCGCTCGGGCCACGCCACAGCACCTGGATCCGGTCTCCCGCGACGTTCACCGCCGCCAGGCCGCCCCGGCAGGGGAGGTAGACGGTCTTGCCCGCGTGCGCGGGGCCGCCGTAGGCCTCGCATACCTTCGCCTGGGTGATCTCCCCGCCGACACCGCCCAGGTCCGGTGCGCGCAGCAGGTACGCGACGCCGCGCTTGCCAGCGATCAGCACGCGGTCGCCGGACACCACGGCGGGCGCCATGGAGCCGAGGTCGAGATCGCGGGCGTTGTCGTCCGCCCAGATCTTCGGGGCGAACACCGAGCGCGCGCGCAACTCCGGCGTGAGCGCGGTGACGGAGTCGCTGGAGTCGAAGGCCCCCGACGTGGCCGCGCCGTTGCCGACCGACACGTAGAGCGTGCCGTCCGCGCCGAGCGCCGGGCCCCCGGTCGCCCAGATACCGCCCTCACGCCGGGTGGGGACCCGGTAGGACAGCAGCGGGCCCCGCCCGGTCACCGGTACGCCGACGACCGAGCCGATGTAGGGCCCGCAGTCGCCGTTCAGGCCGCCGAACGCGACGTACACGCGGCCGTGAGCGAGCGTCAGCGCGGCGCGCTGCTGGTTCACCGTGGGCCGGCCGTCGGGGGTGGGGATCGCGCGGCGTACGCCGACCGATCCGCCGGCCAGGTCGAGCCCGTACAGCGTGTGCGTCACCCCCTGGGAAGCGGTGGTCTCGGCGACGGCGTACACGCGCCGGCTCGCCGGGTCGTAGACCGGGGTGCCGGTGATGCCGAGCGGGTCGATGTTGCCGCACGGCAGCGCGGACAGCGGCACCGGCCGGCCCAGGTTGCGGTGCCACCGGACCGCGCCGGTCCGGCGGTCCAGCGCGTAGACCGTGTCGCCCTCGGTCGCCGCGATGACGGTGTCCCCGATGACCAGCGGCTGCCCGTAGACCGCGCCGTCCAGGCGGGCCCGCCAGGCGACCGAGAGCCGTCCCGGCGGCGGCACCCGGGACGCCACCCCGGTGCGCGCGGGGTCGGCGTGGTAGGTGGTCCAGTCCGCGCCGCCCTGCGCCACCGCCGCGGAGCCGGCAGGCGCCCCCAGCGGGCTCGGGTCCGAGCCGGCGGAGCTCTGCGGCGAGCAGGCGGTCAGCCCGGCCAGCGCCAGGGCCGCCGCGACGCGGACTCGTCTCATCCCGTTCCCGTCTGTCGTCCTGCACGTGTTCCGCCGCACCCTATTCCGCTGCACGGATTCTGCTGTACGGGGTCCTGTCCCCGGAAGGGGGCGCCCCGAACGCGCGGCGTGGTTTCCGGTTAACCTGCGCTTGTTCAGCCGACTGAGAGGACCTGCGCCTTCGAAGAGGCCGTCCGGGCCCGCAAGGAGAACCGTCCACCGGAGTTCCGCGACTGACCCGGAACTCCTCAGCCGGGGAGGTTGGCGATGGCGGAGGTCGCGCAGAATCCGACGGGCCCTGAAATGTCGTAGAGGGTGCACTGGCCGACCGCGATCCCCTCGTCGCTGAGATGGCCCGCGCCCTCGATCCCGATATCGTCGCCGAGCGGCAACCGGCTCAGGCTCACGGTGTAGTCGGCATTGATGAACTCGAGCCCGGCCGTGCCGAAGTGCGCCATCGGGCTGGCCATGTCCGCGGCCAGCACGACCCTGATGAAGGGCGTCAGCGACTCACCGGTCACGAGCGCACGGGTCTCGCGCAGCCAGACCCGGTGGCGCTCGGCGGACTGGAAGCCGTCCTCGGTGGCGCCGCCGGAAGGGATCCAGCGCAGATTGAAGCCGGAGGCCCTGGCCAGCGGGGGGAGTTCTTCCGGGGCCGGGACGTCCCACGCCGGAGCGTTCCAGATCCGTCCCTTCGGCTGCTCTCCGCGGCGCAGCAGGACGGCGGAGGCCCGGGCGACCGCACCGTGCTCGCCGCTGATCGTGGCGTCGGCGACCCGGATCCGGCGGCCATCGCGGACCCGTACGGTGCCGACCCGCAGCGGGACGAGCGGGCTGTTGCGGTACAGGTCCACGGTGAACCGGGCGAAATGCAGTCCGTCCGCGGCGTGCTCGCGCTCGATCGCCCAGGCCATCAGCCCACCCAGCAACCGGCCGTGCAGCATGTCCGGGGACCACGGGCCGTGCGCGTGCCGCGCCGGCAGCAGCAGGCCGTCCGACTCGGTGAAGAACGCCTCGCCGGCCTCGCGCTCCGCCATCCGCCCACCCTTCGAGACCCGATATCCGAACGGGATTCTAGTCGCCGCTCCGCGCGGGGAAGAAGGGCCTCGCCCGACAGAGCGCCGAGGGCAGCGTCGACGTGGACGGCCAGGGCCGGGTGCGCCGGCTGGATCTGACACTCGATGCCGGCGGCGCCGTTGGTTCCAAGGGCGGCCCGGTCTCGCGAGGGTCACTGTCCCGCGAGGGTCACCGTCCCGCGAGGGTCACAGGGACGCGACGGCCGGGATCACCTCGCTGCCGATGGTCTCCAGCGGCGTGATGCGGGAGACGTCGGTGACGCTGCCGTGCGCGACCGTGAAACCCTGCTCCGCCAGCCGGCCCAGATCATCGATGATCTTGCCGGTGTTCTCCCCCTTCTCCCCCACGTCGAAGTTGTAGAGCACCGTCTTCTCGATCGCGTCGTAGTCGGTGCCCTCACGGTCGCAGTGCTCCCTGAGCACTTCCAGCTTGCGGGCCAGGTCGGGGCTGGGGAACAGGTTGCAGGCCTGGGCGTACTTCGCCACCAGGCGGAGCGTCTTCTTCTCGCCCTGGCCGCCGATGAGGATGGGCGGATGCGGCCGGGAGAGCGCCTGCGGCGAGTTGAGGGTGCGCGCGAGCCGGTAGTGCCTGCCTTCGTACGGGCCGTCGTCGTCGCTCCACATCTGCAGGCAGATCTGCAGAGTCTCCTCCAGCCGTTCGAACCGCTCGGCCAGCGGCGGGAAGAACAGTCCCAGCCCGCGTGCCTCCTCCTCGTTCCAGGCGGCGCCGATGCCGAGCATCGCCCGGCCGCCCGAGAGCACGTCCAGCGTGGTCACCATCTTGGCCAGCAGCCCTGGTGCGCGATAGGTCACGCCAGTGACCAGCGTCAGCAGCTTCACCCGCGAGGTGTGCGCCACGATGTGCCCGAGGGTGGTGTACGCCTCGAGCATCTCGTGCTCGGGCGGCCCGATCACCTGGATCTGCCACACGTGGTCCATGACGCTGACCCGGTCGAAGCCGGCGACGTCGGCCGTACGCGCGACGTCGGCGAGATCGGGGCCCAGCCGTGCCGGTCCGGACGGCCAGGTGAAATCAGAGATGTGCAAGCCCAGCTTCATGATCGCCTCTCAGAGTTTCGGCCACTTCGATGAGCCCTACCCAGACAACGCGCATCGGAGACAGCGGGAACGGTCGGGCGGCGGTTTCGGCCGGGGACTCACGGGCGCAGTCGCCCGGAGTACGGCCCGCTCTCCACGACCTGTCCGCCCTCCTGGCGGATCTTCTGCTCCAGCAGTTCACCGAAGGCGTCCCGTCCCGCGCCGACGTGCGCCTCGATGGGCAGCTTACGGCCGGAGCGGGTGACCACGTGGTAGCACAGCAGCCTGCCGGCGAGCCGGGTCCTGCCGCCCGCGCGCCAGAGCAGCAGCTCGCTGACGTCCGGCCAGCGGACGGCGCTGAGCCGGCCGTTCTTCCGGTGCACCAGCCCGCCGGTGTAGAGGTAGGCACCCGTGAAACCCGCGAGGAGGGCGAACAGCGAGAGGAAGGCGATGCCCACCGAGCAGGCGAAGGTGAAGACCGCGACCCCGCGGGCGAGGCGCAGCAGGGCCAGCACCACCGTGACGCCGAACAGAAGGGCGGCCACCGCCAGGGCGAAGAACGCGTTGGCGAAGGGGGTGGAGCCCTTGCGGGAGCTCAGGAGGTCGCCGAGCCGCTGGGCCGCGGCGAGCTCGGTCACCTTGGGCGGCGGCTGCTCGGCGGGCTGCGGTGACGCTCCTGTGCCGGGCTTGGACCGGTCGGCCATGGCTGCCTCCCTCGGCTGCACCGTGGGGATCTGATCGCCGCCACCGTAGTACGACCGGTCCGGGCAGGGCCGCCTTTTCCGGTGACCGGCCGCCTCAGACTCCGATGTGCCGCGCGAGCCGTTCGCGGTGGTAGGCGGGGTCGCCGAGGAAGAGCCGCGAGGAGGTGGCGCGCTTGAAGTACAGGTGGGCGTCATGCTCCCAGGTGAAGCCGATGCCGCCATGGATCTGGATGTTCTCGGCCGCCGCCGCGTAGTAGGCGTCGGAGCAGTAGGCCTTCGCCAGGCCCGCCACCGGGGGAAGGCGCGACGGGTCGGCGTCGGCCACGGCCGCCGCGTACAGCACCGCCGACCGGGAGGACTCGACCCCGATGAGGATGTCGGCGCACTTGTGCTTGATGGCCTGGAACCCGCCGATGGGCCGGCCGAACTGGTGACGGACCTTGGCGTAGTCCACGCTCATCTCCAGCACCCGCTGAGCGCCGCCGAGCTGTTCCGCGGCGAGTGCCACCGCTGCCTGGTCGAGGGTCGTGGCGAGCACCGCACCGGCCGCGCCCTCGGCGCCGATCAGCCGCGCTCGCACGCCGTCGAACTCCAGCCGGGCCAGCCGGCGCGTCTGGTCGAGGGTGGGCAGCTTCGCACGCGTCAGGCCGGCCGCGTTCCCGTCCACCGCGAACAGCGACAGGCCGGTGCGGGCGCGGGCGACGACCAGTGCCAGGTCCGCGACGTGGCCGTCGAGCACGAAGGCCTTGGCGCCGTCCAGGACCCAGCCGTCGCCGTCCGGCCGGGCCGCCATGGCGATGCCGTCGGGCTCCCAGCGGCCGTCCTCCTCGGTGAAGGCCAGCGTTCCGATGGTGGAGCCCGCCGCCAGGCCCGGCAGCAGGTCCCGCATGGCCGCCCGGTCCCCGCTGTTGCGCACGGCGCCCGCCGCCAGCACGACGGTGGACAGGTACGGCGCGCACAGCAGCACCCGGCCCATCTCCTCCAGCACGATCACCAGGTCACGGAAACCGAACCCCGACCCGCCGTACTCTTCCGGGATCGCCAGCCCTTGCAGTCCGAGCTGCTCGCCCATCTGCGTCCATACGGCCCGGTCGTATCCCTCGGGGGTCCGCATGAGGCGGCGGACCGCGGCGCTCGGCGACTTGTCGGCGAAGAACCGGCGCAGCGTGCTGCGCAGTTCCCGCTGCTCCTCGGTGACCACGAGATCCATATGGCCCAGCCTAACGCTTGCTTGGTTAAATGACGCGCCGGGGTGGGTGGACGGCTCCCTCGCGGGGCGGGAAATGGAGCCTCGGTTGTGACTTCAGGAGCAAACGCGGTCCGTTGACGGTGCGCAACTCTGCGTGCGTTATCACTTTGTTGAGTGACATCACCGTCCATTTTGTGAGCGATGCGTGATTGCACCGCCATGTCACATCCTGGTTAACTGTGACCCCCGCTACTCATGAGTACTGGCTGTGCCTCGTGGGAGTCGTGCGCCCTGGGGGGCCGGGCGGCCCTGTGTTCAAGAGGTGTGAGGGGGGACGAAGTGCGGGCTATCGGGGAACCCGCGAGTCGTGGAGGTTCGCTGACGGGGTGGGGTCGTCTTCCTGCCTGATCTCACCACGCCGATCACTTCACTGCCTGCAGGTAGCACCTCCGACCGGGAAAGCAATCCTTTTATGCCTCCTTCTGAGTATGTTCCGCTGTCCGCGGCCCAGCAGAGTGTCTGGTACGCGCAGCAGCTCGACCCGGACAGCCCGATCTTCATCGCGCAGTACATCGAGATCGAGGGCCCGGTCGACCCGGAACTGTTCACCAGAGGAGCGTTGCTCGGCGCCCACGAGATCGAGGCATGCCACTTCACGCTGGTCGAGCTGGACGGAATGCCATACCAGGTCCTGGACCCCGAGCCGCAGGTGGCTCTCCCTTTTCTCGACCTGTGCGGTGAGGCCGACCCCCGTGCCGCGGCGATGGCCTGGATGCAGGAGGATCTGGAGCGCCCGCTGAGCCTGACCGGCGGCGAGCCCCTTTTCACGGTGGCCCTGCTGCGGATCGCCCCGGACCGGCACCTGTGGTATCTGCGGTGCCATCACATCGCCATCGACGGGTACAGCGGCGCGATCGTCAACCGCCGGATGGCCGAGATCTACACCGCGCTGGCCGGGGGGCACGCCTATCAGGAGTCGACCCCCGGCTCACTTCGCGCGCTGTTCGACGATGACGCCGAATACCGCGCCTCGGAACGGTTCGAAAAGGACCGGGCGTACTGGCTGGACCGTTTCCGGGATCTTCCCGAGGTCGTCAGTCTCTCCAGCCGGACCGCCGAGGCCTCGCCCCAGTTCCGGCGGACCACCGCGATCCTGCCCGCCGCCGAGGCGGACTCGCTCTCGGCCGTCGCCCGCACGCTGCGCACCAACATGGCAGGCCTGACGATCGCCGCCACGGCCGCGTACGTCGCCCGGCTCACCGGCACCCAGGACGTGGTGCTGGGCCTGGCCGTCACCGGGCGCACCACCTCGCTGGCGATGCGGACGCCGAGCATGATGTCCAACGTCCTGCCGCTGCGGATCACGGTCCGCCCGGACATGAGCGTCGAGGAACTGGTCCGGACCGCCAACCGGACCACGGCCCGGCTCCTGCGCCACCAGCGATACCGGTACGAGGACCTCCGGCGTGACCTCAAGCTGATCGGCGATGACCGCCGGCTGTTCGGCCCGCTGATCAACATCATGGCCTTCGACTACAACGTCGACTTCGCGGGGCAGCCGTCCACCGCGCACGCCCTCACCCTCGGGCCGGTCGAGGACCTGTGCGTCAACGTCTACGACGGGTCGGACGGCCGCGGCATGCGGATCGACTTCGACGCCAACCCCGGCCTCTACACCGAGGCCGAGGTCACCGCGCTGCACGGCCGGTTCCTGGGGTTCCTCAACTCCCTGGCAACGGCGGACCCCGCGCTGCCGGTGGGCGAGGTCGAGATCCTGGGCGAGCGGGAGCGGCGGCGGATCCTGCGGGAATGGAACGGCGCGGTCAGGGAGGTCCCCGAGGCCGACGGCACGATCACCGCTCGGTTCGCGGACCAGGTCGCCCGTACCCCCGGGGCGATCGCGGTCTCCGATGACAGCGTCTCGCTCACCTACGCCGAGTTGGACGAGCGGGCCAACCGGCTGGCGCACCGCCTGACGGCGCTGGGCGTCGGCGCCGAGACCTGCGTGGCGGTACTGCTGGAGCGCTCGGTCGAGGTGGTGACGGTGACCCTCGCGATCCTCAAGGCCGGCGGCGTCTACGCGCCGATCCACCACGGCTATCCCGTGGATCAGATGACCTGGGTGCTGGCCGACACCAGGGCGCCGGTGCTGGTGACCGACCGGGTGCTCCCCGGCCTGGGCATCCCCGAGGGCGTGCGGGTGCTGTCGCCGGACGATCCGTCGCTGGCGGCGGATCCCGCCACGGCCCCGGTCGTGACCGGTCATCCCGATCGCCTCGCGTACGTCATGTTCACCTCCGGATCCACCGGCCTGCCGAAGGGCGTGGCCGTCCGGCACCGTGACGTGCTGGAGTTCGCGCTCGACCAGGACTGGGACGACGCCGGCTACCGGCGCATCCTGATGCACTCCCCGCACGCCTTCGACGCCTCCACCTTCGAACTCTGGATCGCGCTGCTCCGCGGCGGCCGGATCATCGTGGCCCCACCCGGCGAACTGGACGCCGAGTCGTACGCGCGGGTGCTCGCCGACGGTGGCGTCACCGCCGCCTGGATCACCTCCGGGCTGTTCTCCCTGCTCGCCGAGGAGGCGCCGGAGGCGCTGGCCGGGCTGAGCGCGGTGTGGACCGGTGGGGACGTGGTGTCGCCCGCCGCCGTCCGCCGGGTGCTCGACCTCGGGTACGGCACCCGGATCGCCGACGGTTACGGGCCGACCGAGACGACGGTGTTCGCCACCGGTCACATGATGCGCTCCGCCGACGAGGTGGACGAGACCATCCCGATCGGCCGGCCCAAGCAGAACATGCGGCTGTACGTGCTGGACGCCGGGCTCCGCCCGCTGCCCGCCGGGGCTGCCGGCGAGCTGTACATCGCCGGTGCCGGGATGGCCAGGGGCTACCTGAACCGCCCGGGGCTGACCGCGGAACGTTTCGTGGCGTCCCCCTTCGACGCGCCGGGTGAGCGGATGTACCGCACCGGTGACCTGGTGCGATGGCGGGCCGACGGGGTGCTGGAGTACCTCGGCAGATTCGACCAGCAGGTGAAGATACGGGGTTACCGGATCGAGCTCGGCGAGATCGAGGCCGCGCTGGCCCAGCACCCCTCGGTGGGGAACGTCACCGTGATCGCCCGCCAGGACGAGAGCGACGTGAAGCGGCTGGTCGGTTATGTGGTCCCGGCCCCGGGCCGGGCCGCGGACCCCGCGGAGCTGCGCCGGTTCGCGGCCGCCTTGCTGCCGGAGTACATGGTGCCCTCGGCGGTGGTCGTTCTCAGCGAAATGCCGCTGACCTCTAACGGCAAGGTGGATCGCCGGGCGCTGCCCATGCCCGATTTCTCCTCATCTGTCACGGATGGCGCGCTCCGGACGGCCGACGAGGAGCTGCTCGGCGACCTATTCGCGGGGGTCCTGGGACTGGACCGGGTGGGTCTGGCCGACAGTTTCTTCGACCTGGGCGGGGACAGCATCCTGGCGATGCAGCTGGTGTCCCGGTGCCGTGCGGCCGGTGTGCGGCTCTCCGCCCGCGACATCTTCGTGCACCAGACCGTCCAGGACCTGTCGGCCGTCATGCGCCGGACCGCTCAGATCGAGGCCGAGGAGTCAGGCGCCGGCGTCGGCCCCATGCCCATGACCCCGATCATCGGCTGGCTGCGGGAGCTCGGCGGCCCGATCGAGGGGTTCAGCCAGTCCGTCACGGCTCAGGTGCCGGCCGGCCTCGGCCTCGACCGGCTGACCGGCGCCCTGCGGGCGGTGCTCGACCACCATGACGGGCTGCGGCTGCGGACCGCCCGGTCCGACGACGACTGGAAGCTGGAGATCACACCCCCCGGCTCGGTGGACGCCACCGGCTGTGTCCGGCGGGTCGAGGTCACCGGACCGGACCACGAGCTCACCGGGATCATGGCCCGGGAGGCGGCCGCCGCACGTGCCCGGCTCGCCCCCGACGACGGTGTGATGGTGCAGGCCGTATGGTTCGACGCGGGCCCGCACCGGTCCGGCCGGCTGCTCCTCACCGCGCACCACCTGGTGGTCGACGGAGTGTCCTGGCGGGTCCTGCTGCCGGACCTGGTGAGCGCGTGGGCGGCCATCGCCGAAGGCCGCCCGGCCGTGCTGGCCCCGGTGGGCACGTCGCTGCGCCGCTGGGCCCAGCGGCTCACCGAGGCCGCGGCCGACCCGGAACGGGCCGCCGAGACGGCGCTCTGGTCGGAACTGCTCGGCGAACCGGACCACCCGATCGGCGTCCGTCCGCTCGACCCCGCCCGCGACACCTTCGGCACGCAGCGGAGCCTGCGCCTGGAGCTGCCGGGCGAGACGACGGCGCCGCTGCTCACCACGGTGCCCGTGGCCTTCCACGGCAGGGTCAACGACGCGCTGCTCGCCGCGCTGGCGCTCGCGATCTCGCACTGGAGGGGCAACGGCTCGTCGGTGCTGGTCGACCTGGAAGGGCACGGCCGCGAGGACCTCCTCCCGGGCGCCGACCTGTCCCGTACGGTCGGCTGGTTCACCAGCATGTTCCCGGTGCGGCTGGACCCCGGTGCCGCCGACTGGGCGGAGATCCTCGCGGGGGGACCGGCGCTCCGGCGGTCGGTCAAGCGGGTGAAGGAGCAGCTCCGCCGCATCCCGGACAACGGCATCGGGTACGGGCTGCTGCGTTATCTCAACCCCGGGACCACCGGGGAGCTGCGGGGACTGGCCCGTCCCCAGGTCTCCTTCAACTACCTGGGCCGGGTCGCCACCGGTGACGGCTGGGACTGGAGCGTGGCGGGCGACGCGCTCGTCGGCGGTGCCGACGAGGGCATGCCGCTCGGCCACGGACTGGAGATCAACGCGATCACCGAGGACCGGTCCGACGGTCCCCGCCTGGTGGTGACCTGGTCCTGGGCGGATGGATGGCTGTCCGAGGAGTCCGTCCGGGAGCTGGCCGAGGCGTGGTTCGCGGTGCTGCGCGCGTTCGCGGCGCGGCCCGCGGGCGTGAGCGGCCTCACCCCGTCCGACCTCGCCCTGGTGCCGCTGGCCCAGGAGGAGATCGAGGCCTTCGAGACGCTGCACCCGGGACTGGAGGACATCTGGTCGCTGTCGCGGCTTCAGGAGGGCTTCGTCTTCCACGCTCTGTTCGACGAGTCGGCGACCGACGTCTACACGGCGCAGGTGGTCTTCGACCTCCAGGGCCGGGTGGACGCCGGCGCGCTGCGGGCCGCCGGCGCGGCCCTGCTGGCCAGGCATCCGAGCCTGCGGGCGGCCTTCCGCCAGCGCGACAACGGCGACCCGGTCCAGCTCGTCCAGCACGAGGTCGAGCTGCCGTGGGCCGAGGTGGACCTGTCCGGCATGGCCGAGGATGCCTGTGAGCGCGACGTCCGCCGGCTGATGGAGGACGAGCGGGTCCGCAAGTTCGATCTGACGCTGCCGCCGCTGCTGCGGTTCATGCTGGTCAGGATGGGTCCGGAGCGTTACCGGCTCATCCTGTCCAACCATCACATCCTGTGGGACGGCTGGTCGCTGCCGGTGCTGGCGACCGAGCTGTTCACGCTCTACGCGCAGCGCGGCGCCGACACGGGACTGCCGAGGAGCATTCCGTACACGGACTACCTGGCCTGGCTGGGCGACCAGAGCGACACGGACGCGCTCGAGGCCTGGCGCGCGTCGCTGGACGGGGTGGAGGAACCCACCCTGATCGCGCCGGAGGCGGCCGGCCGCGCCCCGGTCATGCCCGAGCGGGTGAGCGCCGACCTCGGCGCGGAGCTCACCGAGGTGCTGGCGGCGCGGGCGCGCCGGCACTCGCTGACGATGAACACCCTCGTGCAGGGCCTGTGGGGGCTTCTGCTGGGCCGGCTGACGGGGCGCGACGACGTGGTGTTCGGTGCCACCGTGTCGGGCCGGCCGCCCGAGCTGCCCGGCGTGGAGCAGATGATCGGCCTGTTCATCAACACGCTGCCGGTGCGGGTGCGGCTGCGGCCGGACGAGCCGCTCATCCAGGCGATGGCCCGGTTGCAGGACGAGCAGACCAGGCTCTTCGACCACCATCACGTGAGCCTGGCGGAGATCCAGCGGTCGGCTGGGATGGGCCTGTTGTTCGACACCATGACGGTGTTTGAGAACTATCCGTTCGACCCCTCAGCGATGGACTCCACCATCAACGGGGTCCGGCTCACCGGCGTCGACGTCGCCGATTCGACGCACTACCCGCTGACCCTGCTGGCCGTGCCGGGCGAGGGGTTGCGGCTGCGCCTGCAGTACCGCCCCGACCTGTTCGAGCGCGCCGCCGCCGAACAGATCATGGCGCGGCTGCTGCACCTGTTCGAGACCGTGGCGGCGGCACCGGAGACGCTCGTCGCGAACGTGGACGTACTGACCCCCGCCGAGCGCCGTCAGGCCATCACCGGCTGGAACGACACCGCCGAGGAGGTGCCTTCCGGCACCCTGGCGAGCCGCTTCGAGGAGCAGGCGGCCCGCACGCCCGACGCCACGGCGCTGGTCTTCGGCGGCCGGACGCTGACCTACCGGGAGTTCAACGAGCGGGCCAACCGGCTGGCCCACCACCTGATCGGCCTGGGGATCGGACCCGAGCGGGTCGTCGCGCTGGCTCTGCCGCGGTCCCTGGACCTGCTGGTCGCGATGTACGCCGTCGTCAAGGCGGGAGCCGCCTACCAGCCGGTCGACCTGAGCTATCCGGCCGACCGGATCGGATACCTTCTGGCGGACGCGGCCCCGGCCTGCGTGATCACCGATCGGGCGATGGCCGCCACCCTGCCGGCCGGGACCCCGCGGCTGATCCTGGCGGACCTCGACGTCTCGGAACGGCCGATGGTGAACCCGTCGGACGCCGACCGCACGACACCGCTGGTGCCGTCTCATCCCGCCTACCTGATCTACACCTCGGGTTCGACGGGCCGCCCCAAGGGCGTCCTGGTGCCGCACGCGGGCATCGTCAACCGGCTCGACTGGATGCAGGCCGAGTACGGTCTCGGGACCGGTGACCGGGTGCTCCAGAAGACGCCGGCCGGTTTCGACGTCTCGGTGTGGGAGTTCTTCTGGCCGCTGCAGGCGGGCGCCGCCCTGGTGATCGCCGCCCCCGAGGGCCACAAGGACCCGGTCTACCTGGCCGAGCTGATCCGGGCCGAGAGGATCACCACCGCCCACTTCGTGCCGTCGATGCTGGCCGTCTTCCTGGCCGAGGCGTCGGCCGCGCACTGCACCAGCCTGCGCCGGGTGGTCTGCAGCGGGGAGGCCCTGCCGCTGGAGCTGGCCGAGCTGTTCCGCGCCACGCTGGACGCCGACCTGCACAACCTGTACGGCCCGACCGAGGCATCGGTGGACGTCTCCTACTGGGAGCACCGGCCGGAGCGGGGCGCGGCGAGCGTCCCGATCGGCCGGCCGGTGTGGAACACCCGCCTGTACGTGCTCGACTCGAGGCTGCAGCCGGTGCCCCAGGGAGTCGCCGGAGAGCTCTACCTGGCCGGGGTTCAACTGGCCCGCGGCTACCTCGACCGCCCGGGCCTGACCGCCGAACGCTTCGTCGCCGACCCCTTCGGCGCGCCCGGCGAGCGGATGTACCGCACCGGGGACCTGGTGCGCCGGCGGCCGGACGGAGCGCTGGACTACATCGGCCGGGCCGATTTCCAGGTGAAGATCCGCGGTTTCCGCATCGAGCTCGGCGAGATCGAGGCCGCGCTGGGCCGCCTGCAGGGCGTCGCTCAGGCCGCGGTGGTCGCGCGGGGGGACGGACCCGGAGAGAAGCGGCTGGTCGCCTACGTGGTGCCCGCCGACGGGGCGGCCCTGGACGCCGCGCGGCTGCGCCGGTCGCTCGCCGCAGACCTGCCCGAGTACATGGTGCCGGCCGCGATCCTGGTCCTGGGCAGCCTGCCGCTCAGCCCTAACGGCAAGCTGAACCGCAAGGCGCTGCCGGCCCCGGAGTTCGCCGGCTCCCCGGTCACCCGCTGGCCGCGCGACCCCCAGGAGGAGCTGGTCTGCGAGGTCTTCGCGGGAGTGCTCGGACTGGACCGGATCGGCATCGACGACGGCTTCTTCGAGCTGGGCGGCGACTCCCTGCTGGCCACCCGGGTGGTGAGCAGGCTGAGGTCCGCGCTGGGCGTCGAACTGCCGATCCGGGCGCTGTTCGAGGCGCCCACCGTGGCCGGGCTGATCGACTGGCTCGCCGCCGCGCAGGAGGCGGCCCGGCCGCCGCTGGTCCCGGTCGACCGCCCCGACGTGCTGCCGCTGTCGTTCGCCCAGCAGCGGCTGTGGTTCCTCGGCAGGTTCGAGGGCCCCTCGGCGACCTACAACATGCCGGTCCCGCTGCGGCTCACCGGCCCGCTCGACCGCGCCGCGCTGTCGGCCGCGCTGGCCGATGTGGTGGAGCGGCACGAGTCGCTGCGGACGATCTTCCCGGACAGCGGTGGTGTGCCCAGGCAGCTCGTCCTGGACCCGGCGCTCGCCCGGCCCGAGCTGCTCGTGTCCGAGACGACCGAGGCCGGGTTGCCGATGGCGCTGGGCGCGGCGGCCGGGCACGGCTTCGACATCTCCGTCGAGCTGCCGGTGCGCGCCCACCTGTTCCGGCTTCCGGACAACGACCGTGGTGAGCCGATGCACGTGGTGTTGCTGGTCATGCACCACGTCGCCGGCGACGGCTGGTCGATGGCGCCGCTCGCCCGGGATGTGATCACGGCCTACGCGGCACGGGTCCGCCGGGAGTCCCCGGAGTGGGCGCCGCTGCCGGTGCAGTACGCCGACTACACGCTGTGGCAGCGGGAACTGCTCGGCGCGGAGGACGAGCCCGAGAGCCTGATCGCCCGGCAGCTGGCGTACTGGCGGGAGACGCTGGCCGGGCTGCCGGACCAGCTGGAGCTGCCCACGGACCGGGTCCGGCCCGCCGAGGCGAGCCACCGGGGTGGTTCCGTCCGGTTCCAGCTCGACCAGGACGTGCACGCGCGGGTGCGGACGCTGGCGGGGGAGACCGGCACCAGCGTGTTCATGGTGCTGCAGGCGGCCTTCGCCGCGCTGCTCACCAGGCTGGGCGCGGGCACGGACGTGCCGATCGGCTCGCCCATCGCGGGCCGTACCGACGAGGCGCTGGACGACCTGGTCGGCATGTTCGTCAACATGCTCGTCTTCCGTACCGACACCTCGGGCGACCCGACCTTCCGGGAGCTGCTGGCCCGGGTCCGGGAGACCGATCTGGCCGCCTACGCCCACCAGGACATGCCGTTCGAACGCCTGGTGGAGGTGCTCAGCCCGGCCCGGTCGATGGCCCGGCACCCGCTGTTCCAGGTGGCGCTGACCATCCAGAACAACCCCGAGGCCAAGGTGGAGCTGGACGGCTTCAGCGCGGAACTGGAGCCGTTGCACGTCGGAGTCGCCCGGTTCGACCTGCTGATGCTGATCACCGAGCGGACCATCGGCGGCGGCGGACCGGCCGGGCTGGACGGCGAACTGGAGTTCGCGACGGACCTGTTCGAAGCGTCCACCGCACGGCGGCTGGTCGAGCGCTTCGAGCGGCTGCTCTCCGCGGTGGTGTCGGACCCCGGTCTGCGGATCGGCGAGGTCGAGGTGCTCGATCGTGCCGAACGCACCCGGATCCTGACCGAGTGGGCCGGCACCGGACGGCCGGAGCCCTCTTCACCCGGCACCATCCCCGCGCTGTTCGAGGCCCAGGCGGCCCGTACCCCGGCCGCGGTGGCCCTGCGTGCCGCTCCCGGGGAGCAGACAGACGGCTTCGACGCCATGACGTACGCGGATCTGGATGCGGCGTCGAACCGCCTCGCCAGGACCCTGGTCGAGCGGGGGGTGGGACCCGAGCAGTTCGTCGCCGTAGCGCTGCCGCGCTCCGCCGAGCTGGTGGTGACGATCCTCGCCGTGCTCAAGGCCGGCGCCGCGTACGTCCCGGTCGACCCGGACTACCCGGCGGACCGCATCGCCTACATGATCGAGGATTCCCGGCCGGTGCTGGCGGTCACCACGAGCGCCTCGGCAGGAGTGCTGCCCGTGGGCACGCCCCGGCTCCTGCTCGACCTCCTGCTCAACGAGGCTCCGCAGGCCGGCCGGCCGGACACCGGGTTGCGCGACGACGAGCGCACGACCCCGCTGTCAGCCGATCACCCGGCGTACGTGATCTACACGTCGGGGTCGACCGGAAGACCCAAGGGAGTGGTCGTCCCGCACCGCAACGTGGTTCGGCTGATGTCCGCCACGCAGGACTGGTTCGCCTTCGGTCCGGACGAGGTGTGGACGCTGTTCCACTCGTTCGCCTTCGACTTCTCGGTGTGGGAGCTGTGGGGGCCGCTCCTGCACGGCGGCCGGCTGGTCGTGGTGCCGTATCTGACCAGCAGGTCGCCGGAGGACTTCCTGGCGCTGCTGGCGGCGGAGCGGGTCACCGTGCTGAACCAGACCCCGTCGGCCTTCTACCAGCTGATGGCCGCCGACCGGGACAACCCGAGGCTGGACCTGGCCCTGCGGTACGTGGTGTTCGGCGGCGAGGCGCTCGAGCTCGGCCGGCTGGAGGACTGGTACTCCCGGCACGGCGACGACTCCCCCGTCCTGGTCAACATGTACGGGATCACCGAAACCACCGTGCACGTCTCCTATATAGCGCTGGACCGGGAGTACTGCCAGCTCGCACCGGGTAGCGTGATCGGCGTCGGTATTCCCGACCTGCGTGTCTACGTGCTGGACGAACGGCTGCAGCCGGTGCCGCCCGGCGTCACCGGCGAGCTGTACGTGGCCGGGGCCGGGCTGGCACGCGGCTACCTCAACCGGCCCGGCCTCAGCGCCGAACGGTTCGTCGCGGACCCGTTCGGCGACCCCGGCACGCGCATGTACCGGACCGGGGACCTCGGCCGGTGGCTGCCGGACGGGCGGCTGGACTACCTGGGCCGATCCGACCAGCAGATACAGCTGCGCGGGTTCCGGATCGAGCTGGGCGAGATCGAGGCCTCGCTGGCGCGGCACCCCTCGGTCGCCGACGTTGCGGTGATCGCCCGTGAGGACCGGCCAGGGGACAAGCGCCTGGTCGCCTATGTGGTGCCGGCGGCCGGACAGGAGGCGGACGGCGCCGAGCTGCGCCGGTTCGTGACACGGGACCTGCCGGACCACATGGTCCCGGCGGGCGTCGTCGTGCTCGGCGCGCTCCCGCTGACCGCCAACGGGAAGCTGGACCGCAGGGCGCTGCCCGCACTCGACTTCGCCGCGGCCGGTGGCTCCCGTGCGCCGCGAACCGAGCGTGAGCAGATCATGGCCGGGCTGTTCGCCGAGGTACTCGGGCTGGAGCGGGTCGGCGCCGACGACGGCTTCTTCGACCTGGGCGGCGACTCCATCATCGCCATCCAGCTCGTGTCCCGGGCACGTCAGTCCGGCCTGCTCATCTCACCGCGCGAGGTCTTCCAGCACCAGACCGTCGCGGAACTGGCCGCGATCGCGCAGGCCGCCGGCGACACGGCCGCCCCGGCGGAGCCGCCCGGCACCGGGGCCGGCCCGGTACCGGCCACGCCGATCATGCACTGGCTGCGGGAGCGCGGCGGCGAGATGGGCGCGTTCCACCAGTCCGTGCTGCTCCGCACACCTGGCGGTCTCGACCTCGGCCATCTCGCCGGGGCGCTGCGGGACCTCGTCGACCACCACGACGTGCTCCGGCTCCGGCTCGACCACGCGGACGACGGAGCCTGGCAGCCGGTGGTCCAGCCGGCCGGGGCCGTACCCGCCGGGGAACTGATCGGCCGCGCGGACATCGCCGGGCTGAACGCCGATCAGGTGGCCAGGGTCGTCACCGAGCAGGCGGACCTCGCACGGAACGGGCTCGACCCGGCCGCCGGCGTGATGGTCCGGCTCGTCTGGCTGGACGCCGGTCCGGACGCCCCGGGACGGCTCCTGGCGGTGCTGCACCACCTGGTGGTGGACGGCGTGTCCTGGCGGATCCTGCTGCCGGACCTGGTCACCGCCTGGGCGGCGCGGGCGGCCGGTCAGCCGGTCGCGCTCGCCCCCGTCGCCACCTCCTTCCGCAGGTGGGCGCAGCGGCTTGTCGCCGAAGCCTCCGCACCGGACCGGGTGGCGGAACTGGAGACCTGGGTCGAGATGCTGGAGGGGACCAACCCCAGGCTGGGCCGGCGCCGCCTCGACCCGAGGGTGGACCTCGCCGCACGGACGCGACGCCTCTCGCTTACGCTGCCCGCGGAGATCACCGAGCAGGTGCTGACCGAGGTGCCCGCGGCCTTCCACGGCCGGATCAACGACGCGCTGCTCACCGGTCTGGCCCTCGCGGTGTCCCACTGGCGTCGCACCGGCGGCGGGCGCGGCAGCGGCGTGCTCATCGACCTGGAGGGACACGGCCGCGAGGAGATCTTCCCGAGCGTGGAACTGTCCCGGACCGCCGGCTGGTTCACCAGCATCCACCCGGTCCGGCTCGACGCCGGGACCATCGACTGGGCCGAGGTCCAGTCCGGTGGCCAGGCCGTCGGCACCGCCTTCAAGCGGGTCAAGGAGCAGCTGAGGGAGATCCCCGACAACGGGATCGGCTACGGCCTGCTCCGCTACATGAACCCGCAGACGGCGGAGGAGCTCGAGGACCTCCCCGAGCCGCAGATCGCCTTCAACTACCTGGGCCGGATCACCCCCGGCGGAGAGGGCGACTGGAGCCTCGCCGCCGAGGAACTGCCGGCCGGCGAGGACCCCCGGATGCCGGTGGCCCACGCCATCGAGATCAACGCCATCACGCACGACCTGCCGGGCGGTCCCGAGCTCAGGGCCACCTGGACCTGGCCGGAGGGAGTGCTCGACGAGGCCGAGATCCGTGAGCTGGCCGGCGTCTGGTTCGACGCGCTGCGGGGCCTGGTCGCCCATGTGACCGGCGACCAGACCAAGCAGATCGGCGGGTTCACCCCCTCCGACCTGCTCGTGGACCTGGACCAGGGCGAGATCGACAAGTTGCAGGCCGCGTGGAGGAACAAGAAGTGAACGCCCCGCCCCCCACGGACCTCGAGGACATCCTGCCGCTGTCGCCGCTGCAGCAGGGCTTCTTCTTCCACGCACTGTTGGACCCCGGCACCTCGGACATCTACACCTCCCAGCTGGTCCTCGGGATGGAGGGGCCGCTGGACGCCACCGCGCTGCGGACGGCGGCCCAGACCCTGCTGCGGCGTCATCCCAACCTGCGGGCCGCGTTCTGGCACGAGGACCTGAGCCGTCCGGTCCAGGTCATCCCACGCCATGTCGAACTGCCCTGGGAGGAGGCCGACCTGACCGGGGCGGCCGACCCCGAGGCCGAGGCCGATCGGCGGGTGGAACGGGAACGGGCCCGGCCCTTCGACCTCACCAGCCCGCCACTGCTGCGGTTCGTGCTCGTCCGGCTGCCGGAACGGCGCTACCGGCTGATCCTGACCAACCACCACATCCTGCTCGACGGCTGGTCGATGCCGGTGCTGGCCACCGAGCTGTTCGCGTTGTACGTCCAGGGCGGCCACGACTCCGGTCTGCCGCGCCCGACCCCGTACAAGAACTATCTCGGCTGGCTCGCCAGGCAGGACACCGGCGCCGCCACCGCCGCGTGGCGGGACGCGCTGGCCGGATTCGACGAGCCCACACTGGTCGCCCCGGAGACCGCGGGACGGCACCCGGTGGCCCCGCAACAGACCGTCCTCGAACTCCAGGAGGCGCTGACCACCCGGCTGACCAAGGTCGCGCGCCGCCACGGCGTCACGCTCAGTACGGCGGTGCAGGGCGCGTGGGGGCTGGTCGTCGGGAGGCTGACAGGCCGCGAGGACGTGGTGTTCGGCTCGACCGTGTCGGGGCGCCCCCCGGAGCTGCCGGGCGTCGAGCAGATGGTGGGGCTCTTCATCAACACGATCCCGATCCGGGTCCGCGCCCGGCCGGGGGACTCCCTGGCCGAGGTGTTCGAACGGCTCCAGGAGGAGCAGTCCGAGCTGCTGGCCCACCACCACGTGGGGCTGACCGAGATCCAGCGGGTCAGCGGGCACGGTGTGCTGTTCGACACCATGACGGTGCTGGAGAACTACCCCTTCGACCCCGCCACGATGGACGGCTCCCTGAACGGGGTCCGGCTGACCGGCGTCCAGTCGCACGACGCCACGCACTTTCCGCTGTCCCTGGTCGCGCTGCCGGGCGCCCGGCTGTCGTTGCGGCTGAACTACCGGCCCGACGTGTACGAGCGGGAGGTCGCCGAGCGGCTGCTGGCCCGGGTCGGCCGGTTCCTGGAGGCGTTCGCGGCGGACGCGGACCAGCCCGCCGGTCGCGTCGGCCTGCTGGACGAGACGGAGCGGCGTTCCCTGGCGGAGCGGAACGACACCGCAATGGAACCGCCGCGGCCGACCCTGCCGGAGCTCTTCGAGACCCAGGCCGCCCGGACCCCGCACGACACGGCGCTGGTGTCCGACGGCGCCACGATGACCTTCGCCGAGCTCAACGGCCGCGCCAACCGGCTCGCCCGCGACCTCGTCGTCCGGGGCGCCGGCCCGGAGGACCGGGTCGCGCTGGTGCTGCCGCGCGGCGCCGGCCTGGTGGTCGCGCTGCTGGCCGTGCTCAAGGCGGGCGCCGCGTACGTGCCGATCGACCCGGAGTACCCGGCGGATCGCATCGCGTTCATGCTCGAAGACTCCCGCCCGGCCCTGGTGATCACCGAGGGCGGCCTGGTCCCGGACGTCGCCGGCCGGCTGTCCCTGGACGGGCGGCCCGGCCCGCCCGCCGCGAACCTGACCGACGCCGACCGGGTCCGCCCGCTGCTGCCGGGCCATGCCGCCTACGTGATCTACACCTCGGGCTCGACCGGCCGGCCGAAGGGCGTGCTCGTCCCGCACCGCAACGTGGCCAGCTACTTCGAGGCACACCGCCGCACCTTCATCGACCCCGAACTGGCGGCGGCGAGGCGGCGGCTGCGGATCGCGCACACCGCGTCGTTCTCCTTCGACACCTCGTGGATGGGCCTGCTGTGGATGATGAGCGGCTGCGAGCTGCACGTCATCGACGACGCCACCCGACGGGACGGCGCGGCGTTCACCGACTACGTGGCACGGACCCGCATCGACCTGGTCAACACCACGCCGTCGCACTTCCGGTCGCTGCGCGAGCTCGGCATCCTCGACGAGGGGCGTCACGTGCCGGGACTGCTGCTGCTCGGCGGTGAGGCCATCGGCGAAGCGCTCTGGAACGACCTGTGCGAGCTGCCCGCCACCACGGTGCGCAACTTCTACGGCCCGACCGAGTTCACCATCGACAGCCTGAACCGGCGGCTCACCGCCGGGGTGCGGCCCAATATGGGCGGCCCGATCCCGGGCACCCGCGCCTATCTCCTGGACGCCGCGCTCCAGCCCGTGCCCGACGGCGTCGCGGGAGAGCTCTACCTGGCCGGGAACCAGGTGGCCCGCGGCTACTTCGGCCGGCCGTCCCTGACCGGCCAGCGCTTCGTCGCCGACCCCTACGGCGGACCCGGTGAGCGGATGTACCGCACGGGTGACCTGGGCCGCCGGCTGCCGGACGGGTCCATCGAGTACCTGGGCCGGGCCGACGGCCAGGTGAAGATCCGCGGATACCGCATCGAGCCCGGTGAGATCGAGGACGTGCTGACCGGGCACGAGGCGGTGGCGCAGGTCGCCGTCGTGGTCCGTGAGGACCGGCCCGGCGAGCAGCGTCTCGTCGCCTACGTCGTCCCGGCCGCGTCTCCGGACCTCCCCGCGAACCTCCCCGCGAACCTGGTCGACGGCGTGGAGCTGCGGCGGTACGCGGCGGAACGACTGCCCGGCTACATGGTGCCGCTCTTCGTGGGGCTGGCGGAACTGCCGCTCACCGTCAACGGGAAGCTGGACCGTGCCGCGCTGCCCGCACCCGACGCGAGGACGCTGGAGAGCCGCGCCCCGCGGACCCCGCAGCAGGAGATCCTCTGCGGGGTGTTCGCGGAGATCCTCGGACTGCCCCGGGTCGGGGTGGACGACGACTTCTTCGAGCTCGGCGGCGACTCGCTCACCGCGACCCGGCTGGTCAGCAGGGTGCGCAGCGCACTGGGCGCCGAGCTGAGCATTCGCAGCCTCTTCGAGGCGCCGACGGTGGCCGGGCTGGCCGGCCGGCTCGCCGAGTCCACCGGTACCGCCCGTCCCGCGCTGGTACGCCGGGAACGGCCCGAGGTCGTCCCCCTGTCGTACGCCCAGCAGCGGCAGTGGTTCCTCAACCGGTTCGAGGGACGGTCGGCGACCTACAACATGCCGATCCCGCTCAGGCTCACCGGTCCGCTCGACCACGAGGCGATGCGCGAGGCCCTCGCCGACGTGATCGCCCGGCACGAGTCGCTGCGAACCATCTTCCCGGACCGCGCGGGCACCGCCCGGCAGCTGATCCTGGACCCGGCGGCGGCCCGGCCGAAGCTGGACATCGTCGCGGCCACCGAGGCGCAGCTGCCGATGGCGCTGGCCGCCGCGGCCGGACAGGGCTTCGACCTGTCGGTCGAGATCCCGCTGCGGGTCAGTCTGCTGGACCTGGGGCCGGACGAGACCGGGACCCCGGTGCACGTGCTGCTGCTGGTCCTGCACCACATCGCCGGTGACGGCTGGTCGATGGCCCCGCTGGCCCGGGACGTCGTCACCGCGTACGCGGCCCGGCGTGCCCGACAGGCCCCCGAATGGGCGCAGTTGCCGGTCCAGTACGCGGACTACGCGTTGTGGCAGCGGGAGCTGTTCGGCTCGGAGGAGGATCCGGAGAGCCTGATCTCCCGGCAGCTGGCGTTCTGGCGGGCGAGCCTGGCGGGGTTGCCGGACCAGATCGAGCTTCCCGCCGACCGGGCCCGTTCCGCCGAGGCCTCCTACCGGGGTGCCACCGTCCCGTTCACGCTGCCCGCGGGCACCCACGGGGCACTGGCCGAGCTGGCCCGCGAATCGCAGTCGAGCCTGTTCATGGTGGTGCAGGCCGCCTACGCGGCCCTGCTGACCCGGCTGGGCGCGGGCACGGACATACCGATCGGCTCGCCGGTGGCCGGCCGTACCGACGAGGCGCTCGACGACTTGGTCGGCATGTTCGTCAACAGCCTGGTGCTGCGCACCGACACCTCCGGTGACCCTTCGTTCCGTGAGCTGATCGGCCGCGTGCGGGAGACCGACCTGACCGCCTACGCGCACCAGGACGTGCCGTTCGAGCGGCTTGTCGAGGCTCTCAACCCGGCCCGGTCGATGTCCCGGCACCCGCTGTTCCAGGTGGTGCTGAGCTTCCAGAACAACCCCCCGGCCAGTGTCGAGGTCGGCGGGCTCACCGTGGCCCCGCTGGAGCTCGGTACCGGCGCGGCCAAGTTCGACCTGTCCCTCTATCTGGAGGAGACGCGGAACGAGGACGGCACGCCGGCCGGCCTGGCCGGCGAGCTGGAGTACGCGCTGGACCTGTTCGACCCGGCCACCGCCGAGTCGATCGCCTCCCGTTTCCAGCGTTTCATCCGGGCCCTCGCCGACGACCCCGACGCCCCGATCGGCGCGCACGACCTGCTGGAGCGGGCCGAGCGCCGTGCCATCCTCGGGGACTGGGCCGGCGGCGCCGCCCCCGCGTTCGACAACGCCACCCTCACCTCGCGCTTCGAGGCTCAGGCCGCACAGACCCCCGGCGCGCCTGCGGTGACCTTCGAGGGCACCTCGCTGACCTATGCCGAGCTCAACGCCGCGGCGAACCGGCTGGCCCGGTCGCTGGTCTCGCGCGGGGCCGGCCCGGAGCGGTTCGTGGCGCTGGCGCTGCCGCGCTCGGCGGACCTGGTGGTCGCGATCCTGGCGGTGCTCAAGACCGGCGCGGCTTATGTGCCGATCGACCCGGACTACCCGGCGGACCGGATCGCCTACATGCTCGCGGATTCCAAGCCCGCCCTGGTGGTCACCGTGACCGCTGCCGCGCGGGTGCTGCCGGAGGGCACGGCGCGGATCGTGCTGGACGGGCCGCAGACGCCGGAGGGGTTCGCCGACACCGACTTGACCGACACCGACTTGACCGACACCGACCGGGCTGCCCCGTCGTTGCCCGACCACCCTGCATACGTGATCTACACCTCCGGGTCGACCGGGAGGCCGAAGGGCGTGGTGGTCCCGCACGCCAACGTGGTCCGGTTGATGCGAGCGACCGAGGAGCACTTCTCCTTCGGCGCCGGCGACGTCTGGACGCTGTTCCACTCGTTCGCGTTCGACTTCTCGGTGTGGGAGCTGTGGGGCCCGCTGCTGTACGGCGGCCGGGTGGTGGTGGTGCCGTTCGCCACGTCACGTTCCCCGCGGGACTTCCTGGGGCTGCTCGCCGCGGAGCGGGTGACGGTGCTGAACCAGACTCCGTCGGCGTTCTACCAGCTGATGGCCGCCGACCGGGACGACCCGGGGCTGGACCTGGCCCTGCGGTACGTGGTGTTCGGCGGTGAGGCGCTGGAGCTGGGCCGGCTGCAGGACTGGTACTCCCGGCACCCCGAGGACGCTCCGGTGCTGGTCAACATGTACGGGATCACCGAGACCACGGTGCACGTCTCGTATGTCGCGCTGGACGAGGTGTACTGCGCCACCGCCTCCGGCAGCGTGATCGGCAGGCCGATCGCGGACCTGCGGACCTATGTGCTGGACGAGCGGTTGCAGCCGGTGCCCGCCGGCGTGGTGGGGGAGCTGTACGTCGCCGGTGCGGGACTGGCCCGCGGCTACCTCGGCCGGCCGGGGCTGTCGGCGGAGCGCTTCGTCGCCGACCCGTTCGGAGCCCCGGGGTCGCGCATGTACCGGTCGGGTGACCTCGCCCGCTGGCGGCTCGGCGGGTCCCTGGAGTACTTCGGCCGCGCCGACCAGCAGGTCCAGCTGCGCGGCTTCCGGATCGAGCTGGGCGAGATCGAGGCGGCCCTGTCCCGGCACGAGACGGTCACCGACGTGGCCGTGATAGCCCGGGAGGACGGGCCGGGGGACAAGCGCCTGGTCGCCTACGTCGTACCGGCGGCCGGCCGGGCCGCCGACCCGGGTGAGCTGCGCAGGTTCGTGAGCGAGGGCCTGCCGGACTACATGGTCCCGGCCGCGGTGGTGGCGCTGGACGCGCTGCCCCTGACGGCCAACGGGAAACTCGACCGAGGGGCGCTGCCGGCTCCCGACTTCGCCGCCGGGGTGTCGGGGCGGCAGCCCCGCACGGCGGCGGAGGAGACCCTGGCGGGGTTGTTCGCCGAGGTGCTGGGGCTGGAGCGGGTCGGGATCGACGACGGGTTCTTCGACCTGGGCGGCGATTCGATCATCGCGATCCAGCTGGTCGCCAGGGCCCGCCAGTCCGGGCTGGTGATCACACCGCGTGAGGTGTTCCAGCACCAGACCGTCGAGGAACTCGCCGCCATCGCGCTGGACGCGCAGGACGCCGGCACGGTCGAGGCGGAGGCTCCGGGCGCGGGTATCGGGCCGGTCCCGGCCACCCCGATCATGCGCTGGTTCGAGCACCTGGACGGGCCGGTCGACGACTACAGCCAGCGCATGCTGCTCCAGGTTCCGCCCGGGCTCGAGCCGGCCGAGCTGACGGCGGCACTGCAGGCGGTGATAGACCACCACGACCTGCTACGGCTGAGACTGGACGGCACCGGCGACGGCCGGCAGTACGAGGTCACCGCCCCCGGCACCGTCGACGCGACCCCGCTGGTCAGCCGGGTGGACATCGCCGGCCTGGACGAGCGGGCCCTGCACGCGGTGCTCGGCGAGCAGGCGCGAGCGGCCCGTGGACGGCTCGACCCCGCCGCCGGGGTGACGGCGCAGCTGGTCTACCTCGACGCCGGCCCGGAGCGGTCCGGCAGGCTGCTGCTGACCCTGCACCACCTCGTGGTGGACGGGGTCTCATGGCGGATCCTGCTGCCCGACCTGGTCACCGCCTGGGCCGCCGTCACCGCTGGGCGGCCCGTCGCGCTGGAACCGGTGCCCACCTCCTTCCGGCGCTGGGCCCAGCGGCTGGTCGCCGAGGCCTCCGAGCCCGCGCGCGTCGCCGAGATCACCCTCTGGCGGGAGATCCTGCAGACCCCCGACCCCGACCTGGGCGGCCGGCCGCTCGACCCCGCGCTCGACATCTTCGGCACCGAAGGGCACCTCACCCTGACCCTGCCCGCCGAGGTCACCGAACCACTGCTGTCCAGCGTGCCGACGGCGTTCCACGGCCGGGTCAACGACGTGCTGCTCACCGGGCTGGCCCTCGCCATGGCCGAGTGGCGCAGGCGGCGCGGCATGGCAGAGCGGTCCGCCGTGGTCCTGGAACTCGAAGGCCACGGACGGGAGGAGATCATCCCCGGCGTCGACCTGTCCCGCACCATCGGCTGGTTCACCAGCATCTTCCCGGTCCGGCTGGACGCCGGGGACACCGACTGGGCCGAGGTCCGGGCCGGCGGCCAGACGGTCGGCACGGCGATCAAGCGGGTCAAGGAGCAGCTCCGCGACCTTCCCGACAACGGGATCGGCTACGGACTGCTCCGCTACCTCAACCCCCGGACCGCCGCCGAGCTGGAGGGCTTCCGGACCCCGCAGCTCGCCTTCAACTACCTCGGCCGGGTGTCTGCCCCGGAGGCCACCGACTGGTCCCCGGCCTCGGCGGCTGAATCCGAGGCGCTGGGCGGCGGGCACGACCGCCGGCTCGGCCTGCCGCACGCGGTGGAGGTCAACTGCCACACGCGTGACACCGCCGGGGGCCCCCGGCTGGAGGCCACCTGGAGCTGGGCGTCCGGGCTCTTCGCGGCCGGCGAGGCCGAACTGCTCGGGACGCTGTGGTTCGAGGCACTGCGGGGCCTGGTCCTGCACGGCGCCCAGGAGGGCGCCGGCGGGTTCACCCCCTCGGACCTCTCGCTCGTCGAGATCGGCCAGGACGAGCTGGACGAGCTGGCCGCCGAACTGGACGAGTGGGAGCTGGAGTGACGACGCCGACCGGACCCCAGGCGCAGCGCAGGAAGCCGTCCCAGCTCGAGGACGTCCTGCCGCTGTCACCGCTGCAGCAGGGCCTGTTCTTCCACGCCCTGTTCGACGAGGGGGCCGACGTCTACACGGCCCAGCTCGTCCTCGACCTGGAGGGGCCGCTGGACACCGCGGCGCTCAGGGCCGCCGCGGGAACGCTGCTGCGCCGGCACGCCAACCTGCGGGCCGGCTTCCGGCAGCGCAAGGAGGGCACCCCCGTGCAGGTGATCCATCGTGAAGTCAGGACGCCCTGGGAGGAGATCGACCTCACCGGGCGGCCGGGCGACGTGGACGGGATCATCCAGCGGGAGCGGGGCCACCGGTTCGAGCTGGCCCGGCCGCCGCTGCTCCGCTTCATACTGCTCAAGCTCGCCGCCCAGCGCTACAAGCTGGTCTTCACCAACCACCACATCCTGCTGGACGGCTGGTCGACGCCGGTGCTCACCACCGAGCTGTTCGCCCTCTACCTCAACCGGGGCCAGGACGCCGGGCTGCCGCGGGTCACTCCGTACAAGACCTATCTGGCGTGGCTGGCCGGGCAGGACCGGGCCGCCGCCGAGCGGGCCTGGCGCACCGCGCTCGACGGCGTGGACGAGCCGACCCTGATCGTCTCCGACCCGTCCCCGGACGGCGCGCTTCCGGCGGAGCGGATCCGGATCGAGCTGGCGGCGGACGTCACCGCCCGGCTGGCCGCGGCGGCCCGGGCCCAGGGCGCCACCCTCAGCACGGCCCTTCAGCTGGCCTGGGGGCTGGTGGTCGGGCGTCTCACCGGCCGTGACGACGTGGTGTTCGGCGGGGTCGTGTCCGGCCGGCCACCCGAGCTGCCCGGGGTCGAGCAGATGATCGGCCTGTTCATCAACACGCTTCCGGTCCGCGTACGGCTCCGGCCGCGGAACACGGTCGGCCAGGCGCTGTCGCGGTTGCAGGCCGCCCAGGCCGACCTGATGGCCCATCACCACCTCGGCATGACCGACATCCAGCGGCTCACCCGGGTGGGGAACCTCTTCGACACCATCACGGTGCTGGAGAACTATCCCTTCGACCCGGACGCCGCCGCCACCGACCTCGGCGGGGTGAAGGTGACGGGTGGCGGCGGGCACGACGCCACCCACTATCCGCTCGCGCTGGCGGCCGTCCCGGGCGAACGGCTCTCGCTCCGCCTCGACTACCGGCCCGACCTGTTCAGCGTGGACGAGGCCCGGCGGCTGGCCGAACGGCTCCGCCGCGCGCTGGAGCTCATCGCCACCGCGCCGGACAGCCTGATCGGCCGGGCCGACCTGCTGACCCCCGGCGAACGCCACCAGGTGCTCGGATCCTTCAACGACACCGCCACCGTACGGCCGGACGCGCCGCCGACCATCACCGGCGTGCTCGCCGCGCACACCGCGCGTACGCCGGACGCGGTCGCGGTGCGGGCCGGCGGAGAGTCGATCACCTTCGCCGAGCTGGAGGCCCGGGCCAACCGCCTGGCCCACCGGCTCATCGAGCTGGGCGTCACCCCCGAGACGCCGGTCGCGATGCTGCTGAGCCGGTCCGCTGACGTGGTCGTCGCCTCGCTCGCCACGCTCAAGGCGGGCGGCTACTACGCCCCGATCCACCACAGCTATCCGCCGGATCGGATGGCCTGGGCGCTGGCCGACACCGCCGCGCCGGTGCTGCTGGTGGACACCGGGATGGCGGACCAGGCCGAGGAGGCCCTGCGGCGGCTTGACCACGGCCCGACGGTGATCGTCCTCGACGACGACCCGGAGCTCGCCGGACGGCCCTCGGACACCCCCGAGATCGTCGTCCACCCGGACCAGCTGGCCTACGAGCTGTTCACCTCGGGCTCCACCGGCCTGCCCAAGGGGGTCGGCGTACGGCACCGCGACGTCCTCGACTTCGCCGGTGACGCCCGGGTGCGGGTGGGATCCGAACGGTTCCTGCTGCACTCCGCGCATGCCTTCGACGCCTCCACCATCGAGATGTGGCTGCCGCTGCTCAACGGCGGAACGGTCGTCGTCTCGCCGCCCGGCGACACCGACGCCGGCAAGGTGGCCCGGCTGGTCGAGGAGGAACGGATCACCGGGGCGTTCGTCACCACCACCCTGTTCAACCTGATCGCGGCGGAACGGCCGACCGCCTTCCACGGCATGACGACCGTCCACACCGGCGGTGAGACCGGCGCGCCACGCGCGATGGCCGCGGTGCTGGAGGCCTGCCCGGACATCTCGGTCCAGCACGTCTACGGCCCCACCGAGAACATCGTCTACACCACGATGCTGTCGCTGCGCGGACGGGTCTCGGCCACCGACGCGGTCGCGCCGATCGGCCGGCCGATCGACGACATGCGCGTCTACGTGCTGGACACCAACCTGCTGCCGGTCCCGCCGGGGGTGGTCGGCGAGGCCTACATCGCCGGCGCCGGGATGGCCCGCGGCTACCTCGGCCGGCGCGGGCTCACCGCCGAACGGTTCGTCGCCTGCCCGTTCGGCGAGCCGGGCGAGCGGATGTACCGCACCGGCGACCTGGTGAGGTGGGACGAGCAAGGCGTCATCGAGTACGTCGACCGGGCCGACTTCCAAGTGAAGATCCGCGGTTTCCGGATCGAGCTGGGCGAGATCGAGGGTCTGCTCGCCGGGCACCCCGACATCGCGCACCTCGCCGTCATCGCCCGCGAGGACCGGCCGGGCGAGAGGCGCCTGGTCGGCTACGCGGTCCCGGCCGGCGGCCGGGAACTCGACCCGGTGCTGCTCCGGCGGTACGTGGCGGAGCGGCTTCCGGAGTACATGGTGCCCGCCGCGATCGTGGTCCTGGACGCACTGCCGATGAACGGCAGCGGCAAGCTCGACCGCCGGGCGCTGCCGGCCCCCGACTTCGACGGGGCCGCCGCCGGCCGCGACCCGCGCGGCCCCGACGAGGAGACCCTCGCGGGCCTGTTCGCGGAGGTGCTCGGGCTGGAACGGGTGGGAGCCGACAATGGCTTCTTCGACCTGGGCGGTGACAGCATCCTCGCCATCCAGCTCGTCACCAAGGCCCGCCAGGCCGGGCTGGACCTCTCCGCACGGGACGTGTTCGCCCACCAGACGGTGGAGGCGCTCGCCGCGGCCGTGAGCGCACCCCTGGAGGAACGCGACGCGACCGGCTTCGAGCCGCTGCTGCCGCTGCACGCCGCGGGGGACCGGGAGCCGCTGTTCTTCTTCCCGCCCGCGGTCGGCCTGGCCTGGAGCTATTTCGTGTTCCCGCCGCTGCTGGGGGCCGACCAGCCGGTCTACGGGCTGCAGACGCCCGGCTACCGGCCGGGGGAGCCGCTCGCCGGCTCCGTGGACGAGCTGGCCGAGTCCTTCGTCGCCGTACTGAAGACGGTGCGGCCGTCCGGCCCCTACCATCTGGCCGGCTGGTCGCTGGGCGGCGAGATCGCCTTCGCGGTGGCCTGCAGGCTGCAGGCGGCCGGAGACGAGGTAGGGCTGCTGGCGCTGATCGACTCCTACCACGGCCAGGATCTGACCACGGCGGACAGCGAGGTCCTGCCGGATCTGCTGATGGGCCTGGGACTCGATCCCGACCTGCTGCGCGGTGTGCGGCTGGACCCGTCCCGCCCGGGGGAGCAGGCGGTGGAGGCCGCCCGTACCGTGCTGGGCGTGCTGCGGGAGCGGGGCGACGGGCTGGGCGGGCTGGACGAGCGGACGGCGATCGCCGCGTACGAGAACTACCGCAACGCCCGCAGGCTCGCGGTGGGCTACCGGCCCGGCCGCTACCGAGGTGACCTGGTCTTCTTCACCGCGATGCGGGAGCGCACGGAGGGCTCGCTCACCGCCCAGGGCAACTGGGGCCCATGGCTGGACGGCCGGATCGACGAGTACGCGATCGACGCCACGCACGACGAGCTGCTCGATCCGGAACCGGCCGCCGAGATCGCCGGGGTGCTCACCGGCGTCCTGGAGAAGTTGCGTTCCGATCGCCGGTCGAGCCCCGGTCCCTACTGAACCACATCCAATGAATCACATCACGTCCCCCCTGACCCCCCGGAGCGATCATGACGAACCCCTTTGAGGACAACGACGGCACCTACCTCGTGCTGGTCAACGACGAGGGCCAGTACTCGATGTGGCCGTCGTTCGCGGAGATCCCGGCCGGCTGGACCGTCGCGAAGTCCGAGGACACCCGGCAGGCGTGTCTGGACCACATCGAGGCGAACTGGACCGACATGCGGCCCAAGAGCCTCATCGAGGCCATGGAATCGGCCTGAGCCTCCCGTCCACCGAGGTCCATTGATCCGTACGGGGGTAACGCGCCGTTGAGGACCGTAGAGGCCGGGCGGCTCGCGTCACCGGTTCCGGAGCCCATCGAGATCACCGTGACCGAGTGGGCGATGGAGATGCTCGAGCCCGCCGAGCTGCGGCGAGCGCCGCTGCCCCGGGTGGAGATGTCCTTCAGCCTGGCCATGGTCCCCTCGCCCGACATCAACCGCGCCCTGTACGCCGCGGTCGGGTCGCGGGTGTGCTGGACCGACCGGTTCGGGTGGAGCTTCGAGGACTGGCGGCGCTGGGTCCTACGGCCGGAGCTGAGCACCTGGATCGCCTGGGCGGAGGGCACGATCGCGGGCTTCTTCGAACTGGAGGCCCAGCCGGGCGGCGACACCGAGGTGCATCTGGTGGGCCTGACCCCGGCGTTCGTCGGCAACGGGTACGGCGGATACCTCGTGGAGCAGTGCGTGCGCCGGGCCTGGCAGCGCGGCCAGCTGTGGGCGGAGAAGAGCGGCCCCGCCAGCCGGGTCTGGTTGCAGACGAGCACCCTCGACCATCCCAACGCGATGGCCAACTACATCAAGCGCGGCTTCAAGGTCGCCGCACAGAAGACCGGCGCCAAGACGGTGCCGGACCCCCGGCTGGCCCCGTGGCCGCTGCCGGAGGACCCGCGCCTGGCCCACAGGACCTTCGACGACCTTCCCGAAGAGAGTGGATCATGAGCTGGTTCCGTTGCGCAGAGTCCCGGCCCTGGGCCTCGGTCCGCCTGATCTGCTTCCCGCACGCGGGCGGCTCGGCGGGCTTCTACCGCCCGTGGGCCAAGGCCGTCAGCCCGGCCGTCGAGGTCCACGCCGTGCAGTATCCCGGGCGCGCCGACCGGATGCGCGATCCCCTCATCGGCAACGCGGGCCAGCTGTCCCGGCTGATCGCGGGCGCGATGATGCCCCTGCTGGACCGGCCCGTCGCGCTCTTCGGGCACAGCATGGGCGCGGTCCTTGCGTACGAGGTCGGGCGGATACTGCAGGCCCGGCGGACCGCCCCCGTCCATCTGTTCGCTTCCGGAGCGCGCGCCCCGCACGACCGGGAAGAGGCGGAGCTCAACGGCGACAAGGACGACGACGGCCTGGTCGCAGCGATGATCCAACTCGGCGGAACCGACGCCGAGCTGCTGCGGGACCAGGAGATGCGCGAGTTGGTGCTGCCCTACGTCCGCAACGACTTCCGGCTCATCGAGTCCTACCGGCAGCGCTCCGGGCCGGCGCTGTCCTGTCCCGTCACCGCGATCACCGGCGACGCCGACCCGCACGTCAGCCCCGAACAGGCGGCCCGCTGGGCCGACGTCACCGACGCCGGTTTCACGCTCAGGACCGTGCCCGGCGACCACTTCTACCTCGTTCCGCAGCAGTCCCTCGTTCTCACCGAGGTTCTGCGGACCCTCAGCGTCCCCGTCACCCCCTAGCCGAGAGAGGGCACCCACCCCCCATGCCCAGGAATCCAGCCATGCCCAGGAATCCAGCGGACATCGTCAGGAACTACTACGAACTCGTCGACGCCGACAAGGTCGACGACCTCGTCGCCCTCTTCCACGACGAGGTCGTGTACGAGCGGCAGGGCACCCCCGAGATCAACGGCAAGGCCGCGCTGCGGCGCTTCTACGAGGAGGAGCGGATCATCGCCGAGGGCAGCCACCGGCTCGGGTCGGTGCTCACCGACGGGGACTGGGTCGCCGTGCGAGGCCGCTTCGAGGGCACGCTCACCAACGGTGACCCGGTGGAGATCCGTTTCACCGACTGGCACCGTTTCCGGGACGGGCTGATCGACCGCAGGGAGACGCTCTTCCCCGGCCGCCGGGTCTGATCCGTGCGGGGAGCCTGGCCGGGTGCCTTCGAGCACCCGGTAATCTGACCTGGCTTAATGCGATCCCCTGAGCTCCCCCGTGAAAGGGGCCTACATGTCGAACCCGTTCGAGGACGACGACGGCACCTACCTCGTACTGGTCAATGACGAGGGCCAGTACTCGATGTGGCCGTCGTTCGCGGAGATCCCGGCCGGCTGGACCGTCGCGAAGTCCGAGGACACCCGGCAGGCGTGTCTGGACCACATCGCGGCGAACTGGACCGACATGCGGCCCAAGAGCCTGGTCGAGGCCATGGAGCCGCCCGCCTCCTGAGCCGGCCGCCCCCGGCTAGGTGAGTGGCGGCAGCAACGGCGCGTACTCGGCGGGCAGCTGGACGGTGACGTCGAAGAACTCCTCGTCCGCAATCGCCTCACGCAACGTGGCGAACACCGCCCGGGCGTACTCTGAGGCCTCGAACGGTGGCATGTCGTCGTCGAACGGCAGGCCCTCGCGCTGCGCCACCCGGCGCAGGAACTCCTCCAGCGGCATGTGCTTGGCCTCGGGAATCCGCGACTTGCCCCGTTTGAGCGGCTCATGGAGTTCGATGGGCAGCTTGGGGATCAGGTCATCGACCTCACCGGCGGCGATGCGCTCGGCGAGCGTCTCGAGTACGGCCGCGGTGGCGCGTCCCGCGTCGTCGAGCTCCAGTCCCGTCCGTGTGGCGACCCTGACCAGGAACTCCTCGACCGGCATGACCTCGGCGAACCGCCCCTGAGCCTCGGCCACCAGCGGATCGAAGTTCGCGGGAAGTTCGGCCGCCAGATCGGAGATCTCCTTGGGGCTGACCGCCTTGCCCAGGGCGAAGAAGACCGCGCGGGCCCACCGCTCGGCCGTCTCGACGTCCGTCCCGAGCCGTTCGGCGATCCGGCGCAGGTACTCGTCCATGTCGAAGGACCGGGCATCGTCCTCGGTGTAGATCCAGGGCTTCAGCTCGGCGGGCAGTTCCCGGAGCAGATCACGGGCCTCGCCCTTCGAGAGCCGGTCCGCCAGCGTCTCCAGCGTCGCCTGAGTGGCGCGCTCGGCCGTCTCGGTGTCGTCGGTGCCTGATTCATGCGCCACCGTGCTGATGAACTGCTCGTACTCCACAGCCACTCCTCGCCATCGGCGTGGTCGCCTGGATGACGCCCCCCGGAAGTTCTTCGACGTTGTGGGCCCTCCCCTGCGAGAGAGCGGGCAAAACCACAGGCCAGGCCATGAAGCGGCCGCGTATCAGTCCAGTCCGAGCCGTCGCCGCAGTTCGTCGCGTCTGGCTTCCAGATCCTCGGCGAAGGCCTCCTGCTCCTCGGCCTGAGTGATCAGCGCTGCCCTCTCCGCCGCATCGGTGGGCTCATTCCACCCCTCGCCGATCTGGCGGCGCAGCTCGGCGGCCGTCCGGCGCAGTTCCGCCAGATCGGCCTCCACCTGCCGCAGCTCCTCTTCGAGGGCGGCCCTCGAGTCGTCCGCATCCATCGCTGTCCGTCCTCTCACCTGCGGAAGCCGATCCTGGTCATGGCCGGGCGGACCACCTGCCGTGCACGCTTCCCGCTGTCGGCTGACGCCACACACGGACAGAGACCAGGAGATGCCCATCCGGGGAGTGGCTCGTGCCTGGTGACTGGGTCCTGTCAGGCGAGCGATAGGGACGTACAGTCGGATCGAGCGGGGGCCCGGCCACAGCGGCGCGGAGGTTCCCGCCGGCGGGCCCGCCGTCAGGGAGGCACCGATGGGTGTCGAGATCCGGGTGGAGGGGCTCAGGAAGTCGTTCGGACGTCAGGTGATCTGGGAGGACGTGTCGTTCGCCATTCCGGCGGGCGAGATATCCGCGCTGCTCGGTCCCTCGGGGACCGGGAAGTCGGTGTTCATCAAGACGCTCGTCGGCCTCATCCGGCCGGACCAGGGGCACGTGTTCGTCGGAGGCGGCGACGTGCCACGGCTGCGTGAGAGTGATCTGTACGAGATGCGGCGCAAGTTCGGAGTGCTCTTCCAGGACGGCGCGCTCTTCGGTTCCATGAACCTCTACGACAACATCGCCTTCCCGCTCCGCGAGCACACCAGGAAGAGCGAGACGGAGATCAGGAGGATCGTCGGCGAGAAGATCGAGATGGTCGGGCTGACCGGCGCGGAGGGCAAGCTGCCCGGTGAGATCTCCGGTGGGATGCGCAAGCGGGCGGGGCTGGCCCGGGCCCTCGTGCTCGACCCCGAGATCATCCTGGCCGACGAGCCTGACTCGGGCCTCGATCCGGTCCGCACGTCCTATCTCAACCAGTTGTTCGTCGACCTGAACACCGAGACCGGCGCGACCTTCCTCATCGTCACCCACGACATCAACACCGCCCGGGTGCTGCCGGACAACCTCGGGCTGCTGTTCCGCCGCGGGCTGGTGATGTTCGGGCCCCGGGAGATGATCCTGTCCAGCCACAACGCGGCGGTCAACCAGTTCTTCAACGCGCGCAGGCAGGGCCCCATCGGCATGGCCGAGGAGAAGGACCAGGCAGAGCTGGCCGCCGAAGGCGACCATGAGGGCCCACCGGCCCGGCCCGGGCCGATCCGGCCGCAGCTGATGCCCTCCGACGGCAGCGTGCGGCCCGCCATGCACCGTCCGGGAGAGTGGCTGCATGACAACGGGGTGCAGGCCCCGCCCGGTTCGTTCATCGACGACCAGGGCCGTGACTGGGTGAAGGACTGGAAGGAGCTCACCGCCCAGCACCAGCGCCCCGAGTAGGAGTGGGCATTGAAACGTGTTCTAGTTTGGCCCTAGGGTGAGCGAGCAGTCGAGCACCGGAGGCACAGCCATGATCCTGGATCGTTTCCTCGTCACCGACCGGGTCGCGGTGGTCACCGGCGCCGGCCGGGGGATCGGCGCCGCCACCGCGGTCGCGCTGGCCCAGGCCGGTGCAGACGTGGTCATCTCGGCCCGTACCGAGGATCAGCTTCACAAGGTCGCGCGCGAGATCGAGGCCGCCGGGCGGCGGGCGCTCGTGGTGCCCGCCGACCTCAGTGACCTGGACGCGGCGGCCGGCCTGGCGGCGGCGGCCAAGGACGCGTTCGGGCGCCTCGACATCATCGTCAACAACGTCGGCGGCACGATGCCGGCCGCCTTCCTGGACACCAAGCCGCACCACCTCGAGAACGCGTTCCAGTTCAACGTCGGCATCGCGCACGCGCTGACCCGCGCCGCCGTACCGCACCTGCTGGAGACCGGCGGCTCGGTCGTCAACATCTCCTCGGTGATGGGACGGGTGAGCGGCCGTGGTTTCCTCGCGTACGGCACCGCCAAGGCGGCGCTGGCCCACTACACCCGGCTGGCCGCCCTCGACCTGGCGCCCAAGGTACGGATCAACGCCATCGCGGTCGGCTCGGTGGCGACCTCCGCGCTCGACATCGTCATGACCAACGACGACCTGCGCACCCAGATGGAGGGCAACACCCCGCTGGGCCGGATCGGCGACCCCGACGACATCGCCGCCACGGTGCTCTACCTGGTCTCGCGGGCCGGCTCGTACGTCACCGGCAAGGTGCTCGAAGTGGACGGCGGCATCGACGCGCCGAACCTCGACCTGGGCCTTCCCGACCTGTAGAGCCGCCGGCGGAAGCCGGACCCCGAGCAGAGGAGCCTCAGTGACCTATCGCGTCGTGCAGTGGAGCACGGGCAACGTCGGCCGGCACGCGCTGGCCGGCATCGACGCCCGTCCGGACCTGGAACTCGCCGGGGTCTGGGTGTCCAACCCGGCCAAGGTCGGCAAGGACGCCGGCGAGCTCGCCGGGCTCGGCCGTGAGCTGGGCGTGGCCGCCACCGGTGACGCCGAGGCGGTGCTGGCACTGCGACCGGACTGCGTGGTCTACACGGCGATGGCGGATGTGCGGATCTTCGAGGCCCTCGACGACCTGGCCATGATCCTTCGCTCCGGTGCCAACGTGGTCTCCAGCAGCCCGGTGTTCCTGCAGTTCCCCGACGGGGTGGTCCCGCCGGAGATGTCCGACCCGATCCGGGCCGCCGCCGCCGAGGGCAACTCCTCGATCTTCGTCAA
Organism: Streptosporangiaceae bacterium; assembly: GCA_025964695.1. Lineage (GTDB taxonomy): Bacteria > Actinomycetota > Actinomycetes > Streptosporangiales > Streptosporangiaceae > Actinomadura_E. The sequence continues at coordinate 3,779 of JAOPYK010000086.1, read as the reverse complement.
CGGCATCGACCCCGGCTTCGCCAATGACTGGCTGCCACTGTCCCTCACCGCCATCAGCGAGCGCATCGAGGAGGTGCGCTGCCTCGAGGTGCTCAACTACGCGACGTACGATCAGGGCACGGTGCTGTTCGACATCATGGGCTTCGGCCGGCCGCTGGACGACATACCGATGCTGCTGCAGCCCGGGGTGCTCACCATGGCGTGGGGCAGCGTCGTCCGGCAGCTCGCCGCCGGGCTGGGCGTGGAGCTCGACGGCGTCGAGGAGTGGTTCACCCGGCTGCCCGCCCCCGAGACCTTCCAGGTCGCGTCCGGCCCGATCGAGAAGGGGACCGCCGCCGCCCTGCGTTTCGAGGTCCGCGGAATCCTGAACGGACGTCCGGTCATCGTCTTGGAGCACGTCACCCGGCTCCGCGACGACCTCGGGCCCGACTGGCCGCAGCCGGCCGGTGCCGGTTGCTACCGCGTGGTGGTGACCGGAGAGCCCAACTACACGCTCGACCTGCAGCTGCTGGGCACCGACGGCGACCACAACACCGCGGGTCTCAAGGCCACCGCGATGCGCCTGGTCAACGCGGTACCGGCCGTCGTGGAGGCTCCCTCCGGGCTGCTGAGCTCGCTGGACCTCCCGCTGGTCACCGGCCGCGGCCTGATCCGCTGACGCTGTGAGCTGAACCACGCCGACTAGGTGGCCCACACCAGCGGCTTCATCCCGCTGCCCCCGCGCGGGCCGGGCGCAGCGCGGCAACCCGCCCGGACCGGGACCCGAACCGGCAGTCCGCCTCCGGAAAGTTTTCTTGGCGGTTTCTCTTCCCGCCGCTGCGTTGACATAGGGAGCACCCAGCGTAGCGTTGTGATCACTAGAAGTGAAGCACGCGGAAGGGGGTGTCCCGATGTGCCTGCTGCCCGATCTCGAGGCGGCCGTGCCCGACGCCTTCTCCCGGCGGGACAAGTGCGCCGGTGAACTCGCCGGCGACGCCGAGCGCGTCGCGTTCGTCTGCCGGGACATGGCCTCACGCTTCCATCGTGGTGGCAAGCTGCTGGTGTTCGGCAACGGAACGGCCGGCTGCGACGCCGGTCACATCGCGGTCGAGTTCATGCACCCGGTCACCGTCGGCAAGCGGGCACTGCCCGCCATGGCCCTGACCAACGACGGTGCGAGCGTCACCGGAATCGGGGCGCGCGCGGGTTTCGCCGAGATCTACGCGCATCAGCTACGTCACTTCGCCGGCGTCGCGGACATCGCCCTGGGCGTCTCGTCCGACGGGCGGTGCGCCGCCGTTCGCCGGGGCCTGGAGGTCGCCCGCGAGCTGGGCCTGCTCACCGTCGCGTTGCTCGGAGGCGACGGCGGCGAGCTCGCGGACTCCGCCACCGTGGACCACGCGCTCGTGGTGCGCTCGGCCGACCCTCTCGTGGTCAAAGAGGTCCACGTCACCACCTACCACGTGCTCTGGGAGCTGGTCCATGTGTTCCTCGACCGGCCCGGCGTCCTCCGGCCGGAGGTGGTCGCGTGAACGACCAGTGCCATGACGCCGGCTGCGTCACCTGTTCCGACGAGGCGGTGCCGATGCGCGTCGTACGCCTGATCCCCGGCGGCCTCGCCGTCGTCGACACCGGGGGCTCCACCGAGGAGATCAGTGTCGCGTTGGTCGACGCGACGTTGGGTGCGACCGTCCTGGTGCACGCGGGGGAGGCCATCGCCGTGATCGGAGACCCCGGTGACTGAGCTCCCGCAGGTCCCGGTCGTCCCCGACGGCATGCAGGACCTCTACCCGTTCCTCTACGCGCACGAGAGCGCCTCCGACACCGTGCTCGCCGAGGTCGCCCGGTCCACCGCGGCCAAGGCGGCTGAGATCGTACGCCTGCGCCGGGAGGTCGCCGGGCTCTACGCGGCCGACCTGTCGGCCTGCGCGCGTGCGATGGCCGAGAGGTTCGCGGCCGGCGGGCGCCTGTTCACCTTCGGGAACGGCGGCAGCAGCACCGACGCGCAGGGGGTGGCCACCACGTTCCTGCATCCGCCGACGGGCCGGCCGCTGCCGGCGCTGTCCCTCACCTGTGACGTCGCCGTCGTCACGGCCCTGTCCAACGACATCGGATTCGACGTCGTCTTCGCACGTCAGATCGCGGCGTTCGGGCGGCGCGGCGACATCGCTCTCGGGCTGTCGACCAGCGGAGGCTCTCCGAACGTCGTGCAGGCGTTCGAGGAGGCCGCGCGGCGTGGCCTGCTCACCGTCGGCATGGCCGGCTACCACGGTGGCCGGCTGACCGAACTCGAAATGATCGACCACCTCTTCGTCATCCCGTCGTCCTCGGTGCACCGCATCCAGGAGGCCCAGACGACCGTCTACCACGTGCTCTGGGAGCTGACGCTGCGGGCGATGGCGGAGCAGAAGGTCACTGCCGCCGGATGCCCGGCGTTGGGAGGCGACGTGCCATGACGCAGGCGACGACGCGTGCCGAAAGCGCGGAACCCGAAGAGCCGCTGATCCATCTGCTGTGGATCAACGCCGGGCTGAGCTGCGACGGGGACTCGGTCGCGCTCACGGCGGCAACCCAGCCCAGCATCGAGGAGATCGCCCTGGGAGTCCTGCCCGGGCTGCCCAAGCTGGCAGTGCACTGGCCGCTCATCGACTTCGAGAGCGGACCCGAGCAGGGCGCCGACACCTTCATCGAGTGGTTCCACAAGGCCGATCGCGGTGAGCTGGACCCGTTCGTGCTGGTCATCGAGGGCTCTATCCCCAACGAGTCGATCAAGAAAGAGGGGTACTGGTGCGGGTTCGGCAACAACCCGGAGACCGGGCAGCCGATGACCACCAGTGAGTGGCTGGACCGGCTGGCGCCCAAGGCCACCGCCGTGGTCGCCGCGGGGACCTGCGCCACGTACGGCGGCATCCACGCGATGGCCGGCAACCCGACCGGTGCCATGGGCGTGCCGGACTACCTCGGCTGGGACTGGAGGTCCAAGGCAGGAGTGCCGATCGTGTGCGTGCCCGGCTGCCCGATCCAGCCGGACAACCTGTCGGAGACGTTCGTCTACCTGCTCTACCAGCTCACCGGCCAGGCCCCGATGATCCCGCTGGACGAGAACCTGCGGCCCACCTGGCTGTTCGGCGCCACCGTGCACGAGGGCTGTGACCGGGCCGGCTACTACGAGCAGGGCGACTTCGCGAAGGAGTACGACTCGCCGAAGTGCCTGGTGAAGCTGGGCTGCTGGGGGCCGGTGGTGAAGTGCAACGTGCCCAAGCGGGGATGGATGAACGGCATCGGCGGCTGCCCGAACGTCGGCGGCATCTGCATCGCCTGCACGATGCCGGGCTTCCCCGACAAGTTCATGCCGTTCATGGACGAGCCGCCCGGCGCGCGGGTCTCGTCCACGGTCAGCACTCTGTACGGCGGGATCGTCCGTAGCCTGCGCGGCGTCACGCTCAGGACCGTGGACAAGGAACCCAGGTGGCGCCACAAGGGCGAGCTCACGACCGGATACCGGCCCTCGTGGGCCCGGGAGGAGTCCAGATGACCGAGCAACCCGGGACGGGCGACGGCCTGGTCGAGATGGCGTGGGACCCGATAACCCGGATCGTGGGCAGCCTCGGCATCTACACCAAGATCGACTTCAAGCAGAAGACCGTCGCCGAGTGCTACAGCACCTCGTCGATCTTCCGCGGCTACAGCATCTTCATGAAGGGCAAGGATCCCCGGGACGCGCACTTCATCACCAGCCGCATCTGCGGCATCTGCGGCGACAACCACGCCACCTGCTCGGTCTACGCCCAGAACATGGC
>JAOPYK010000085.1 GCA_025964695.1 Streptosporangiaceae bacterium | reverse complement strand
CCCTGATCACGGTGCTTCCCTCGTAAGGGAACTCATCCAGTTCACTCTCAATCCCGCGCAATCGTGCCTCAAGTACGGCGTACGAGTGATATGCCACTAGGCCGACCAGGCGTGGTGGTGCACCTATCGTTCTCAAGAAGCGTGCTCCATCGAGAGGATGAAATCTCGCTTCTGCGATCTCAGGGGCGTAACCGACGTCGTGGAGAACAGCAGCAGCTTCAAGTAGTTCGGCATCAGGACCGACGACAGCCCGAAGCGTTCGGGCCTGCATAGCCACGCCTTGCACGTGGGACCACCGGCGCGGGACGGCTTGCGCGAGCTTCTGCTCTGCGATGCCCGTCGCCCAGCTGATCAGGGACATGGCCCTGACGGTAGCGCAGCCAGCCGACGGACGGCCACAAGCTGATCAGCTGTCCCGACACAGCCGTCCCATCCGTTGTCGGTCTCAGGAGGACCCGTCGTGAGTCGTGGGTGTGCTGGCGTCATGTCCACCCTGCCAACGGGCCGCGCCGACTTCCGCGCTGACGGCGTCCTTCAGGTACGGCGTTCGAGCTCGCTCAAGCGCGAGAGAGCCTCCTGCGCAGCTTCACAACCGACCTTCGCCAGTACGTTCTGCTCCCCACGGCTTTCGGATTCCTGATTCTTGTCGTTCTCGTCGTAGAGGACCCACTGGAGCATTCTCTTCTTCGGGAGGGCCTGGTTCATGAGGCTGTCCCAGCGGTCCGCTGTGACTGTCAGATGCTTCTGGAGTACGTCGTCCTGCGCCCGCTCGGCCCGGCTGCGCAGCTGTGTCGCCAAGCCCGCCCGCAGCGGGTCGGCGAACCAGTCCTGCCGCTTAAGACGACCGGGGTGACCGCGGAGAAGGCGTTATGCGCCGCCTCGAGGACGCTGCGCATCTCTGCGGTATCACCCGCCAGCCGAACCAGCTGCCTGTTGCGGCGTACGGTCAGCCACGCAGACACGCCGGTACACATGCCGACTGCGCTGAAGAGCAGGCTGGCCCATTGCACGATCCAATTCATGGCCTGATTGTTCCGTGCCGCAGGTGTTGGGCGGCTAGGGACACTCGCTATGCACCGGTTCGGATCAAAATCAGCCGCGTGCCCGCAGCGTGTGATCCTGGTCACAGTTTCGCGCGAACGCTATGCAATGGCTGGGCACCCACCCGTCCAATGCGTGTCATGTCCCTACGCTGGGGTTTCGTCCTTGCCGCTAAGTGCCGCATAGTCCGGCGATGCCAAAATATCTGCAGTAGGAGCGCTATGCAGTGCCGATTCCGCTAGATGACCTGCGCCTGCCCCTGGTGCGACAGTTCCGCCATGACGAATTGGGAACAGCGAAAGATGGTCGGCGAGGCTCACGAAGTGCGCATCGCGGAGGAGATGACCGCGCGCGGCTGGGAGGTCGCACCCTGGGGGCAGGGCGTCCTCACCCCGCCAATCCGCGAAGCACTCACCCGCAGCGGATCGCGATGGAAGCACTTCCCCGATCTCGTCGCCGCCCGCGACGGCGAGGTGATCACCGTTGACGGGAAGGACCGCATGCGGTCCACCGACACTGACCGGTACGCGGTCTCCCGCGAATGTGTCAGCTTCGGGCTACAGTTCCTCGCCGCGTTCGGCATCCCGATCTTCTACGTGTTCGGGAACCTCGGCGTCCTGACCCCCACCGAGGTCCAGTCGTACGGCACCCTCGGCCCGCGTGTCCGGGGTGGCGCGTACTACCTGGTTCCCGGCCGCATTGCCCATCACTTCGACGACGTGTTCGGTGTCCCGGAGATCGGCGAAGCCGCAGCCTGAGGCTGCGCTTCCGCTTCCTGCCGTTCGACCGGCCGCATCGAGATGATGCGGGCCAGATCTTCGACGGACACCATGCCACTCTCACCAGCGGTATCCACGAGGTGTGCTATTGCTCGGAGCTTGCTCCGGTCGCTCGTCTCCTTGCGTCCCCAGCACTTCCTACAGCGGCGCTCCTTGGCTACACAGCTCAGGTCGTCCGTTACCCGGTCGGCTTCCTCCTTCACTAGGTACTCCCCGCAGTGAACTCTTAGGGGCCAGCTCGGCGGCTCGAACGGGAAGAAGTGCACCTTGCCTACCCAGGTCTGAGGCAGTGCGGTAACCCTGCCCCCTCTCCTCATCTCGTGCTCGTTCATACTGGCCTCCTCGGTTAGATGAATGGCCAGTCGAACGCCGGTACAGGACCGGCGCTCTCAGGTCACTCCTCCAGATCGTTGGCCGCCAAGATACCGAAAAGCGCTAGCACGTTTAGCCACGACCAAGAACCAGAGCGCCTCGCGGACCGAGGTGACCATGAGCGCCTCGGTCAGCGTGAGGTACTCGTGCTCGGGGTCGGCCAGGACCGGGAGGTCCTCGGCTTGCTGCGGAACAGACCGCTGCCAGCGCTTATGTGTCACGCAGGTCCTGAGACCCGACAGACTGTCCCATCCGTATCTGTGCAAACTTTCTGTACGTCTTCAAGGCGCAAGGCCGCGTCGTTAGTGGTTTTGGTGGTGTGTCAAGCGGGTTGCGTGGTTGGGAAGGAATCTTGTTGGGGGCTGGGACAAGGGAACGGGACCTCTGGTAGCCAGGGGGATCGACCAAGATCTTCCCGGACCGGAGGTCCCGTTGCGCTGCCAGTCTGGCATGACCACCCTCACTCGTACCATCACGGCCGCTGGCGGGGTGTTCGCTCCCGGCCATCTGGGTGAGTTGACCCAGCGTCTGCCGTTCGAGCTGGTCGATGCGGTCTTGGAGGAGACCGGGACGGTGCAGCGGCGACTGCGCAAGCTGCCGTCGCGGGTCGGGGTGTACTTCCTGCTCGCCCTGGCCCTGTTCCCGCGTCTGGGTTATGCGCGGGTGTGGGGCAAGCTGATGGCCGGCCTGGCGGGTCTGGTGCTGCCGACCGTCTCGGAGAAGGCTTTGCGTGATCTGCGCCGCCGGGTGGGGGCCGCCCCGCTGAAGGCGTTGTTCGAGGTGGTGGCGGGCCCTCTGGCTCAGCCGGGCACTCCTGGGGTGCGTTACCGCCGGTGGCGGACCGTCGCGTTCGACGGCTGCAGCTCCACGAAGATCCCCGACACCGACCGCAACCGGGACCATTTCGGCCGTGCGTGCTACCGCCAAGCCTGGGCGGGATATCCGATGCTGATGCTCATGAGCCTGGTCGAGACCGGCACCCGGGGCCTGATCGGCGCGGTCTTCGGCGCCCCCGCCGCGGGCGAGGTCGCCTACGCGCTGCGGCTTTTGGGCCATCTGCGCCCGGACATGCTCGTGCCGGCCGACCGCGGCTTCGACGCCGACGCCTTCTGGCGCCAGGTCGCCGCGACCGGCGCGCAGTTGCTGGTCCGCATCCGCACCTCCCGCCGCCCGCCGGTGCTCGCCCAGCTACCCGACGGGTCCTTCCTGTCGGTCCTGGCCGGCCTCAAGATCCGCATCATCGACGCCGACGTGACCGCGACCTTGGCTGATGGCCGCACCGTCCACGGCCGTTACCGCCTGGTCACCACCTTGACCGACCATCGCACCGACCCCGCCGAGCAACTCGTGCGGCTCTACCACGAGCGGTGGGAGATCGAATCTGCCTACCTCGCTCTGCGCCACACCCTGCTGTCCGGAGTCGTCCTGCGCTCAGGCGACTCGGCCGGTATCGAGCAGGAGATGTGGGCCGCCCTCACCCTCTACCAGGTGCTCCGCCAGGCCATGACCGACGCCGTGGAATCCCGACCCGGCACCGACCCCGACCGGGCCTGCTTCACCACCGCCCTCGAAGGAGCACGCGAACAGGTCATCACCGCACACCACATCGCGCCAAGCACGGGCGGCGTTGACCTGCTGGGCACCATCGGCCGGGCCGTCCTGGCCGACCTACTGCCCCCACGCCGCCGCCGGCTCAGCATCCGCAAGGTCAAATCCCCGATCTCCCGCTACCACACCCACCGCACCGACGACCGGCCACCAGGCAGCGTGAAGATCACCGACCTGCGGTTCCTCATCCACCAAGGACGCACCGCACCCCCTGCCAGCGATCCCCACCCGCCCCGATCCTGGGCCCTGGACCGCCACCTGGCCGACGCCACCCGACCCGCCCCTCGCGACAAGTCCGCCACCGCACCACGCACCGGCCGCAAAGAACACACGCTCGCGCTCTTCCAGACCCAACCCGACCGCTCATGGAACGCACGAGAGGTCGGACAACTACTACAAGTCCCCAACCTGCACAGCTTCTGCGTCCAAATGAGGCAATGGGCACACCAAGGCATCATCCGCAAAACCGGCCCCGCCACCTACACCCTGCCTTGACCACGCCACACCCCCTAACGACGCGGCCTTGCTTCAAGGCGGCCCGGACCGGGCCGCACGCGCCGCCGACACGGCGTCCGTCCGGCACTCCCGCTGACGCTCACGTGCCGGACAGACTGGTGCCCCGCCGGTCGGCTGGCGCGAAGCACGGAAGATCACGGGCCGCTGTTGAACGTACGAAGTTCACGCACCAGTGATCGGCTGGAACGTCGGTGCCGCTGGCCGATTCCCGACTTGCACGGGGACCCCTCGCGGGGCCTCACGACGGCCAATTCCGGGCAGGCGGCGAGCCGCCCGTCCGCCAGAACAGGCTACGAGGCCCCGCCCCCGCGCAAGTCCGGAACCGTCCAGCTCCCACGTGCGGGTAGTCCCGGCGAGCGGCCGTAGAAACCTGCACCAACCCGCCCGCGCGGCCACTTCCGTCTTGCTTCTGGTCGACTAGCTGACCTTCACACTGACTGCCGTATGGCTCGTATGGCTGCTGTGTCTTGTGTGGTTTTGGGTCTGGGCAGGTGGTTGGTGCGGGGGTCTGGGTTTGATGGTGAGGGTGATCGGCGGGCGGGCCTGCGCCGGGTTCGGTGCGGCCGTCACCGTCGTCGTCAAGGGTCTGCGGTTGATGGTGAGGGTGATCGGCGGGGAGGGGGATGGGTCGCAGTTGGCATCGCCGCTGTAGGTGGCGGTGACCTGGTGGTCGCCGACGGCGCGGTTGCTGACGGTCAAGGTGGCGGTCCCGCCGGTGACGGTGGCGGTGCCGAGGCTGGTGGTGCCGTCGAAGAACTGGACGGTCCCGGTCGGTGCTCCTAGCGTGCAGGTGACATGCGCGGTGAGGGTGATCGGCTGGCCGGCCTTCGCGGGGTTCGGTGCGGCCGTCACCGTCGTCGTCGAGGCGCCCTTGATACGGCCGATGGCTACAGCGGCGGGACCGTTCCCGACGGTGATGGTGTCGGTGACGGTGTTGGTCACGGTATCGATCACCGACACGTTGCCCGAGCCCTGGTTGGTCACGTAGGCACGGGTGCCGTTGGGAGTGACCGCCACCCCCCGGGGATTGGCGCCGACGGTGATGGTGTCGGTGACGGTGTTGGTCACGGTATCGATCACCGACACGTTGTCCGAGTCCTGGTTGGTGACGTAGGCGCGGGTGCCGTTGGGAGTGACCGCCACCCCAACGGGAGTGGTGCCGACGGTGATGGTGTCGGTGACGGTGTTGGTCGCGGTATCGATCACCGACACGTTGTCCGAGTTCAGGTTGGTGACGTAGGCGCGGGTGCCGTTGGGAGTGACCGCCACCCCAACGGGAGTGGTGCCGACGGTGATGGTGTCGGTGACGGTGTTGGTCGCGGTATCGATCACCGACACGTTGCCCGAGAGGTTGGTCACGTAGGCGCGGGTGCCGTTGGGAGTGACCGCCACCCCAATGGGACCGTTCCCGACGGTGATGGTGTCGGTGACGGTGTTGGTCGCGGTATCGATCACCGACACGTTGTTCGAGTTGGCGTTGGTCACGTAGGCGCGGGTGCCGTTGGGAGTGACCGCCACCCCAAAGGGACCGTTCCCGACGGGGACGGTGGCGGTGACGGTGTTGGTCGCGGTATCGATCACCGACACGTTGCTCGAGCTCAGGTTGGTCACGTAGGCGCGGGTGCCGTTGGGAGTGACCGCCACCCCAAAGGGATTGGTGCCGACGGGGACGGTGGTGGTGACGGTGTTGGTCGCGGTATCGATCACCGACACGTTGCTCGAGAAGTAGTTCGCGACGTAGGCGTGCTCCCCAACCTGCGCCTTTGCTACCGCTATGGCAGGCACGGCCATCAGTTGCGCCAACCCGACCGCGGCCACAACTGACCGGACGAAGGCCCACCACCCGCGCCTACCGCACCGACCCGGCGGCTTCGGACGAAAATCTTCCCTCATGGTTCTCATCCAACGTGCAAGCACCGAGACCCCCATTGAAGCTATAAGATCCCCTTCTACGCCTGCACGCACCTCGCCCAGCAAAACGGCGCGGCGACTTGGATCTCCCGGTGGATAACTTGATCCATTCCTGGGATCTTGATGAAAATAACAGGCAAGACTTGATCATCCGAGAGAGTGGGCTGCTCTACGAGTGCCCCAGATGCGGGCCGCATCATGTGGAGGCGGCCCGCTGATGAGACCTTCCGCATCTATCGGCCGGATCGATGACCACCTCAAGTTCAAATCGCGACTACTCGGCCGGCGAGACCGAGTCGGTCTGCGCGCGGCCAGGTGACGGCAACGCTGACGGCAACGTCCCCCACCACTGACGACCAACGGCACACGCCCGGCACCACCCGACCTCGGCAAGTTCCCCACGACCGGGGCCGTCGCTACGCCTGAAAAACGGAAGGTCGGCGGTTCGGTTATCTGCCGTCCAGTTCGGCGATCAGCTGCTTGGGCGCAACGGTGCGATAAGCCTCTTCGAGGAGGGCGGCGATTTCGTCCCAATCGACGCTGTGCTCACCCGGCATGTCAAGGAAGACCCCCAGCCAGCCGGAGAAGGTCCCCCCTGCCGACATGGGCGGCCTGAAGAACCGTTCGGGTTCGGCGCTGACCAGTTCCTCCTGCACCCCAGCTGGGGCAGGGCACCATGGTTGTCGTGGTAGTAGCAGACCAGCCGCGTGTCCCGAACAAAGAAACACGGGGCGCCGTGGCTCAGTCGTTCGTTCACGCCAGGCAAGGCAAGGGCAATCCCTCGGACCTGATCGAGTCCACGCCCTCCCATGCCGCAAGTCTCGCCGAGCAACAAGCCAGAGAGCAACAGCAGGGCGTCGGCCGGGCCAAGAAGATCTAGGGGATGGACCGCTGGCCCGTTGACGCTTAAATGTCAACGGTGCCACCCACGGGCCAGATGGGGTAGGCCGCCATCCTCAGTCAGCAGAAAGTCAGCCAAACCGTTAGCAACAGCTGTCATCCAACGCTGCCACTTGGTAAGTCGGCTGCAGTAGATGCAGCCCATTAGCAGTAGATGACAGCGGTTGATGTGCTGGAACCACGTTCACACCGAAGAGATCATCCAGGGCACATCGAGGGCACATGACGACATGAGCATGCGCGAACCGATGAGAGTCCCCGAGACCATCGAACGCAGGTCAACAGCGCCATCACCCACCTACTCCAGGTCACGGCGGCCCGCTACCCCTTCTGCATCAAGGGCTGAGCTGTAAGACGCTGACGGGTGACCAACTGTGTGACGACCGAGAGGCACACCCTGAGACCAACTGGCCCGACCTGACATCCCAAAGTCCAGCGTCTGACCAGGAAGCCCCTGGATATGAGCATCCGTATCTTGCTTCGCATCGAAGCAGTCAGGTCCGACGCTCCGGGCACATCGAGGGCACATGACGACGTGACCCAGCGGGCGACGATGAGAAACACCAAGACCTCGAAGCGCAGGTAAGGGCGGGTCGCATCCTGTCGTACGAGGTCATCTTTCTGGGGAATCAGATCTTCGACATCAGATAGAACGTTCGGTTTAATTCCCAAGCTGACGGCGTAGGTTCGATTCAACCAGCTATCCGGCCGATGCTGCGTGATTCGTCACTGGGCGGGCGGCTGGTCCGCTGGTCAGGGAGTTGATGGGGACGGTGGCAACCATGCAAGGTGGGTGGTCGCGAGCCGGTCACGTACCTGTACGCTGCCGGCGATGACGTCTGCACCTCCGTCATAGGGGTGGTAGAGCCAGCTGAGCGTGCGGTCGGTGAGGATGACGCCGTCGGTGTCGTCAACGGCGACGGTCTGCAGGAGCCGGTTAAGCGCTGGGTCGCTGAGAGCAGTCCGGGAGACGAAATGATGCTGCCAGGAATGAAAGCCCGGCTCCGTGGCGAAATCATCACTGCGCCAGTGGGCGGCTTCGGGCATCGCAGCCGCGACAACAGTGTATCGCGGAGTAGGTTCCGACGTCGCGGACCAAGAGCAGGTGATCGCCACGAGCGTGTCGTCGCCAGGGGCAACAGTCTCGTCGAGGAGCACGCTGAGGAGCGCTTGGTGGCGGCGCAGGATCTGAGCGTGCTCGGCGTCCGTCGTCGGGTATCTCTTCGAGTCCGGAAGGGTGTGGAACCGGACCCATTGCCGCCGGAACCGGCGGGTTAACTTGTGGGCCGCTGGCGCGCAGTCGGGCCATAGCCTGTTCCACAACTGATCAAACGCAGCGACATTCACGGGCAGGCGTTCCCCTCGCACGGTCGCGGCTGAGCTCATCTTCCGATCATGCCGGATGATCACCCGCCGCTTAACCCCAAGTCACCGCAATCCCGAGGCAGTTCACCAACAACTGACGGCAACCGGACGGACCGCCAGGTGAGCGCCTTGACGCTTAAGCCCCTGAAATCCCCTGAGGTGACGCCCGTTCCGGCGGAAAATCGGGTGTGGTTGCTGCCCGCTGACGACGTTGACACCTTGATCTTCGAGGTCGTGTCAAGCAGCCGGGGGATTGAGTACCTACTGAGTAACAACCGGGGAGGCACAACCAGACACCTACTGAGACCCCTTGACGTGGGCGCGGACCGAAGCAGGGGAGATCCACGACGCTCTGTAGTCCACTCGTAATGAATAGGTCATCAGTTCGATTCCGATAGGCGACTCAAGGTGAGGCGTCTTGCCAGAACCACCCGAGCCTCTGCGCCGCTCCCGTTCCGGCTCTGTTCCGCTGGAGCGTGCAAGAAGGTGGGAAGCGCGGGCAGACGTTGAAAGACGAGAAGCCGGTCAACGTGCAGGTCAGGAGCACTGGGCCAGGTGGCCGATCTTGATCGGTTGAAGTTCTTCTTCCTGCGGCCCACCACGCCCGCAGCCGTGTCACCTGCGAAGACTCCTCAAACCGCGTCATCCTGACCCGCGTCCCTGTTCCGTAGGCTTCCCGATCTGGCACGACCCGCAGCCGGAACAGGCTTTGGTCGACGGCGGCCTGCCCTCGGGATCGTGTCTCAGGAAGCCACGTGGGCCAGCGGCCGGGCGAGGGATCGGATACGAGGCAGGCGCAGGACGAAGCGTGCTCCGCGTTCGCTGTCCTGGATGCTCAAGGTGCCCTCGTGCGCTTCAGCGATCTCCCGGGCGATCGCCAGCCCCAACCCGGTCCCTCCGATGTCCCGATCGCGTGAGGCCTCCAGCCGGGTGAAGCGGTCGAAGACCATCTCCCGCTGGTCGACCGCGATACCACCGCCGTCATCGACGACCTCCAGAACCGCCGAAAGCCCGTCCGCCCACACGATGACATTGATCCTCGACGTGGCGTGGCGGTCGGCGTTGTCGAGCAGGTTGGTCAGCACCCGGGCGATCCGCAACCGGTCACAGTCCACAAAGACGTCCTCCCGCAAATCCCTGACGATCTCCCTGCGATAAGTCCGGTGGTCCAACTCCGCACCGACCAGCCGACCCAGATCGGTCGCCTCCCGGGTAAGAGGCGCCCGGGCATCCAACCGCGCCATAGTCAGCAGATCGGTCACGATCGCCTGCAACCGATCCACCCCGGCCAGCACCGCGGCCGTCATCTTCGGCCAATCGGTACCCTGCGGGTACATCAGTGCCTCCTCCAGCAGAGCCCGCATCGCGGTGATCGGACTACGCAGGTCATGCGAGGCATCCGAAGTGAAATGCCGCAGCTGCTGGTAGGCGCCCTCAAGCCGGTCCAGGGTGTCGTTCACCGTTTCGGCCAGAAACCCCATCTCTTCATAGTTCCCGGGCACCGGGACCCGGCGGTCCAGGCCGGCCGCGGTGATCTCCGCCAGTTCCGTCCGCATGGCGTTCACCGGAACCAGGGCCTTGGTGATATCTCGGAACGCCCAGGCAGCCATCATCGCGGTCATCAGCAGGGACACGCCGATCGCGAAGAAGAGCGCTGTGGCATTCCCGTACCAGGCGACCACCGGAACCGCCACGTACAGCAACCAGATCCCATCCGGCTGATAGACCTTGTACGAGACGACGGTCATGCAGCCCTTCAGCCCGGCCGGAGGGCACAGCGCTCGTGCGGCGCGCACATCCCTGCTGGTCGAACGGAACGTGGCCATCGGCGGCTTGCCGGCGAGTTGCCGGGTCGCCGCGACCACCCGGCCGTGTGCGTCCAGGACCTGAATCGCCTCGCCCTTGCCGCCCGGCAGCACGGACGGAAGGGGGCCCTGTCTGATGAGGGGCACCACGCGGTTCCAGGCCCCACCGGCCCGAACCAGGGACGCGTCGGCCTCCTTGCTGCCCGCGAACAGGAGGAAGAGCACACTGACCCCGATGCACACCAGTGCCGCGACAGCGCCGGCATCCGATGTCCTACGAGCCCGAAACGATGATCGGTTCCATCTGAGCATCCGACCCCCCCGAAAGTGCTCAGCCCCCGTTAAGTCAATGAACCGCGATATCTGGCCATAACGTCCCGAAGCGAGGCAAAGTTTGGCGTAGGTCGGCAAGGGACTGCAGCCTCCGGCGCGGGACTGACCTGACCCCCGCAGGTGCGTACGTCGATTCTGCGGCAGACCGCCCGGTTCATGGGCGGGCAAATCCGTGCGGCGGACCTCCAACCGCCGGGATGGACAGGTGGGTGACCTGGAGCGGCCCCGGACCCTGGCCACCGGGCCCGCCAGGACGACCGAACCGGCGTCGTCCTGACCCGGCCCGGGCACCGGTCAGCTCGTGGACGCAGCCGCCGTCAGGCTGAGCAGCGTGGAGCGGACGATCTTGCCGGTGGGGGTACGCGGCAGCGCCTCGATGAAGTGCACGTCCCGGGGGACGGCGAAGCGGGCGAACCGCTGGCGCACGCAGTCGCGGACCGCGTCACGGTCCAGGTGCTCCCCGGCCCGCACGACGACGTAGGCGGCGAGGCGCTGACCGAAGCGGGCGTCCGGCACGCCCAGCACGGCCACCTCACGGACCTCGGGCAGCCGGGCGATGACGTCCTCCACCTCGCCGGGGAAGATGTTCTCTCCGCCGGAGATCACCATGTCGTCGCCGCGTCCCTCCACGAACAGCCGTCCCTGCGGGTCCAGATGCCCGATGTCGCCGAGGCTCAGCATGCCGTCGCGCCCCTCCCGGGGCTCCCCGCTGGTGTAGCCGTCGAAGAGCATCTCGTTGTCGGCGTAGATGTGGCCCTGCGCGCCGGGCGGGACGGGTGAGCCGTCCTCGCCGAGGATCGCCAGCCGGGTGCCCCGCGGCGGCCGCCCGGCCGTGCTCGCCCGGTCCCGCAGGTCCTCCGGCGTGGCGATGCTCACCCACGAGGCCTCGGTCGAGCCGTACAGGTTGTAGAGCACGTCCCCGAAGGCTTCCATGAAGCCGGTGGCCAGGCCGCCCGGCAGCGTCGACCCGCTGGCTGCCGCCACCCGCAGGGTCGTCAGGTCGTACTGGTCGACGGGCAGTTCCAGCAGCCGCTGCAGCATGACCGGCACCGCGATGAGGACCGAGCAGCCGTGCCGCTCGATGGCCGCGAGCGTGGACTCCGCCTCGTACCGGCGGTTGAGCACGATGGTGGCGCGCAGGGCCAGCGCCAGTTGCAGGCCGGCGTACCCCCAGGTGTGGAAGAGCGGCGCCTCGATCAGGATCGTGTCCCTGGCTCGCAAGGGGATGCGGGAGGCCACCGCGGCGAACGGCCGGAGCCCGGGCCGGGTCGGGCGTTCGGCGCCTTTGGGGCTGCCGGTGGTCCCCGAGCTGAGCACGATGGTCCGGCCCGGCCGCTCCGGCGGTCGGAGCGGCTCGTCCGGGGTGGCGGCCAGCAGGTCGTCCAGCCCGTCGGCGGTGAGCTTGCGGATGGAGCCGGGAGCCGCGACGAGGAGCGGCTCGAACTCGGCGTCGGCGATCAGGACGTCGATCTCCTGCTCGGCCAGGATGGTGAGCAGTTGCTCGGTGGCCAGCCCGGTGTTGAGCAGGACGGTGTCGGCGCCGAGCTTGCCGCAGGCGATCAGCGACTCGACCATGCCCCGGTGATTGCGGCACAGCAGGGCCACGTGGGGCGGGCCGTCCTCGGTGTCGATCCCCGCGCCGAGGGCGATGGCCAGCCGGGTGGTGCGGGCATCGACTTCGGCGTAGCTGAGCGTGCCGAACTCGTCGATGATCGCGGCCCGGTCGGGATCACGGACGGCCGCGACGATGAACGATCCGGCCAGGGTGGTGCCCCAGCGTTGCAGCGCGATGAGCTGGTGGGCCATCCGGGCCGGAGAGCCGGGCCAGAGCAGGCCGCTGCGCCTCAACACGAACGGCAGAGTGACCGCCGCCGCGACCCGCCGCCGAAGCCGACCCAGTCGCACGAACCACCACCCTTAGCGTCCGGCCACCGGCCCTACGGCGGGTGGCCCGTACCGACCAGATCCATTAGGTTAGTGGTTTTAAACATCACTTTTGGCCCTACATCGGTTTCTGCCCTCGTGAGGGGATTCAGGCCGTGGTGAGTGCCACAGTGGGCGACGGCCGGGCGGCCGCGCGACTGCGCCGGATCGCGCTCAGACCCCGTCGGCGGAGAACAGCTGCCAGTAGTGGACGACGGAGGCGGCGGCGGTGCCCAGTTCACGGCCCGCGTAGGTCCAGCGTCCGTTGAGCCGCCAAGCCCGGCCGGCACCGTCCTGCACGAACACCTGGAGCCGGAAGCTCGCTTCGTGGGCGCGGATCACGCCGGCGGCGTCGACCGAGGCCTGCAGCGCCGGCTCGGCCTCACACCGCACCCCCAAGACCTGCGTACCGGAGTCCTGGCGCAGGAGCCCCCGCGTCAGATCATGGACGAGCACGGACACGTAGTCCGGGCCGAGCCACCCCAGCTGAGGCAGCTGCCCGGGCGGAGGAAATCCGTACACCTCGGAACCACCGGCCACAGCCGCACGCTAGCGCTCACGTCAACCCCCTGTCATCTTTTTCCCGGTGCCGGCCCAGGTCCGCACGATGGTTTCGTCGGCACCGGCCCGGACCTCATCCGTTCCCAGGGCACTTCGGGGCAATTGCACGGGTATCGACGGTTGCTCGTGATCGTGCAGCGGAGGATGGGATCAGGGCCGGCAGGCGGCGCGCATCGCGGCCCAGTCACCGAGCTTGACCCGCTCGCCCCGCTCCAGGCCGGCCGCGAGGGCGATCTCGGCGGCATCGAGGTTCAGCCAGTCCTCATAGGTGACCGCCGAGCACTCCCGCTCCTCCAGCAGTGTCTCGATCCGCCGGGCGGGCCGGCCGCGTCCGTCGTCCGCGGCGATGTCGGCCAGCAGCGCCTGCACGGTCTCGGCCGCATCGGACTTGTTGGTGCCGACGACCCCGGAGGGACCGCGCTTGATCCAGCCGGCGACGTACTCGCCCGGCACGGGGCTGCCATCCTCGCCGAGAATGCGGCCGTGCCGGTTGGGGATGACGTACGAGCGCGCGTCGAACGGAACGCCGTCCAGCGCCACGCTCTGGTAGCCGACCGAGCGCAGCACCATGCCCACGGGCAGGGTTTCGTACTCTCCGGTGCCCACGACCCGCCCCTCGCCGGACAGCCGGGTGCTCTGGAGCTTCAGGCCCTCGATCCGGTCGGTGCCCAGGATCTCGGTGGGGGCGAGCCAGAAGCGCAGATCGATGTGGCGCGGCAGGTCGTCGGAGCGCGGCGCCGTCCAGGCCCGCATGGCCTTGACGTTGCCGCGCACCAGCCGGTCGGTCTCGGCCAGTGCGGCGCTGGCGGGGTCCAGGTCCAGGTCCTCGGGGCGGACGTGGATGGTGGCGTTGCCGAGCTCGCCGAGCTCGCGGGCCTCCTTGGTGGTGAACTTGGCCTGGGCCGGGCCACGGCGCCCGATCAGGTGGATTTTCCGCACCTTGCTGGCCGCGAGGACGTCGATCACCGCTTCGGGGATGTCGGTGTCGCGGAGTTCCTCGGCGGTCTTGGCGAGGATGCGGACGACGTCGACCGCGACGTTGCCCACCCCGATGACGGCGACCTCCTCGACCGACAGGTCGAAGTCATGGCCGGCGGCGTCGGGATGCCCGCAGTACCAGTTGACGAAGTCGGTGGCGGCCACGCTGCCCGGCAGATCCTCACCGGGGATGCCGAGGTGCCGGTCGACCATCGCGCCGGTGGAGTAGATCACTGCGTCGTAGCAGGAGAGCAGCTCCTCGCGGGTGAGGTCGCGGCCGAGTTCCACGCACCCGAAGAACCGAACCGCGGGATGCTCCAGCACCTTCTGCAGGTAGCGGGCGATCGATTTGATCGACTTGTGGTCGGGCGCGACGCCGTAGCGTACGAGGCCGTACGGGGTCGGCAGCCGGTCGAAGACGTCGACCAGCACCTGCCCGTCGGCCTGCCTGACCAGTGCCTCGGCCGCGTAGAGACCCGCCGGTCCCGATCCGACCACTGCCACGCGCACATCTTTCAGATCTGCCACGAACGCCATTGTGCCCGCATCCGGTGCCCGCGTGCACCGTGGCGAAGATCACCGTTCTAGAACAAGATTCTAGGACGAGGCCCGCCGGCCCTCCTCGGCAGGGGCCGCGGCCCCCAGCCGGCTGTGTCCTCGCCCGTACAGAAAGTAGATCCCGGAGCCGATCACCATCCACCCGATGAACCGCAGCCAGGTCTCCACCGGCAGGTTGAACATCACGAAGAGACAGCCGAGCATCGACAGGATCGGCACCACCGGGACCAGCGGCACCCGGAACGCGCGCGGCAGGTCCGGGCGGGTCCGGCGCAGGATCATCACGCCGGCCGACACGACGAGGAAGGCGAACAGCGTGCCGATGTTCACCAGCTCGGCGAGCGCCGACAACGGGATCAGGCCCGCGATGACCGCGACGACGACCCCCATGAGAATCGTCGCACGATAGGGCGTGCCGAACCTGGGATGCACGGCGGCCAGCCAGGGCGGCAGCAGGCCGTCACGGCTCATCGCGAAGAAGACCCGGCTCTGGCCGAGCAGCAGGATGAGCACGACCGTGGTCAGGCCTGCGAGGGCGCCGATGCTGATGATCGTGGCGAAGGTCGGATGACCGACCGCCTTGAACGCGTCGGCCAGTGGCGCGTCCTCGCTGAGCCGGCGGTAGTTCTGCATGCCGACGACGACCAGCGACACCGCCACGTACAGGACGGTGCAGATCGCCAGCGAGCCGAGGATGCCGATGGGCAGATCGCGCTGGGGGTTGCGGGACTCCTCCGCCGCGGTGGCGACGATGTCGAAGCCGATGAAGGCGAAGAAGACGATCGAGACGGCGATGAAGATGCCGAGCCAGCCGAAGCTCACGGGCGTGATGCCGAAGACCACCTGCATGAGCGGGGCCTTGAGCCCCTGGACCGACGCGCTCGAATGGGCGGGCGGGATGAAGGGGTGGTAGTTGGATCCCTTGACGAAGAACAGCCCGGCGACGATCACCAGCAGGACGACCGCGATCTTGATGAAGACCACGACGGCGTTCACCCGTGAGGAGATCTTGACGCCGGTCACCAGCAGCACGGTGACCGCCAGCACGACCAGCACGGCCGGGATGTTGAAGTTGGCGTTCTCCCCCGCGAGTGAGGAGGGCAGATGCAGGCCCATGCCGTCGAGCAGCGACGCCGCGTAGCCGGACCAGCCGACGGCCACCACCGCCGCCCCGAGCGCCAGCTCCAGGATCAGGTCCCAGCCGATGATCCATGCCGGGAACTCACCGAGCGTGGCGTAGGAGAAGGTGTACGCCGAACCGGCGACCGGCACCGTGGAGGCGAACTCCGCGTAGCACAGGGCGGCGAGTCCGCAGACGATCCCGGCGATGACGAAGGAGATCGCCACCGCCGGCCCGGCGTACTCCCTGGCGACCCGGCCGGTGAGCACGAAGATGCCCGTGCCCACGATGACCCCGACGCCGAAGACGGTCAGGTCCAGCGCCGACAGATCCTTGCGGAGCCGGTGTCCGTCCTCATCGGTGTCCCGGATCGACTGCTCGACCGGCTTCGTCCGCAATACGCCCATCGAGCGCCTCCCCGGGAGTCGGTACGTTTCGTACCGTAGGGATCACCCAGCATGGTGTGACGAAACCAATCCCCGCGGCCACCTGCCATGACACGCGGAAGGGGCCGTCCGGGCGGAGTGGGGGCCGGGTCAGTCGCCGGGTGTGCGCTGCAGCTCGGTGCTCGTCACCCGGGCCACGGCCTCGGTGATGTCACGGGCCAGGTCCTGCGGCGTCAGCCCGATGTCGGTGAGGATCTGGGCACGCTTGGCGTGGTCAAGGAACTCCTGCGGGATGCCGAAGGTCCGGACCGGGACGTCCACGCCGGAGTCGTGCAGCAGCCGCGCCACCGCGTCGCCCACCGCTCCGACCCGGCCGTTGTCCTCGACCACCGCGACCAGGCTGTGGTCGCGGGCGGCCCCGACCAGCGCAGGGTCGAGGGGCTTGACCCAGCGGGGGTCGACGACCGTGACGCCGATGCCCTGGGCCCCCAGCCGCTCGGCCACCTCCACCGCGGCCGTGGCCATCGGCCCGGCGGCGACGATGAGCACCCGGGCCCCGTTCGAACCGGCGTGGCGGGCCAGTACGTCCATGCCGCCGAGCGAGTCGACGGCCTCGATGTCCTCGGCCACCGAGCCCTTCGGGAAGCGGATCGCCGTCGGGCCGTCGGTCACCGCCACGCACTCACCGAGCAGCTCGCCCAGCCGGGTCCCGTCGCGCGGAACGGCGATGCGCATGCCGGGCACCAGCTGCAGGATCGACAGGTCCCACATGCCGTTGTGGCTGGCGCCGTCGTCGCCGGTCACTCCGGACCGGTCCAGTGAGAAGGTCACGGGCAGCCGGTGCAGGGCCACGTCCATCAGGACCTGGTCGAAGGCCCGATTGAGGAAGGTCGCGTAGAGCGACACCACCGGGTGCATGCCGCCCATGGCGAGCCCCGCCGCGGAGGTCACCGCGTGCTGCTCGGCGATGCCCACGTCGTAGACGCGGTCCGGGTAGGCCTCGGCGAAGGCGCCGAACCCGACCGGGTGCAACATCGCCGCGGTGATCGCGACAAGGTCCGGGCGCTCGGCGCCGAGCTCCACCAGGGCCCGGCCGAAGACGCTGGTCCAGGATGGGCCACCGGGCTTGGGCAGCAGATCGCCGGTGAGCGGGTCGAAGGCCCCGGGCCCGTGGAAGCAGTCCTCTTCGTGGTTCTCCGCCGGGGCGTAGCCGAAGCCCTTGGTGGTCATGCAGTGCACGATCACCGGCCCGCCGAACCCCCTGGCCCTCCGGAGGGCACGTTCCACGGCGTCCTCGTCGTGGCCGTCGATCGGGCCGACGTACTTGATGCCGAGATCCTCGAACATTGCCTGCGGCTGCAGGATGTCCTTGAGGCCCTTCTTGATGCCGTGCAGCGCCTCGTAGGCCACCGGGCCGAGCACCGGAGCCCTGGGCACCGTCTTCTTGATCAGGTCGAGCGCGTGCTCGTAGCCCCGGGTCATCCGCAGGTTGGCGAGATGGCTGGCGAGCCCGCCGATGGTCGGGGAGTAGGAACGGCCGTTGTCGTTCACCACGATGATCAGCGGGCGCTCCTTGCCCGCGGCGATGTTGTTCAGTGCCTCCCAGCACATCCCGCCGGTGAGCGCCCCGTCACCGACCAGTGCCACGACCGTACGGTCCTCGCCGCGCAGCTCGAAGGCCTTGGCCAGCCCGTCGGCGTAAGACAGCGCCGTCGAGGCGTGCGAGTTCTCGATGAAGTCGTGCTCGGACTCGGCCTGGCTGGGGTATCCGGACAGGCCGCCGCGCTGGCGCAGCTTGTCGAAGTCGTGCCGGCCGGTGAGGATCTTGTGCACGTAGGCTTGGTGACCGGTGTCGAAAAGCACCGGGTCCACCGGGGAGTCGAACACCCGGTGGATCGCGATCGTGAGCTCCACCGCACCGAGGTTGGGGCCCAGATGTCCCCCGGTCTTGGAGACCGCCGCCACCAGGAAGTCCCGTATCTCCGCGGCGAGCACGGGCAACTGCGCGGGATCCAGTCGTTTCAGGTCCGCCGGACCCTTGATCGACTCCAGAAGGCTCACCGCGTCATCTCCCTTAGCTCAAAGGCTCGCCTGCCTCTGATTGCTAGACGTCCGAAGCTTAATGCCGGTTTGCACCACCTGGCCGGGCCGGGTGGGAGGTCTGGGGCACCGGGTGGAACATCCGGGCCAGGATAAGCACAACCCGGGCTCCCATCGGGTTCTGTTCACGCAATCCCCACCCGGCGTAGTGTGAGGGCACATGGGCAGGAGCGGTGACATCGATGTGCCGGCCGAGGAGATCGTGCTGCTGGACCCGGCCGGCCGGGCCGTTGGCACGGCACCCAAAGTGGCCAGCCACCACAGCGACACCCCGCTCCACCTCGCCTTCTCGTGTTATCTGATCGACGAGGCCGGACGGGTCCTGATCACCCAGCGGGCACACGAGAAGCTCTCGTTCCCCTCGGTGTGGACCAACAGCTGCTGCGGTCATCCGGCGCCGGGTGAGAGCTTGCGCGAGGCCGTACGGCGGCGGGTCCAGACCGAGCTCGGCGTCACCGTGACCGCGATGACCCTCGCGCTGCCGGAGTTCGCCTACCGTGCCGTGGCCGCCAACGGAGTGGTCGAGCACGAGCGGTGCCCCGTGGTCCGCGCCGTGAGCGTGGGAGAGGTCCGGCCGAATCCCGCCGAGGTGGCCGCCGCGGAGTGGCGCGACTGGGACGCGTGCGTGGAGCTGGCCGGGCACGCCGAGTCCTCGCCGTGGTACCGGTTGCAGCTGGCCGAGCTCGCCCCGCTGGGTGCCCCGCTCGACTGGCCGGCCGCCCCGACCACCCTGCTGCCGCCCGCTATCGCCTGGTAGCCGGGACGGTTCGGGGACCGGGCGGCCTGTCCCGGCCACGGTGTCAGGAGATCGCGTTAGGCACGGACTGACATGTCACGAAATATGAGCACGTAGGCGACCGAATTCGTCCGCGATCCGGTCCATAGTCCAGCTCGCGTTGAGGCCACTGGGGTTGGGCAGCACCCACAGCCCGGCGGCCCCGAAGGTCTCCTGCTGCGGGCCGATGGCCGTGCCGGGCTTGCCGAACGCGGTCCGGTAGGCGGTGACCCCGGCGATCGCGAGGACGCGGGGCGCATGCCGTTCGACCAGTGCCGCCAGCCGCAGGCCGCCCTCCCTCAGTTCCTCGGGGGTGAGCTCGTCGGCCCGGGCCGTGGCCCGGGCCACCAGGTTCGTGATTCCGAGCCCGTACCGTGGCAGCAGGCTTTGCTCGTGCGGCGCCAGCAACCGTCCGGTGAAGCCGGACCGGTGCAGGGCCGGCCAGAAACGGTTGCCCGGCCGCGCGAAGTGGTGCCCGGTCGCCGCGGAGTAGAGGCTGGGGTTGATCCCGCAGAACAGGACCGCCACCGGCGAGCCGTCCGCGGGAAGAACGTCGGCGATCGTGCGATCCTGCGCCGCCATCAGTTCGGGCCGGGTCGGCCGCCGCACCGTCGCCTCGCTCACCCGCCCACCCTAACGAGCCTCCCACCAGGGCGGCGTGCGGGCCGCGGTGGCGTGCGGGGTCGCCACCGGAGAACGGCCGTCAGAGCAGGCTGCGGACGATCAGTATGAGCGCGGACGCGCCGGTGAGGACGAGCACGGCGTTGCGGGTCCGCCCCCGGTCCAGATAGCGGCGGAACGGACCGGACACCAGGAAGCCGGCCACCACGAACGGGGTGAGCGCGAGGCCCGCCCAGATCTGCCGGGACGGCAGCTCGTGGACGGTGGCCAGGGTCAGCACCGAGAGCAGCGCGCCCACCGTGAAGAAGATCGAGAGCGTCGCCCGGATCCGCGGCCCGGACTCCCGCTGGTAGATGAGCGCGATCGGCGGGCCCCCGATGGAGGTGGCGGTGCCCATGATCCCGGCCAGCAGCCCCGCACCGGTCAGCGTCCCGGCGTTGCGCGGGACCCTGCCCGACCACAGGCTGAGCCCGATCGCCAGCAGCACCATCGCGCCCACCGCCGTGCCGAGCGCCCGCTGTGGAACGAGGGCGACGAACCAGACACCGAGCGGGGTCCCGGCCAGCCGGCCGCCGAAGGCCCACCGCAGCCCCTTCCAATCCGCGTGGCGTACCTCTTTGGCGACCACGAACAGCGGCAGCACGGCCGCCGCGATGAGCAGCGCGCCCGGCATCAGCGAGGGGAACAGCAGCGTGACGATCGGCGCGGCGACCAGGCCCAGCCCCAGGCCGATGCCGCTCTGCACGATCGCACCCAGGGCGGCGGCCAGCCCGGCCACCAGCAGAAATTCAAGATCCGGCATAACACCCAGAACCGTATCTCCCTTCCGACGGTGCACGGTCTGCGCCGGTAATCGATTGGCCCGGGCAAATAGCGCAGCGTTTCGTCTTGAACAACACACGACTCCGGAATCTTGTCAGCCAGTTGACTGGCAGCGCCAAATCCGTTTGCTCCCGCGGTGACGGCAGGCCACCCTCGACCCATGAACGAAGTCCGACTTCCGGAGGGACTGCTCGACCGGTCCCACCCCTACCCGCGGGCCTTCATCACGGTCAGCGGGGCGCACCTGTACGGCTTCCCCTCCGCGGACTCCGACATCGACCTGCGCGGTGTGCACCTGCTGCCGCTGGAGGAGATAGTCGGGTTGCGCACCGGCGAGGAGACGATCACTCGCACCTGGGTGGAGGGCGCCGAGATCGACCTGGTCACGCACGAGCTGGCGAAGTTCTGCCGGATGATGCTCAGCCGCAACGGCTACGTGCTGGAGCAGGTGCTGTCACCCCTGGTGATGGCGTCCTCGCCGCTGCACGAGGAGCTGGTGGCCCTGGCGCCGCGCTGCGTGACCCGGTTGCACGCCCACCACTATCTCGGGTTCGCGCGCAACCAGTGGCGGCTGTTCCAGAAGTCCGGGGAGCTCAAGCCGCTGCTCTACACCTTCCGAGTGCTGCTGACCGGCGTGCACCTGATGCGGACCGGCGAGCTGGTGGCCGATCTGCACCTTCTGGAGGGCGGACCGGCCTACCTCGCGGAGCTGATCGAGGCCAAGCGGGCCGCCGAGCACGGCTCGCTCCCCACCGGAGCTCCGGACGCGGAACGGCTGGGCGCCGACGTCGTCGCCCTGACCGGGCGGCTGGAGGAGGAACGCGACCGGTCCGCGCTGCCCGCGGAGCCTGACGCCCATGACGCCCTGCACGACCTCGTCGTACGGACCAGGCTCGGCACGTGAGGGGAGCACCTGACGGGAGCGTGTGAGGGGAACTCTGAGGGAACTCTGAGGGAACTCTGAGGGAAATAGTCCCAGGCCGGAGGGTGTTGGATCTTTGCATGGCTGACATCGAACGCACCCATCCTGAACATACCCAGCAGATCGGTGACTCCGATTTGTTCGTTTTCCCGCTCGTGCTAGGCGGCAACGTCTTCGGCTGGACCGCCGACGAGACGGAGTCCTTCGAGGTGCTCGACGCCTACACGGCGGCCGGCGGCAACTTCGTCGACACCGCCGACCTCTACTCGGCGTGGGTCCCCGGTCACTCCGGTGGCGAGTCCGAGACCGTCCTGGGCCGCTGGCTCGCCTCCCGTGGCAACCGGGACGACGTCGTGGTGGCCACCAAAGTGGGCGCGCATCCCGAGTTCAAGGGCCTCAAGCCGCAGACCATCCGCTCCGCCGCCGAACAGTCCCTGCGCCGCCTGGGCACTGACCACATCGATCTCTACTACACGCACTTCGATGACGAGAACGTCCCGGTCGAGGAGATCATCACCGCTCTCGACCTGCTGGTCCGGGAGGGCAAGGTGCGGCATATCGCCGCCTCCAACCTCTCCCCCGCGCGGCTCGCCGCCTCCCTCACCTTCTCCGACCGCGAGGGCCTAGCGAAGTACGTGGCGCTGCAACCGCGGTACAACCTGGTCTCCCGGGACACCTACGAGGGTGAGCTCGCGGCCATCGTCACCGAGCACGGTCTCTCCGCCGTCCCCTACGCCGCCCTCGCCGCCGGTTTCCTCACCGGTAAGTACCGGCCGGGCGGCCCCGCGGTGGACAGCCCCCGCGCGCAGGGGGCGGGCAAGCACCTGGAGGGCGAACGCGGTCTCAGGGTGCTGACGGCCCTGGACGCCATCGCCACCGACCGCGGCGCCGAGATCGCCACGGTCGCGCTCGCCTGGCTGGCCGCGCAGCCCACGGTCGCGGCGCCGATCGCCAGTGCCCGTACGGTCGACCAGCTGCCCGCGCTGCTCGCCGGCACCGATCTGCGGCTCACCGAGGCCGAGCTGCGCTCTCTCACCGACGCCTCCACCTGAACAAACCGGGTGATTGCGGCCCAGCACATTTCGCTGAACGGGCTCGCTCGGGGTGAACCGGCCGCTTGAGGAACCGCAGACGGGCCGCCTCCCCGGGTGGGGAGACGGCCCGTACGCGTGGCGGCGGTCTGCTCGCTACTTGCCGATCAGGTTGCGCAGGACGTACTGCATGATGCCGCCGTTGCGGTAGTAGTCGGCCTCACCGGGGGTGTCGATGCGGACGACGGCGGAGAACTCCGTGCCGTCGGCCGTCACCGTGAGCTCGGACGGGATCCCGCCCTCGTTCAGCTTCTCGATGCCGACGACGTCGAACGTCTCGGTGCCGGTGAGGCCGAGCGAGGCGGCGGACTCGCCATCCTTGAACTGCAGCGGCAGCACGCCCATGCCGATGAGGTTCGAGCGGTGGATGCGCTCGTAGGACTCGGCGATGACGACGCGTACGCCCAGCAGCGCGGTGCCCTTGGCGGCCCAGTCACGTGAGGAACCGGAGCCGTACTCCTTGCCGGCCAGCACCACCAGCGGGATGCCCGCCGCCTGGTAGTTCGCCGACGCGTCGTAGATGAACGCCTGCTCCCCGGAGCGGGTGAAGTCCCGGGTGTAGCCGCCCTCGACGTCGTCCAGCAGCTGGTTGCGGAGCCGGATGTTGGCGAAGGTGCCGCGGATCATGACCTCGTGGTTTCCCCGGCGCGAGCCGTAGGAGTTGAAGTTCTTGACCGCGACGCCGTGCTCCTGCAGGTACTGCGCGGCGGGGGTGCCGACCTTGATGGAGCCGGCCGGCGAGATGTGGTCGGTGGTGACCGAGTCGCCCAGCTTGGCGAGCACCCGGGCGCCGTGCACGTCGGTGACCGGCGACGGCTCCATCTGCATGCCGTCGAAGTACGGCGCCTTGCGGACGTAGGTCGAGTCGGGGGCCCACTCGAAGGTGTTGCCGGTCGGGATGGACAGGCCCTGCCAGCGGGCGTCGCCGGCGAACACGTCGGCGTAGTCCTTGACGAACATCTCCTGACCGATCGAGGACTCGACCACCGAGGCGATCTCCTCGGCGCTCGGCCAGATGTCGCGCAGATAGACCGGACGGCCGTCGGCCCCCTCGGCGATCGGGTCGCCCAGGATGTCGATGTCCATCGTGCCCGCGAGCGCGTAGGCGACCACCAGCGGCGGTGAAGCCAGGTAGTTCATCTTCACGTCGGGGCTGATCCGGCCCTCGAAGTTACGGTTGCCGGACAGGACCGCGGTGACCGCGAGGTCAGCCTGGCCGATCGCCGCGGAGATCTCCGGCTGCAGCGGGCCGGAGTTGCCGATGCAGGTGGTGCAGCCGTAGCCCACCAGGTTAAAGCCGATCTTGTCGAGGTACGGAGTGAGCCCCGAGCGCTCGTAGTAGTCGGTGACGACCTGGGAGCCGGGCGCGAGCGAGGTCTTCACCCACGGCTTGCGGGTGAGGCCCCGCTCCACGGCCTTCTTGGCCAGCAGCGCCGCGCCGATCATGACGTACGGGTTGGAGGTGTTGGTGCAGGAGGTGATCGCGGCGACGACGACGGCCCCGTGGTCGAGTTCGAAAGTGGTGCCGTCGGCGAGCTTCACCGGGGTCGGGTCGTTCGGCCGGTCACCGTTGGTGACGGGCACCCGCGGCCGGTCGGCGTCGGACTGCCGGGAGTTCGCCGGCGAGTCGGAGGCGGGGAAGGACTCGTCCGACGCCTCGTCGCCGGGCCCCAGGATGCCGGACACGTAGTTGCGGACGTCGCGGCGCCAGGTCTCCTTGGCCACCGAGACCTCGATGCGGTCCTGCGGGCGCTTTGGGCCGGCGATCGACGGGACGACCGTGGACAGGTCGAGTTCGAGGTACTCGGAGAACTCCGGCTCGACGCCGGCGTCGAGCCACATCCCCTGCTCCTTGGCGTACGCCTCGACGAGCGCGATCTGCTCGTCTGAGCGGCCGGTCAGCCTGAGGTACTTGATGGTCTCGCCGTCGATCGGGAAGATCGCGCAGGTGGAGCCGAACTCGGGGCTCATGTTGCCGATCGTGGCCCGGTTGGCCAGCGGCACCGCGCCCACCCCGTCGCCGTAGAACTCCACGAACTTGCCGACCACGCCG
>JAOPYK010000084.1 GCA_025964695.1 Streptosporangiaceae bacterium | reverse complement strand
CGACCGCCACGAGCAGCCGCGAGGGGCGACCGTGCGCGTGCGAGACGATGTAGGTGGTCGTGGCCGTCGCGGCGATGGTGTTGAGCAGGGCGGTGCCGATCGAGCCGCCGACCTGCTGTGCGGTGTTGACCATCGCCGACGCCACGCCCGCGTCCTGTGGGGCGACGTCGGTGGTCGCCAGGTTCATGGCGGGCATCATCGTCGAGCCCAGCCCCAGGCTGATGAGCAACTCGGCGGGCAGGACGACACCCACGAACGAGCTGTCCACCTTGAGCTGGGTGAGCAGGCCCATCCCGGCCGCGGCGACGAGCAGTCCGGGCACCATCAGGGCCCGCGCCGGGACACGATGCATCAGCCGCGCCGCGATCTGCGTGGAGCCGGTGATCATGCCCGCCGTGAACGGCAGGAAGGCCATGCCGCTCCTGACCGGCGAGTACCCCTTGACGATCTGAAGGTAGTACGACAGGAAGAGGAAGAGCCCGAACATGGCGATCACTGCCAGGCCGACCGCGAGGTAGGCACCGCCGCGGTTCCGGTCCAGGACCACGCGTAGTGGCAGCAAGGGCGCCCGCGTCAGGGCCTCCACGACGACGAACGCGACGAGCAGGACACCCGCCGCGACGAACAGGCCGATCACGCCGCGCTCGCTCCACCCTTGCGACTCGGCACGCGTGAAGCCGTACACGAGCGACACCAGACCCGCGGTGACCAGGATGACGCCGGGAATGTCCAATCGGCCGCGCTGGTGGCCGCCCGCAGGTACGGCGACGTGGACGAACGCGATAGCGCCGACGAAGGCGACGACGGCGATCGGCACGTTGACATAGAGCGCCCAGCGCCAGTTCAGGTACTCGGTCAGCACGCCGCCGAGGATCAGGCCGACGGCGCTGCCGCCGCCCGCGATCGCGCCGTAGATGCCGAACGCCTTGGCCCGCTCCCGCGGCTGGGTGAACATGACGGTGAGCAGCGAGAGCGCCGATGGCGCGAGCAGGGCGCCGAACGCGCCCTGGAGCGCACGGGCGCCGAGCAGCATGCCCGAATTGATCGCCGCGCCACCCACGGCAGAGGCACCGGCGAAACCGATCAGCCCGATCAGGAACGTACGCTTGCGGCCCACGAGATCGGCGATACGGCCACCGAACAGGAGCAGTCCGCCGAAGACCAACGTGTAGGCAGTGATCACCCACTGGCGGTCACCGTCGGAGATATGCAGTGCCCTCTGCGCGGACGGCAGGGCGATGTTCACGATGGTCGCGTCGAGCACGACCATCAGCTGGGCAAGGGCGATGAAGAGCAGGGCCGTCCATCGCCTGGAGACGGCCGCGTGTGCAGCCACGCTGCCGTTCCTCTGGGCGGTCGGTGCGGTTGTCGACATTACGGAAGGTGTCTCCAGCGTTCGGACGAGGTGGGAGGTCAGCGGTATTTCGTCGCTTCGGTCAGCGCCGACGTGCAGGGACAGCAGAGGTGGACGGTAGATCGGTTGACGCGGGGGACGAGCCAGGCAGTTCGTTCGGCGCGGGGGCGCGGACCAACCGCCCGCGCATAACCTGTGGCACCGCGCCGGTACCGTGGGAGGCGGCGGCCTCGAGGCAGCGGCGAAGCGCCTGAAACGGGGCATCGTTCTCGGCCAGGGCGCTCTCGGCATCACCCGCGACCTGGACGATGACATGCGTGGCGACCTGGCGGATGAGATCATCACGGTCGCCGAAATGGTGGTAGAGGGTGGCGTTGCCGATATCCGCGCGCCGGGCGACCTCATCAAGCGACGCCTGGGGCCCATCCACGATGAAGACGGCGCGAGCCGCGGACAGGATGCGCTCATGGTTACGGGACGCGTCCGCCCTCCGGCACGGAGCCACATACTCCCGGGCGAGCGGCGGCGGCGCCGTGTCCGTGCTGCGAACCGCACTGCTCACATTGATACCCCCGCCCCCCCGAAGACCGTGTCGCAGAACCGGGGAGCGGTCCCCGTTTCTCCGGACACACGGTTGAACAGCGAACGGCTTCACCTGAATCCCCAGGAGAACGTGATGCACGTCTCAGTCAGACGAGATCAGACCAGGTCAACCGGGCGGTAATCACTTAGTTGATGGGCTGTCGGATGCTGTCCCAGTCGGCGCGGCGGGCGATGTAGGCGCGGGCCAGGCCGGACTTGCCGGCGCCGATGAGCCGACGGCGGTACCCGCCGTGAGCCGCTGCGGCTACTGCGGGGCCAACCGCAGCAAGGAGGCCCCGGCGACCGAGGCGAGCCCCACGGCCAACCGACGGCCATTACTCCTGGTCATATTGGGTCCTTCTCGATAGGGGATAACCGGGGCCAGCCGACGTGTTCTGTGACGTCACGGCGTCAGCGGGCGCTGTAGCGGCTGCCCGGCTCCTGCCGCTCGCGGGGACCCGCAAGTCCATCACGAAGGCACCCAGCGCAAGCGCCAGCAGCACGCCTTCCACCACAAGGCTGGCGACACCCAGCGGCTCGGCCCAGTGCCCCTTGTCGTCGCTGTAGCCGGGCAGTCCCGGACCACGAGAAAGTACATACCCCAGCAGGGGTCCGAGCGCGACTCCGGCGGTCAGCAGCCAACCCGCGCGGCCGGCCGAGCCTCTCCTGGCCACCAGAAGCAGCGCGGCGCACAGCACCCCCGCTGCCTCCAGCAGGTAGTAGCCGACGCCGACATAGTGCGGTGTCTTGCCCCCGGGTAACCCTCCCTGATCCTGCACATGGATCCACGCAACGGCCAGACACAGCAGCACGGCTGCCAACCGGACCGGGTGCGCTACAGCGGAGCGATCGATCATTTGCGGTCCTCCTCGAACGTCGCGGACAGCGGGTCGTGCCCGCCGCGTACTTCGGTATCGACCCCCGAAGCACCGGACACCGGCCTCGGTGATCATTCCTTGACGTGCCAAGAGACTCGCGGCCCAACTGGACCAGAGGGTTACGGTCAGGTCAAGAATCAGCAACTATACCTGACCGAAATTCGGCCTTTTGCTAAGTGAAGCTATGGATCGACAAACGGAGACCCGCGCCGCCGATCAAGCCAGGACCGATCTGCTGTCCGGCGATCAACCGGACCACGGCTCTACCGCTGACGGGAAAACCCTGATCCCGGTCGGGCGTGCGGCAGCGGCTGTGCGCATGGTCCGGGCGCAGACTGACGCACCCACCGTGATCGCTCGAAGTAGAGCGCGCAGGGCTGGGCATATCGCGGCTCGCTGTGCGATCTGGGTCTATGTGTCCAAGGCCTGAGGCGCCAGAGGAGCTTAGCCAGCGGTGGGGCAGGATCGCTCAGGGTGGCGCTGGCCGCTAATGGAGGTTGCTCCCGGCATACCGAGCCGAAGAGCTGGCACGAGACCGGACACGGGACCGCCAGCGCACTTGGCCAGAGCCCCCCTCTCCGGGGCCACGACCGTCAAGACGACGTCAGAGATGGCCGCGCCGCCGTAATGATCCCGTAACAGCCTCCGTGAACGGGCCCCCGGCGGACTTAGCGTGAGCCCGGAAATCCGCCTGTGAACAGGAGCAACAAGCCATGGAGGATGCGAAACCACCGCTCTTCGTCCCCCTCCGCCGCTCGACCGTCAAAACGGTGACCCCGCTGACGGCGACCCCTCAAGCGGTGAACCGATGATCGGCTGGTTGCAGGCTGCCGCGGTGATCGTGATCGTCGGTGTCGTCCACGTGCCGCTCGGCGACTACATGGCGCGTGTCTATACCAGCGCTCGCCATTCGAGGGCTGAGAAAGCGATCTACAGGCTGATCGGTGTCGCGCCCGACGAAGAACAGAAATGGACTCGCTACCTGGGCTCGCTGTTGGCCTTCTCGGTCATGGGCATCCTGGTGCTGTACGGTCTGTTGCTGCTCCAGAGGTATCTGCCGCAGCCATGGGGCCACAAGGGCATGGACCCGCCCCTGGCTTTCAACACCGCGGTCAGTTTCACCACCAACACCAGCTGGCAGAACTCCGCGGGCGAATCGTCCCTCGGCCATCTTGGCCTTGCCGCCGGACTGGGCGTAGAGGCGTTCGCCAGCGCGGCGGTCAGCATGTGCGTCGCCATCGCCCTGGTCCGAGGGCTCGCCCGGCGGGAGACCGACCGGCTGGGCAACTTCTGGGTCGACCTCGTCCGCAGTTGCGTACCGCGACCGCACGGCTGTCGGAGGTGTTGTACGCCTTCACCAGTTCGGCAGCGAGCAACGGCAGCGCGTTCGGCGGGTTCACCGGTAACACGACCTGGTACAACGTCGTGCTCGCGCTGGCCATGCTCATCGGCCGCTACCTACCTATGATCTTCGTGCTCGCGCTGGCCGGCAGCCTGGCCGCCCAGCGACCCGGCGTGGTCACCGTCGGCACGCT
>JAOPYK010000187.1 GCA_025964695.1 Streptosporangiaceae bacterium | reverse complement strand
GCCGTCCGGGCCGTTCTCGATCTCGTCGTGCGCCTTCGAGCCGGGCCGGCGCGCCGTGGTGAATCCGTCGCCGAGCTCGACCCCCTTGATGGCCTGGATGCCCATGAGTGCGCCCGCGAGGCGGGAGTCCAGCCGGCGGTCCCAGTGCACGTGGCTGCCCAGCCCGGGCGGCAGCCCGTAGGCGAGCACCTCGACCACCCCGCCGATGGTGTCCCCGGCCATCTTGAGCTCGTCGATGTGGGCGACCATCTCCGTGGCCGTCTCGGCGGTGAAGCAACGGACGGGCGACTCGTCGATCGCCGCCAGGTCCTCCGGCAGGGGCAGCGGGGCGCCCTCCGGCACCGCGACCTCGCCCAGCGAGACGACGTGGCTGAACACCTCGGCTCCGAGGGCCTGGCGCAGGAACGCCTTGGCGACCTCACCGAGCGCCACCCGCGCGGCGGTCTCGCGCGCGCTGGCCCGCTCCAGCACCGGCCGGGCGTCGTCGAAGCCGTACTTCTGCATGCCGACCAGATCGGCGTGCCCGGGCCGGGGCCGTGACAGCGGGGCATTTCTTCCACCCTGCCCCCGGCTGAGCGCGGCCAGCACCTCCGGGTCGACCGGGTCGGCCGCCATCACCGTTTCCCACTTGGGCCACTCGGAGTTGCCGACCTCGATCGCGACCGGACCGCCCTGGGTCCGGCCGTGCCGGATCCCGCCGACGAGCGTGACCTTGTCCTGTTCGAACTTCATGCGGGCGCCCCGCCCATGGCCCAGGCGGCGGCGGCGCAGCGCCTCGGCGACGTCCTCCGAGGTCACCCGCACCCCTGCCGGCAGCCCTTCCACGATCGCGACGAGGGCCGGGCCATGAGACTCCCCCGCGGTCAACCAGCGCAACATGCTGCCAATCCTTCCATCCCCGGGGTGGGCTACGTGCACATGTCCGCAGCGTGAGATCGGCTCAGCCGTCCCAAAGCACCCACAGGGCCCGCGGTTTGCGGAAGACCAGGCCTCCCGGGGCGCTCGGCCGGGCAGGGTCGAGCCGCAGGCCCGGCAGCCGGCGCAGGAGGGCCGCCACCGCGATCCGGGCCTCCAGGCGGGCCAGGTGCACGCCGAGGCAGTAGTGCGGCCCGTGCGCGAAGACGAGCTGCAGCCTGGCGTTCTCCCGCCGGACGTCGTACCTGTCCGGCTCGGGAAAGACCTCCGGGTCCCGGTTGGCGCCGGTGATGGAGACCCGTACGAGGTCGCCCCGGCGGATCGTGGCCCCGCCGAGCCCGGTATCGCGGGTGGCGTAGCGGTCCACGACCGCGGCGGCCGGTTCCAGGCGCATCGACTCCTCGACGGCGCCCGCGACGAGTCCGGGATCGGCCAGGACCAGTTCGAGCTGGCCGGGGTGGCCGAGCAGATGCCAGACGGCGTTCAGGATCATTCCCTCGACCGTCTCGATGCCGCCGAACATCAGCACCGCGGCGTTGGAGACGACCTCCGCCGTGGTCAGCCGGGTGGCCGCCTCCGCCAGCAGCGGCGATCCGAGCGAGTCTTCGACGGCGGCCCGCAGGGACTCGAATCCCGCGGCGCCCTCCGCCGTGACGCCGGCGCCCGCCGTGACACTCGACACGGCGCCGACGATGGCGTCGTACCAGGCCAGCACCGTACCGGGGGCGACGTCGCGCAGGCCGAGCGCCCGCGCGACCACCGCGACCGCGAACGGCCCGGCGAAGTCCCCGCGCAGCTCGGCCGCGCCCGGCCGCAGCCCGGTGATCAGGCGGTCGCTCTCGCGTTCGATGATCTCGGTGAACCGGTCGCGGATCTCGGCGGGCCGGAAGGCGCGGGTGAACGGCTCCCGATGCCGGGCGTGCTCGGGGCCGTCGAGCGAGAGCATGCTCGGACCCACCACCTGAGCGGTGGAGAAACGCGGATCGTCCACCGTGAACGTGCCGGGGTCGCGCATCACCTCCAGCGCAAGTGCTCGGCCGGTGACCAGCCAGCCGTCCAGCACCGGCACCCACGCCACCGGCTCGCGGGCCCGCAGCCGGGCGAGCAGCCGGTGCGGATCGCCCTCCAGCTCCGCGAGCGTCACGCGTTCGCCCAGGGAGAACCGGGTCACCACCGGCACCACACCCGTCTCTCGATCACTTGATAGGACAGGGCCGACATTACGCCCGGCTGCTTCATCCATTTCACAGCGCCGCCACCACGGCGGGGGTTGGGAACTGTGGCCGGGAGTGTGTTCTAGCGCATTGACGGTATGTGAGGTGAGTGCGGGCGGCGCGGGTGGATCTTGAAGTCTGGGGTTC
The DNA here is from genome assembly GCA_025964695.1 of Streptosporangiaceae bacterium. Lineage (GTDB taxonomy): Bacteria > Actinomycetota > Actinomycetes > Streptosporangiales > Streptosporangiaceae > Actinomadura_E. Next base: position 21,315 of record JAOPYK010000187.1, on the reverse strand, counting down.
GGCCGCCGGTACCGGGAGGCCTGTCCGTCCCCCGATCTGCGCGCCCGCCCGGCGGACGGACGCCGACGTTCTCCTCCACCCAAGGATCTCATGGCATCGTGGGGACCAGAAGATCGGAACGCCGCACGAAGGAGTGTTGATGCTGCCCTGGTCCGCCGAATTCGCGGGACGCCTGGACGAACACGTGATCACCAGCGAGCTGCTGCGGGACAATCCGCTGAAAGATCCGTACGAGCGGCCGCTGTGGGTGTACGTGCCGCCCGGGTACGACGACGAACCGGAACGCCGGTACCCCACGGTCCACGTCATCCAGGGCTACACCGGCCACATCGGGATGTGGCGCAACCGGACGCCGTACCGTCAGCCGTTCCCGGAGACCGCCGACGCCGTGTTCGCGGGCGGCGAGGTGCCACCGGCCATCATCGTCTACGTGGACGCCTGGACCTCGTACGGCGGCAGCCAGTTCGTCGATTCCCCAGGCACGGGGCGCTACCACTCCTACCTCTGCGAGGAGGTCGTGCCGTGGGTCGACGCGCACTACCGTACGCTCCCTCACCGCGACCACCGGGCGATCACAGGCAAGTCCAGCGGCGGATTCGGCGCCATGATCACGCCGATGCTGCGGCCCGACCTGTTCGGGGCGCTCGCCACGCACGCCGGCGACTCCCTCTACGAGTACGGCTACATCCCCGACTTCGCCAAGGCCGTACGGTTCCTGCGCGCCTACGACGGCGACATCTTCCGCTGGTGGGACGAATTCCGCGGCCGGGTCGCCTTCACCAAAGAGGAGGACCAGGACCTGCTCATGATGCTGGGCGTCTCGGCCTGCTTTTCCGCCCGCGAGGACGGCACACCGGAACTGCCGTTCGATCCGCGCACGGGAGTGCTGCGGCCGGAGATCTGGCAGCGCTGGCTGGACTGGGACCCGGTACGGATGGTGCCGCGCCACGCCGAGGCCCTCCGCTCGCTGAAGGCGGTCTGGATCGACGCGGGCACCCGGGACGAGTGGTTCCTCGACCTGGGCGCCCAGGCCTTCCGCCAGGGGCTGGCCGAGGCGGGCGTCCCCGATGAGGTGATCCATTTCGAGCTGTTCGAGGCCGGGCACATGGCGATCGACTACCGCTATCCGCAGTCCCTCGCATGGCTCTGCGAACGCATCGCCCCCTGACGCCCACCCGGTGCGCCTGGGCGGGCTTTCATGGACGGCCAGATCGGCGCCCGGCCGATGGCCCGCCTACTGGACATTCCACCCGAGACACTACTTCCGGCACCCTGGGCGGACCTGGTCGGAGAGGAGCCGGTGTTCGCGCCGTGACCCCAGAGCGTCGAGCACGAGGTGCGGCGACACCTCGACCCCGCGACGTGTCCGCTGGCGTCTCTGGAAGGCGTCAGATGATCTTGCGCCAGTCGACGATGGCGGGGATCAGGTCACGGACGCCGGCGAGCAGCCCGAGGCGGTTGGCGCGGACGGCGGGATCCTCGGCCATGACGAGGACCTCGTCGAAGTAGGCATCGATGGGCTCTGCCAGCGGCAGCGCGTTCTCGATGAACGCCGGCAGGGTCGGCGCCGCCAGCCCCAGCGCCGCTTTTGTCTGCGCGTAGGCCCGGTGCAGCGCGAATTCGGCGTCCTCCTCGAACAGTTCCGCCTTGTAGACCGGCGGCGTTCCCTCGGGCACGATGCGCAGCACCCGCTGGAGCGCGGTGCTGAGCCGCTGGAACCGCTCATCGCCGAGCAGTGACTCCAGGTCCTGGGCAGCCCGCACGGCGTACGCGGGCCGGTCGGCGGACGGCAGGACGGCCCGGACGACCCGCACCGGATGCCCCTCGTCCAGCAGTGCCTGCTCGAACCGGCGCAGCACGAACTCGGCCGCCTCCTCCAGCGACTCGCCGCTTGCCGTGACCGGCTGGTGCCGGGCGGCGGCGGCGAGCCCGCCGCGCACGGTGACGCCGGAGAGTCGGGGATGGGTGCGCAGGATCGCGATGACGCCGAGCGCGGCACGGCGCAGCCCGTACGGGTCGGAGCTTCCGGTGGGGACGGCGCCGATGCCGAAGAGCCCGGCCAGCAGGTCCAGGCGGTCGGCGAGCGCGAGCAGCGCCCCGGCATAGGTGGCCGGCAGCGCGTCGCCGGCCGAGCGCGGCAACTCCATCTCGTAGAGCGCCTCGGCGACGTCCTCGAGTTCCCCGGCGCGCAGGGCGTACTCACGGGCCATCGTGCCGGCCAGGCTGGACAGCTCGATCACCATGCTGGAGGCGAGGTCGAACTTGGCCAGTTCCCCGGCGCGGGCCAGCACCGGCCGTTCCTCCTCCGGCACCCCGATGTGGTCGGCGAGTTCCATCGCGATCGCCCGGATCCGGGCGGACCGGTCGGCCATCGAGCCGAGCCGCTCCTCGAAGGTGAGCTTCTCCAGCCTGCGCACGAACTCGTCGGGTGTCGTGCGGAGATCCTGGACGTAGAAGAACGACGCGTCCTCGTAGCGGGCGCGCAGCACCGCCTCGTTGCCCGCCCGTACGGCGTCGTGGTCGCACGCGCCATTGGCCACGGCCACGAAGAACGGCAGCAGCCGCTCGTCGGCCCGCCGGCCATGGGCGGCCGGCCCGGCGGCTCCGCCGCCCGCCACCCGGGTGCGCACGGGCAGATAGCGCTGGTGCTTCTTCATCACCGTGGTGAGGATCCGCGCCGGCAGCTCGAGGTACTTGGGGTCGAAGGAACCGAGGATCGCGACCGGCTCCTCGACCAGGTCGGTGACCTCGTCGATGACCCGGCGCTCCTCCTCCGCATCGATGACCCCGCCCGTCTCCGCCGCGAGTTCCACGGCGGCGGCCATGATCCGTTCCCGGCGCAGCGCACCCTCCGGCTCGATCCCGTGGGCCCGGAGCGTGGCCAGGAAGTCCGCAGCGGACGTGACCGGGAGCACCGGCTCGGAGCTGGTCCGGTGCACCCGGGTCAGCCGTCCGCTGACCAGGCCGGACACCTCGAACGGGACCACCTGGTCGCCGAGGAGAGCGGTGATCCAGCGGATCGGCCTGGCGTACGAGAGCCCCGTCGCGTTCCAGCGCATGTTCTTCTCGGCGCGCAGTCCGGTGACGATGCCGGGCAGCAGGCCGGCGAGCACCTCCGCGGCGGGCCGGCCGGGCACCTGCCGGACGTGACCGACGTGCTCGGTCCCGTTGACGGTGATCGTCTGAAGCTCGCCGGCGGAGATCCCCTGGCCCCGGGCGAACCCCTCCGCGGCCTTCGTCGGCTCGCCGGCCGCGTCGTAGGCCGCCGTCAGCCGCGGTCCGCGTACGGTCTCCTCCGCGTCGTCCTCACGAGATTCGACCGCTTCGACCAGGGCGATGATCCGGCGGGGTGAGGACAGCACCCGGATCTCCCTGTGGCGCAGCCGGCTCTCCCCCAGCCGTTCGGCCAGCGCGTCCCGGACGGCCCCGGCCGCGCGGGTCACCTCCCCAGGCGGCAGTTCCTCGACGCCGATCTCGAACACCAGCGGGGAGGGCCGCTCGGCCGGCGGAGGGCCGGGGAGGGGACCGCTCACGGGGGCGGGTGCCGCGGCGGAGGCCACCGCGGCGTTGCCGAGCGGGAGGCCGAGCTCCTCCCGGCGGGCCACCCACAGCGAGGCCACATCGTGCGCCAGGGCGCGCATGCGCGCGAAGGCGCGGGCCCGTTCCGTGGTGCCGATGGCGCCCCGGGCGTCCAGGACGTTGAAGGCGTGCGAGCACTTGAGGACGTACGAGTGCGCCGGCACCGGCAGCCGGGCCTCGATCATCCGCCGGGCCTCGGACTCGTACGCCGACAGCAGGGCGCGGTTGGTCTCGATGGAGGCGTCGTCGAGGTAGTAGCGGCTCATCTCGTACTCTGCCTGCCCGAACGCCTCGCCGTAGGAGAGACCGGGGGCGTAGGCGATGTCCTTGAAATGGGTGACGCCCTGGAGCGCCATGATGATGCGCTCTATCCCATAGGTGATCTCGACCGAGACCGGGTCGAGGGCCAGCCCGCCGGACTGCTGGAAGTAGGTGAACTGGGTGATCTCCAGCCCGTCCAGCCACACCTCCCAGCCCAGTCCCCACGCGCCCAGCGCCGGTGAGGCCCAGTTGTCCTCGACGAACCGCACGTCATGCGCGGTCAGATCGATGCCGAGCGCCGTCAGGCTGCCGAGGTAATGGTCCTGGGCGTCGCCGGGCTCTGGCTTGAGGATCACCTGGAACTGAGTGTGGGTCTGCAGCCGGTTCGGGTTGTGGCCATAGCGGGAGTCGTCGGGCCGGACGCTTGGCTCGACGTAGGCCACCCGCCAGGGCTCGGGACCGAGCACCCGCAGCGCCGTCGCGGGATTGAGCGTGCCCGCGCCGACCTCGGTGTTCATCGGCGTCGTGATGGCGCACCCCTGCCGCGCCCAGTAGTCGGTCAGCCCGATCAGGGCGTCCTGCATGGTCAGCATCGTTCTCCCCCTCGTGTAGGGGACAGGTTTCCGTGCCGGAGCGCCTCGGTCCAGCGTATTGGGCGGGTCAGACCGGCTGGGCGAACAGGAACACCGCAGCGAAGGTGCCGGCCAGCATGAACGGCCCGAACGGGATGCTGCTCTTGCGGGTCGCCTTTCCGCTGACCAGCAGGACCACCGAGAACAGACCGCCGAACAGGAACATGCCCAGGACCCCGACGATCCAGGCATTGAGCCCCAGCCAGCCGAGATAGAGACCGAGCACCCCGGACAGCTTCACGTCGCCCAGGCCGATCTGGGTCGGCACGATCACCCATTGCAGGGCGTAGAGGAACCAGAGCACGGCCATGCCGATCAGCGCGTGGACGTAGCGCGTTCCGCCCTGTCCGGTGAAGGGCGCGGCGAGCCCGAGCAGCGCCGCCCCGGCCACGTACGAGGGGAGTGTGAGCGGATCGGGCAGCCGCGTCAGCGCCACATCGATGAAGGCCAGCAGCACGCCGACCACCCCGAGGTAGCCGAACGCCGGCAGGTCGGGCCGCGGGCCGATCCGCCAGCCCAGCACGGCGAGCACGGCGACGGTCACCAAGGCGACCGGGACGGGCCGCCCGGTGACGGGGCCGGTCCAGTCGTATCGTGCCCGGGCCGGGAGGGCGTCCCGCGGGATCGGCTCGCTCACGGGGCGAACCTTACCGGCGGAAGACCCCGATCTCGACGCCTCCGACGGTATGGCCGCGCAGCATCCCGGCGAGCCGGTCGGCCACCCGCTGGACGGTCGCCCGCTCGTCGAGGTCATCGCTGACGGCGAAGCGGATGGACAGCTCCGCGCCGGTGCCCTTGGTCACCTGGACGCCGGTGACACCGTCCTCGGAGGCGAACGCAGCCTCGATCGCCGCCAGCACCTCGGGGTCCTCGTGCGGCGGCGGGATCGGCCTGCCCTCGGCCAGCAGGTGCAGCCGGAAACCGTCGACGGCGAACGGCACCGGGCCCGCGACATCGACCACCAGGGCGTGCGCCTGCTCGTCGAGCGCCGCCTGGCAGGCCTGGCGTGCGTGCACGGCGACGGGCCGGGCGTCGGGCCGCCACCGGGCCAGCGACTCCAGGGAGGTGAAGCCCAGCACCCCGCGCCGGCCGTCGTCGCCGATGAGCGTGGGCAGCGCCATCTCGCTCTCCTTCTCACGGCGCGGCTCACCGGGGGCCACCTCGGCCTCCTCGGTGAGCACCGCCACGACCGGGATGAGCAGCCGGGCTCCGTAGAGTTCCTCGATCACGGTGTGCTCGCCGACGCGCCCGGCGGCGTACCCGAGGAGAGCATCGCTCAGCCGTGGGTCGGCCCTGCCGTCGTCGTCGGGGAACTGGGGCTGGGGAATGGACGCTCCGTGCACGGCTGTGAGGGTATAACCATTCGCGGGTACACAGGGTGCTTGTTCGCACACTGCCCGTCAGCTCCTCGGTTCAGTCCGTCAGCCGGCCCCCTCAGCCCACGTCGGCGATCGCCGCCACCGTGCCGCCGCCCGAAGGGCCCTGGTGGACCGCGGCGACGGAGACGAAAACCGCCGGGTCGCCGGTGACGGACGCGGCCACCCCGCCCACGCATGCCTTGATCTGCCGGTGCCAGTGCACGTCGGAGTCGTCGAGCATGATGTTGCGCCGGCCGCGCACGGATCCGCTGGGATCGGCCTCGCACTTGAGGAAGACGTTGACCAGCCGGTCGCCGAGGTCGCTGGGGTGCGGGCGCTCGGGGAGCTCCAGCCCGGTGCTGCGGACGGCCGCCCAGATGCCGTCGGCGTCCAGTGCGTCGCGCATGACGTCATGACCGGCGCGGTACCGGCCGCCGATGCCCCGTACGTTGCCCACCACGACGATCTGCGCCCGGTCCAGCTCCACGCCCGACGAGCAGGAGGCGACGCTGGAGTAGAGCGACAGGTCCTTGTGGATCTGCCCGGCCGAGGGCATCTCGATCTCGCCCAGCGCCACGGCGATCCCGAGGGCGGTGGTCGAGTTGGAGATGTCCATCGACTTCAGGGTGTCCTCGGTGACGACACCGTGCCCCCGGCGCTTGGCGTCGTTGATCGTGTCCAGGGTGAGCAGCGGGGTCTTGGTCTGCACGTAGTGCACGTCGGCGGGGTCGTCGATGCCGGCGATCTTCATCGCCTCGCGGACGCCCGCGGCGACCGTCTCCACCATGGCGGGCCGGCCGATGTCCTCGGGCGCGATGATGTCGCTCATCGCCACCCCGACCGACACCCGGGGCTCATTGGACGGCGGGGCCGTTGCCGGATCGATCGTCGCGAAGACGGTGGCGTGCGGGCTGAGCACCCCGTCGGTACCGCCGGACCACACCAGCGGCACCTGCCCGACCTCCTCCGCGGTACGCGTCCCCTTGGCGAGCAGCACCTCCCGGAACGCGCGGTCGGCCAGGATCCTCGTGTAGTCGTTGACCCCGCCGTTGCCCTCGGTCTTGCCGACGACGGCGAGCACCCGGTCGGCCTCGATCACGCCCTCGTCGATCAGCCTGGCGAGCCCCGAGGCATCGGTGACGCTCTCGATGGGCACCTTGCGGACTTCGATCGGATCGGGCATGTCCCTAGCCTTCCTCTGCATGTTCCTCTGCTTGTTCGATGACTGTTGCTTGTTCGATGACGGTGCCGGCCTCGCCGTGGACCGCGTCGGCGATGTGGTCGAGCGAGGTGATCACGGCCCGGAGGCCGCCGGCCTCGACGAATCGCACCGCGGCCTCCACCTTCGGTCCCATGCTCCCTCCGGCGAACTCGCCCTCACGCGCGAAGGCCCGCAGCTCCGCCGGGGTGACACGGCCCAGCGGCCGGGCCCGCGAAGAGCCGTACCCCACCATCACATGCTCGATGTCGGTGGCGATGACCAGCGCGCTGGCCCCGATCCGGCGGGCCAGCAGCTGAGCCCCGAGGTCCTTGTCGATGACGGCCTCGACGCCGCGCAGCGCGCCGTTCTCCCGCACCACCGGCACGCCACCGCCACCGGCCGCGATCACGACGTGGCCCGCGGCCATCAGCACGTCCACCGCGGGGGCGTCGAGGATCTCCAGGGGCTCCGGCGAGGCCACGACCCGCCGCCAGCCTCGCTCGCCGAAGGACGTCCAACTCTCCCCCAGGGCCATGCACCGCCGGGCCTCGTCCTGCGGGAAGTACCGGCCGATCGGCTTGGTCGGCTCGCGGAACCCGGGGTCGCCCGCGTCCACGAGGGTGCGGGTGACGACGGTCGTCGCGGGGCGCTCCACCCCGCGCCGCGCGAGCGCCCGGCCGAGGGCGTTCATGATGAGCACGCCGATGGTGGCCTGGGTCTGCGCCCCGCACCAGTCCAGGGGTACGGGCGGGACGACATGGGCCGCGAGCTGCTGCTTGATAAGGATGTTGCCGACCTGGGGCCCGTTGCCATGGGTGAGCGCCACCTCGGCACCCGCGGCGATCAGGTCGGCGACCAGTTCCATCGCGCTCTCGACCGCCAGCGCCTGGGCCTGCGGCGTCGCACTGCCGTCCGGCGCGGTCATGGCGTTGCCGCCCAGCGCCACCAGCACCCGCTTGCCCATCAGTTGGCTCACGCCGCGACGTTACCCTCCGTACGGCTCGCGCTCATTGGCAGATCTCGCCTATCAATGTCCGGTTTCCATGTGTGATCCGGTGGCCCGGCACCGCGCGGGTTCTCGCGGGCCTCCGTACTGGAGGTTCAGGCCAGGCCCCGGAGGCGCTCGACCGCCTCGTCGATGACCGGGTCGCGCTTGCAGAACGCGAACCGGACGAACGGCCGGCCTGCCTCGGTGTGGTCGTAGAAGACCTGGCTGGGCACCGCCACCACCCCGGCCCGCTCCGGCAGCGCGCGGGCCAGCTCGGCCCCGTCGGTGAAGCCGAGCGGCCGGATGTCGGCCTGCACGAAATAGGTGCCCTGGGGCCGGTAGGTGGTGAACCCGGCCGCCTCCAGCCCGGTGATCAGCCGGTCCCGCTTGGTCTCCAGGGACTTGCGCAGCCCCTCGACCCAGGGCAGCTCGTGTCGCAGCGCGTACGCGACCGCCCGCTGGTAGGGGGCGGCGGCGGTGTAGGTGAGGAACTGCTTGACGGTCTGCACGGCCCGGACGTACGGCGCCGGAGCGGTGACCCAGCCGACCTTCCAGCCGGTCGCGGAGAAGCTCTTGCCGGACGAGGAGAGCACGACGGTGCGTTCCCGCATCCCGGGCAGCGTGGCCAGCGGGATGTGCTCGGCATCGTCGAAGGTCAGGTACTCGTACACCTCGTCGGTGATCGCAACGAGGCCGTGCTCGCGGCAGAGGGCGGCGATGGTCTCCAGTTCGGCACGGGTGAAGACGGTGCCGGTGGGGTTGTGCGGGGAGTTGACCAGGATGAGCCGGGTGCGCGGCCCGACCGCGGCTCGCAGCTCGTCGGGGTCGAAGGTGAAACGGCCCTCGGCGGGCCGTAGCGTCACCGGCCTCCGAACCGCCCCGGCCAGCGCGATCATGGCGGCGTATGAGTCGTAGTAGGGCTCGAAGACGATGACCTCGTCGCCCGGCCCGGCGAGTGCCAGCAGCGAGGCCGCGATCCCCTCGGTGGCGCCGACCGTCACGAGGACCTCGGTGGCGGGGTCGTAGGACAGGCCGTAGCGCTCCCGCCGCTGCGCCGCGATCGCCTCGCGCAGCTCCGGTACGCCCGGCCCCGGCGGGTACTGATTGGCGCCGCCCCGGATGGCCTCGACGGCCGCTTCCAGCATCGCGGGCGGCCCGTCGGTGTCGGGGAAGCCCTGGCCCAGGTTGATCGCCCCCGTCCGCACGGCCAGCGCGGTCATCTCCGCGAAGATGGTGGTGCCGAAGCCCTGCATGCGTTCGACCAGCGGTTCGCTCACGAGGTAAGAGTACGAGGATCAGCGGCGGCAGCCGGGATCGGGAGCGGGAGCGGCCACGGCCACGGCCACGGCCAGCCGATCGGGCCACATGCGGAGCCACCCGGTGACGTAGGGTCACCTTTGGGCATGGGTCGCCCGGCGCGCCGCCGGCGGGAGACTATGGACCGAAGACCTCTGGCGAAGGAGTGCCCACCATGCGCGTCGCGTTGTGTCAGATCCCGGTCGGGGACGACCCCAAGGAGAACCTGCAGCGGATCCGCGACGCGCTGGCCGCGACCGGCGACGCCGATCTGGCGGTGTTCCCCGAGGCCGCGCAGGTACGGTTCGGCAACGACCTCGCCGCGATCGCGGAGCCGCTGGACGGCCCTTTCGTCACCGCCCTGCGCGAGGGGGCCCGCGAACACGGCACCGCCCTGATCGCCGGGGTCTTCGAACCCGCCGGCGAGGGCCGCGTCCACAACACCTCGGTGGCCATCGACGCCGCCGGTGAGCTGGTCGGCTCGTACCGGAAGATCCATCTCTTCGACGCCTACGCCTTCCTGGAGTCCGAGGTGGTGGCGCCCGGTGCCGATCCGGTGATCGTCGAGCTCGCGGGCACCAGGATCGGCCTGGTCACCTGCTATGACCTGCGGTTCCCCGAGCTGTTCCGGGCCCTCGTCGACCAGGGCGCCGAGGTCATCGTGATCATCGCCGCGTGGGCTCAGGGCGTCTTCAAGGAGGAGCACTGGACCACGCTGGTCCGGGCCCGCGCCATCGAGAACACGATCTGGACGGTGGCGGTGGACAAGGCGCCGGACGTCTCGAGCCCGCCGTCGGGTGGCCGGACCGGCGTCGGGCGCAGCCTGCTTGTCGACCCGATGGGCGTCGTGCACGCCGATCTCGGCCCGTTCCCGGCGGTACGGGTCGGCGCGATCGACCAGGACGTCACCGCGCGGGTGCGCGAGATCCTGCCCAGCCTGGCGCACCGCCGGCTCGGCTGATCACCGGCCACCGGGCCACCGGGCCTCCTGGAGTCAGGTCTTCGGAGCAGCGAATATGTCTGCCACCCCACCACAACATCGCCGGTTTGACAGCATTAGACAGGTCTGTCTAACGTTACTGATGGGAAGACAAACAGGTCTACTTAATCGAGGGAGAAGGTAGCTCATGACCGAGGAACTCGAACTCGACACCCGCCCGAAGACCGCCCTGGTCACCGGCGCCACCTCGGGGATCGGCCGGGCGGTCGCGCTGGCGCTTGCCGCCGACGGCTTCTCCGTCATCGTCCACGGCCGCGACGCCGCCCGCGGCGCGGCGACCGTCGAGGCGATCGAGCAGGCGGGTGGCAATGCCCGGTTCGTGGCCGCCGACCTGAACGATGTGGCCGAGGTACGGCGGCTGGCCGGTGCGGTCGGCGAGGTGGACGTGCTGGTCAACAACGGCGGGCGCTCCTGGTTCGGAGCGACGGCCGACCTGGACACCGCCACCTATGACGCGATGTTCGCCGCCAACGTGCGCGCCGCCTACTACCTGGTCGCCGCGCTCGCGCCGGCCATGGCCAAGCGGGGAAGCGGCAGCATCATCAGCCTCAGCAGCATGGCCGGTCAGGTCGGCCTGGCCGGTGGCGCCGCCTACAGCGCCACGAAGGTCGCACTGGAGGCGATGACCCGGGCGTGGGCGGCCGAATTCAGCCCCAGTGGCGTGCGGGTCAACGCCGTCGCGCCCGGCCCGACCTTCAGCGACGGCGCCGACCCGGGCCTGATCGAGCAGCTCGGCTCCACCACCCTGCTCAACCGGGGAGCACGGGTCGAAGAGATCGCTGACGTCATCGCGTTCCTGGCTTCTCCGAAGGCCGGCTACGTCACGGGGGCGATCGTCGCCGCCGACGGCGGCCGTACGGCCGTCTAACGGGCCGAAAAGTTCCGCTGATCTATACAGATGGGTCTGTCCAATCACGAGGCCTCAGGCAGGTCTGTCCACATAGCCGAGTCAAGCCGTCGAGGGCAGACCCGCCCCTCAGCCGGGATCATGCGGTAGGTGGACGTAGGCTTCTGGGTCCACGCTAACAGACAGATCTGTCTGATATTGTTGGGCACATGACCGAGAAGAGCCTTGATCGAGCATCCGTCCGCGAGCGACTGTTGGCCGCCGCCAGCGAGCTGTTCTACCAAGAGGGCGTCCACTCTGTCGGTATCGACCGCGTGATCGAACACGCCGGAGTGGCGAAAGCGTCCCTCTACAACGCGTTCGGCAGCAAAGACGAACTCATCCGCGCCTACCTGAGGGCCCGGCACTCGCGCACGCGTGAACGCATGGCCCGAGAGCTTGAGGCGCGCTTCAAGACACCGCGGGAGCGCCTGGTGGGGGTGTTCGAAGTGCAGGGCATGTCCTTCACCGAGCCAGGCTTCCGGGGATGCGCGTTCGTCAGCGCCAGCGCGGAGTCCCTGCCTGGAAGCGCGGTGGAGGAGGTCGCTGAGGAGTACCGCACCTGGGTGCGGTCGCTGTTCCTCGACCTCGCGTACGCGGCCGGGGCGGCCGATCCCGAGCAACTCGCTCAACAGCTCGTGCTGCTCTACGACGGAGCAGGTATCTCCGCCTGGATGGACCGGGACCCCAGTGCCGCCGTGGCCTCGCGCACCGTCGCGACGGCCATGGTCGACGCCGCACTCGGCCCCTGACCTGCACCGAGCACTGCGCGTGCCACGCTGGCAGGTTCGCCGGCCCTCTCGGCTCCAGGAGTGAGACGAAGCTCGTGTCCGCCGGCGGCCATGACCTGGACCGGCAGATCGACGCACTCACCCGAGCCGGATAGCGCGGGATCTCAGCCGCTGAAGGCGTCCCGGATCTGCCGGGCGGTCAGTGGCTGTCCGTAGACGGCTGTCCCCGGCTGATGCAGCCTGCCGCCGTCACCGAGCCGGCCGGCATCGACCGCGTCGAACCCGATCTGGTCGATCAGGCCGGCGACCTCCTGCTTGGCGTCCGCGTCGTCCCCGGAGATCGGGACGCCGAGGCGGTCGTCCGCTCCGGCCGGGCGTCCCTCGTGGCCGAGCTTGACGTAGTAGATGGCGTTGAACGCCTTGACCACGTGGGCGTCGCCGAGATGGGCCTGCAGCAGCTCACTGGAGGTCGTACGGTCATCGTCGAGTTCGGCGAAGTCGCCGTCCCGCTCCGAGTAGTAGTTATTGGTATCGATCACGGTCTTCCCGGCCAGCCCCTTGGCCGGGATCTCCCGGTAGCGGCCGAACGGCACGGACACCACCACAACGTCGCCGAACTCCGCGGCTTCCTCGGCGGTCACCGCCCGTCCCCGCTCCCCCAGCTCCGCCTCCAGATCCCGCAGCGTGTCAGGGCCGCGGGAATTGCTGACGGCCACGTCATGACCCGCGCGTGCGAACAGCTTCGCGAGCGTCCCGCCGATGTTCCCGGCGCCGATGAGCCCGATCTTCATGGTGTTCTCCTTGCTGTGATGGCCATCGATGGAGATGGTCTCGCGTCCGGTGACCGACCGCCGCCGCCTGATCCCTGTCGATTCCGTGTCACTGTCGATTCTGTGTCAGTCGATTCCGTGTCAGTCGGTTCCGTGTCAACGCACTCCTGCCCCGAAAGCGATGTCCTCGTGCACGCTTGGGCTCGGGACCAGAGATCAATGGTCGTCGGAGCGCTGGTCGTGAGGAGGCACCGGTGGACACACGAGAGGCGGCCGGGCGGTTCGCCAGGACGTGGGAGGCCCGGCTGGGCCGGGCACGATGTGGAGACACCGCCCCACGGCCACCGGGAACCGGAAGGTTCTCTCTTCTGTAAGCACCTTGCCGTAAACGCGCACGCCCTTTCTGCGCGCGTGGACCGGGCGGACATCCGCAGCGGGTAGACCTGGGGCATGAGCGAGATTCCCGAGGACGCCTTTCATCGCCGGCTGCACCACATCGCCCCCGCGGGCCTGGTGGCCGGAACCGCGCAGACGCCCGGGATGTCACGCAAGGCGGCTATCAGCGGCGGCACGGTCGGCTCCCGCGCGCTGTGGATGGGCCAGACGCACGTCGCGCCGGGCGCCACCTCCGGCGATCACCATCACGGCGACTCGGAGACCGCGATCTACGTGGTCAGCGGCACCCCGTCGTTCGTGTTCCTCGATCTGGAGGGGGACGAGCCCCGGGAGACCCGCATCGACGCCGGGCCCGGGGACTACGTCTTCGTGCCGCCTTTCGTCCCGCACCGCGAGGAGAACTCCGACCCGGACACCGAAGCCGTCGTGGTGATCGCCCGCAGCACGCAGGAGGCCATCGTGGTCAATCTGCCTGATCTGCGTTGGGGACGATGACCGGGACCGTGCGCTCGGGGGTGACCGCGCCGATGGTGACGGGGAGGAGCGTCAGCACCCGGTGGAAGCTGCGGGCCAGCCATCTCCGCCCGCCCGCCGCCAGCAGTAACCGGTCCAGCGCCCCGATGTGCAGGACCGTCGCGGTCAGCGCCACCCGCGACCGCTCTCCGGCCGCGTCGATGGTCCAGTGCACATGAGCGAGCGTCCGCCGGCCGATCGCGGCGGTGCCGCCCACGCTGCGTGAGGGGTGCAGGCATGTGATCGTCGTCTCGACGGTCCGGCGGATGCCCAGGGGCCCGCGGATCACGATCCTCGCGCCGAGGCGGTCGTCGGCGAAGGCCTTCAGCCGGAACCGGCGGCCGCCCATGCTCTGATGGTTGGGCAGCTGTGAGAGGAAGCCGTACACCGTCTCCGCGGGGATGTCCATGAGCAGCCCCGAGGTGACCGGCGCCACGGCCGTCATCCCCGGCCCGGCCGGCCATGGCGTGGCTCGCAGGCCCTGTCCGCGTATTCGACGCACATGTCTCCAACGTAGGGGGCCGGTTTCCGGTTCACCGCCGGTGATCACCATGATCTCACGCGCCAGGGCGTACGATCCCGTACAGGCTTTGAGCGAGCGCTTGGTCAGGAGACGGCGATGTCGTACCGCGTCGGGCACAGGGGGCCACGAGCAGGTGCCGCGCGGATCCCCGCCGGGCGCACACGTCCCGGATCCCAGCGTGTCCCGGATCCCAAGGTCGTGTCCGGGACCCCAAGGTGAGGAGAGCACGGCACGATGCTGCGTTTCAATGATCAGGTCGTCCTCGTGGCCGGTGGCGGCAGTGGCATCGGAGCCGCCACGGCCCGCCGGCTGGCCGCCGAGGGCGCTCGCGTCATCGTCGGTGACATCCACCTCGGCAACGCCGGCCGGGTCGCGGCCGAGATCGGCGCCGCGGGCGGGCAGGCCACTCCGGTGCATTACGACCAGAGCGACGAGTCGTCCGTGGCCGAGCTGGTCGCCACCGCGGTGAAGGTCTACGGCCGGATCGACGGGCTGCACGCCAACGCGGCCGACCTGAGCGTCCTCGGCGCCGACACCGACGCGGTGCAGGTGTCACTGGAGGTCTTCCAGCGCACCATCGACGTCGATCTCCGCGGCTACCTCCTGCTGACCAGGCACACCGTGCCCGTGATGCTCGAACAGGGCGGGGGCGCGATCGTCTACACCTCTTCCGGTGCCGCGTTCGTCGGCGAACGCGAGCGGGTCAGCTACGCGATGGCCAAGGCCGGGGTGAACGCTCTGATGCGCCATACCGCCTCCAAATGGGGCAAGAAAGGCATCCGCGCCAATGCCCTCGCCCCCGGCCTGGTCCTCACCGCCGAGGTGCGCGAGGGTCTGCCGGAGAACTTCCGCGCCACCGTGCTCAAGATGCAGCCCAGTCCCCGTCTCGGTGACCCTGACGACGTCGCGGCGGCCGCCGCCTACCTGCTGTCGGCCGACGCGGAATGGGTGACCGGCCAGGTTCTCAGCGTCGACGGGGGAGCGACCATGCGCTGACGGGGGCCCGAGCGGCAGCGGGCGGGCGGGCGGCACTGGGAAGAACGTGCGAGGCTGTAGGCAGATACGACCGAGCAGGAGGTCCGCATGGCTGAGGAAACACCGGAGCCCGAGGGTTCCGAGGACGAGGTGAAGCGCAAGTTCCGCGAGGCCCTGGAACGCAAGCGCGGTCCGCAGGCCGACAAGAACACCGGCGCCCCAGGCAAGGACTCCTCCAAGGTCCGCGGCGTGCACGGGCCGGTCGGGGGCCAGCGTTCGTTCCGCCGCAAGAGCGGCTGACCCCACCGGTGCCCGGCCCGTGGCACGGCCGAAGCGCGGCCGCCTTGCGGGGGCCGATCGGCGCGCTCGTCGCCTCCCTTCGCGGGGAGGCGACGGCGCTCGATTCGCCGTGGATCACAACGTCCTTGCGGGAGCAGATTTCCTTGGTCAAAGTGCGAGAATGGGCGGATGGTCGGCGTCTGCTTCCACTCCCCCGGTGGGGACGCTGAGCCACGGGACCCGAACAGCCGGGAGTGGAGCCAGGAGTGACACCCGAGGAGTCCCGCATCCTCGCCGTCCTCGGCTGGGAGCTGTACATGGCGAGCCCGGGGACCCCGCTCGCTGAACGCATGCGCAGGCCTCAGCCCGGCGACATCGTCATGGAGATCTCCAGTTTCGGCCGCGGATGGGACCCCAACCGCATAGGGCGGCTGGTGCGCATCGAGGGCAGGTCTCCCGATGAGCACTACATCGTGGCGCCGCTGCACGATCCCGATCAGCAGTGGGGCTGGCGGCACTCGGAGTTCATCGCGCTGCCCACCGAGCAGGCACAGAAGTGGCTGTCGGGCAACAACGCGCCGGTGCGGTCCCGGTTCCAGCCGCTGGCCGACTACCTGAAGCAGGACGGCCGCGAGCGGATCGAGATCTCCTTCAGCGAGATCGAGTCCGCGATGGGCGGTGCCCATCTCCCGCCCTCCGCCCGCAACCCGCGGCTGGCGCACTGGTGGGAGAACGACTCCGCCAACGCGCAGGCCATCGCGTGGATGACCGCCGGATATCAGGTCGAGGCGGTGGACATACCGGGCGAGCGGGTGCGCTTCCGCGCCCACAGCCGGTACGACCAATGACCTCGGCCCGCAGGGCTCAGGGCAGGCCCAGCGAGCGGTAGCGGTCGTGGCGCGCCGCGGAGCGGACCGCGTCGCCGGTTCCCAGCAGGCCGATGAGCTCGCGTTCGAGCGCGGCGGCGACCCGGGCGCAGAACGCGGCCGGCTCGTCGGCGGCGTCGGGATGCTCCGGGACGACCCGGTCGACGATCCCGTTGCGCAGAAGATCCGCCGAGCGAACGCCCTGGACATCGGCCATCTCGGCGGCGTGGTCGACGGTCCGGTGCACGATCGCGGAGGCGCCCTCGGGCGGCAGCGGGGACAACCAGGCGTGCCTGGCGCAGAGCACCCGGTCGGCGGGCAGCAGCGCCAGCGCCGCTCCTCCCGTTCCCTCGCCGAGCAGCACGCACGCCGTCGGCGCGGAGAGCGTGATGAGCTCGGCCAGACAGCGCGCGATCTCCCCGGCCAGCCCGCGCTCCTCCGCCTCCGCCGACAGCACCGCGCCGGGAGTGTCGACGACGGTCACCAGGGGCAGTCCCAGCCCCGCGGCCAGCCGCATGCCGCGCCGGGCGACGCGCAGCCCGGCCGGGCCGAGCCGGTGCCCGGCGCGCTGGCTGCGGCGGTCCTGGCCGATGACCACGCACGGCGCGGAGCCGAACCTCGCCAGCGCCAGCAGCAGGCCCGGATCGGCCTCGCCTTCGCCGGTGCCGGACAGCGGGGTGATGTCCCGTGCGCCGTACCGGAGCAATTCCCGTGCGCCGGGCCGGTCGTCCCGCCGGGAACGCTCGATCGACTCCCAGGCGGGCACCTCGGCGAGGTCGCGGACGTCCCAGGAGGCCGCCTCCCCCGGGGCGGTCGCGGTGAGCCCGGCACGGGGCGCGCAGACCACGTCGAGAGCGCGGGCCGCGAACTCGACGATCTCGTCGGCGTCCACGACCGCGTCGATCAGTCCGTTCGCGTAGAGGTTCTCGGCGGTCTGCACGTCCGGCGGGAACGGCTCGCCCCGCAGCGCCTCGTACACCCTGGGGCCGAGAAAACCGATCAGCGCACCCGGCTCCGCGACGGTGACATGGCCGAGCGAGCCCCAGGAGGCCAGCACCCCGCCGGTCGTGGGATGCCGCAGGTAGACCAGGTAGGGCAATCCCGCCGCCTTGTGCCGCATCACCGCGGCGGCGATGCGGGCCATCTGCACGAACGCGATGGTGCCCTCCTGCATCCGGGTGCCGCCGGACGACGGCGCCGCCAGCAGCGGCAGTCCCTCGGCGGTGGCGCGCTCCACGGCGCGCACCAGCCGCTCGGCGGTGGCCACACCGATCGACCCGGCCAGGAAGGAGAACTCGCAGGCCACGATGGCGACCGGGCGGCCGCGCAACGTCCCCGAGCCGGTGATCACCGCTTCGTCGTATCCGGTGCGCTCCCGCGCCCGGGCCAGCGTCTCGGCGTAGGCGGAACCCGCCGGTGCCGGGTCGGCCGGCGGGACGTCCCAGGACGTCCAGCTCCCCTCGTCCAGCACCCGCCCGACCAGTGCCCGCGCGTCCACCCGTTCGGCGCCCATCCGTCCCCTCCCCGTCCCGCTGAACCCCTACCCAGCCCGTGATCGCGCGCTTCGTGACGGCGCGCCGGCGCGAAGATCACTGTGGTGTGGAGGGGGTCAGGTCTCGGGCTCGTCCAGCCAGGCCAGCACGGCGTCGGTGTGCTGGCCGAGCGTGGGCGGCGCGGTGTGCTCGCGGGGGGCGGCGCCGTCGAAGCGCACGGCCGGGCCGGGGAGTTCGATCCGGCCCAGCTGCGGGTGCTCGACCTCGATGACCAGGCCCTGCGAGCGCGTCTGGTCCCACTCGTACACCTCGTCGATGGACCGGATCGACCCCGCCGGGATACCCTCCGCGGCCAGCCGGGCCAGCCAGCCCACCCGGGTGTCCCCGGCCAGGACCTTCTCGATGTCGGCCGTCAGCTCCTCCCGGCGGGCCGATCGGTCCGGGATGGTCGCATAGCGCGGGTCGTCGGGGTCGAGCTCGACGATCGGCGCGAACCTGCGCCACAGTCCCTGGTTGGCGACGCCGATCTGGATGACGCCGTCCGCGCAGCGGAACGTGCCGTACGGGGCGATCGAGGGATGGTCGTTGCCGATGGACACCGGCACGTCGCGCCCCACCGTCCAGCGGGTGCCCTGGTAGGAGTGGGCGCCGACCGCCGACGCCAGCAGCGAGGTCCGCACGACCGTCCCGCGGCCGGTACGGGCGCGCTCGTACAGCGCGGAGACGACCCCGTACGCCCCGTTCATGCCGGCCAGGATGTCGGCGATGGACAGCCCCACCTTGGACGGGTGTCCGGGCGGCCCCGTGACGCTCATGATCCCGGCCTCGCCCTGCATGATGGCGTCGTAGCCGGGGCGGCCGCCCTCGGGTCCGTCGTGGCCGAAGCCGGTGATCGACAAGATGACGAGGCCCGGGTTGAGCTCGTGCAGCCGTTCCACGGAGAAGCCGAGGCGGTCCAGCACCCCGGTGCGGAAGTTCTCCACGACCACGTCGGCGCGCCGTACCAGCCGGGTGAGCGTCTCGGCGCCGGACGGGGACTTGAGGTCGAGGGTGATCGACTCCTTGTTCCGGTTGCAGGCCAGGAAGTACGTGCTGACCTGGTCGTCGCCGACGAACGGAGGCCCCCAGTGCCGGGTCTCATCACCGGTACCGGGCTGCTCGACCTTGATGACGCGGGCGCCGAGGTCGGCGAGCATCATGGTGGCGTGCGGCCCGGCGAGGACCCTGCTCAGGTCGACGACGACGACACCTGCGAGCGGTCCGGTCAAAGGGGCCTCCTCATTTCTTCGGGCGGAGCGTGATCGGGGACAGGAAAGTGTTGCGCGGGCCGTCGCTGAGCGGGCCCGGCTCGGGCGCGCGCACGAGCCGCAACCCGGCGCCGACCGCCCCGGCCAGCACGGCGACCTCGGCCTCCACCTCGTCCCAGCGCAGCACGTCACCGAACGGCGCCACGGTCACGGTGCCGCCGTCGGCGTCGAGCTCCCACACCCCGGCGGCGATGCCGTCCTGGGCGACGGTCGAGGTGCCGTTGCCGCTCTTGTCGTAGGTCCGCGGGTAGTCGGCCTCGGCCACCTGCCTGGACCGGCCGGCCGGGGAGGTGGCGTACGCCATGAAGTAAGAGTCCCAGACCGGCAGCAGCCGCACACCGCGCCCGTCTCCCGGGCCGAGCCCGGCGAGCCTCTCGAGCTCGTCGGCGAGCAGCCAGGAGTCCCTGCCGTCCACCGTCACGGGGACGATCTCGTCACCCAGCGCGGTCAGCGCGGGAATCGTGTCGCGCTTGGTCCATCCGGTCCACCACTTGAGGTCGTCGGCGGTGGCGGGCCCGAAGGCGCGCAGATAGCGCCGGGCCAGCTCGATCCGGGCCTGCGCGGGGTCGAGCTCCGCCACCGGCGCCCCCGTCCAGTCGTTCCAGAGCGCGTAGGCGTAGTTGTCGCTGCGCCATCCGCCGCGCACCTCGGCGCGCACGATCCGGCCGAAGCGCCCCAGCAACGCCACCACATACTGCAGCGCGTCCTTCTCCTGCGGGGTGCAGGGTCCGATCAGGCCGCGGAGCTCTCGCACGGTGGCGGGCGGACGGCCGGCCATCGCGGCCTCGATACGGTCTGCGAACGCGAGCGCCCCCGCTTCGCCGAGCCCGCTCCACTTGCCGATGCGGGTGACCGTCCGGTCCTTGGCCTCCCCCGTGCAGGCGAACAGCACCGGGGTGAGTTCCAGCGGCTGAATGTAGGCCATCCCGCGCACACAGCGCAGCCGGGCGACGCTGCGATCGGTGTAGAGCTCCCGGTCCAGATCGGCCAGCCGGAAACCGTCCACCCGGGCCGCGCAGGACAGATAACAGGTGGGCGCGGTGCCGTAGAGCCCGGCGGTGGCCGTGACCGCGTCCAGGACCGTGGGCAGGCGGCGCCCGGCCAGTCCCTGCTTACCGAGAACATGCGCCGTGGCCCGCGCCGCCGGCACTCCGATGACCTCCGGCAACCTCACGACCTCCTGTTCGTCACCGGCCCCCCGGCCCGGAACGGCCCGCTTCCTCCTGGGAGTATGCCGGTATGTCACCGCGGATCCTCACCTATCCCGCCCTGGCGGGGACGGTGCGGGCGCTTCCTCCCTCCTGCGGCCCGGTCCGGGTGGTCGCGGTGGACGGGCCCAGCGGAGCGGGGAAGTCGACGTTCGCCACCCTGCTGGCGGACGCCCTGCACGGCGCCCCGGTGGTGCGGTCCGACGAGTTCCCGGTGCCCTGGGACGGCGATCCGCTGGCCTGGTGGCCGGTGCTGGCCGAGCGGATCCTGACCCCGCTGAGCGCCGGCCTGGCCGCCCGCCACCGGCCTTACGACTGGCGGCGCGGCGAGTACGGCCCCACCGTGGACATCCCGGTGGGCCCGGTACTGATCATCGAGGGGGTCGGGGCCGGTCGGCGGGACGCGCCCGCCGCCTACCGCATCTGGGTGGAGGCGCCCCGGGAGGTGCGGCTCCGTCGCGTGAACCGCCGCGACGGCACGGAGCTCGTGGCGAGCTGGGACACCTGGAGCCGGCGCGAGCACGAGCACTTCACCGCCGACGGGACCCGCGAGCGGGCCGACCTGCTGGTCGACGGCGCCGCCGGACACCGGCCGGGCATCTGCCTGCTGACCAGCTAGAACGCGCGAATCGGCCACTTCCGGTCAGCCGATATGGAACAAAATCGGCACAACGGACCGTTGGCGAATACGTTAATGATCTATGAACGCGGAGCGTCGGCGGTGGCGGCGCTCCGTCTGCGCATCCGAGGAGGCGAGCCGTGACGCAGTCTCCTGGCGGGGCGGTTCCGCAACAGCCGGAACCCACGGGGACGGGAGCCGGCCAGGAACCGCCCGGGTGGCCACTGCGGCCACGGCCGGCTCGGATCGAAGCCGCGGGTCCGCAGAGCCCTCCCTACACCGCCGCCCCACCGGGGCCGTACGGGCCGCCGCCCGGCCCGTTCGCCGGCCCACCGGCCCCGCCACCGGCAGGCTCAGCACCTGCAGGCCCAGACCCCGCAGGCTCGCCACCCGCAGCCTCACAACCGGCGGGCCCGCCGCTGCATCGGCGCCGG
>JAOPYK010000080.1 GCA_025964695.1 Streptosporangiaceae bacterium | reverse complement strand
GCTTTGGGTGCACGAGGCCGTGGGTTCGAATCCCGCCACCCCGACGTTAAGACGCAGGTCAGAGCCCTGATCACCACGAAGGTGATCAGGGCTCTGATCATCTGACCGTCATTTGACCGTGGGATCTGACGTGATGACTGTTCATCTGGCGGCATCTCATGGCACGGGTTTCGGGTCGTCCGGGCTGTCACGGGTGACGCCGAGCTGCCGTAGGTGGTCGGCGGTCGCCACGCGGTACGTCCGGCGGTGTGCCCAGCGGGAGGCTCGCGCGAGCTTTCGCTGCAGTCGGGGCTGACTCTCTATGGTGTCTTCGCGATGGGGTGGAGGTCTGAGTCTTGTATGAATTCCTACCCCTTGATGATGCGGAGGGGTAGGATTTAATACATGCGAGGGTCCGAGTCTCCTGAGCCGGTGTCTCGCCTGGGCCTGCTCCGTCCGACCTTTACTTCGACGGAGGCGCTGAGGGCGGGTATTTCGTCGCGTGACCTCACGCGTCTGCTCGCGGCGGGTGAGCTCCATGAGCTTTCAAGGGGTGTCTACCGGTCGGCGGCTGCTCCTGAGAGCGCGTACCTGGACCTGATCGCGGTGGCCAAACGGGCTCCGCAAGCGGTGGTGTGCGGTGAATCCGCGCTGGCCTTGCATGAGTTGATCGATGACATCCCGTCTGCCGTACATCTCGCGGTGCCTCGTGGTGCGCACCGGCCGTCGATCTCCTATCCGCCTGTTGTGGTCGCACAGTACGCCGCTGACACCTTTCGGCTTGGAGCGGAGGAGTTCGAGGCGGCGCCAGGTGAGATGGTCCCGGTGTACGGCGCGGCTCGCAGCGTGGTCGACGCGATGCGTCATCGGAAACAGATCGGCGAATCCCTCGCGCTCTCCGCTCTCGGGCGCTACGTGCGCGGAGGCGGGCGCGGTCGTGTGACTGAGCTTCAACAGATCGCCGAGGTGCTCGGTGGTCTGTCCATCATCCGTCCTGCCGTGGAAGCGGTGCTTGCCTGATGCCCAATCCGTCGCGTGACACGACTGCCGGCCGCGTCTACAACGATTTACGGAACCTGGCACGGCGAACCGGCCGCTTGACCGATGAGGTCATGGTCGATTACGTGCTCGAACGTTTCCTGTACCGGATGTCGATCTCTCCCTCGGGACGTCGGCATTTCGTGCTGAAGGGTGGGTTGCTGCTCGCGCAGTTCGGCGCTCGCCGGATGACCCGCGACCTCGACATCCTCGGCCGCTCGTTCTCTGGTGAGGAGCCTGAGATCATCAGCAGGGTCGCCGGGATCGCCGCCACTGAGGTCGACGACGGTGTGATCTTCGATGTGGGGACGCTCAGGACCGTGCCGATTCGGGAGGACGAGGAGTACCACGGGCTGCGGCTTTCCATGGTGGCCACCATCGCCAGGGCCAGGCTGAAGCTGCAGTTGGATGTGAGCTTCGGCGATCCGGTCACGCCCGAGCCGGTCCTGATCGACTACCAGCAACAACTCGTGGAGGAGAGCTTCCAGCTGCTCGGATATCCGATCGCCACAGTGATCGCAGAGAAGCTCTCCACCGCCGTCTCCCTGGGCGGGCTGAACACCCGTGACCGGGATTACGCAGATCTCTACCGGCTGCTGACGCTCAACGATCTGGACGGTCGTGAGGTGGCGGCCGCACTCGCCGCGACATCGGCTCATCGGGGGATCCCTCTGCAACGGCTCAGCCCGCTCATCGGTGGCCTGGCCGAACGCCGTCAGGCGTCCTACCGGGCCTGGCTCCGGCGTCAAGGGCGAGCTGCCGGGGGATACCCCAAGCGGTTCGGCGCCGTCCTCGATCTGGTCGTGGCCTTCGCGGACCCGCTCCTGGACGGTCAGGTCGGCAAGCGGCGCTGGTCCGCAGGGCTGGACAGCTGGTCTTGAGCCAGAGCCCTGATCACCACGAAGGTGATCAGGGCTCTGATCATCTGACCGTCATTTGACCGTGGGACACCTCGCCGAGGGGAACGCCACCCAGCCGCGCAAACGAGTAGGCGCTGACCTTCTGTTGCACCTGCGGCCCCAGAAGGCGGGAAGGTAGTACCCACGGCGCAAAAGCAGGCCGAGAACTACCTCCCGAGCAACAACCTCGAGCAAGTCTCCGACTGGCTCACGAAGATCCTTCTCGGAGCCGGACTCGTGCAGATCGCCAGCCTGACCCGCTGGGTGGGCCACCTGGTCAACACCGTCGGGGGCGCTCTCGCCAGCGGCGACAGCCCGAATTCCGCCCATGCCAAGGTAATCGCCGGGTGCATCCTCACCTTTAATGTGGCCGTCGGCTTCCCGCTCGGCTACGTCATCACGACCCTGTGGTACAAGCGGAAACTCGAGAAGAGCCGGCAGGGAGAGGTGTGACCCACTCACGCTGGAGTTCGCTTCGGCACAGGCGCGGCGCACAACACAGGGTGTGACTTGAACGCAGGTCATACGAGCGGAGCCGACGGAAATAGCGACGGGGGACCGTACTGGAACGCCGACCGCGCCGCGGCGCTCGCCGACGAGCACCCCGCCGCCTACAAGGACGTCGACCAGGTCATGGCCGACCAGCGCCTGTCTATAACGCATCGGGCCCAATCGTCTGTAAGCGGGTATCCGGGCTGCTCACGCGGCGTGTCGCCGAGGCGCTGGCCGCCACGCCGACGGCGGCCAGCACTTGACCCCAGTCACCTAGGCGGCGTCGATGCCATCGACGAAGCCGAGGACGGCCTTCGCCAGCTCCTCGGGCGCCTCCATCGCGGCGTAGTGGCCGACGCCGTCGAGCTGGACGGAGCTGATCCCCGCCGCCGCGGCCTGGGACATGGTCCCGGCCGTGAAGGGGCCATGGCCGGCCCCGACCGCAAGCACGGGCAAGGTCAGCCCGGGGGACTCGGCGAGGGCCCTGATCTCCGGCCCTTCCCGCAGCATCGACCGGTAGAGGCCGGCCGCGCCGCGCCAGCCGCCGGGACGGGCGTAGGTCCGGGCGAAGTCGTCGATGTCGGCATCGGTGACCGCGCCCGGGACGGCGGTCATGGACGGGAACGCGTACTGCCCGATGAACTCGCGCTCGCGGCCGGCCAGGAGCATCTCGGGAATGCCGGGCGCGGCGAGGACCCCGATGTGCCAGGAACCGCCGTGGGTGACATCGGCCAGCGTCTCGACGCCGAACCCGGCTAGGCCCGTCTCGATGGCGGTAAGGCTGAGCACGTCCTCCGGGTGGGTGACGGCCAGCCGGAAGACCGTCGCCCCGCTGATGTCCTGCCCGGTCAGGTGGACCGGGCCGAGGCCGAGGTGCGCGATCAGCTGGTGCAGGTCGTCCGCCGCGGCCTTGCTGTCGTGGTCGCCCGGCGCGGTGTCCGAGTCGCCGAAGCCGCGCAGGTCCACGGCGAAGACCCGGTGGCTGGCGGCGAGCAGAGGGATGAGCTTGCGGAAGGCCCTCCAGGTCTCGGGGAACCCGTGGACCAGCAGGACCGGGGACCCGGTGATCCCGGCGGCAGCGTAATGCAGGGTCGTTCCGTTCACGTGGGCGCGGTGGTGGGTGATCTCGGGGACGATGAGGCTCGCTGGTGGGGTAGTCATATCTCTCTCAGCTATTTCGACAGTCTGGCTGTCTAATAATAGACAGCCAGACTGTCCTTTGTCGAGGGTCATATCCTTCTCGCATGTCTCGCTCTGGCGCTGATCTCGCGCTGCTGCTGCTCGGGGGCTTCCGCACGCTCGTGGATGCCGCGACCGCCGAGCTGGCCGATCGTGGCTATGAGGACGTGCGTCCTGTTCATGACTTCGCCATACGGGCCATCGCCGCCGGAGCCGACAGCGCCTCAGAGCTAGCCCGCCGCCTGTCGATCACCAAGCAGTCGGCCGCGAAAACCATCGCGGTCCTGCAGGAGCGCGGGTACGTCGCCCGCGACCCGGACCCGCGCGACGCACGCCGCAAGCGCCTTCGGGTGACCGACCTCGGCTTCGATGTGCTGCGCCAGGGCGAGACGATCTTCGAGGAGCTCCGCGATCAGTGGGCGCAGCGAATCGGCGCCGCCGAGCTGGAGGGCATCGAGGATCACCTCACAGCGCTAGTGGGCGCGCAGCCGGTGCGCTTCGACACGCCTGGGTGGATTGCCCGCGACGTCGGCGAGCCGGCCTGAGCTAGGCGGCGGACAGGCGGGACTCGACAGCAACAGCGTTGCCCGGCGAACGCGCGTGCAAGGGCCG
>JAOPYK010000158.1 GCA_025964695.1 Streptosporangiaceae bacterium | reverse complement strand
AGGCCAACCGCGGGTTCCTGCGCTCTCTGAACACTCTCGGCCGGGCCGCCGCCGCCATCGGCGAGGAGGACGAGGCCGATCGCTGCAAGACCTTCCTGCGAGACAGCAGCGCCGAGGCCGCGGAGGCGCTGGCGGTCAACCCCTGAGCCCCTCAATGTCGTGATCTTGCACATCCGGCCGGTCCGAAGTGCAAGATCGCGACGGGCTGCGCCGCGGCGACGGTTTCTCCGCTCGGATTGTCCGGGTAGGATCTGATCGCAAGAGGCCCCTTGTCGCGCTTGCGATCAGGGGCTTTCGCCGTGAGAAGGAGAACGCCTGATGCCGGCCATCGTTCTTGTCGGAGCGCAGTGGGGAGACGAGGGCAAGGGAAAGGCCACTGACCTGCTCGGCGGAGACGTGGACTACGTCGTGCGTTACCAGGGCGGGAACAACGCCGGCCACACGGTCGTCATCGGCGACAAGAGCTACGCCCTGCACCTGCTGCCCTCCGGGGTGCTGTCACCGGACGTCGTCCCGGTCATCGGCAACGGCGTGGTCATCGACCCGGGCGTGCTCCTGCAGGAGATCGACGGCCTCAAAACCCGCGGGGTCTCCTGCGATCGGCTGCTGATCTCGGCCAACGCGCACCTGATCATGCCGCACCATCGGGCCCTGGATAAGGTCACCGAGCGTTACCTGGGCCGGGCCCGGATCGGGACGACCGGGCGGGGCATCGGCCCGGCCTACGGCGACAAGATCGCGCGGATGGGCGTACGGGTCCAGGACCTGTTCGACCCGAGCATCCTCACCCAGAAGATCGAGCTGTCGCTGCGGGAGAAGAACCAGGTCCTCACCAAGGTCTACAACCGCCGCCCGATCGTGGTGGGCCCGATCGTCGACGAGTACGTCGCCTACGGCGAGCGGCTCAAGCCGTACGTCGCCGACACCGCCCTGGTGCTCAACCAGGCCCTCGACGAAGGCAAGGTCGTGCTGCTCGAAGGGGCCCAGGGCACGCTGCTGGACATCGACCACGGGACCTACCCGTTCGTGACCTCCTCCAGCCCGACCGCGGGCGGGGCCTGCGTCGGCTCGGGGGTAGGCCCGACCAAGGTCACCAAGGTGATCGGCATCCTGAAGGCCTATACGACCCGGGTAGGATCTGGACCGTTCCCGACCGAACTGCTGGACGAGATGGGCGAATACCTCCGCACCACCGGCGGCGAGTATGGCGTGACCACCGGCCGCAACCGCCGCTGCGGCTGGTTCGACGCGGTCATCGCCCGGTACGCCTCCCGGGTCAACGGCATCACCGACTACTTCCTCACCAAGCTCGACGTGCTCTCCGGGCTGGAGCGGGTGCCGGTCTGCGTGGCCTACGACATCGATGGCGTACGCCACGATGAGATGCCGGCGTCGCAGACCGAGTTCCACCACGCGAAGCCGATCCTGGAGTACTTCGACGGCTGGAAAGAGGACATCAGCGCCGCGAAGACCTTCGACGACCTGCCGCCCAACGCCCAGGCGTACGTCCGCACGCTCGAGAAGCTGTCCGGTGCGCAGATCTCCGCGATCGGCGTCGGTCCCGGCCGCGACCAGACACTCACGATTCGCCCGCTCATCTGAGAGCTGAGTCACTCTGGGCGACCAACCGCGCCAACCGCGCCATCCACCCCCCGGCCCGCTGTCTACTGTGGTGACCGCAGCTGTTGTCAAGGACGTAACCGCGTGATCGGGGGACGTTTGGTTACTCTGGGTAATTTCGCTGGCGTGACCAAACGAGACGGAAAAGGCGGAAGAGTAGAGGCACACGGCCATCGGGGGGCTCGCGGACTACGTCCCGAGAACACGCTGCCGGGTTTCGCGCACGCCTTCGAGATCGGCGTCGACGCGGTGGAACTGGACGTCGGCCTCACCGCCGACGGCGTCGTGATCCTCAACCACGATCAGGTGCTGTCCGCGCTGACCTGCTGCGACACCGAGCCGGCCTGGCCGGATGACCCGCAGTTCCCCTATGTGGGCCGCAAGCTCCGCGAGCTCACGCTCGACCAGATCAGGACCGTCGACGCCGGGGTCCGGCAGGCCTCCGCGGACGGGTGGCCCGCCGACACCGATCCGCTCGTCCTCACCCAGCTGCCGATGCGCGGGGTCGTCCTGCCTACGCTGGCCGAGGTGTGCGAGCTGCTCGATGGATACGACTCGCGCCGCATCCATCTGGCCGTCGAGCTCAAGACCGATCCCTCCTGGCCGTATTGCGATGTGGAGCACTTCGTGGCCGCCGTCGCGGACGTGCTGGAGTCCTGCGGGATGAGCCGCCGGGCACGGTTGCTCGGCTTCGACTGGCGCGTCCTCACCGCCGCCGCGCGGGTGGCCCCGCGGCTCCGGCGGGTCGCCCTGGTCGAGGAGAAGACCCTGACCGTTTCCGACGGGTCCGGCGCTCCTTGGCTGGCCGGTCTCGACCCGTCCGACTGGGTGGCCGGCGCGGTGGCGATCGGCGCGAACGTGCTGTCACCCGAGCACACACTGATCAGCCCGGAGCTGGTCGGCGACGCGCACTCACTGAGCCTGCCGGTGACGGCCTGGACCGTGAACGACACCGCCGACATGGCCCGCCTCATCGAGTACGGAGTGGACGCGATCGTCACCGACTACCCGGACCGGCTCCGCATCGTCATGCAGTCCCAGGGCAGGGCGCTGCCCCGTCCCGCCCGCGTCCGCAAGCCCGCCCGCACCCTGTGACGCCCGCCTGACCTGTGACGGCCACCGACAGACGCCGCCGGGCCCGGTGGTGCGCTAGACCGGTTGCGCGGCCTTGGCGGCGATGTCGGTGCGGAGATGCATACCGCGCATCCTGATCTTTCCGGCGGCCTCGTAGGCGGTGGCCCGGGCGGCGGCGAGGTCCGCACCGGTGCCCACCACGGTGAGGACCCGGCCGCCGGCGGCGAGCACCCTGCCCTCGTGGTCACGTTTGGTCCCGGCATGCAGGACGTACGCCCCCGGCACCGCGCCGGCTTCGTCGAGGCCCTCGATGACATCGCCCTTGACCGGGTCCGCCGGATAGTTCTCGGCCGCGATCACCACGCCCACCGCGGCACCGGGCCGCCACTCCGGCCTCAGCCCGGGGTCGAGCCCACCGATCGCGCAGGACTGCAGCAGCGCGGCCAGCGGGGTCGCCAGCCGGTCCAGGACGACCTGGGTCTCGGGGTCGCCGAACCGGGCGTTGAACTCCACGACCTTGATGCCCCGGGCGGTGAGGGCCAGCCCGGCGTAGAGCACGCCGACGTAGGGCGTGCCGCGGCGGCGCAACTCGTCGATGGCGGGCTGCACCACGGTCGTCATGACCTCGTCCACGAAGCCGTCGGGCAGCCACGGCAGCGGGGTGTAGGCGCCCATGCCGCCGGTGTTGGGGCCCTCGTCGTGGTCGAAGGCGCGCTTGAAGTCCTGGGCGGGCAGCAGCGGCACCGCGTGCATCCCGTCGCTCACGGCGAACAAGGAGATCTCGGGACCGTCGAGGTACTCCTCGACCACCACGCGGTCGCAGGCCTCCGCGTGCCTGAGCGCCTCGGCGCGGTCCGAGGTGACCACGACGCCCTTTCCGGCGGCCAGTCCGTCGTCCTTGACCACGTACGGCGCGCCGAACTCGTCCAGTGCCTCCTCGACCTGACCGCCGTTCTCGCAGACCCGGGCCGCCGCGGTGGGCACCCCGGCCGCCGACATGATCTCCTTGGCGAACGCCTTGGATCCCTCGATCCGGGCCGCCTCGCCGTCCGGGCCGAAGCAGGGGATCCCGGCCCGCCGCAGCGCGTCCGCCACCCCGGCGATCAGTGGCGCCTCGGGGCCGATCACCACGAGGGTGGGTCGCAGGCGCCCGGCCAGCTCCACCACCGCGACCGGATCGGTCGGGTCCAGCACATGGTTGTCGGCGAGCTCGGCGGTGCCGGCGTTGCCGGGCGCGCAGTGCAACGCACTGACGACGGGATCGTTGCTCAGGGCGCGGACCAGGGCATGCTCACGGCCGCCGGAGCCAAGGACGAGAACTCGCACCCGAGGAGTGTACGGGCACGGCACCGCCGGTGCCCTGCCTCAGGCGCCCCGCCTCAAGACCCGGGGCGGCCCGATGACCTAAAGCGCCCGAACTGTCGGAAGTAACCGGGGGTCTAGCCGGGCGGTGGTAACGTACGGCTTGCCTGAGCACTGTCCCCGAGGGTGGAAGGAGGTGGTCGGAAATGGACACCGGTGACCCGTGTAGTACCGCCGAGATTCCTCATAGTCCGAGCTCTACGTGCAGCTGGACTCGTCCGCCCGCCTCTACTCGGCGTCCGGCCAACCCGCTCGTGCGCCGCCTCCGCTCCGTGATCGGTTAAGACCGGAGCCGAGCGCGCGTCGCGTGCTCCTGGCCGGCGGGGAACGGAGCATCCCTCATGGCCATGACCAAAGTGCGTCCCGGTCTCGCGACCAAGGTCCTTTTCAAGCCGCTCGGCCGACCGAGCCGTTCTCTCGCGAACATTCCGGCACCCCGTGGTTCAGCGGTGATCGACTGGGCCGCCTACATCGACGGCAAGCGTGTCGTCACGCCGACCATCGCCGACGCCGTGCGGCTCGTCCGCGACGGCGGGCTGGCGCCCTCCGAAGACGGCATCAGCGGAGGCTTCGTCTGGGTCGGCATGCACGAGCCGGACGCGTCCGAACTGGAGGAGCTGGCCGAGGTCTTCGGCCTGCACCCGCTCGCGGTGGAGGACGCGCTCCAGGCCCGGCAGCGACCCAAGCTGGAGCGCTACGACCACAACGTGCAGTGTTTCGTGCTGAAGACGGTCGGCTACGTCGAACGGGCGCCGGACGGAAACGAGGCCGTGGAGACCGGCCAGATAATGATCTTCTCTGGGCCGGACTTCGTGGTGACCGTACGGCACGGTGCGCACAGCGCGCTCGGACCCGTACGCGAAGATCTCGAGGGCAACCCGGCACGGCTGGAGCTCGGGCCGGCCGCGGTGCTGCACGCGATCGCCGACCGGGTGGTCGACGGCTACATCTGCGTCGCGGACGCCGTGCAGGAGGATGTGGACGAGCTGGAGGAGGCGGTGTTCTCGCCGGAGCGTTCCAACGAGGCCGGCCGGATCTACCGGCTCAAGCGCGAGGTCATCCAGCTCAAGCGGGCGGTCGGTCCACTGACCGCCCCGCTGCGCACCCTGGCCAACCGCCGGTTCGTGCCCAGCGAGATCAAGGAGTATTTCCGCGACGTCGAGGACCATCTGGCCCGGGTCCGCGAACAGGTCGAGTCGTGCGACGAGTTGCTCACCCCGATCCTGCAGGCGCACATGACCCAGGTGACCGTCTACGACAACCACGACATGCGCAAGATCTCCGCCTGGGCGGCGATCATCTCCGTGCCGACGGCGGTGGCCGGTGTCTACGGCATGAACTTCAAGTTCATGCCCGAAACCCACTGGCGCTACGGCTACCCGGCGATCCTCGGCCTCACCATGCTGGCGTGCTGTCTGCTCTACCGCGGCTTCCGCCGCAACGGCTGGCTGTGACCCCTTCGGGATCATGCGACCGATCGGCGATCCGTCGCGTGATCACGAAGGGGACGACGGGGACCTACTTGGCCGGGGCGAGGCAGAGCACGTAGCCGGTGCTGCCCTTCTTGCCCTTCCAGAAGGCGCTGTCAGCGCCCTGAAACGGCTGGCAGATGCTCCGGTCGGTGTTGAACGCGACCTCGCTCTTGCCGTCGACCTTACCGACCACCTTGTAGGTGGCCTTGGCGTCCGTGCACTTGATGACCTTGAGGTTGTCGGCGCCGGTGCCGGCCATGCAGTCGCCGACCTTGGCGAGGTCCGGGCTCTCGCCCTTGAAAACCTTCCAGCCGTAGCCGATACCGCTGATGACCGCGAGCCCGACGACGGCCACGATGATCCGGGTGAGGATGCTCTTGCCGACCGAGCCGGCCTTCGACGGGGCCGGGGCGGGCGCGCCGTATTGGGGGGCGGGCGCGCCGTACTGCGGCGGCTGACCGGGAACGCCTTGCTGACCTGGAACTCCGGGGGCGGGGCTCTGCGGGACGGATGGCGGCGGAGGCGGCGGGCCGGGGTCGGAGGGGGTCGTCACTTGAACGTGCCTTTCTCTACGGAAGCAACGGCAAAGAAAGTGAACGATAGCGTTCGCACGGTTTCAGGGTGATGTCTGCTATCCGCATTAGCGAAAACCGTTATGGAGTGATTCGTCACAGGGCAGACTGATCCCGGCGGGTCATGGGCATCGGCCGTCCCCGCTCAGGCTGATCGCGGCCGTGCTCGCCCTCGCGACGCCCCCGCTGGGCGGGTGGATCGCGGAGACCGAGGTGATCGCGCTGGTCGTGATACTCGCGGCGACCCTTACCCTCGGACACCGGAACGTCTCGGCTCGCCGGGCCTCCTGAGGGGGGCCGCCCCCGTCCACCACCACGACCTGGGACAATCGACCACGTGATTGAGCGCTACACACTTCCCGAGATGGGCCGCGTCTGGAGCGACGCGCATAAATACGAGCTGTGGTGCGAGGTCGAGACCCTTGTGGTCGAGGCGCACGCGGCGGCGGGGACCATCCCCGCCGAGGTCGTGGAGCCCATCCGCAAGGCGCCGCCACCGACCCCGGAGCGGGTGGACGAGATCGAGGCGGTCACCCAGCACGACGTGATCGCCTTCCTCAGCGCCTGGGCGGACAACACCGAGCCACGGGAGGCTGCGGCCTACGTGCACTTCGGCATGACCTCGTCGGATCTGCTCGACACGGCGCTGGCCGTGCAACTGGTCGAGGCCACCGACATCCTGCTGGCCAAGGCCGACACGCTGGTCGCCGCGCTCCGTGACCACGCTCTGCGGCACCGCAACACGCTCCGGGTCGGCCGCACTCACGGCATCCACGCCGAGCCGGACGTGTGGGGGCACCGGGTGGCCGACTTCGCGTTCGCGATGGCCAGGTCCCGGGACCGGCTCCGGCAGGCCCGCGCCGCGGTGGGTGTGATGGCCATCTCCGGTGCGGTCGGGACGTACTCCAACATCGATCCCGAGGTCGAGCGGCACGTCGCCCGCAAACTGGACCTCAAGGCGGCCGACGTGTCGACCCAGGTGGTGATCCGGGACGGCATCAGCGAGTGGGTGAACGCCCAGGCCCTCATGGCGACCGTGTGCGAGGCCATCGCGCTGGAGGTGCGGCACGGCCAGCGCACCGAGGTGCGGGAGCTGTCCGAGGCGTTCGGCAAGGGACAGAAGGGCTCCTCCGCGATGCCGCACAAGAAGAACCCGATCCTGTCGGAACGGATCTGCGGGCTGGCCCGGGTCGTGCGCGGCCAGATGGTCCCGGTGATGGAGGGCATCCCGCTCTGGCACGAGCGCGACATCTCGCACTCCTCGGTCGAGCGGGTCGCGCTGCCGGACACCTCGATCACCACGGACTACCTGCTGCACCTGACGACCCGGCTGGTCACCGGCCTGGTCGTGGACGCCGACCGGATGCGGGTGAACCTCGATTCCACCGGCGGCCTGATCTACACCAGCACCGTGCTGCTCGAACTGGTCGAGGCCGGGATGTCCCGGGACGACGCCGCATACCCCCTGGTGCAGCGGGCCGCCATGGAGACCTGGCAGACCCTGGACACCGTCCCGGAGACGCGCAAGAGCACGGTGTTCCGCGACACGCTGCGCAGGCATGCCCAGGAGGCCGGCATCGAGCTCGACGAGGCCGGGCTGGACGCCGTCTGCCGGCCCGAGCGGTTCGTCCAGCGGCTGGGCCCGGTCTTCGACCGGCTCGCGACGCTCAGTTGAGGCGACACTGAGGCGACCCGGGGTCAGGGCCCCCGAAGGGACCCGAGACCGGAGGAAGGGCGGTACGGGTGAGTGCGCGGCTGACGGAGCTGAACGTCTTTCCACTGAAGAGCGGCGGCGGCACGGCACTGGAGATCGCCGAGCTCGGCGCCAAGGGACTGCGGTACGACCGGGAGTTCATGCTCGTCACGCCGAACGGCGAGTTCATGTCGCAGCGCCGGTTTCCGGCGATGGCCCGGCTGCGGCCCGCCTACGACGGCGTGCTGCTCACCGTGCACGCGCCGGGCACCGTCCCGCTTGTCCACAAGGCTGTGGACAACGGCGAGATCCTCGATGTCACCGTCCACAGGAAGCCCTGCCAGGGTGTGGATCAAGGTGATGAGGCCGCCCTCTGGTTCTCCGACCTGCTCGGCACCGAGTGCCGGCTGGTCCGGTTCTCCGGGCACCGCCCGACCGGCCGGGGGGGTGGCGAACTCGCCTATGCCGACGGCTATCCGCTGCTGCTGATCTCGGCGGAGTCGCATGCCGAGCTGAACTCGCGGCTGGCCGATCCGGTGCCGATGAACCGCTTCCGTCCCAACCTGGTCGTCGAGGGGCTCGGGCCGTTCGGTGAGGACTCCGTACGGCTGCTGCGCGTCGGCGACGTCACCATCGAGCTGATCAAGCCGTGCGCCCGGTGTGTGCTGACCACCGTGGACCAGGACACCGCCGTCAAAGGGCACGAGCCGCTGCGGACGCTGGCGTCCTTCCGCAACCTCGGCGGAAAGATCCTGTTCGGCCAGAACGGCATCCCGAGGAGCCTGGGCACGCTGCGCCTCGGAGATCCCGTGCAGATCATCGAGAAAGCCGAGGAACCGTGATGAAACACCTGCACGCCGGCAAGGTCCGGGACCTTTACGGGCTGCCGGGCGGGGACCTGCTCATCGTCGCGCGGGACACGATCTCGGCGTACGACTTCGTACTCGACACCCCGATCCCGGACAAGGGCGCGATCCTCACCCAGCTATCGCTGTGGTGGTTCGACAAGCTCACCGAGGTCGTTCCCAACCACGTGATCTCCACCGAGCTGCCGCCGGGGGCCCCCGCCGACTGGGCCCGGCGGGCGATCGTCGTGCGGAAACTCGACATGGTGCCCGTGGAGTGCGTGGCGCGCGGCTACCTGGCCGGCTCCGGGACCGTGGAGTACGGAGTGCGAGGGTCGGTGTGCGGGGTCGAGCTGCCGCCGGGGCTGGAGGAGGGCTCCCGGCTGCCCGAGCCCATCTTCACCCCGACGACCAAGGCGGCCGTGGGCGACCACGACGAGCCGATGACGTACGGCGAGGTGGCGGCCAAGGTCACCCCCGAGGTGGCGGCACGGCTGCGCGACATCACCGTGGCGGTCTACCGGCGTGGTGCGGAGGTGGCCGGGGAACGCGGCATCATCGTGGCCGACACCAAGATCGAGCTTGGCTGGGACGCCACCGGCGACCTGGTGCTGGGTGACGAGGTGCTGACCCCGGACTCCTCCCGGTTCTGGCCCGCCGCGCAATGGCGGCCGGGCCGGTCACAACCGTCCTACGACAAACAGTTCGTCCGCGACTGGCTGGTCTCTCCGGCCTCCGGATGGGATCGGGCCTCCGGTGAGGCGCCGCCGTCGCTCCCCGACGAGATCGTCGAACGGACCCGCGCGAAGTACGTCGAGGCGTACGAGCGTCTGACCGGCCGCGCATGGGACTGACGGAGATCCCGGGAAGATTCGTGGTCGACACGCGAGGCGAACCTTCCCGGGCGCATCGACATCCAAGAGATCGAGTCCGTTGCACGAGACGGGCGAACCGGTCACCGCATCGGCCCCTCGATGGTTTACTGAGGGGCCCTGAGGTCCTGAACAACAGGGCCCGGGACGCCCGACACTCATGACCCGCCGAAACACTGCGCGCGGGTAGACAGGCAGTCGATATACACCCGCATTAAGGAGCAAGGCGGCATGAGCATGGGCCACGAAGTTCGTTACCGTGTGCGTGGGGGCCACCAGCTGCGTGGCACCGTATTCGTCCAGGGCGCCAAGAACGCCGTCCTCCCGATGATCGGCGCTTCGCTGATGGCGGCGAAGGGCCGCACGGTGCTCAGGAACGTTCCGATCATCGAGGACGTGAAGCGCGCCGTGGAGCTGGCCCAGGCGCTGGGCGCCAAGGCCGAGCTGCACGAGGCCGAGCGCACGCTGGTCATCGACGCCTCCACGTTGAACAGCCCGGTCCTGCCCGCCGAGATCGCCGCCCGCTTCCGTGGCTCGTTCCTGTTCGTGCCGGCCCTGCTGCACCGCCTGGGCGAGGCGGTCATCGAGGGCGTCGGCGGCTGCAATCTGGGCAGCCGCAACCTGGACTTCCACTACAACGGCTTCAAGCGGATGGGCGCCACCGTCACCGAGCAGGTGGCCGCCGACCACGACGGCACCATCCACATCAAGGTCGGCGAGCTCCGCGGCGCCACGCTCTACTGCGACACCCCCTCGCACACCGGCACCGAAAACCTGATCATGGCCGCGGCGCTCGCGAAGGGCACCACCCTGATCAAGAACTGCGCGCTGGAGCCCGAGGTCCTTGACAACATCGAGTTGCTGAAGCGGATGGGCGCCAAGATCAGCGGTGGCGGCACCGGCTTCATCACGGTCGAGGGTGTCGACGAGCTCACCGCGGTCGAGCACACCGTCATGCCGGATCGGATCGACGCGGGCGTCCTGGTGATGGCCGCCGCGATCACGGGCGGCGAGGTCAACCTGGTCGGCGCGTCGCTGGAGCACCTGGGCGTCGCGGCGGACAAGCTGGAGCAGATGGGCGTGGAGTTCCACCAGCAGGGCGCCGTGCTCCAGGTGCACCGGGACCGCCCGCTGCGCCCGATCAACGTGATCACCGACGAGTACCCCGGCTTCGCCACCGACCTGCAGTCGCCGATCATGGCACTGTCCTGCCTCGCGGACGGCCCGTCCTACATCTACGAGCGGATCTTCGACGGCCGGTTCAAGCTGACCGACGAGCTGATCAAGATGGGCGCCGACATCGAGGTCAACGGCAACCGCGCCAAGGTGAACGGCGCCACTCCGCTGACCGGAACCGTGGTCGAGGCCCACGACCTGCGGGCGGGCAGCGCGCTCATCCTGGCGGGCCTGGTCGCCTCCGGTGAGACAACCATCACATCCGCCTACTTCCTCGACCGGGGTCACGCGCACATCGCGGAGCGGCTGACCACCCTCGGAGCGGATATAGAACGCGTCGTCGGCTGACGTTTCGCTTCTGATCATGCGGCTGTTTCCTTGGAAACGGCCGCATCATCATGTCTACGGACGGTGAGCCGCCCCTTGCGTCCTGTATGGCGGCACGGTAAGAAAATTCTTACCTAGATGTCGGTACTGTTACTTTTTCGCCGCACTTTAAATAGATTTCACGCCAAGGCGTGACATCCGGGCCTCCTAAACCGATCAGATCATTGAGCAATAAATTGCAGGGGAACTGCGGGTCGGCAGAGGCAAGGGGCGTCAGGTCATGAGTCAACCGTTGGGCGGAGCGTGCAGGGGCACAGAGAGCGACCGCCCATGAGCGGCCCGAGAGGTGGGGCGGTGGCCCCGGATCTCACGATCGGTGTCGTGGGGCCACACGACCTCGTCGAACGGGTCATGCTCATGGGCCACGGTCCAACGCCGGTGCCGAGCCGGCTGGTGGCCGCGGCGTATCGCGACGAGCAGGAGGCGGCCGACAAGGTCATCCGGCTGGGTGCAGGCGTGGACGTATGCCTGTTCGCCAGCCCGGTGCCGTACGACTTCGCGCGCAAGGCCGGTGTGCTCACCATGCCGGCCACCTATGTCCCCCTCAACGGCGCCGCGCTCCAGGGCGCGCTGTTGCGGGCGGCACTGGACGACCGGTTCGACCCGGCCAGGGTGAGCATCGACGTGCTCAGCCGGGCCGAGGTCGAAGAGGCCTACGGCGAGATCAACGTGCCCACCGAGCACGTCCACCTCCGCGAGGAGGCCGCAGGGCCCGGCACCCTGGCCGCCTTCCACGAGCGGCTGTGGAGACGCGGCGCCACCACGGTCGCGATGACCTGCGTGCACGCGACCGCTGAGCGGATGGAGATGGCCGGCGTGCCGACCATCCGGGTACGCCCGACCGGGGCGGCGATCCGCAGTTCGCTGCAGACCGCCGCACTGCTCGGCGCCCATCACCGGCTGGAGGAATCCCAGCTTGTCGTGGTCCTGGTCGACGTGCCGACGCTCCGCGAGACCCCGCGCCGGGTGACTCCGCGCTACTGGCGGGACGAGCTCAAGCTGGCGCTGCACCGCGTGCTCCTCCAGGAGGCGCACCGCATGAGCGCCTCGGTCTGGCCGCTGGACGACCACAGTTATCTGGTGACCGCCACCCGGGGCTCGGTGGCCGCCATCACCGATGGGTACCGCACGCCGCCCTTCATCGAGCGGGTACGCGACGAGCTGGGCCTGGCCATCGAGGTCGGCATCGGCATGGGCCGGACCGCGCAGGAGGCGGAGACGCACGCCCGCGCGGCTTTGGCCCGGTCGCAGTCCTCGCAGCGTGCGACGGGCTTCGCGCTGGACCGGGACGGCCGGGCACTGGTCCCAGCGCCGCGCCAGCCTCCGCGCAGCCAGCCGCAGGCCAAGCCCAAGGGGCTGGAGATCCTGGCCCGGCTCGCGGACAAACTGGGCGATTCCGACGCGGGCACCACCGTGACGGGGCCTGGCGGCGAGACGGGTCAGCCGCTGATCGTGGACGCGGAGAACGCCGGCAAGATGCTCGGTGTCACACCGCGCACCGCCCGCCGACTGCTTCGGACCCTGGTCGAGGAAGGTCTGGCCTGGCCGTTGCCGCCCAACCGGACACCACAGCCGGGCCGGCCTCGCCAGCTCTACCGGCTCATAGTGGAGAAACTCGGACCGAAGGCCGGCTGAGCCTCCACTCTGATCTCGATCAGAAACTCCTGTCACTCGGCACGATCTACGCCAACCGGAACGCATAGCTGCGCGTCTGATCTTTTGTGGCCTTTCCTCGGAATTCAGGATGAACCCGAGGCCGCACGGGTCGGCATCGCCGAAGCGTCTGTAGCTTCGATCGATGCCGCTCTCAACTTGCGTTACTCGACCCGGCCTGCGGTCATCGAGTGAAGGGGACAGCTGTGGACGGGGAATGGATAGTTCCCGGGTATCGCCACCTGCGGATGCTCGGCGAGGGTGCCTCGGGCCGGGTGATGCAGGGCGAGCATCTTGCTACCGGCACGCCGGTTGCCATCAAGTACCTCTCGGAGCAGCTGGTCGCCGACGAGGAGTTCCTGGAGCGGTTCCGTGAAGAGGCGCACCTGCTCGGGGACATGCGCGACCCGCACCTGGTGCTGTTCCACGAGTACGTCGAGGGGCCGCGCGGTGCCGCGATCGTCATGGAGCTGGTCGAGGGCGTCAGCCTCGCCCAGCTGATCAGTTCTGAGGGGGCGACCCAGCCGGAGGCCGCGCTCGCGGTGCTCAAGGGCTCCCTGCTGGGGCTGGCGGCCCTGCACACCGCCGGGGTGGTGCATCGCGACTACAAGCCGGGCAACGTCCTGATCAGCGGGGACGGCAACAGCAAGCTGGCCGACGTGGGCATCGCCGTCCGGGTCGGCGACAACGTACCGTCCGCCGGTACGCCCGCGTACATGCCGCCGGAGCAGTGGGGCGGCCGGCCGGTCACCCCGGCCACCGACGTCTACGCGGCGACGGCGGTCTTCTACGAATGCCTGAATGGCGAGCGCCCCTACCCGCAGAAGACCCTCCCGCTGCTCGCGCTGGCGCACCGTACGGCCGACATTCCACTGGACCACGTGCCACCACCGCTACAGACCCTGGTCACGCACGGGCTCGCCAAGGACCCCTACGACCGTCCGATGACGGCGGAGGTGTTCCTCAACGAGCTGGAGGCCGAGTCCCTCGCGGCGTACGGCAACGACTGGGAGGAACGGGGCCGCAGCCAGCTCAAGGAGCGGGCGGCGCTGCTGGCGCTGCTGTTCCCGATCGTCCGGCCGGTGGAGGCGGGCGCGACCGCGATCGGCCTCTCGGAGCTGGCTGAAGGCGTGGGCAAGAAGTCCCGCAGGATCGGATTGGTCGCGGCGGCCGGAGCCCTCGCCGTGGCCCTGCTGGGCGGCGGCGGCGCGATCGTCTACACCGCCAATACCGGCTCGACCTCGAC
>JAOPYK010000157.1 GCA_025964695.1 Streptosporangiaceae bacterium | reverse complement strand
CTGTTCGCCCATTAAAGCGGCACGCGAGCTGGGTTTAGAACGTCGCGAGACAGTTCGGTCCCTATCCGCTGCGCGCGCAGGAGATTTGAGAGGGTCTGTCCCTAGTACGAGAGGACCGGGACGGACGGACCTCTGGTGTGCCAGTTGTCATGCCAATGGCACGGCTGGTTGGCTACGTTCGGTCGGGATAACCGCTGAAAGCATCTAAGCGGGAAGCCTTCCTCGAGATGAGATCTCCCTCCCCCGTGAGGGGGGTAAGGCCCCCAGCAGATTACTGGGTTGATAGGCCGGAAATGGAAGCATCGTAAGGTGTGGAGTTGACCGGTACTAATAGGCCGAGTGACTTCAACACACATCAAGTGGTCACTGCTGTGTATGTTCGCGTCCCTGTGCGGTTCCCAGAAAACAGCCGGCCCCCCTTTGGCGGGGGCGGCTGGTGGGGGCTGTGATAATTGAATACGTGGCCGTTGAGGCTCTGGAACCCAACAGATTTCCGCGCCCCTGACATGGGGTGGTGGAGTGAGGCGTTTCGGTGGTTTTGGCGGAGGGGAAACACCCGGTCCCATCCCGAACCCGGAAGTTAAGCCCTCCAGCGCCGATGGTACTGCACGGGAGACTGTGTGGGAGAGTAGGACACCGCCGGACACACACCAACAACGAACGGCCCCCACCCACCGTGGGGGCCGTTCGTCGTTCACCACCATTCCCGCCCACCACACCCCCGTCCTCCCACTCGCACCGCGGCGGCAGGGCGGCGGTTCCTTCCCGGTCAGGAAGGCGGCTGGAGCGCACTGTCAAGGAGGCGGGCCCACTGGGCGAGCAGCCGGTTGCGCCGGGCCGAGTCGTCGGTGAGCAGATCGGCGAGCCCGAGTCCGCGGACCAGGTCCAGCGTGGCCTGCACGCTCTCCCGTACACCGGGCCGGCTTTCGTCGGCACCGAGGATCTCGACGGTGGCTCGGTGGGCCTCTCTGCCGACCCGGGCCTCCAGGGGGAGCACCCGGTCGCGCAGTTCGGGGTCGGAGCTGGCCGCGACCCACAGCTGCAGGGAGGCCCGGAACAGCGGGCTGGTGAACAGCTCCGCGAGCAGAGTCAGCACCTCCAGCGTGGACAGCCGGTGCACGGTCAGGTGGCCGAGCTGTTGCCGGAACCGTTCGAGCCGGACCTCGGCGCCGTACTCGACGGCCGCGGTGACCAGTTCCTCGCGGGTGCGGAAGTGGTGCTGCGCGGCTCCCCGGGAGACCCCGGCCCGTTCGGCCACCACCGCGACGGTGGTACCGCCCCAGCCCACCGAGGCGAGACATCCGATGGCGGCCTCGAGCAGCCGCTGCCGGGTGGCGCGGCTGCGGTCCTGCTGAGGTTCGCGCAAGGATGCCTGTGCTGTCATGAGGCCACCAGTCAAGCATCCACTGACCAAGAAAACAATCAAGCGCGATTGATTTATTCTTGCCGGCCTGACAGGGTGCTCGCATGGGATCAGACCGAACGGCGCCGTTGCGGATCGGCAACGCGTCGGGCTTCTACGGTGATCGCTTCACCGCCGTCCGGGAGATGCTGGAGGGCGGTCCGCTCGATGTCCTCACCGGCGACTATCTCGCCGAGCTGACAATGCTCATTCTCGGCCGGAGCCGGATGAAGGATCCGGCCGGCGGATATGCCACGACCTTCCTGCGCCAGATGGAGGACTGCCTGGGCCTGGCCCAGGAACGGGGTACCAAGATCGTGACCAACGCCGGAGGTCTCAACCCGCAGGGGCTGGCGGACCGGCTGCGGGAGCTCGCGCGGACCCTGGGCCTGGACATGACGATCGCCCACGTCGAGGGTGACGACCTGCTGTCGCGCGCCGACGAACTGGCGCTCGCGGACGGCCCGTACGGGCGCCCCCTCACCGCCAACGCCTACCTCGGGGCCTGGGGCATCGCCGAGTGCCTGCGGAGCGGCGCCGACGTGGTGGTCACCGGCCGGGTGACCGACGCGTCGCTGGTCACCGGCCCCGCCGCGGCCCATTTCGGCTGGGCGCGCGACGACTGGGACGCGCTCGCCGGCGCCACCGTCGCCGGGCACGTGCTCGAGTGCGGCGCACAGGCCACCGGGGGCAACTTCGCTTTCTTTCAAGAAATCTACAATGTAAAGGCGCTTGGCTTTCCGATCGCGGAGATCGACCCGGACGGCTCCAGTGTCATCACCAAACACGACGGCACCGGTGGCGCGG
Organism: Streptosporangiaceae bacterium; assembly: GCA_025964695.1. Classification (GTDB taxonomy): domain Bacteria; phylum Actinomycetota; class Actinomycetes; order Streptosporangiales; family Streptosporangiaceae; genus Actinomadura_E. Next base: position 36,359 of record JAOPYK010000157.1, on the reverse strand, counting down.
TCACGACCGAGACCGTCACCGCACAGCTGCTGTACGAGATCGGCGGCCCGCGCTACCTCGGACCCGATGTCACCAGCCGCTTCGACACGATCGAGCTGGCCCAGGAGGACCGAGACCGGGTGCGGATCAGCGGCGTGAAGGGTGAGCCGCCGCCCGCGACCACCAAGGTCTGCCTCAATCATCTGGGCGGCTTCCGGAACGAGATGACGTTCGTGCTGACCGGCCTCGGCATCGACGCCAAGGCCGGGTGGGTCAAGGCGCAGCTGGAACAGGGGCTCGCGGACCGGCCGCGGCACCTTGAGTGGAGTCTCGCGCGCACCGACCGCGAGGACGCCGTCACCGAGCAGGAGGCGAGCGCTCTGCTGCGCTGCTCGGTCAAGGACCCCGAGCGGAGCGTGGTCGGCCGGGCCTTCAGCGGTGCGGCGGTAGAGCTGGCCCTGGCCGGCTACCCCGGCTTCACGATGACCACCCCGCCCGGCGACGGCACCCCGTACGGCGTCTATACCCCGGCTTTCGTGCCCGCCCATGAACTCGCCCACGCCGCCGTCCTGCCCGACGGCACGAGAGTCGCCATCCCCCCACAGGGCCCGGCCTCCGACCCCCACGAAGCGAGGCCGCAGAGCCCGGAGTCGCGCGGTCCGGAGCCGTCGAGCCCGCAACCGTACCGCCCGGACGCGCCGACCCGCAGAGCCCCCCTGGGCGCTGTGGCCGGTGCGCGCAGCGGGGACAAGGGCGGCGACGCCAACATCGGGGTCTGGGCCCGGACGGACGAGCAATGGCGGTGGCTGGCGCACTTCCTCACCGAGGAACGGGTCAAGCGGCTGCTTCCCGAAACCAGGGAGCTGGTCGTGACCCGGCATCTGCTGCCCCGCCTCAGAGCGGTCAACTTCGTGATCGAGGGCCTGTTGCAGGAGGGGGTGTCCGCCTCGACGAGATTTGATCCGCAGGGCAAGGGCCTCGGTGAGTGGCTGCGTTCGCGCGTCGTCGACATCCCGGAGGGGCTGCTATGAGTCCGGTCATGAGCGCGCTGGATCCCCAGGGCGCCGGCTATCAGGCCCGCCGTGCGGCCATGCTGGCCAAGCTGGCGGAACTCGATCAGGAACACGCCAAGGCGCTGGCGGGCGGTGGTGACAGGTACGTCGAGCGGCACCGCAAGCGTGGCAAGCTGCTCGCCCGCGAGCGCATCGAGCTGCTGTTGGACCCGGACTCGCCGTTCCTGGAGCTCTCCCCGCTGGCGGCCTGGGGCACCGACTTCCCGGTCGGTGCCAGCGTGATCACGGGCATCGGCGTGGTCGAGGGCGTCGAGTGCATGATCGTCGCCAATGACCCGACCGTGCGGGGCGGCGCCAGCAACCCCTGGACGGTCAAGAAGAGCTTCCGGGCCTCCGACATCGCGCTGGAGAACCGGCTGCCAGTCATCAACCTGGTCGAGTCCGGTGGCGCCGATCTCCCCACGCAGAAGGAGATCTTCATTCCGGGTGGCAGGATGTTCCGGGACCTGACCCGGCTGTCCGCGGCGGGGATCCCCACCATCGCCCTGGTCTTCGGCAACTCCACGGCGGGCGGCGCCTACATCCCGGGCATGTGCGACCACGTCGTCATGGTCAAGGAACGCGCGAAGGTGTTCCTGGGCGGCCCGCCGCTGGTGAAGATGGCGACCGGTGAGGAGTCCGGCGACGAGGAGCTGGGCGGGGCGGAGATGCACGCGCGGCAGAGCGGTCTGGCCGACTACATGGCCGCCGACGAGCGGGACGCGCTGCGGCTCGGCCGCCAGATCGTCCGGCGCCTCAACCACCGCAAGCAAGGGCCGCTCCCCGGACTCGCCGAAGACCCTCGCTACGACGAGGAGGAACTCGCGGGCATCGTCCCCGAGGATCTCAAAGTCCCGTTCGATCCGCGTGAGGTCATCGCGCGCATTGTGGACGGGAGCGAGTTCGACGAGTTCAAGCCGCTGTACGGCACCAGCCTCGTCACCGGCTGGACCCGGATCCACGGCTATCCGATGGGAGTCCTGGCCAACGCCCAGGGGGTGCTGTTCGGCCAGGAGGCACAGAAGGCCGCCCAGTTCATCCAGCTCGCCAACCAGAGTGACACGCCGTTGCTCTTTCTGCACAACACCACCGGCTACATGGTCGGCAAGGAGTACGAGCAGAGCGGCATCATCAAGCACGGCGCGCTGATGATCAACGCGGTGGCCAACAGCACGGTGCCGCACATCTCGCTGATCATGGGTGCGTCGTACGGCGCCGGGAACTATGGGATGTGCGGCCGGGCCTACGATCCGCGCTTCTTGTTCACCTGGCCGAGCGCCAAGTCGGCGGTGATGGGGCCGCAGCAGCTCGCCGGGGTGCTCTCCATCGTCGGCAGGCAGGCCGCGGAGGCCCGGGGTCAGGTCTACGACGAGGCGCAGGACACGGCGATGCGAGAGCTGGTAGAGGGCCAGATCGAGGCCGAGTCGATGCCGTACTTCCTGTCCGGCCGGCTCTACGACGACGGCGTCATCGATCCGCGCGACACCCGTACCGTCCTCGGGCTGTGCCTATCCGTGATCCACAACGCGCCGATCTCCGGAGCCGACGGCTTCGGCGTCTTCCGGATGTGAGGGCATGATCAACAAACTGCTGGTGGCCAACCGGAGCGAGATCGCCCGCCGGGTGTTCCGGACCTGCCGTGATCTCGGTATCGGCACCGTCGCGGTGTTCTCGGATCCCGACGCCGGCTCCCCGCACGTGGCCGACGCCGATCTGGCCGTACGGCTGCCCGGTGCGGCGCCCGGCCGGACCTACCTGCGGGGCGACCTGCTGCTGAACGCGGCCCGGGCCGCCGGGGCGGACGCCGTCCACCCCGGGTACGGATTCCTGTCGGAGAACGCGGGCTTCGCCCAGGCCGTCACCGACGCCGGGCTCACCTGGATCGGGCCGCCGCCCTCGGCCATCGCCGCGATGGGCTCCAAGATCGAGGCCAAGAAGCTGATGGCCGCCGCCGGAGTGCCGGTAGCGCCCGAGTTCGACCCGGCCGCCGTCACGGAGCGGGACCTGCCGATCCTGGTCAAGGCCTCGGCGGGCGGCGGCGGGCGGGGCATGCGGGTCGTCCGCACGCTCGGCGAGCTGCCCGGTGCGGTGGTCGCGGCGCAGCGCGAGGCGCAGTCCGCGTTCGCGGACCCGACGGTGTTCTGCGAGCCGCTGCTGGAGGTCGCCCGGCACATTGAGGTACAGATCCTCGCCGACCGGTACGGCACGGTCTGGGCGCTCGGGGAGCGGGAGTGCTCGATCCAGCGCCGCCATCAGAAGATCATGGAAGAGGCGCCCTCACCGGCGGTCGGACCCCCGCTGCGCGGCGAGCTGTGCGACGCCGCGGTGAACGCGGCCCGGGCGATCGGCTACGAGGGCGCCGGAACCGTCGAGTTCATGGTCACGGCGGACGGCCGCTTCTTCTTCCTCGAGGTCAACACCCGGCTCCAGGTCGAGCACCCGGTCACCGAGTGCGTGTACGGGGTAGATCTCGTTCGGCTGCAGATCGAGGTCGCCGAGGGACTGCGGCTGCCCGCCGAGCCGCCCGAGCCGCGTGGCCACGCCATCGAGGCCCGGCTGTACGCGGAGACGGCGGTCGCCGGGGACGGGGCGCTGGACTGGCTGCCGTCTACGGGCACCCTGCACACCTTCCACGTCCCGGGTGTGGACGCCGAGTTCCGCGTACCGGACGCGTATGGGGTGCGTCTGGACAGCGGGGTACGGAGCGGCGCGGAGGTCGGGACCCACTATGACCCGATGCTGGCCAAGATCATCGCCTGGGCGCCGACCCGTACGGCGGCGGCGCGGCGGCTGGCGGCCGCGTTGCGCGGGGCCCGCATCCACGGCCTGGTCACCAACCGCGACCTGCTGGCCCGGATCCTGGCCGAGCCCGGCTTCCTGGCCGGGCGGACCGATACCGGCTACCTCGACCGCGGCGACCTGGACGGGCTGGCCGCGCCGCTCGCGGACGAGGACGCCGTGCGGCTGTCGGCGCTGGCCGCCGCACTCGCCGACGCCGCGGGCAACCGGGCCGCGGCGACGGTCCAGCCACAGCTCCCGTCCGGCTGGCGCAACGTGCCGTCCCAGCCGCAGCACAAGGCCTACGAAGGACCAGCCGGCCCTGTCGAGGTCGCCTATCGCCTGACCCGGGACGGGCTGCGCGCCGAAGGCCACGACGGGGTACGGCTGATACCCGCACCGTCCGGTGACCGCGCGGCCGACGCCGGTGCAGGCCGGGAGATCACGCTGACCGTGGCCGGGGTGCAGCGGAGGTTCGAGGTCGCGGTGGCGGGTGACGAGGTCTTCGTCGACTCCGAGCTGGGGCCGGTCATGTTGCGGGCGCTGCCGCGCTTCCCCGACCCCGGTGGTCGCGCGGCCCCCGGCTCGCTGCTGGCCCCGATGCCGGGCACGGTCGTCCGGGTCGAGACCGAGCAGGGCGCCACGGTCGTGGCGGGTCAGCGGCTCGTGGTCCTGGAGGCGATGAAGATGGAGCACCAGGTCGCCGCCCCGGCGGCCGGTGTGGTCGCGGAGCTGAACGTACGAGGAGGACAGCAGGTCGAGGCGGGCGCCGTCCTTGCCGTCATCACGGACGAAACAGCCGAAACAGCCGAACCTGCAGCCGAGACACCAGCAGCCGAATCAGCGGCCGAGCCTGTGGCCGGGACAGTAGCCGTCAGCACGGAGGAGTCCACCGAATGAGCTTCGTCGAGACCGAAGAGCGCCGGGCGCTGCGGGCCGCGGTGGCCGAGCTCGGTGCGAAGTACGGCACGTCGTACTACATCGAGAAGGCCAAGACCGGCGGCAAGACCCACGAGCTGTGGGCGGAGGCCGGGCGGCTCGGCTACCTCGGCGTCAACGTGCGCGAGGAGTACGGCGGTGGCGGTGGCGGTATCGGCGACCTCGCGGCCGTCTGCGAGGAACTGGCGGCGGCCGGTTGCCCGCTGCTGCTCATGGTCGTCTCCCCGGCCATCTGCGCCACCATCATCGCCCGGTCCGGCACCGAGGAGCAGAAGAAGCACTGGCTGCCGCGGTTCGCGGAGGGCACGGTCAAGATGGCCTTCGCCATCACCGAGCCGGACGCCGGGTCCAACTCGCACCGGATCACCACCACGGCCCGCCGGGACGGCGACGGATGGGTGCTGAGCGGGCAGAAGACCTTCATCTCCGGGGTCGACGAGGCCGACGCGGTCCTGTTCGTCGCGCGGACCGCGGACCAGAAGGGCACCCTGCGCCCGTCGCTGTTCATCGTGCCGACCGACGCGCCCGGGTTCACCTGGACGGCGATCGAGATGGAGATCGTCTCACCGGAGAAGCAGTTCGTCTGCCATCTCGACGACGTGCAACTGCCCTACGAGGCGCTCGTCGGCGACGAGGACGGCGGGTTGCTGCAGCTGTTCGCCGGGCTCAACCCGGAGCGGATCATGGCGACGGCGATGGCCGCGGGCATCGGCCGGCTGGCCTTGGCCAAGGCCGTGGAGTACGCGAACTCGCGGCAGGTGTTCAGGACGCCCATCGGCGCGCACCAGGGCCTCGCGCATCCGCTCGCGGCGGGCAAGGTGGAGCTGGAGCTGGCCCGGCTGATGGGTCAGAAGGCGGCCTGGCTGTACGACTCCGGCGACGACATGGGCGCGGCCGAGGCCGCCAACATGGCCAAGTACGCCGCCGGTGAGGCCGCCATCCACTGCGTCGACCAGGCCGTGCAGACCCACGGCGGCAACGGGCTCACCACCGAGTACGGCGTCGGTGTGCTGCTGACCGCGGTGCGGCTCATGCGCATCGCGCCGGTCAGCCGGGAGATGATCCTCAACTTCGTCGCCCAGCACAGCCTCGGCCTGCCCAAGTCCTACTGACGGGATGCCCCCCGGAAGGGCGGCATCGCAGGGTCCCTGCCGGTGACACCTGCGGTCACCGGCGCCCCGGCGAGACAGCCCGGCTCGAGATCGAGCGGAAGAGGCCGCCGAATGAGGGCAAACCCTGGACCGATGACGAGATCTCGGCGCTCGCCCCGGGGGTCCGTCCTGGCCGATCTCCTCGCGGGAGGCCTGACGCCCGGGCGTGCGGGTCTCACACGGCGGGGATGCGCAGGGTACGGTCGGCCAGCCGCGCGATGAGCTCCTCGTCGACGTCGTGGCCTAGACCCGGCTGGGTGAGGGGCACCGCGACCACGCCACCGGTGGAGCGGACCGGCGGCGAGACGAACCGCGGGCCGCCGGCCATCTCGGTCACGTCGCTGGGCAGCGTGCAGCCGGGCAGGGAGGCGACCGCCACGGCCGCGGCCTGCGCGATGCCGAACGGGCCAGGGCCGGCGCACCAGACGTCCCAGCCGGCGGCGTACGCCAGGTCATGCGCGGCGCGCGCCGCGGTGAGCCCGCCGAACCGGGCGACCCGCAGGCTCAGCGTGCGGCCGGCCTCCTGGGCGATGGCTGCCTCCAGCGAGTCGAGGCCGCCGAGGTCGGGCGCGACCGGGGTGTCGATCCGGCGCTGCAGCCGGGTGTGCGCGCCGAGGTCGCCGCGTGCGAACGGCCGCTCGATCGCCAGCAGCCGGTAGGCACCGAGCGCCTCCAGGGCGGCCAGATCCGCGGGCGACTCGGAGTAGGCGTTGCCGGCGTCCACCTGTAGGGCGAGCGCGGGGTAGGCCTGGCGCACCGTGCGGACCGGTTCGATGTCCCAGCCGGGCCGTACGGCCAGGGTGATCCGGGCGTAGCCGGCCCCGATGTAGCGGTTGACCCGGCCGGCCAGGGACTCGAGCGGTGGTTCCGCGCTCAGCCGTGCCCCGGTCACGACCGAGGTGCGGGTGCCGCCGAGGGCGTGCGCCACGGGCACCCTCCGGGCCCGGCACCACAGGTCCCAGCAGGCGATGTCCACTGCCGCGGCCGCCCGCCGTCCCGCCAGCTGGGCCAGCCCGGCCATGTCCTCCGGGCGATCCCAGTCGACACCGAGCAGCGCCGGGCCGATCCGTTCCTCGATGTCGGTCCAGGCGGCGTCGCCGGGCTCGGGGGAGCGGACCTCACCCCAGCCGATGACACCGTCCTCGCCGGTGAGCCGGACGAGGATGCTCTCCGGCCGCCGGCCGCGGGGCATCGCCACCCGGAAGGCGTCGAAGCCGATGACTCTGGGCACTTCGCGGGCACCTCCCTGCTCGAAGCCGCTGCTCCAATGATCCACCCTTTCCGGGAGCAGGGAGAACATCCCCGGGGGCCGCACTTCGACGCCCAAACAAGTGCTTGGTATGTTACTGAGATTGGATCGGACAAAGGAGCGCCGGTGAACATGCCGACCCCGCCGCCGTACCCCGAGGGGCACGGACTGCTGAAGGACAAGATCGTCGTGATCACCGCGGCGGCCGGTGCGGGCATCGGCGGTGCGACCGCCCGGCGCTGTCTGGAGGAGGGCGCCGTGGTCGTCATCAGCGACGCCCACGAACGCCGGCTCAAGGAGTCGCTGGCCGCCCTCGCAGACGCCCACGGTGCCGGCCGGGTGGCCGCGCAGGCCTGCGACGTGACCGACGAAAGCCAGGTCCAGGCGCTGTACGACCTGGCGGCCGAACGGTTCGGCCGGATCGACGTGACGGTGAACAACGCCGGGCTGGGCGGCACCGCCGACCTCGTCGACATGGCCGACGACCAGTGGAACCGGGTGCTCGACATCACGCTGAACGGCACCATGCGCTGCACCCGGGCGGCGCTGCGCCTGATGACCGCGCAGGGCGGCGGAGGCGTCATCGTCAACAACGCCTCCGTGATCGGGTGGCGGGCGCAGAAGGGCCAGTCGCACTATGCCGCCGCCAAGGCCGGGGTGATGGCGCTGACCCGCTGTGTCGCCCTGGAGGCGGCCGAGCACGGCGTCCGCGTCAACGCCGTCTCCCCGAGCCTGGCCATGCACCCCCATCTGGCCAAGGTGACCAGTGAGGAACTGCTGGCCGAGCTCACCCGGCGGGAGGCCTTCGGCCGCTACGCAGAGCCGTGGGAGATCGCCAACGTCATCGTCTTCCTCGCCTCCGACTACTCCTCGTACATGACGGGCGAGGTCGTCTCGGTCAGCAGCCAGCACCCGTAGGCGCGCTTCGGAGGCAGGGAGCCGTTCATGGCGGAGGCGTAGGCACCGTCGTCCAACCGATCAGCCGTTCTGGAAGGCAAGGAGCTGTTCATGGCAGAGGCATACATCGTCGAGGCCGTACGCACCCCGGTCGGGCGGCGCAACGGCGGACTGGCCGGGGCGCATCCCGCGGACCTCGGCGCGCACTCGCTCAAGGCGCTGGTCGAGCGCTCGGGCGTCGACGCCGCCGCGGTCGACGACGTCGTCTTCGGCTGCGTCGACACGGTCGGCCCCCAGGCGGGTGACATCGCCCGCACCGCCTGGCTGGCCGCCGGGCTGCCTGAGGAGGTCCCTGGCGTCACGGTGGACCGCCAGTGCGGTTCGTCCCAGCAGGCCGTGCACTTCGCCGCCCAGGCGGTCCTCAGCGGCACCGCCGACCTGGTGGTGGCCGGGGGAGTGCAGAACATGTCGAAGATCCCGATCGCGTACGCCATGATCGCCGGTGCCGAGCTGGGCTTCGCCGGGCCGTTCAAGGGTTCCAAGGGCTGGGAGGCACGCTACGGCGACCAGGAGATCTCCCAGTTCAACGGCGCTGAGATGATCGCCGCGAACTGGGACATCTCCCGCGAGGACATGGAGCGGTTCGCCTTCGAGAGCCACCGGCGTGCCGTCCATGCCATCGACGAGGGCCGGTTCCAGCGCGAGATCGCCCCCTACGAAGGGGTCACCGCCGACGAGGGACCGCGCCGCGACACGACCCTGGAGAAGATGGCGGGGCTGAAGACGCTGGTCGGGGGCGGCCGGCTCACGGCGGCGCTCGCCTCACAGATCTCCGACGGCTCGGCCGCGCTGCTGATCGCTTCCGAGCAGGCCGTACGCGACCACGGCCTCACCCCGCGCGCCCGCATCCACCACCTCAGCGCGCGCGGCGAGGACCCGGTCCGAATGCTCAGCGCGCCCATTCCCGCCACCGCGCACGCGTTCAAGAAGTCGGGCATGTCGATCGGTGACATCGACGTCATCGAGATCAACGAGGCCTTCGCCAGTGTCGTCCTGGCGTGGCTGAAGGAGACCGGCGCCGACCCGGCCAAGACCAATCCCAACGGAGGCGCGATCGCGCTGGGTCACCCCCTCGGGGCCACCGGCGCCCGGCTCATGACCAGCCTGCTGCACGAACTGGAGCGCACCGGCGGCCGGTATGGACTGCAGACGATGTGCGAGGGCGGGGGCCAGGCCAACGTCACCATCATCGAACGTCTCTGACCACCGGCCGCCGTGATCGTGCCGGGACACGCCGGGCGTCACGGCGGGCCGGCGGCCCGCCGCGAGCGCAGCGGGCGTTTGCGATATCCGCCGTCGTCCAGCCCCGCCAGCCGCTCGAACGGGTTGTAGGAGGCGTGGCAGCCGCTCAGCAGCAGCGACACGCCGGCGCAGGCCAGGTAGAGGACCAGCATCACCGGGCCGAGACAGAACGCGTACTGGGTAGCGTGCCGGGCCTCGTGGGCCAGCAGTTCCGGCCGGCCGTCCAGGTCACGGGCGTCCCGGAACAGCAGGACGTTGCCGACCGTGAACGCCGGCGCGTCCGGGAGCGGCAGCCGGTATCCATCACAGATCAGCAGCCCATCGGGGGCCCCGCTGATCCGGGTGGAGCCCCCGATCAGCGCGATGAGCAGGCCGAGCGGCGTCGACAGGTTGAGCAGGTTGGCGGCGCGGCGCACGCGGTACCGTCGCTCCATCGGCTCAGGACGGGCAGGTGGCGTCCAGCGAGACCGGCTTGGCCTGCCTGCTCGAGCTTCCCGACACCGTCTGCGGGGCCGCCGTACCGCCGGAATCCGTACCGCTGGAACCCGTACCGCTGGAACCCGTGCCGCCGGAATCAGGTCCGGGCGAGGTGGCGCCAGGGGGGGCGGTGGCGGCCGGGGATGAGGCGCTCGGGGACGCGGAGGGCCGTCTCTGGTTGTCGGCCATGGCCCTGGCCGTGAGGGTCCGGATCTCGTTGAAGTCAGGGTTGCCGGTGTGGATCAACGGTGGCACGAACGACAGGCTTTCGATGTTGGCGTCCTTCTTGACCTTGCCGGAGAGCCCGATCAACGCGGGCAGCAGAGCGGTCGGGATGTCGGTCGAGATGGTCCGCTTGGCCGCGCTGACCAGCTTGTCGAACTGGGTGAGCACCTTGGTGGGGTTCGCCTGCTTGGCGACCGCCCGGAGAAGGCACTTCTGCCGCGCCATCCGGGCGTAGTCGTCGCTGTCGGTCCGGGACCGCCCGTACCACAGGGCGTCCTTGCCCTGCAGCGTCCGGTAGCCGGGCTGCAGCACCCCGCCGTCACGGCCGTAGGGGATCGGCTGGTCGATCTTGATCTTGACGCCGCCCATCGCGTCGACGATGTCGGCGAAGCCGAACATGTCGACCAAGACGTAGTAGTCGATGGGCTGCTGCAGGATCCCGCTGATCGTCTTGGTGAGCAGCTCGGGTCCGCGGCGGCCCTTGGCGACGCCCGGAACGATCTCGGGGTGGTTCTCGGCGTACTCGAAGACCTCGTTCAGCAGGCCGGGGTTCTGCGGCCCGTCACCGGTGAACCCGGTGGGGAACCGCTGGTGGGCCGGGCCCGCGGGCATCGGGAAGTGCTCGAGGTTGCGGGGGAGCCCGAGCAGGACGGTGTTGCCGGTGCGGGTGTCGATGCTCGCGACGGTCATGCTGTCGGTGCGGACCCCGACCCGGTTGTAGGCCGAGTCCCCGCCGAGCAGCAGGATGTTGACCCGTCGCCGGCCGTTCCACGGGTCGTCGGCGTTGACGGACTTGCTGCCGCCGCCGGTTTGGAAGATGTGGGTCAGCCCGTCCTGGTAGGTGCTGCCGTACTTGGCGACCCCGACGAAGGGTGTGACGACCGCGGCGCACAGGACGGTCACCAGGGCCCCCGCGCCGGCGCTCGGCAGGAAGGCCAGGCCGGACGGGCGGGTGATCTGGAACGAACGGATCACGACCGTGATCCAGACCACGCCGAGGGCGATGGCGAAGACCATGATCCCCGTCACCCAGTCGGGCTTGACGGCCATGATCTTCAGATCGTCCTGGAACGACGTGGCGGCGATGACGATGACGGTGACCAGTAGCGCGAACGCGCCCATCAGCAGCGCACCGGCGATCCGGCGCCCCGTGGCGAGATGGGCCACACCCCAGACCATCGCAGACGCGAAGGTCAGGCCCAGTGCCCGCGGCAGGCTACGCCCGCCCTGCTGCGGGCGCTCCCGCCGGTAAGCGCCTTTTCGTCCCATGTACGCTCCGATCCCCCACCTACGGCAAATATCCCTTTCGTCGCTATTTCGGACGCACAAAAAGGTCGTCCGGGTTGCGTCAAAACCGAGCGAAAGTGAACGGTCGGGACATCACGCGCATGCCCCCCTATCATATGCATTTCGGCCTAGCCCGGTGTGCTCAGGGTGGGCTCCCGGGTGGCCGCCGCCGCTACCAGCTGGTGGACAGCGGCATTCCCTCGGCGTAGCCGGAAGAGCTCTGCACCCCGACCACGGCCCGCTCGTGGAACTCCTCCAGGGTGCGGGCGCCCGCGTAGGTGCAGGAGCTGCGCAACCCCGCCACGATCGAGTCGATCAGGTCCTCGACGCCCGGCCGCTGCGGATCCAGGAACATCCGCGAGGTCGAGATGCCCTCCTCGAACAGGGCCTTGCGGGCACGCTCGAAGGGGGAGTCCTCGGAGGTGCGCAGCCGGACGGCCCGTGCGGAGGCCATGCCGAAGCTCTCCTTGTACAGTCGGCCGTCGGCGGTTCGCTGCAGGTCGCCGGGGGACTCGTAGGTCCCGGCGAACCACGAGCCGACCATGACGTTGGCGGCTCCGGCGGCCAGGGCCAGAGCGACGTCACGCGGGTGGCGTACCCCGCCGTCCGCCCAGATCTGCCTGCCCAGCCGGCGGGCCTCGGCCGCGCACTCCAGCACGGCCGAGAACTGCGGGCGGCCCACGCCGGTCATCATCCGGGTGGTGCACATCGCCCCGGGGCCCACGCCCACCTTCACGATGTCGGCCCCGGCCTCGATCAGGTCGCGGGTGCCGGCGGCGGTCACCACGTTGCCCGCCACGATGGGCACCTGAGGGTCGGCGCCGCGCACCTGGTGCAGCGCGTGGATCATCTTGTCCTGGTGGCCGTGCGCGGTGTCCACCACGAGCAGGTCGGCGCCCGCCTCCAGCAGTGCCTTGGCCCGGCCCGCGACGTCACCGTTCACCCCGACCGCCACGGCGACCCGCAGCCGTCCGGACGCGTCGGCGGCGGGCTGGTACAGCGTCGCGCGCAAGGCCGCCTTGCGGGTGAGGATGCCGGTCAGCCGCCCCTGCGGGTCGACGACCGGTGCGAGGCGGTGCCCGCGGCCGTGCAGCAGGTCGAAGGCCTCCTGCGCGCCCACCGAGTCCGGCAGCGTGACCAGATCCCTGGCCATGATGTCGCGCAGGTTCGCGAACCGGTCCACGCCCTGGCAGTCCGCCTCCGTCACCACCCCGACCGGCCGGTCGTCCTCCACGACGATGACGGCGCCGTGCGCGCGCTTGGAGAGCAGGCTCAGCGCCTCGCCGGCGGTGGCCCCGGGCCCCAGCGTGATCGCGGTGTCGAAGACAGGATGCCGGCCCTTCACCCAGTCGACGACGCCCGTGACGACGTCGAGGGGGATGTCCTGCGGGATCACCGCGAGGCCGCCGCGCCGGGCCACGGTCTCCGCCATCCGGCGGCCCGAGACGGCCGTCATGTTCGCCACCACCAGCGGGATGGTCGTCCCGCTGCCGTCGGTCGTCGACAGGTCCACCTCGAGCCGGGACCCCACCGAGGAGCGGCCGGGGATCATGAAGACGTCGTTGTACGTGAGGTCGTAAGCGAGATTCTCACCGTTGAGCAGGCGCACCGCTGTCCACACCAATCACAGGAAGGGAATTCGTGGTTCGAAGACCACCCTCAATTCTGTTCCATACCCGGACGTGCGCCGAACCGGTTTCACGCCGGGAGGGCCCCTCGGGGCGCCCGAGGCCCCCGGGGGCAGAGTTCCGCCCGGAGCCGCGTTATCACCCGCCCGGCGTGACGGTCAGTACCCGGCAGGTGCGAGAGCTCTGCCGGCGGGGGTGAGATTTGGCGCTTTCTCGCGTCACTACTTGACGCGAATGCGGCATCATTGCACTTTTCTTACGTATGCCTCCCTCTTGGAGGCATTCGCTCACCATCGGGAGAGGTGCATGCAGGTCAGGCTGGTGGGGCTGGTGAGCCCGCGTGACGGACGGGGCCCGGGGTGGTCCGGCGCCGGGGTGCGCGGTCCGCCCGTGTCCCCGTCCGGCACCGGGGAGAGGTGCCGGAGCGGTGGACCTTCCTTAGCAATCGTCGCCCCAGCGGCAGATCGCCGACGCATCTATCGCCCCCAACCGCCGCGAACACGAGCAAGATCCGTACTTCGCGGTGAACCCCCCGGAAATGGAATGATCTTGCAGTCGGTGACAAAACGATTCAGTGCATGCCGAGGAGGATCTCCGTGTTGGATGCGGTCGACGCCGTGCTGGTCCGCGAGCTCCAGCGTGATGGACGGGCGACGTTCCAGGCGCTGGCCGACCGCGTCGGGCTCTCCCGTACGGCGGTACGGGCACGCGTGCAGAACCTCCTCGAAACAGGGGTCGTCCGGGTGGTCGGCATCGTCCACTCCAAGGTCGTCGGCACGGGGGCGATCGGGCACGTCTCGGTCATCGTCGACGGCGCCGCGCGTGGCGTCGGCCAGGCCATCGCCAAGCGCTCGGCGGTGCGGTTCGCCGCGGTGACCGCGGGGCGCTTCGCCCTGGTCGCCGAGGTACGCGCCCGCGACGACGACGCGCTGGACGGCGAGATGGACGAGATCCGGCGGATGCCGGGCGTGCGGTCCGCCGAGGTCTTCCGCTCCGTGACGGTGGTGCGGGACGCGTACTCGGTCGTGCGCGAGCTCGGCGAAATCACGCTGGACGACATCGACTGGCGCTTGCTGCGCGAACTGCAGCGCGACGGCCGGGCGCCCTACACCCGGCTGGCCGGGATCATCGGGCTGTCGCAGGCCGCGACCCGGGCCCGGGTGGTCCGGCTGATGCGCTCGGGCGTCATCCAGGTGACCGGTCTGGCCGCCCCGCTCGCGCTGGGCTCGGCGGAGCTCGTCGGCTTCGGGCTGTCGGTCTCGGGAACCTCGGGGGGAGCGCGTCGGGTGGCCGAACAGGTCGCCCGGCTGGAGGGCGTGCGCTACCTCGCCCTGGGGTTCGGGCGGTACGACATCGTCGGGCAAGTGGAGGCCGGATCGCGGGAGGCGCTGGTAGACGCCCTCGACGCGATCAGGATGGTCCGTGGCGCGACGCTGCGGGAGTCCTGGCACCACCTGGACGTCGTCAAGGAGGCGCACGCCACCGAACTGCCCGGAGGGTCGTCCGCCTGACCCTCCGTGGTGATCATGCGGTCGGTGCGGTGCGGGCTGCATGATCACCACGAGGGGAGACGCGGCACAAAACCTCATTTTCTGGAGTATTCCCCCATAGAACTTTCAAAGTTCCCAACATCGATCTTTGGGGTAACCCCCCATAACTCGCCATTCTCAGTGGACGATTCCCGCTATGTCCAAGACCGGTACGGCTTGTTGTCATACCTTCAATGCATGAATCTGCGGCAGCTGCGGTATGTGGTCGCCACCGCCGACCACGGGACCATGACGTCGGCCGCGCAGGCCCTCTACGTCGCCCAGCCCGCGCTGTCCCGGGCCATCCGCGAGCTCGAGCGTGAGCTCGGGATCGAGTTGTTCGCGCGCTCCGGGCGGGGGGTGGTGCTCACCGTGGCCGGTGAGGAGGTCGTCCGGCAGGCGCGCATCGCCCTGCACGCCACCGACGCCATCGAAGCGGTCTCGGCGGCGCGCGGCAACGGGCGCGGCACCGAGCTGCGAATCGCGGCGGCGCCCACCCTGGAGCCGGAGCTCACCGGCCGGCTGCTGCCGCGCTTCTCCCGGGACCAGCCCGCGGTCCGGATACGGGTGGTCCGATGCGACGGCAGGGAGGCCGTCGGGACGGCCGTCCGCACCGGCCAGGCCGACCTGGCCATCACCGACCTGCCGGTGCCCGGGGACCTGGCGGCGCACCCGTTCGAGCAGCGGGAGCTCGTGCTGATCTCGCCGCCCGGCCTCAAGCTGCGTGATCCGGTGCCGCTGCTGGCGCTCGACGGGATGCGGCTGGTCCTGCCCGCCAAGGGCGGTGCCCGCCGCGCGGAGCTGGATGCCATGCTGGCCCGGATCGGGGCCAGCCCGGTGGCCGCCGTCGAGTCGGACGAGCGCGGGTCCTGGCTGGACTCGGTGCGGGCGGGCATGGGCTCACTGCTGTGGTATCGCAACCAGGTCGAGGACACCGAGGGCGTCGTCATCCGCTCGTTCCTCCCCCCGATCACCCGCACGATCGGCCTGGTGCACGCGCACCGTCCGCTGCCGCCGGTGGTCCGTGACTTCCTCGCCTTCGCCAAGGACCGGGGCTGATCACGGGTCGTCGCCGGGCCCTGCCGGAGGCTTCCGGCAGAATCGGCCCGGTGGGGTGGTGCGCGCCGCCCCGCCGGTGACGGGGGGCGGCCGATGGGGACGGCACACGCGTTACAGCTGCTGGCGGTGCCGGTGGCGGCTGTCGCGGTGGCGGCGCTGGCCCGGCGATCCGGCCTGGCGGTGGCACCGGTGCTGGTGCTGGCCGGGCTGGTGGCCTCGGCCGTGCCGGGGATGCCGCGGTTCACGCTCGATCCCAAGTTCGTGCTGTTCGTCTTCCTGCCACCCCTGCTGTTCTCGGCGGCCTGGGAGAGCTCCTACTATGACCTGAAGGCCAACGTACGGGCGATCGCTTCACTGTCGGTCGGGCTGGTGCTGTTCACGACGTTCGCCGTCGGCTGGGTGACGCACCTGGTCGTGCCGGGACTTCCGCTGGCGGCCGCGTTCGTGCTCGGCGCCCTGGTGGCCCCGCCGGACGCGGTCGCGGCAGTGAGCGTGGCGCGGCGGCTCGGGCTGCCTCGCCGGCTGGTGACCATCCTGGTCGGCGAGAGCCTGTTCAATGACGCCACCGCGCTGACCGTCTTCCGGGTCGCGGTCGCCGCCGCCGCGGGGGAGGGCGTGACGCTGGCGGATGCCACCGGACGCTTCGTCTACGCGGCGGTGGCCGGTGCGATCGTGGGTCTCCTGCTCGGGCCGCCGCTGCACCGGCTCAGCGGCCGGCTGGACGATCCGCTGGTGGAGACCGCGGTCCCCGTCCTGGCTCCGTTCGCCGCCTACCTGATCGCCGAGACCGTGCATGCCTCCGGGGTCATCGCCGTGGTGGTCAGCGGTCTCTACCTCGGGCACAAGTTCTTCGAATCGTCGGCCATGAGCCGGCTGCTGGGCATCTCGGTCTGGCGGGTCATGGTGTTCATGCTGGAGTCGGTGGTGTTCCTGCTCATCGGCTTGCAGCTCACCGCGGTGCTGTCGGGCCTGTCGGCCCGCAGCCGGCCGGGACTGGCGTGGTACGCCCTGGCGGTCTTCCTCACGGTCGTCGTCACCCGCTTCGTGTGGGTTTTCGCGGCCGACTACCTCCCGATCTGGTTCTCGCGGAGGGTGCGCGAACGGGAGGCAGGGACGGGATGGCGGCAGCGGGTGATCATCTCGTGGGCGGGAATGCGCGGTGTGGTGTCGCTGGCCGCGGCGTTCGCGATCCCCATGGCCACCGAGAACGGCCGCCCTTTTCCCGGGCGGGACCTGCTGCTGTTCCTGACGTTCAGCACGGTGCTGGCCACCCTGGTGGTGCAGGGACTGACGTTCCCCGCGCTGATCCGCGCGCTGGGCCTCCAAAACGAGGCCGAACGCAGGGCCCGGCTGCTCGCCGCGGCCGCCGCGTACCAGGCCGCCACCGAGGCCGCCCTGGCCCGGCTGGACGAGCTCGCGGCGAGAGAGGACTCGGAGATCGCCGAAGAGATCATCGAGCGGCTCCGGATGCTGTCCGAATACCGGCGGCTCAAGGCGTGGGAGCGGCTGGGCGGCGGCATCGGGCCCGGGGGCCGGGAGGTGCCCAGCGAGACCTACCGGCGGTTGCGGCTTGAGATGCTCGCCGCCGAGCGGGAGACGTTCCTGAGACTGCGTGACGAGCGGCGCATCGACGACGAGCTTCTCGAAGAGGCCCTGGAGGAACTCGACCTGGAAGAGGTCATGGTGATGAACACCCGGTCCGCCGATCTGTGAGGCCCGGGATTCACCGCACCGCCGACCATGACCGTTTTCTGCGAGGTTCACGTTCCGATCACCTGGGGGTCTCGCGCGGTCCTTAGCGACCCTGGCGGACGCCTCCCAATCCCGGCGGTCCCGCCGGGCGGAGGGGCTCCGGAAGGGACACTCATGAACTGGCGATCGAAACACCCCTAAGGCTCTGTACGCGGGCATCGCCTGGAGCCCGGACGGCACCTACGCCCGCCACCGGTAAGACCCGGGAGAAGCACGGCCGTAACAAGCGGTTCCGGCAGGTGATCTCCCACTTCCCCACCGGCCGGCCGCGGGCTCGGCTGACCTCGATGGCCGCCGAGAGGTGTGTGGCGATCGTCGCCCCCGACCCCGCCTACACCTCCCGGTGGGGGGCAGCACTGGCAGGCCCCGACCAACACCACCACACGCAACTTCCCGGCACGAGGCAGCCGCCATCGTGATCGGGCGGCGCGGCCAGGGTTTTTCGGTCCGGCGTCGTGTGCCACCGCACGGTCACAGCACGTTGTGGAGCCACTGCTCCACGCCCGCGACGTGCACCGTCGCCCACGCGCGCGCCACGTTGGGCTGCCGGTCGGCGATGGCGTCCAGGATGGCGCGGTGCTCGGTGTGCGTCCGCTCCCAGGCGCCCTCCTGGGTGAGGCCCCGCCAGATGCGGCCCCGCATCGTCGGCCCCGCCAGGCTCTCCAGCAGTGAGCACAGCACCGTGTTCCCCGCCGCCTCGGCGATCCTGCGGTGGAATTCCAGGTCGTTGGCGACCAGTTCCTCGCTCGTGGAGTCGGCCGATACCACCGCCAGGTGGGCGCGGAGCGACTCGATCTCCTCGTCGCTGATCCGGCCCGCAGCCATCGCGACCGCCTCCGGCTCGAGGATCCGGCGCACCTCGAAGAATTCCAGCACCGTGGAGTCGTGGTGCACGTCCACGACGAAACTCAGGGCGTCCAGCAGCAGGGCGGGTTCCAGACTCGTCACATAGGTGCCGTCTCCCTGCCGTACGTCTAGGACACGCATGAGCGACAGCGCCTTGACCGCCTCGCGCAGCGAGTTGCGGGACAGGCCCAGCTGAGCGGCGAGATCGGCCTCCTTGGGCAGTCGCTGCCCGGGCCGGAGCCGGCCCGAAACGATCATCTCTTTGATCTGCTCGATCGCCTCGTCCGTGACGGCCACGGCGCCCTCCCCCGAACATCGGATGTATGCGGCACGGTATGCACACGTCGTTGGGGATCTCTTATACATCCCAGCTCTGTACACCGCATGGGGTGATTTACTGCATTCTTACCATGGGCTGTCGCATAGATATCCGATGATCGAGTCAGAGGGCGGCACCGCCGATGCCGTGCGGCGCGCACGGACGGCGCCCCGGTTTCGGCGCCTACGCCGCCTCCAAGGCGGGGGTCAGCGTGCTCACCCAGACCGCCGCCCGCGAGTACAGCTCGTCCATGCACGAACGTTCGCACCGATTCCGGCCATATGTTCGCCGAAAGGTGGCCCGACCCATTTGCATGGCTGGCTTTCCTCGCCATGACGGTACAAACGGCGGGCACGCCGAGCACAGGCCATCGGCTCGGCCTCGGGCAGGGCACGGCGCTGCTGCTGGGCGCGGTGCTGGGGCCGGACGTCAACTAGCGCGCTACAGGGACGTTCAGGCCGCGCAGCCGCGCCGCGGCGTCTTCCGGGAGGACGTCGTTCACGAAGGCGCCCATGGCGGCCTCCGAGCCCGCCAGATACTTGAGCCTGCCGGGTGCGCGGCGGCTGGTGAACAGCTGGAGGTGCAGGTAACCGAGGTCTCGATCAGCTCGGGTCGGGGCCTGATGCCAGGCGGAGATGTACGGCGCCGCGGTGTCGAACAGCGCGTCGAAGCGGGCGAGCAGATCGAGGTAGAGGGGGGCGAACGCGGCGCGCTCGCCGTCGCGGAGGGCCGCGAGGTCGGGGACCTTGCGGTGCGGGTAGACGTGCACCTCGTAGGGCCACCGAGCCGCCGCGGGGACGAACGCGGTCCAGTGGTCGTTGGCGGCGACCACCCGTACCCGGGCCGCCCGTTCTGCCGCGAGGACCTCGCCGAACAGGTCCCGGCCGGTCCGGTCCCGGTGAGCACGTGCCGAGTCGAGCATGCGCCGGGTCCGCGGGGTGACGAAGGGATAGGCGTAGATCTGACCGTGCGGGTGGGCGAGCGTCACGCCGATCTCTTCGCCGCGGTTCTCGAAGCAGAAGACCTGTTCCACGTAGCCGAGAGCGGACAGTTCGGCGGTGCGGTCCGCCCACGCCTCCATCACGGTGCCAACGTGCGACGGGGTCAGGGCGGCGAACGAACTGTCGTGATCGGAGGTGAAGCAGACCACCTCACAGTGCCCCAGTCCGGGGGAGCCGCCGTCGGAGGCGCGCGGGCTGTAGGAGGGAAAACGGTTCTCGAAGACCGCGACCTCATAGCCGGAGGCGGGTATCTCGCTGGCGCGGCCGGATGAGCTGGGACACAGCGGACATTGGTCGCTGGGCGGCATGAAGGTGCGGTCCTGGCGGTGGGTCGCGAAGGTCACCCATTCGGCCAGCAGCGAGTCATAGCGGACCTGGGACGCGGGTGGCCGCGGCGGCAGCGAGCGGGTGTCGGGAGCGGTCCGGTCGGCGTCGTCGCGCCGGTCGAAATACAGCAGTCCGCGGCCGTCGGACAGTTGGAGGGAGGTGCGCTTCACGGTGTCATGTCCGCGGCCGTCCGGCCGGTCTCCTCGTCCGCGGCGGGCGTTCCGGGGCCGGGGGCGGGAAGGGCACCGACGGTGAGCAGGACGTTGGCGTAGTGGCGCTGGTCGCCGGTCGCGATGGTGGCCGCCATGTCGGAGCGGCGGCAGGCCTGGTAGAAGGCGCCGCGTCCCACCAGCCGCATGGGCACGGCCTCGCCGAGCAGGCCGCGGTAGCGTTCTTGTACCGGGGAGGGGGAGCCGTCGTCGGGAAGCATCAGGGTCGCGGCCTCGACCGGGCTGGCGTCGACGACGGTTTCCAGCACGTGCTCGACCGTGACCAGGCCGGGCCGGAGGTTGAGGTGGATCACCGGCGCGAGGGCGTGGGTGTTGGTGCGGTGGGCGTAGTTGCCGTCCGCGATCAGGATCTTGCTGCCGTGACCGGCGGCGGCCAGCACGGCCAGGAGCTGCGGATGGATCAGCGGGTAGCGCAACATGACGGTCTCCTCTCGAGCGATAGGGCGATCCGGTTCCGGCGATCCGGCCGGAACGTCACCGGCGGATGCGGCTACGGGCCAGGGACCGCTGGATGACCACGACGACCAGGAGGAAGCCGCCGCTGACCACGGACTGGTAGTTGCTGTCCAGAGTGCCGATCTGGTTGATGATGTTCTGGATCACGTTGCGCAGCAGCACGCCGATGAGGGTCCCGATCACGGTTCCGGCGCCGCCGGTCAGCAGCGTGCCGCCGATGACGACGACGGCGATCGCGTCCAGTTCGGTGCCCACGCCGATCACGGTGACGCCGGACTCCAGGTAGGCGGCGGTCAGCGCGCCGGAGAACCCGGCGAGCAGCCCGTTGAGCGTGTAGACGGTGATCTTGGTTCGGGTGACCGGCAGTCCCATCAGGACGGCCGAGGACTCGGCGCCGCCCGTGGCGAACAGCGACTGGCCGAACCGGGTGCGTCGCAGCAGCAGCCCGCCCGCGAGGAAGAGGACCAGCGCTATGTAGATCGGGTAGCCGATTCCCAGGAACGTGCTCCGGCCCAGATGCAGGAAGAACGCCGCACTGCCGATCTTGTACGTCGTCGCGCCCTCGTGCGTGATGGCGAGCAGGAGCCCGCGGGCGAACAGCAGGGAGGCCAGGGTGACGATGAACGGCGGCATCCCGGTACGGGCCACGAGCAGGCCGTTGACCAGGCCGATCAGACCGCACACCGCCAGGGGCAGTAGCAGCGCGGCCAGGAAGCCCCACTGGGAGGCGTACGCCGCGAGCACACCCCCGAGGGCGTACACGGATCCGACCGACAGGTCGATCCCGCCAGAGATGATCACGAAGGTCATGCCGAGCGCGATCACCGCGAGAAAGGAGCTCTGCAGGGCCAGGTCGCGCAGGTTGTCGGCGCTGCCGAACCGCGGGAACGCGAGCCAGGCCACCAGCACCACCACCGCCAGCACGACGGCGGCGCCCTGCCGTTGAAGCAGGCTCGTCATCGCCTGCCGGCGGGCTTCGATGGCCGAGGTCGCGTGCCGGGGAGCGGATACGTCCTGGGCGCCGGTCGGTGTGGTCGACGATCTCATCGGCTGGCTCGCTCCCGCCCGGTGTAGACGGCGATGATGATGATCGCCGCCTGGATCATCTGCGCGGTCGAGTCCGGCAGATTGTGCTTGATGAGCGTTGCCCTGACCAGCTGCATCAGCAGCGCGCCCATGACGGTGCCGAAGATCCGGACCCGGCCGCCGTTCAGCGGGGTGCCACCGACCACGACCGCGGTGATGGCCGACAGCTCCATGAGGAGGCCGACGTCGGCCGGATCGCTGGCCGCCAGGCGCGCGGTGGCCAGCACGCCCGCGACGCCGGCGAACAGCCCGCAGACCGCGTAGACCCCCAGGAGCACGCGCCGTACCGGCAGGCCGGCCAGCGTGCTGGCGGCCCGGTTGCCGCCGATCGCCACCAGGCGTCGGCCGAAGGTCGTGCGCCGAACCATCAGGCCGACCAGGACGGAGAGCACGGCCGCGACCAGGACGCTGACCGGGATTCCCAGAAGGTCGTCGCTGCCGAGCGCCAGGAACGCCGGGTCGTGTACCTCAACCAGCTGGCCGTGCGCGATGACCAGCGCCAGTCCGCGGCCGCCCACCAGCAACGCGAGCGTGGCGACGATGGGCTGGATGCCGACGTAGGCGACCAGGAAGCCGTTGAAGACGCCCGCCGCGAGGCCGGCCACGAGTGCGAGCACGATCGCCGGTACGACCCCGTACCCGAGGTAGAGGGGGATGAGCGCCGCGGACAGCGACATCACCGCCCCGACGGAGAGGTCGACGCCCTCCGTGCCGATCACCAGGGCCATGCCGAGCGCCACGATGCAGACCGGGGCCGCCTGGAGCAGCTGGGTGCGGAAGTTCGCGGCCGACATGAAGTTGGCGGTGAACAGGAGGTTGAACAGCAGGAGGACGGCGACCGCGAGGTACACGCCGTACTCCTGGAGCCGGCCGGCCGTGCGCAGGCGGTTCCCCCGCAGCCGGGACGCGACTGCTGCGTCAGACATCGTCGTTCCCTTCGCCGACCGCCGCGATCGCGGCCAGCACGTTGCCCTCGGTGACCTGGTCTCCGACGAGTTCGCCGACGACGGCGCCGTCGCGGAGGACGACCAGCCGGTCGGCGCCGTCGATGAGCTCCTCCATCTCGGCGGAGATCAGCAGGACGCCGAGCCCCTCCGCGGCGAGCTCGTCGATCAGTGCCTGGACCTCGGCCTTGGCGCCCACGTCGATGCCCCGGGTCGGCTCGTCCAGCAGCAGGATCCGCGGCTGCATGCACAGCCAGCGGGCCAGCAGCACCTTCTGCTGGTTGCCACCGGAGAGTTCGGCGACCTTCTGATCCGGGCTGGAGGCCTTGATCCGCAGCCGCTTGATGAAGGTCTCGACGATCCGGTCCTGTTTGGCCCGGCGGACCAGGCCGAATCGGGACAGCCGGGGGAGCGCGGCCAGCACGATGTTCTCCCGTACGGACAGGTTGGGGATGATCCCGTCGCCCTTGCGGTCCTCGGCCAGCATGCTGATGCCGGCGCGGATCGCCGACGCGATGCTGCCCGGGCGCACCGGCTTGTCGGCCACCAGCACCGTGCCGCCGTCCAGAGGCAGCGCACCGATGATCGCGCGGGCGGTCTCGCTGCGCCCGGAGCCGAGGAGCCCGGCCAGGCCGACGACCTCTCCAGGACGGATCGTCACCGACACCCCGGACAGCCGGTGCGGGCTGGACAGATCCTCGGCCCGTAGCAGCGGTTCCTTGGCGGCGTGGCGGTCGTCGCCGAAGCTGGTGGCGCCATGCGCCCGGACATCGCTGATCTCCCGGCCGAGCATGAGCGAGACGAGCTCGATCCGATCCAGCCCGGACAGCGGCCCGGTATGCACCAGCCTGCCGTCGCGCAGCACGGTCACCCGATCACAGATCCGGTAAAGCTCGTCCATGCGGTGGCTGACGTAGAGGATCGCGATGCCCTGCCGGTGCAGTCTGCCGATCACCGTGAAGAGGGTCGCCACCTCGCGGGGTTCGAGCGACGAGGTGGGCTCGTCCATGATGACCACGCGCGCGTCGACGGAGACCGCGCGGGCCAGGGCGACCATCTGCTGGGCGCCGACCCCCAGCCCGCCCAGCGGGCGCCGTACATCGCCGTCGATGCCGTAACCGGCGAGCAGTTCGGCCGCCATCGCGTTCATCTTCGGCCAGTCGATCAGCCCGGCGCGGGTGCGGGGCTCACGTCCGAGGAAGACGTTGCTGGCGATGCTCATCAGGGGGATGAGGTTGACCTCCTGGTAGATCGTCGAGATGCCCGCCTGCTGCGCCTGGATCGGCTTGCCGAAGGTGACGGGCCGGCCGTGGTGCCGCAGCACGCCGCTGTCCGGCCGGTAGACCCCTGTCAGCACCTTGATCAGAGTGGACTTCCCGGCGCCGTTCTCCCCGACGAGGGCGTGCACCTCGCCCGCCCGCAGGGCGAACGACACCGTGTCGAGGGCTCGAGTGCCAAGGAACTCCTTGGTGACCTCGACGACCTCCAGGATCGGTTCATCGTCTGCCGGCGGCTGGACTGGCGCGGTGGCCTCACGCTCCACGAACTGGCTCCTTGTCTGCTGCGCCGGTCGGCGCGATGACCGGATCGGCGGCCGGACCCTGTGCGCATCGCCGGTGGGGGTCCGGCCGCGGCCGGGCGGTCAGTAGGCGGCGGAGACCTTCTGGGCCGCGTTCGTCTCGTTGTACTGGTCATCGGAAATGATCACGTTGGCCGGGATCTGCTGCCCGTCCTCGAACTGCTGCAGCGTCTGGAAGGCGAGGTGGCCGAAGCGGGGATTCGACTCGATGACGGCGTTGTAGCTGCCGTCCTTGATCAGCTGCACCGCGTTGCGGGTGCCGTCGATCGAGACGATCTTGATGTCCTTGCCCGGGTGCTTGCCCGCGGCCTTGAGGGCGTTGACCGCGCCGATGCCCATCTCGTCGTTCTCGGCGTACACGGCGGTGATGTCGGGGTGGCTCTGGATGAGCTGCTCCATCACCGCCTGCCCCTTCGAGCGGTCGAAGTCACCGGTCTGCTCCACGACGATCGACAGGCCCTTGGACGTGGCCAGCTGGTCCTTGAATCCCTGGGTGCGGTCGGTCGTCACGTTGTTGCCGGACGCGCCGAGCAGGATCGCGACCTTGCCGGTGCCGCCGGTCACCCGGATCATCTCGTCGGCGGCGCGCTTGCCCTGCTGGACGAAGTTCGACCCGATGAAGGTGAGGTAGTCACTGCACGGCTGTGAGGTGACCTTGCGGTCGATGGTGACGACCGGCACCTTCTTGGCCTTCGCGGCGTCCAGGGCCGGCTGCAGGCCGTCGGAGTTCAGCGGCGCAACGATCAGGAGCTTGGCCCCCCGGTCCAGCATCGACTTGATGTCGCTGATCTGCTTGTTGAGGTCGCTCTGGGCGTTGGTCAGCAGCAGGTGGCCGGCGGGGATGGAGAGCTTGGCCGCCTCGGCCTTGATCGACTGCGTCTCCGCGATGCGGAAGGGGTTGGCCTCCTTCTCCGACTGTGAGAACCCGACGGTCGCGGTCTTCAGGTCGACTTTCGGATATCCGGTCTGCGAGATGGTGCAGCCGGCCCCTGTCGGCTGCACCGAGGCCGCTGACGCGGCCGGTCCCGCGCTGGAGGGCGCCGTGGACGTGGACTCGCTCTTGGAACAGCCGCTGAGCACCAGTGCGACGGCGACGGCCGTCAGCGCGGTGGCATGGGTGCGACGGAAGAGCGGGGGGTGGGCGGTCACGAGCATGGTCGCTCCTTCGGACTGGCTTGTCTGGGATGAGCGGGGGTGGACCGATAGTGACCCCGGTCACTCGGCTTGGGTATAGAAGTTTTTACATCGTTGCTACAACGTTGTAAACAGCTCGCCACCCGTCATAGACTCCGGATCGCCGAGCCGGGATCGTGAAGGGAATCATGGATGGCCGCAACGCTCAAGGACGTCGCAGCCCTGGCCGGAGTGTCGGTGAAGACGGTGTCGAACGTCGTCAACGGCTACGCCTTCGTCAAGCCCGAGAACCGTCGCCGCGTCCAGGAAGCGCTGGAGGCGACCGGCTACCGGCCCAACATGGGCGCACGGAACCTGCGCCGCGGCCGGACGGGGTTCATCGCGCTGGTGGTACCCGAGCTGAGCATCCCCTATTTCGGCGAACTCGCCGGCCTCGTCATCACCGCCGCCCAGGCCCAGAGCTGGAGCGTGCTCATCGAGCAGACCCAGGGCACCCGTGAGCGCGAACGCTCGACGCTGGCATCGCTGGGACCGCACATGATCGACGGAGCGATCCTGAGCCCGCAGGCTCTCGAGGAGGAGGACTTCTCCGAGCACGCGCCCGGGGTCCCGCTGGTCATGCTGGGCGAGCATGCGGTCAACGTCGCGATCGACCACGTCGCGATCGACAACGTGCTCGCCGCTCGAACGGCGGTGGACCACCTGACCGGGATCGGCCGCCGCAGGATCGCGGCCATCGGCCAGAATCCGCGCCGCGGCACCGCGGCGCTGCGGCTCGCCGGCTACCAGGCGGCACTGGCCGAAGCGGGGCTCCCGCAGCCGGCCGAACTCGTCGCGCCCGCGCTCGAGTACCACCGGCATGACGGCGCCGAGGCCATGGCGCACCTGCTCGCCCTGCCGGAACCCCCCGACGCGGTGTTCTGCTTCAACGACCTGCTCGCCATCGGCGCGATGCGGACCGCAGCCGAACGCGGCCTCCGGGTCCCAGAGGACGTGGCGATCGTCGGCTTCGACAACACCGAGGAGAGCGCCTACAGCCTCCCGTCCCTGACCACCATCGCACCGGACAAGTCCGCGATCGCCCAGACCGCCGTCGACCTCATCCGCCGCCGCGCCGAAGCCGGCGAACAGGTCGCCCCTCAGGACATCCAGACCCCCTTCTCCCTGAAGATCCGGGAGAGCACGGTCGGCCGCGCGCCATCCGTACCCGCATGAGCGCGCCCCTACAGCTGACCTGAGGATTGTGGGAAGCCCCCACATTTCATGGCCGGAGGCCTGCTCTTAACCTGCCGGAAGCCGAATGGGTGACCCGCGTCACACCACCCCTGCCCCCCGGGTCGCCCGCACGATCGGCTCCCGCTTGGAAGGAGCGGATCGGTGAAACAGTTCCTGCGCCTCTTGCTCGCCCTGTCGCTGTGCACGATGTCGCTGGTCGCGGCGCTCGGGATCGCCACGAGCCCGGCCAGCGCGGCCGCCCTCACCCAGGTCACGGGGTTCGGGTCCAACCCCGGTGGCCTGAACATGTGGGTGTACCGGCCCGACGGGCTGCCCGACGGCTCACCGGCCGTGGTGGCCCTGCACGGCTGTACGCAGACCGCCAACGACTACTACACCAACTCCGGGTGGAAGAAGTACGCCGACCTGTACCACTTCGCGGTGGTCTTCCCCGAGCGGATCGACTCCTCGGCCTATCCGTCGAACTGCTTCCAGTGGTTCCAGGAGGCTCACATCAAGCGGGGCCAGGGCGAGGCTCTGTCCATCGCGCAGATGGTCGGCTACGCCACCAGCACCTACCGCCTCGACTCCCGCAGGATCTACATCACCGGCCTGTCGGCGGGCGGCGCGATGACCTCCGTCATGCTCGCCACCTATCCCGACCTGTTCGCGGCCGGCTCGGTGGTGTCCGGCCTGCCCTACCGGTGCTCCCCGCCGGACACGACCTCCACCTGTCAGTACTCCGGCGTCGACAAGACCCCGCAGGCCTGGGGCGACCTGGTGCGGGCCGCCTATTCCGGCTACACCGGGGCGCGTCCCAGGATCTCGATCTGGCACGGGCAGTCCGACGCCGTCGTCGTTCCCAAGAACGGGCTGGAACTGCGCGACCAGTTCACCAACGTGCTCGGCGTCTCCCAGACGCCGGCCTCGACCGAGACCCTGCCGGGCGGCGTCACCCTGGAGAAGTACGGCAACGACGCCGTCCGCCTCTACAAGATCGCCAACGCCGGGCATGGCACCCCCGTCCATCCGGGCGGCGCCGTCGACCAGTGCGGCACCACCGGGGCCTACTTCCTGGACAGCATCTGCTCGGCCTACCGCGACGCACAGTTCTTCGGGCTGGACGGCTCCGGGCCGGTCCCCACCCCGACCCCCACCCCAACCCCCACTCCGACCGTGACCCCGACGCCCACGCCGACCACGACGCCGGGCGTGGTCTGCGCGACGTCCAGCAACTACGCGCACACCACGGCCGGGCGGGCGCACCAGTCCGGCGGCTCCACCTACGCCAACGGATCCAACGACGCCATGGGCCTGTGGAACACCTTCACCACGCACACGCTCAAGCAGACCGGTCCGAACTACTGGGTCCTCGCCGACGGTCAATGCTGACCGAAGAGCATTGATCTTCCCCCAGTGGCCGCCGCCCAGAGGTGAACGGCGATCCGTCGGCACCCGGCGGCGGCCGCTACGGCTGCCCGGATGTCCTATGCGCGGGCGGGCCGGCGTCACTGGTGCCCGGGCGCCGCCCGAACCTAGACCAGCACAAGGTCCTGGCGCCGCCTCGCGGAATCCAAGGCCCCGCCGATCACCCTCCGCGACCTTACATGTTCGGAAGGTGGCGTGCTCGAAGGTCGCCGAGGCGATGGGCTGTTGTCAGCCTGAGCCGGGATCGGGTCCGCCGAGCCCGTGCCACGAGCTGGGGACGAAGGCGAGCGGGATGCGGGCGTGCTGCAGGCAGTACAGGCTGACCCGGCCGGGGGACTGCTTGGCTTCGAGCCCGGTGGTACCGATGACGAGGAGGTCGGCGCCGGCCGCCGCCTCCAGCAGAACCGGACCGGCCGGTCCTCGTGAGGTGGCGTACGAGACGCGCTCGAGCTGTACTCCCTCCAGCAGGATGGCCTTCAGAGCCCGCTGGATGCGCTCGGCGGCGACCTCGGCGTGTTCGTCGGCCGGGTCCAGGTCCGAGTCGCCGCGCTTCTCCCAGGCGGAGATCACCTGTAGCGGGGCACGGCGGCGCTGTGCCTCCCGGGCGGCCCAGCGCAGCGCGAGGTGCGAGCCCGGTGAGCCGTCGAAGCCGACGACCACCCGGTCCGGCGCGGCCGGGTCGCCGGCCGTGGACGAGGCATCCGCCGCTGTCTGAGACATGATGCGCTCCGTTCCAGGATGTGCCGTCGAGACCGCCAGAGGCCGGGCATGGGCGCTGTAGTCCAAGATCGTCCTGCGCCGCGCATGATCCCCCGTCCTTCGAGCATCTCCCCGGGGAACCACGGCGGTCAAGGACGAAGGTCCTCATTTTCCCCGGCGCTTCAGGCGCCGGATCACCAGGCAGGGCACCGGACCCCGGCGGGTGATCTCCCCGGTGGCGGGTAGGCGTCTGGCCATGATGGGGAATGGAACGGATCATGCCTGACGCGGTGGTCATCGGCGCGGGACCCAACGGGCTCGTCTGCGCCAACGTGCTGGCCGACGCTGGGTGGGACGTCGAGGTGCTGGAGGCCCAGAGCGAACCCGGCGGGGCGGTGCGCAGCGACAACGGCGTCCATCCGGATTACGTGAGCGACCTGTGCAGCGCGTTCTATCCCCTGGGGGTGGCCTCGCCGGCGATGCGGGCGCTGGAGCTGGAGCGCTACGGGGTGGAGTGGCGGCAGGCTCCCGCCGTGCTCGCCCACCCCCTGCCCGACGGGCGCTGTGCCGTCCTGGAGCGCGACGTGCAGCGGACCGCGGCCTCCCTGGAGGCCCTGGGCGCCGGCGACGGTGCGGCCTGGTCCCGGTTGTACGGGCTGTGGGAGGACCTCGGCGACGACGTGCTGCGCGCCCTGTTCAGCCCGTTCCCTCCGCTGCGCGCGGGGGCGGCGCTCGCCGCGAAGGTGCGGGCCGCCGGTGGCCTGCGATTGCTGCGCTTCCTGCTGCTGCCGGTCCGCCGGCTCGGGGAGGAGGAGTTCAGCGGGCCCGGCGGCCCCCTGCTGCTCGCCGGATCCGCCCTGCACGCCGATCTCTTCCCCGAGTCGGCCGGTGGCTCGGCGTTCGGCTGGCTGCTGGCGATGCTCGGGCAGCGGTACGGCTGGCCGGTGCCCGCGGGCGGAGCCGGGGAGCTGTCGAGGGCACTGGTGCGGCGCCTGGAATCGAAGGGCGGCCGGGTCCGCTGTGACGCGGAGGTGACCTCGGTGGTCGTCCGCGACGGACGGGCGCTCGGCGTGCATGCCGCCGACGGGGAGGCGGTGCGGGCGCGCAAGGGGGTGTTCGCCGACGTGTCGGCTCCGGCACTGTACGGGCGGCTGGTGGGCTGGGAGCACCTGCCCCGCCGGCTGCGCGACGACATCCGGCGCTTCCAGTGGGACTTCTCCACCGTGAAGGTGGACTGGGCGCTGTCCGATCCGATTCCCTGGTCGTCGGCGGAGGCGAAACGGGCCGGGACGGTCCATCTGGCCGCCGGGATCAACGCGATGACCGAGTACACCGCGCAGATCGCCATGGGGCTGGTGCCGGCCAGCCCGTTCGTCCTGCTGGGCCAGATGACGACCGCCGATCCCGCCAGGTCTCCGGCGGGCACCGAGTCGGTATGGGCCTACACCCATGTCCCGCAGCGGGTGCGCGGGGATGCCGGGCCCGACGAGATCACCGGGACCTGGGACGAGCACGACAGGCAGGCCGTGGCCGCGCGGCTGGAGGCCACGATCGAGCGGTACGCGCCCGGTTTCCGGCAGCGGATCATCGGCCGGCGGATCCTCAGCCCGATGGCACTGGAGCAGCACGACGCCAACCTGGTCGGCGGGGCGCTGAACGGCGGCACCGCCGCCGTCCACCAACAGCTGGTCTTCCGTCCGGTGCCCGGCAGCGGGCGGCCCGAGACGCCGGTGGCCGGCCTCTATCTGGCCTCGGCCTCGGCCCACCCGGGCGGCGGCGTGCACGGCGCGTGCGGCGCCAACGCGGCCCGCGCCGCGCTCCGCGCCGACGGGCCGCTACGGCGCCAGGTGCTCAAGCCCGGCCTGGCCACGGTGCAGCGCCTGCTCGCCACCCCGCGGAGCGACCCGCGGTAGGCCGGCCTCAGCGATGCCCCCGGGCCTGTTCGGGGTGGGTGCGCTCGAGCCTGGCGAGGGTCACAGGGCCGTGGCCGACGATGAACCGGATCTCGGCCCCCGGCAGCCGGCCAGGTTCGCCGGGCATCCCGCAGGTGATACGGAAGCCGGAACCCCAGCTGATAGCCGATACGTTCGCCCGCCCTGGCCGGGGTGGCGCCGTTTGCCGGGGTACAGATGGGGCATCGCAAGGTTGAGCCGATCCGTGGTCATACCGGCGGTATCCGTTCAGGTCACACCGGAGACCAGGTCACACGGGAAAACCAGGTCACACGGGAACAGGTCGCGCGGAAACAGGGGGGCGGATGAACGACGGCGATGTCGGCCCCGAGGCCGCGGAACAGGGTCTCCCGGTAACGGTCGTGATCGCGACCCGGGACCGCCGGGTCGAACTGCTGCGCACCCTGGGACACCTGCGGGACCTGCCCGAACGGCCCGAGATCATCGTGGTGGACAACGCCTCCTCCGACGGAACGGCCGAGGCGGTACGCGCCCGCTTTCCCGGGGTCGAGGTGGTCCGGGCGGCCCGCAACCTCGGGGCTCCGGCACGGAACATCGGAGTGCGGGCGGCACGGACGCCGTACGTCGCCTTCAGCGACGACGACTCCTGGTGGGAGCCGGGTGCCCTGCGCCGGGCGGCGGAGGCGTTCGACGAGCATCCGGATCTCGGCCTCATCGCGGCGCACACGCTCGTGGGGCCGGCCCGCCGGCCTGACCCGATCAACGCCGCGATGGCGGGAACCCCGTTGCCCGGCGAACCGGGGCTGCCGGGGGCGCCGGTGCTGGGTTTCCTCGCCTGCGCGTCGGTGGTGCGGCGCCAGGCGTTCCTGGAGGCCGGTGGGTTCAGCGCGGTGCTGTTCTTCGTGGGTGAGGAACGCCTGCTGGCGTACGATCTCGCGGCGGCGGGCTGGGGCCGCTGCTACCTGCCCGGTGTCGTCGCGGTGCACGAGCCCTCGGTGCGCCGTCCGCCGTCCGGCCGGCGGCATCGAGCGGAGCTGCGCAACACGCTGCTGACGGCCTGGCTGCGCCGGCCGGCGCGGATCGCGGTCCGCGAGACCGGGCGGCTGGCCGCGCGGGCCGCGCGGGACCCGGACGCCAGGGCGGCGCTGGCCGGGGCCCTGCGCCGGATGCCCTCCGCGCTGCTCGATCGGCGGCGGCTGCCCGCGTCCGTCGAAAGGGCGGCCCGGCTCATCGAGGTCAAGCCATGACCGGCGCCCCCGCCGGCGGACGGACGACCGTCGTCATCATGACCCGCGACAGGCGCCACGAACTGCTCCGCACCCTGGCGCTCATGACGGCGCTCCCGGAGCGGCCGCCGGTCATCGTGGTCGACAACGGGTCGGCGGACGGCAGCGCGGACGCGGTCGCCGCCGCCCATCCGGACGTACGGCTGATCCGCAGCGCCCGCAACCTCGGCGCGGTGGCCCGCAACCTCGCTGTGGAGGAGGTGACCACCCCGTACGTCGCCTTCTGCGACGACGACACCTGGTGGGAACCCGGCGCCCTGACGCGCGCCGCCGACCTGCTCGACGGCCACCCGCGGCTGGCCTCGGTGACCGGTCTCATCCTGGTCGAGCCCGGGCTGGAAGAGGACCCGATCACGCCGGAGCTGCGGCACTCGCCGGTGCCCGCACCGGACTGGCTGCCCGGCCCGGCGCTGCTGAGCATCCTGGCGGGGGCCTCGATGCTGCGGGTGGAGGCGTTCCGCGCGGTCGGCGGCTTCTCGCCGAGGCTCTGGCTGGGCGGGGAGGAGGAACTTCTCAGCCTCGACCTGGCCGCGCGGGGATGGTGGCTGTGCTGGGCCGAGGACGTCGTCGTGCACCACGCCGCCTCCACGGCCCGCGACCCCCGGCAGCGACGCAAGCTGGGGATACGCAACACGCTGTGGACCGCCTGGCTGCGCCGCCCGCTGCCCGACGCCGTGCGCCGCACGGTGACGGTCCTGCGCTCGGTCCCCCGGGACCGGGCGAGCGTCTCGGCGGTGGGGGCCGCACTCGCGGGCCTGCCCTGGGTCGTACGAGAGCGCCGGGTGATCCCGGCCCACATCGAGCGCGGCCTGCGCCTGCTGGAGGAGCCACAGCGTACCTCCCCAGCTCGCCGCTACGTGGGTTGATCTGCAGGCTGTTGGGCGGTGCGGGCGGCGGCCAGTACCTCGGCCGCCGTGATGCGCAGCAGGCGGGGGTCGGTCACGGTGGCGTGCGCGTCGCCCGGTCGGCCACCGGTGCCGTGCCAGAGCGCGACATGGCGGCCGGGGTTCGGCGGAGGTCCCCACAGGGCGGGGGAGACGGGGCCGTACAACGTGACCGACGGCCGTCCGTAGGCGAAGGCGAGATGCGCCATCCCGGTGTCGTTGCTGATCACGAGAGAGGCCTGTGACACGAGTGCGGCCAGGCCGGTGAGGCCGGTCAGTCCCGCCAGCACGGAGCCCGGGCGCAGCCCGGCCCGGGAGGCCACCTCGCGGGCGAGCGCCCGTTCGGCCGCGGTCCCGGTGACCACGACCCGGTGGCCGCGTGAGGCGAGCGCGCGGGCGACGGCGGCGAAGCGGTCCGGCGGCCAGCGGCGGCCTTGGCTCGCCGCCCCCGGATGCACCACCACCGCGCCCGTCACCGGAGCGGGAACGGGGGGCGGGTCGAGCCGTAGCGCCGTCCGGTCCGCCGGGAGGCCCCACCATTCCAGCAGCCGGCACCAGCGGCCGACCTCGTGCTCGTCCGGGTCCCACCAGGGGCCGGCGACGCCTGGGGCGGCCGCCGAGGCGTACATCATGAGTGCGGGGGCGCCGGTCGCACACACGAGCCGGTGGCTGGCCGGGCCGTTGCCGTGCAGATCCACCGCGATCTCGGGGGGCTGGCCGTGCCAGGGGACGGCCTCCAGCTCACCGGCCGGCAGCAGCCGGTCCACCGCGCCGCACAGCCGCACCAGCGGCTCGAGCGCGGCCGGGGCCGCCAGTACCGTCTCGTGCGCCGGGAAGGCGGCGCGCAGCGCCCGGTACGCGGGGACCCCCGCCAGGAAGTCGCCGAGTCCGAGCGCCCGCAGCATGAGCACGGCGGGACGGGTCACCGCGTCGCCTCCCCGAGAACCTCCTCCCAGCCGGCCAGGAACCGGGTCAGCCCGTACCGGTCCACGACCGCCTCGCGGGCCGCCTTGCCGAGCTCGGCGGCCTCCGCGGGGTCGTTGACCAGCCGCTTGAGCGCCTTGATCAGCTCGTCCGTCCGGGTCGAGATCACGCCCGCGCCGGGCGGCACGGCCTCGACGATCTCCGTGGTCGCGAGGGCGACGACGGGCATGCCCAGATGCATGGCCTCCAGCAGGGACAGCCCCAGCGACGTCCACCGGATCGGATGCAGATACACGCGGCGGCGGGCGAGCTCGTCGTGCATCCGTGCCTGCGGCAGGTCCTCGATGGCCCGCGCGGTGGGCATGCCCAGGCGCCCTGGCACGTCGCCGACCCGCATGCCGAAGATGTCCAGCGGCGTGACGGCCCCGAAGAAGGGCAGCAGGTCGGTGCCGACGTAGCGGCCGCGCCGCAGGGGGTCGTTGACCACGACCGCCGCGCGGGCGAGTTCCCCGGTCCAGCGCCGTCCCGGGTCGATGATGCCGTGCTCCACCACCCGCGTCGGGGTCCGGCCGGCGTCCCAGCAGAGGTCGTTGAAGTGCGTGACGTGCACCAGGGTCAGCTCCGGCCGGTCGGCGACCGGATGCCTGGTCAATGGCACGTCGCCGCAGGGCGCGTTGTGCTCGAGATAGACGGCGGGCACGTCGATGCCGGGGCGGCGTCCCAGCCACCGCCGGACCAGATCCTCCTCGTGCGGGCGCTGCAGGATCACCACGTCGACGTCCTCGTCGCGCAGCCGCTCCGGTGCGACCTCCCGAACCGACGCGGGCCAGTCCCAGGTGCTGGCGCGGCCCAGCCCGTCGGGTCCGCGATCCGGGGTCACCGGCAGCAGGTAGGTATGCGGACCCTGCACGAACGCCGTGGTCCAGGAACCGTGCACATGCCAGATCAGCACTCTCATGAGGCCGCCTCCACGACGAGTTTCTCCACGGCGTCGGCCACCTCTGTCCCGGTGACCGACGACAGGCAAGGATGCCCCTCGACGGGGCAGGTGTACGCGCGGGTGCCGCGGCAGGCGGCGCTCTGGTCACCGAGCAGCACGTACGGCACGCCGTACGGCGCCCAGCGCGCGGCCGGCACCACGGGCGCGAACAGCAACACCACCGGCGTCCGCACGGCGGCGGCCAGGTGGGCAGGGCCGGTGTTGCCGACCACGACGGCGGCCGCCCCCGCCAGGACTCCTGCCAGTTCCGCCATGCTCGTCCGGCCGCCGAGGTCCACCCCGCCAAGATCTGTCCAGCCAAGATCTGTCCCGCCGAGATCCGTCCCGGCGAGGCCCGCTCCGCCGAGGAGCGTCCCGGCGTGTCCCGCCACCCGGGCGGTCAGTTCCCGCTCGGACGGACCGCCCGTCACCACCGTCCGCCACCCGCGCGCCACCAGCTCACGTACGGCTTCGGCGCAGCGCCGCTCGGGCCACTGCCGGGCGGGAGCGGAGGTCCCCGGGTGGACCACGACGTACGGGGCGTCGCCGGTCAGCCGGCGGGTGTCCGGCAGCGGGCGGCGCACCGCGAGCAGCCCGTCGTCACCCGGTTCCGGCGCGAAGCCCGCCGCGACCGCCAGCGACAGTCCGCGTTCGGCCTCCGGTACGTCGTCGTCGAGCCGGTGCCGCAGGTCCAGCAGGGCGCCGGGGTAGTCGGTGCTGATCGCGCCGATCCACGGCACACCCGCCAGCCGCAGGACGAGTGCGGTCGGCAGCGGCGACTGGTGGAATGACGTCAGGACGAACGCCAGGTCGAAGCGGCCACCGGCCAGCCGCTCCACCAGCGCCGAGATGTCGTCGCGGCGCACCGGCGCCGGCTCCAGATCCACCCACGGCGCCCGCCAGACCAGGGTCTCGTCCACTC
This sequence comes from Streptosporangiaceae bacterium, assembly GCA_025964695.1. GTDB lineage: Bacteria > Actinomycetota > Actinomycetes > Streptosporangiales > Streptosporangiaceae > Actinomadura_E. The sequence continues at coordinate 883 of JAOPYK010000157.1, read as the reverse complement.
CCGGAAGTAGCCGCGCCGCGGCCTCGCCGTGCGGCCCGGCCAGGAGGGCGACGTACCCGCAGTGTGCGGCGATCGCCCGAACCGCGGGACCGGTGAGCAGGACGTCCCCGGCGTTGTCGAGCCGTACGATCAGCGCACGGCGGGTCATCGCGCCACCGCTGGCCCCGGACCGCCGGCCAGCGCGAAACGGACGGCCTCGGTCAGGTCCGCGGCCACCCGCGCGCCGGCGAGCTCCTCGCGGCGGGTCAGCGGCGTCGGGACCAGGACACTGCGGGCCCCGGCCGCGCGTGCCGCCGCCACATCGGTGCCGATGTCACCGGCCACGACGCATTCATGCGGTGCCAGATCCAGCTCGGCGGCGGCCCGGCGCACCATGCCCGGGGCGGGTTTGCGGCACCCGCAGCCGTCCTGCTCGTCGTGCGGGCACTGCTGCCAGGTGTCGAAGGGCCCCAGCAGCTCCGCCACCCGCGCGTTGACCTTCGCCACGTCGTCCTGGCTGACCAGGCCCCGGGCGATCCCCGACTGATTGGTGATCACGCCCACCCGCAGACCCCGGCGCCGGGCCAGGTCCAGCGCCTCGCGGGCGCCCGGCATCGGCTCCACCAGAGCCGGGTCCCCGTTGTAGGGGACGTCCCGGACAAGGGTGCCGTCCCGGTCGAACAAGACCGCCCGCGCCGGGGCGGGCCACGCCCGGGCGCCGCGGGCGGCCCAGGTCCCGCGCAGCCGGTGCCAGGTGGCGGCCGGTGGGATGGCCAGGCTGGTGGCCGACATCACGGCGATCTCGCGCGGCGTGCGCGGGCCCGGCGCGATCCGGGCCCAGGCGAATTCAGCGACCCCAGCCAGCGCGCCGGCGGCGACCGCCCCGGCCGGCCGCCACCGGCCC
>JAOPYK010000153.1 GCA_025964695.1 Streptosporangiaceae bacterium | reverse complement strand
ATTGGGTCAGCCGAGGCCGAGCCGATGGGCGATCGCGGCGGCCTCGGAGCGGTTGGCCGCACCGAGTTTGGCGAGGATGTTGGACACGTGGACGCTTACGGTCTTGCCGCTGATGAACAGGGCCCGGGCGATCTGGCTGTTGGTCTGCCCGGTGGTCACCAGTGCCAGCACTTCGCGTTCGCGAGGGGTGAGGCCGAACCCACCTCCAGGCTCGGTGGACGGCATGACAGACTCGGTTGCACCGGCCGCGTCTGCGAGGGTGATGCGGGCACGGCGGGCCAGAGCTCCGATCTCCTCGACGAGCAGGCGGGCGCCGAGTTCGCTCGCGATCGTCCAGCTCTGCCGGAGCGTCTCGGCCCCGGTCTCGCGCGACGTCCCTGCGGCGAGCAGCGCCTCGCTGTGCCGCCACTGTGCGTAGGCCGTCTCATAGGGGCAGCTCAGGCGCTGCCAGGCGGCAGCCGCCTGGGCCCAGCGGTCTGGGTCGCTGGCTCCCTCAACCCTGGTCCATTCTGCCTCCACGGTCGCCAGTCTGGCTTGCGCCAGCGGTATGGCCGAAACCTGGGCGGCAGCGGCACGGGCTCGATCGAGCAGGTCCTGGGCGACGCCGCGTGACTCGGCGAGCGTGTCGGTGGCCCGTTGGGCCAGCGACCTTTCGGCGATCGCTGCTTCCGCTGCCAGACCTGCCTGGAATACTTCGAACATCAGATGAGTGCTGTCACCGTCTGCGAGCATCGCCACCCCGTCGGCCGCCGCCGCCCGGGCCTCCTCAAGCTGTCCCTCCCATATGGCAATGACGGCCATACGCGCGAACTGCGGGCTGACCTCCAGCGGATCCAGCATCCGCACTGCTGAGAGGTCCGCTCGGGCTCCGGTCAGATCCCCGCGGTGCAGCAGATACAAGGCGCGGGTCTGAAGGGCGGCAAAGGCCCAGGCATTCGGCGGTTCGAGCTCGAAGATCTTCTCCAGCATCGGAAGGGCCTCCTCCCAACGGCCCAGGAAGATCAACGCCTCGGCTGCATTCCCCAACCCCACTCTGCCGTAGGTGCGCATCGCGCCGAACCGGCTCGCGAGCCGATAGCACTCCAGACTGATCTTCGTGGATTCCTCCCAGTGGCCGTACATCGTCAAAGCGCCCGCGAAGTTCAGTCGAGCCCGGCACATGTCGTCGGTGTTGCCGACCTCTTCGGCGATCCGGATGGCCTCTTCGAAGTACCCGCTCGCCGCCTCCAACCTGCCCAGCAGCCCTAGCGAACTCGCCAGACTTGTCAGGGCATGTCCCTCCTCGGGCCGGGCCCCGACCTGACGAGCCACAGCAATGGCCTCTTCGCAGCACGCCGAGGCTTCACGGTGACGGGCCGTCAGCATCAGCAGTTGCCCGCGTGCCGCGAGCGCGCGGGCCCGTTCCTGGGAAGGTGGTTGGGCCGGGAGCACGCTTACCGCCTGCTCGATCGTCTTCAGCGCCCGGGCGCTGTCACCCGCCATCCAGCGGTAACGCGCCAGCCGTTCCAGCAGCACACCGGTTCGCAGGGGATCACGCGCCGCGTCGATGTCCGCGAGCGCCACCTCGACCAGCGCGATCGCCCGATCGTGCTCCCCGATCAGGTACGCCGCCTGCGCGGCCCGCTGGAGCAGTGTCACCCGATCCAGCGGGCTTTGCGCCGCCGCCTGCGGCGCCTGGTCCCACAATTCCAGTGCGCGCTCGTAGTGCTGCTGAGCTTCGGCGAGAGCATAGATGGCCTCGGCCGCCTGCCCCGCCTCCACGCATGCCAGCAGCGCCGCGCCTAGGTCGTGCGCGGCGTACCAGTGGTAGGCCAACTGCCCCAGTTCGGCAGCGGTCGCAGCGCCGGTCGCGGTGTCGGCGCGTGCTTGGACGCGGCTCGACAGGGCGCGGGCGTAGGCCGCGTGCAACGGTCCACGTTCGACTGGCAGCAGGTCGTCGTAGATCGCCTCTTGCACCAGCGCGTGCCGGAAGGCGTAGAACTCGCTGCCCTCCTCAGCCGTCAGCACGTGATGAGCGACGGCCTCTCGCAGCACCCCGACCAGCTGCTCCACCGGCTGCGCGGACACTGCGGCCAGCACCTGATGGTCGACCCGGCGACCGGCCACAGCCGCCACCTGCAACACCCGCTGCGTCGGCTCGGACAGCGCCTCAACGCGTGCCAGCACCACGTCCCGCAGAGCAGTCGGAAGCGCTGTGCCCTCCCGGCGCGCGGCCACCAACTCCTCCACGAAGAACGGGTTTCCCCCCGACCGCTCGCGGATTTCGGCCACGATCGCAGCCGACGGCCGCTCTCCAGTGATCCCGGCCAGCAACGCGGCCATTTCCCGTCGGCCCAGGGAGCCCAGCTCTAGGCGCTCGACCCGGTCGCTGCGCGCCAGCTCCGCCAGGAACGGCCGCAAGGGGTGACGGCGGTGCAGGTCATCGCTGCGGTAGGTCAGCACCGTGCAGACCCCCGCACGCAGGTTGCGGACCAGGAAACCGAGCAGATCACGAGTCGACTGGTCGGCCCAATGCAGATCCTCCGCGATCAGCAGCACCGGCCTGCGCTCGGCCAGTCGGTGCAACACTCCCAACAGCAACTCGAACAACCGGGCCGGCGCCACCGGGCCGGACCCGACCACCGGTGTGCCCAGCTCAGGCACCAGTCGCGCCAGTTCGTCGCGCGAGCTGCCCAGGACGCGCGCCAGCTCGTCCTCGTCCAGCGCCCCTGCCAGGGAGCGCATCGCCTCCACCACCGGGGCATAGGCGAGCACACCGTCACCGACGTCCAGACAGCCACCCGCCAAAGTGATCGCACCGATCTGCCGAGCATGGCCAGCATGGCCACTCAACTCGGCCATCAGACGCGTCTTGCCGACTCCAGCCTCACCGGCCACGATCACTGTCGAGTGCTTACCGGCCACCGCCCGCTCCAAAGCGGTCCGCAAGCTGGCCACCTCCGCGGCGCGGCCTACGAACACGGGACTGGACACTCGTTCCGTCACATCGCTGATCATCGCTTAAGCCCCCCTCATCAACAAGCCGCCCCGACGGACAAAGGGCGCGGTATTCGCATTCCGGTCTGGGTTCTCTGGTCATTCACGTCCTGACAGGCGCCTCACACGCAGGCTCGGGAACAATCAGGTGGACCAACCGGGGGACCTCGTGAAACACCCCCTCCGGCCTGCTGTCCGCCAGGGGATGAGTAGGCCGGAGGGCTCTCTGTTCGCTGCTGCCTTTTGTCGTTGCCGTCGGGTCGATGCTTACTTGACGGTGACGCTCTTAGTGGTCTTGGCGGGGGTGCCGATGCCGTTGGTCGCCGACAGGATGAACCGGTAGGTGCCCTTGCGGGTGGGTGTTCCTGACAGGGTGCCGTTGGCGGCCAGCTTCAGGCCGGGCGGGAGCGCCCCGGAAACCCGGGCGATCTTCGGTGTCGGCGAGCCCGTAGCAGCGAACCGGTAGCTGTAGCGCTTACCGACATGCGCGATCGGTGTCGTGCCCGCGGTGAAATGTGCCGGGTCGTGGATGGTGATGGTCGCCGAGGTGTCGGTGCTGCCCATGCCGTTGGTGCCGGTGACCTGGCAGGTGGCCTCGTGGCCGGCGTCGCCCGCCACCGGCACGTACGTGGCGGTGGTCGCCCCGGGGATCGCTGTCCCGTCGCGCAGCCAGGTGTAGCCGATCGAGGTGGCGGTCAGGAACGCGGCCTTGCAGGTGAGTGTGGCGCCGATGTTGCGGGTGCCGGTGATGGTCGCTTTGGCAGTCAGCTCCGGCGGCCCCACCTTCGCCAGCGTGTGGAAGCCTCCGGCTGCGACCTGGGTCACCCCACTCAACCCTGGCACGGTGACCGGGGAGTAACGGTCGGTGATCATGCCGACACCGAGTTGCCAGTAGCCGTTGTAACCCCAGGCCATCACGGTGCCATCCGAGCGCAGCGCCACACTGTGGAACAAGCCCGCACTGACCCGGGTGACCCCGGTCAGCCCTGGCACAGTGCCCGGGGTGGTGCGGGTGGTGGTGGTGCCGTCACCGAGCTCCCCCTCGTTGTTGTAACCCCACGCCATCGTGGTGCCGTCCGAGCGCACCGCCAGGCTATGGTCGCTGCCGGCACTGACCTGGGTGACTCCGGTCAGCCCTGACACGGCGACCGGGGTGGAGCGGTCGGTGGTGGTGCCATCGCCGAGTTGCCCGTAAGTGTTCTTGCCCCAGGCCACCGCGGTGCCGTCCGAGCGCACCGCGACACTGTGGTTGAGGCCGCCCGCGATCTGGGTCACCTTGGTCAGGCCCTTGACCGCCACCGGGGTGCGGCGCTCGGTGATGGTGCCGTTGCCGAGCTGGCCATAGCCGTTGTAGCCCCAGGCCACCGCGGTGCCGTCCGAGCGCACCGCCAGGCTGTGGTCGCCGCCGGCGGCGACCTGGGTCACCCCGGTCAACCCGACCACCTTCACGGGGATGGTGCGGTCGGTGGTCGTGCCGTCACCGAGCTCACCGGAGATGTTGTAGCCCCAGGACCACACCGTGCCATCCGAGCGCAACGCCAGGCTGGAGTCGTAGCCGGCAGCGACCTGCACGACGCCGGTCAGACCGGTCACCCGCACCGGCACCGAGCTAGGCGTCGTCGTCCCGTTGCCCAGCTCTCCTTTCGTGTTATCGCCCCATGCCCACGCGGTGCCATCCGCGCGCACCGCCACAGTGTGGCGGAAACCACCGCTGACCTGGGCCACCTTGGCCAGCGCGGTCAGATCGACCGGGGAGGACTGGTTGGCCGTGGACCCGTTGCCCAACTGCCCGGAGGAACCCTGCCCCCAGACCTTGGCGGACGAGGTGCCGCTGGAAGCCGCCGCCGGCCCGGCCGTACCCACCGCCGCCACAGCCGCAGCAGACACCGCCATCACCGCACCGACCGCCACAGCACGCACCCCTGGCACCAGCGTGGCAAGGGCCCGGGGCCACTGACCCGGGCGCGAGGGCTCAGGGGACACACAATCAAGCAAACCCTCAGGCACCACATCGGACATCGCAGTTCTCCTTCTCGACCGCTAACTTCCCTCGTGAAAGAAGACTGCGGCCCTTAGCCGCCTGCGCGGATCGGGCAACCGCCCTACATCAGCGCCCTGCGCTACCTCAGATCCCGCGCCGGGTACCGCAGACATCTCAGTCTGAGTGCACGTGCCGCGTCACGTAAGAAGGACATTGGCGAAGCCAAAGAGCGAGGAAAGCAGCAGACCAAACCGCTGTCGGCCGCGCGCGTCAAGAAGATCCATGCCGTGCTGTCCTCCGCTGTGGGAACGGCGGTCAAGACCAAGACACTGACCTTCAACCCCGTTGAGCATGTGGAACTCCCCCGCATCAAGGGCCGCCACGCCAAGCCGCTGGTGTGGACCACCGAGCGCGTGGACCGCTGGCTGGAAACAGGACAGACACCCAGCCCCGTCATGGTCTGGACGCCCCGCCAGGTCGGCGCGTTCCTCGACTTCGCCGCCGAAGAACGCCTGTACGCCCTGTTCCACGTCGTCGCCTTCCGGGGGGCTGCGCCGCGCCGAGATCGCCGGACTCCCCTGGGCCGACACCGACCTCGACGGCTCCCGCACCCTGACCGTACGAGAGACCCGGCCCGACGACGGGGACGACTACGACGACACCAAATCCGAAGCGGGCGAACACGGACCATCGGCCTGGACCAAGGCACGATCAAGGTCGTGAGCGCCTGGCGCACCAGACAGAAAGCGGAGAAGCTCGCAGCCGGGCCGTCCTGGATCGACTTGGGCCGGGTCTTCACGCGTGAGGACGGCTCAGCGCTGCGTCCCGGGTGGATCTCACTGCGGTTCGACGCCAGCATTAAGCAATACAACGCCATCCGCCGGCGCCACTTCGACGACGAGTGGCCCATCGAACGGATCGCCCGCCAGCACCGGATCAACGAGGACAAGGCCCGGATCGCGATCGAACGCCCGTGACATTCCCGACTTCCGGGGGCCGCCGGGTACGGATCTGCTGCAGGTGCTGTGGTGCCCCATCGACCACAGCGACCTGGACTACTGCCCGGCCGTGGTCCTGCGTTGGCGGCGGGCCTCCGAGGTCACCGACGTGCTAACCCAGCAGCCCGAACCGGAGGCGATGCAATTCGAGTACCTACCCGAACATCGGACGCGGCTACGGCCTGTGGATCTTCACCTGCCCGGTCTCATACGACCACCCGCACCAGATGAGCATGCAGTGACCGTCCGGCCTCCCCTCATGCCTCGAAGGGCCCAATTGTTCGAGACGTGCTGGGAGCGCGACCGCGGCGTCACCATCAACATCGCCCCATGTCGAGTACGAGACCGCGACCAGCCGGCCAACCCCCCGACCCCTTGAGATCAGCCGCTTGAAAGTCGTTTGTCGGTTGGCGACGCCGGCCAATAGCGTGTTCGAGGTGCTGATACATCCTTGGGACGCAGTGGCCGACGACAGCGAGTGGCAGAACTGGCTGGCGGAGGGCCGTGACTTCGGGCAGCTGATCGCGTCGGGCTCTGGCCGAGATCTGCCAGTCGTGGTGCCAACGCATTTCCTCTACGACGGCGACCGTACTGTCCGACTGCACCTCGCCCGCCCCAACCCCGTATGGGAGCCCCTGACCGAGCATCCCCGCGCGCTGCTCACAGTGATCGATGACTACCTCTACGCCCCATCAGAGTGGGGGGCCAACCAGGGTCAGCCGGTCCAACAGGCCGTTCCGACCTCCTACTACGCCACCGTCCAACTCGCCTGCGACGTCCGGGTCATTGACGACCCGACGGAGACGGCACAGATCCTCAACGCCCAGCTCAGCCACTTCGAGCCCGCCGGCTCGATCCGGGAACCCGTGACGGCCGAGGACCGGTTGCTGTCGGGCATCCGCGGGATCGAACTCACCGTGACCGCGGCCCAGGCCAAGTTCAAGTACGCCGGGAACAAGACCGACACCGTCCGCGCCCGCATCGCCGACCGGCTGGCCGAACGCGGAGGCACCGCAGACAACCGCGCCCGCACCCACCTCCTCCGCAGGCACCCCTTCACCACCTGAACCGAGCCCCACCGCACACCGTCATCCGGGACCACGTTTCGTGACCGCTCCACAGACTTCTCACCACAGCCGTCCGGGGCGGTGGCGCACTTTCGGGCAGTGGGCCGGTGCCAGGATCCTGACCGCTGAGCCGGGGGATGACATCGACACCGCGATCATCCTCGAGCCACTGCACAACGCCCCTCTGCGGCGTCGTCACGGACTTCGCGAGCAGGCACGACTACCCGCCGGGCACCGATGACATCGCCGAGGCCGAGGCTGCCAGCGCTCCTGCGCGGGCCACGTCCACGATGCACGGCCCTCGCATTCAGACCAGCCCCAGGGACCGCTCTTCTGACCGAGTGAATCAGCCGACCTGGGGACGCTGGTGGTGACGTCGCCGGTCGGCGGCGGCGACGGCGGCGGCGGCGGCGACGGCGAGGATCATTTCGTCGACGGCCCAGCGCGCATCGGGTGAGAGGTCGACGAAGGCGCGCAGCACGTCGCGGCTGATGGCCTGCTCGTTCAGTTGGCGCAGCAGGGCCCTGATGGTGAGGTCATCGTCGATGGGTGCGGTTTCGGTGGCGAAGCCGAAGTAGCCGAGCGGACCTGACCGAGCAGCCAGCCGAGGCAACCGAGCGGGCCGAGCGCCGCGTGCGCCTGGTGCGGCTACACCGTGAGCTCACCCGCAGGGTGTGCTGGTACGGGTGCGTAAGCCGCGCAACGGCCGGTGGAAACTCACGGTCCGCTCTCGCGGTACACGCTGGACCGAGAC
>JAOPYK010000103.1 GCA_025964695.1 Streptosporangiaceae bacterium | reverse complement strand
GCTTCCAGCAGCTGACGCTTCGACGGGTTCACCATGGCCTTCCCGGCCACGGTCACGGTCGGCACGGTCTCATTCCCGTCCGCGACCGAGCGGACGAACGTCGCCGCCTCACCATCTCTCCAGATGTCCCCGTGCCCACCGGAAGCGCAGGACCTCGTCCCGGAGGCGGTTCACGGTACGGACCAGGTCGGAGTGCTGGGAGATGACCGGGACCGCTGAGGCCTTGGGTGGAAGCGCGGGAAGCCGCTGAGGCGGCGGGGCGCCGTTCTCGATGGCCGAGACCTGCTGCTCCAGCATGCTGCGCAGTAGCAGGTCCACGGTGACCAGCAGGATCGCGGACGTGGCCAGGAACAGGCCGCTGTAGAGGGCGGTCAGCCGCACCCGCACCGTCTTCACAGGCGGTATCCGGCGCGCGGCACTGTCTGGATGCACGGCGGATCGCCGAGCTTGGCGCGCAAACTGGCTGACGATGACCCGGACCACAGTGGTGAAGGGCCGCCGGCTACCAACTCGACGACGGCAGCGCAGTCCTGCTGCCGACGCGTTCTTCGATCTCGCCGACGCCATCATCACCCTGCGTAGCCTGATCCGCCGCGCCTGGACCACTCACCGATGGGACAACCGCCCCACACGCCGCCGCTGAAGATCACCTATCCGTGCGCCCTCTAAGTCGCAAGCTAAGGGGTCGGCGGCCTGAAGATAGGGCTGCCGTCCGATGTGGCGTCTGGTGCCTTAGCTGGAGAGTCGGAGGAGTCAGAACCGAGCCTCTTCCAGGAGTAACGTCATGGCCGCCACGGGGCACCAGCAACGTAACACCATCGTCCGTCCGCTGATCCAGACCGCCGTCGCGGGCGGTCTCCTCTTCGCCGCCGGTCTTGCCTTCCCAGGCCCGGCGCTCGCGGCCTCGCAGGTGGACATCTATTACACCGGCGTCGGCGAGCACGCGTTCACGGTTCCAGCCGGTGTCACCTCCATCCATGTCAGGGCGATCGGTGGCCAGGGGGGATATGGCTACACAGCGGGAGGCCTCGGGGCACTCGTCGAGAGCTATCTGACGGTCACCCCCGGCCAGACGTTGTACGCCGAAGTCGGAGGAGCCGGAACCCCGGCCACCCAGGTCAGCGGGAAGATGGTGGCCAGTGGCGGCCTCACGGGCGCTGGCGGCTGGGGGGGCTCGTTCCTCGACCAGTCGGCCGTCCCGCCCGACAGCGCCGGTCTTTCCGGGGCCGGCGGCGGCGGGGCCTCCGACGTGCGGACCTGCTCGGTGGCCTCGTCCACCTGCTACCCGTCTTCCCGGCTGCTGGTGGCCGGCGGGGGTGGCGGGGCGGGCGCGCAGAGCGCCGGCGGCGCGGGCGGAACTCCGAACGGCGCGCGTGCCGTGGTCAGCGACAACGGAACCGGTACGGGCGGCGGCGCGACCACCTCGGCCGCGGGTACGGCCGGTTACGACCCCACCGGGGGGCCGCACAACGGCTCGGCCGGAGGGTTCGGCTGGGCGGGCTCCGGCGGGACGGGCGTCAGCTACGGAGGCGGCGGGGGCGGCGGCGGCTGGTACGGCGGCGGTGCCGGTGCGGGCGGCAACAGCAACCCGGCCTTCTCCTTGTCCGGCGGCGGAGGTGGCGGCTCGTCCTACGGCCCGACCGGCACCACGTACGCCACCACGATCTACGGCCCTCAGGTGACCATCAGCTACCTGCCCCCCGACGTCACCAAGCCCACGGTCACCATCACCTCACCTGGCTCCGACGCCCTGTACACCGTCGGCGCCAAGGTGGTCGTCACGTTCGCCTGCGCCGATGAGACGGCCCTGGCCTCGTGCACCGGTACGGTGCCCAACGGCAGCCTGCTCGACACGTCCGTCGCACAGCTGGCCGGCCACACGTTCACGGTCACCGCGGTCGACAAGGCCGGCAACAAGACCAGCACCACCACCCGCTACTCCATTCAAGGGATCGCGGCCCACTTCACCGGTGGCACGGTGCCCAAGGCGCACCTCGGCAAAAGCTATAGCTTCCGGTTCGCCGCGACCGGCTCGCCGGCACCGAAGGTCTCCCTGGTCGCCGGGACGGTCCCGCGCGGCCTGAAGCTGGCCGCCAACGGCACCCTGTCCGGCAAGCCCACGCGGGTCGGCACCTACAAGTTCACCCTGGCCGCGACCAACGGTGTCGGCCAGCCGGCCAAGACCACCGTGACCGTCCAGGTCGTCAAGAACTGACCGGCAGCCCCGGCCGGTGCAGCGAGACGGCGAGTGCGTCCCCTGATGTACTCGCCGTCTCTGCATGTGTCGATCCGTCGCATCCGCTGGGCTGCCACCGGAAGCGGATCAGCGATCGGATCGTGTTTTCTACAAGCTCATCCAGGTGCTGCGGTTCGGCTGTTCCTATCAAGGGATCGCCGATTCGACCTGTTCGGCGACCACGATCCGCGACCGCCGCGACGAGTGGAACCGGCTGGGGATCTTCTCCCGTCTCAAGCAGATCGTGCTGGAGACCTACGATCGGATCGTCGGCCTGATCCTGACCGATATCGCAGTCGACGGCTGCATCACCAAAGCACCCGGCGGTGGTGAATGCGCAGGTCGTAGTCCCGTCGACCGAGGGAAACAGGGCATGAAACGCTCATCCATGGTCGACGGGTACGGCATCCCGCTGGGCCGGGTGCCCGCCGGAGCCAACCGGCATGATTCGCCACTGCTGGCCCCCACCTTGGACAAACTCGACGACCTCGGCCCGTTGCCCGATGACATCACCGTGCATCTGGAATGCCGGCTACGACTCGGCGAAAACCCGCGACGAACTCTCCAGGCGCGAAATGACCGGCGAGATCGCCCACAAATGCGACAAAGCCCCGATCCAAGCCGGTCAACGCCGGCAGGTAGAGCGCAACAAGTGCGCCGCGAGGCGCTCTGTTGTATCCCCGGTTCAGCCGGGAGGGACTTGGAGGGAGGTTCCTGGGTCGAATGGCTTACCTGGATCCGAAAGGTGAAGGGGACAAGAGCATGCCAGGAAACCCGGTGGCCGGGCCCAGTGGTCAGGGACGGCGCGCCGGGGGGACCCGCGTGATATGGCGAAAGCTGGATTGCCTGAAGCCCAATCTCCAGTTGATGCAAGTTCTCATCCACCGGAAAGACTTCTGAAACCGGTGCCGTGCTCTGCGTCGGAGTCGTTGGTGGCCGATGCAACCTCCAGAGCGCGGGGCGACGCCCAGCGAGGGTGTTGAAGGAGATGAGTGGGACGCCTACGTCACGCTGCCACGTACAACAGAGACGAACGCGGGATCGCCTACCGGGCGCGAGCCCTATGGCGACGGAGGCCTCGTAGTAGTCGCCGGAGTCACGACCGGCCAGGGAGGGCGGGAAAGCCGCCTACACGGGCGAAGGAGGCCAGGTGATCGGACACCACCAGATCGGGAGGTATGCGTAATGCAGAGCGCCGCAACGGTGCTGGGTGTCCTGCGTGAGCGCGGCAGGCGCGGCCTGCCGTTGAAAGAGCTGTATCGGCAACTGTTCAACCCGCAGTTGTATCTGCTGGCCTACGGGCGCATCTACGCCAACCAGGGCGCGATGACACCGGGGGTCACGCAGGAGACCGTGGACGGCATGTCCCAGGCGAAGATCGGCCGCATCATCGATGCGATACGCCATGAGCGCTACCGATTCGCCCCCGTCCGGAGGGTGCACATTCCCAAGAAGAACGGGAAGACGCGCCCGCTGGGGCTGCCGACCTGGTCGGACAAGCTCGTCGGCGAAGTCGTACGTCTGCTGCTTGAGGCGTACTACGAACCGACGTTCTCCGACCGGTCCCACGGATTCCGGCCACGGCGAGGCTGTCACACCGCGTTGCGGGAGATCGCCAACACCTGGACCGGAACGGCCTGGTTCATCGAAGGAGACATCGCCGACTGTTTCGGATCTCTCGATCACGACCTGATGATCAAGATCCTGTCGGAGAAGATCCACGACAACCGGTTCCTGCGGCTGGTGCACAACATGCTCACGGCCGGATACCTGGAGGACTGGAAATGGGGCGCCACCCTGTCCGGGGCTCCCCAGGGCGGGGTCGCATCCCCGATCCTGTCCTCGATCTACCTGCACAAGCTGGACGAGTTCGTCGAGACGGTTCTGATCCCGGAGTACACCCGAGGGGGACGCAGGGCACGCAACCCTGCCTACCTGGAACTGGCGAAGGTACTCGCCAGAGCCCGCCGGCGTGGTGACCGAGCCCAGGCCCGGACACTGCGACGGCGGATGGTCACCCTGCCCAGCGCCGACCCGAACGACCCGGGGTATCGGCGGCTGCGGTACTGCAGATACGCAGATGACCATCTGCTCGGGTTCACCGGACCCAAGGCTGAGGCCGAGGAGATCAAACAGCGGCTGGCGGAGTTCCTGCGCGAGGAACTCAAGCTGGAACTGTCCGCCGACAAGACGCTGATCACCCACGCCCGCACCCGGGCGGCACGGTTCCTCGGCTATGAGATCACCGTCCAGCACAACAGCAGCAAGACCACCCGCCGCCGCAGGTCGGTGAACGGGCAGGTCGCGCTGCGGGTGCCGCGCGATGTGATCAAGGCCAAGTCCGCCCCCTACCTGCGGCGCGGAAAACCCGCCAAGCAGACGGCCCTGACCAACGGTCACGACCACACCATCGTGGCCACCTACGGGGCCATCTACCGGGGCATCGTCCAGTACTACCT
>JAOPYK010000074.1 GCA_025964695.1 Streptosporangiaceae bacterium | reverse complement strand
ACGTGCTGACCCAGGCCGGCATCCGGACGCTGATCGCCACGCCGAGCTTCAAGACCTCCGACTACGCCGCCATGATCGAGGAGGTACGGCCGTCGGCCAAGGCGCTGCGCGACGTCCTGCTGATCGGACGCCCGGAGTGGTGGGACCTGCTCGAAACCGGCCGTACCGCAGACGCGTCCCGGCTGGCGGAGATCGCGCGCGGGCTCACCGCCGACGACCCGGTCAACATTCAGTACACCAGCGGCACGACCGGGTTCCCCAAGGGCGCGATCACCACCCACGCGAACTTCCTGTCCAACTGCGAGAGCTGCCGACGGGCCATCGGCATCTCCCGAGGGGATCCGATCCGGACGCTGGTCTCCGTACCGCTGTTCCATGTGACGGGCTGCAACAGCCAGCTTCTGGTGGCGTGCTATCTCGGCGGCACGACGGTGATCATGCCGCAGTTCGAGGTCAACGCCTTCCTGCGGGCGATCGAGGACGAGCACATCGACGTGCTGACCACCGTGCCCGCGATCTACTGGCTGGCCATCAACTCCCCCGGCTTCTCCGGCATCGACGTCTCCGCCGTCCGTTTCCTGTCCTACGGCGGAGCGCCCATCGCGCCGGAGCTGGTCGGCCGGATCAAGGAGGCGTTCCCGCAGGCCCGGGTGGGCAACGGGTTCGGGCTGACCGAGACCTCCAGCCTGACCACCTACCTGCCGCACGAGTACGCCGTCGAGCACGCCGACTCGGTGGGCTTCCCGGTGCCGGTCTGCGATCTGCGGCTCGACGACCTCTTCGACGAGAAGGGCGTTGGTGAGCTGCTGATCCGCGGGCCCAACGTCGTCGCGGGCTACTGGAACAAGCCCGAGGCGACCGACGAGGCCTTCGCCGGCGGCTGGCTGCGCACCGGCGACATCGCCCGGATCGACGAGGACGGCCTGGTCCACATCGTCGACCGGGCCAAGGACATGATCAACCGAGGCGGGGAGAACGTCTACTGCGTCGAGGTCGAGAACGCGCTGGCCGGGGCGCCCGGGGTCTTCGAGGCCGCGGTCGTCGGAGTACCCGACGAGGTCATGGGCGAGAAGGTCGGCGCGGTCATCGTCCCCATGCCCGGCGGCGTCGACGTCGACGCCGTGCTCGCCCATCTTTCCGGACGGCTCGCGGACTTCAAGGTCCCTCAGTACGTGGCCATACGGGCCGATCCGCTTCCGCGCAACCCCGGCGGCAAGGTGCTCAAGCGGCTGATCCGCGACGACCTGCTACCGGACCACCCGCCCCGATCGGACCACTGAACCTTCCCCGCCCGGCGACCGTGCTGGTCGATGTCGAGATGAGGAACCGATGGCAGCTCCCCTGCTGGAACTCTCCGGAGTGACGGTCCGGTTCGCCGGCCTGGTGGCCCTCGACGACGTCTCGCTGCGGGTACCGGCGGGGCGGGTCATCGGAGTGATCGGCCCCAACGGCGCCGGCAAGACGACGCTGTTCAACGTGGTCTGCGGCTTCGTCCGGCCACAGCAGGGCACGCTGCGATGGAAGGGCCGGACCCTGAGCCGGCACCGACCGCACGAGCTTTCGCGGCTCGGCATCGCCCGCACCCTGCAGGGGCTCGGCCTGTTCCCCGGGCTCACCGTGGCCGAGAACGTCATGACGGGGGCCGGCCGCCGCGCCCGGACCGGGATGCCGTCGGCGCTGCTCGCGCTGCCACGCGCCGACCGGGACGAGGCCGCTCTCCGCTCCAGTGCCCTGGCGCGGCTCGCGGCCCTCGGCGTGGTGGACGCCGCCGACCGGTTCCCCGGTGAACTGTCCTATGGCGTACGGAAACGGGTGGCCCTCGCCCGGGCCCTGGCCGCCGAACCCGAGCTGATCCTCCTCGACGAGCCGGCGGCGGGCCTGTCCGCCGAGGAGATCCGGGAGCTGGGAGAGCTGGTGCGCTCCCTCACCTCGTCCCCGGCCCCTTCCGGGCAGGACGGGCCAGGCATGTCCGTGGTCCTGGTCGAGCACCACATGGACCTGGTGATGGAGGTCTGCGACGACGTCGCCGTGCTCGACTTCGGCCGCCTCATCGCACACGGCACTCCCGCGGAGATCCGCGACGACCCCGCGGTGGTCACCGCCTACCTCGGTGAAGAGGTCCTTCCGGTGACCGGCGAGGAGACCGACAAGGAAACCGACAAGAAGACCGAGAAGGAGACCAGCGAGGAGACCAGCGGATGACCGCACTCGAACTCCGTGACGTGACGGTCCGGTACGGAGCCGTACGGGCGCTCAGCGACGTCACCCTCACCGCGGCGAAGGGCGCCATCACCGCGGTGCTCGGCGCGAACGGCGCGGGAAAGTCCACGCTGCTGCGCACCGTCAGCGGGCTGGTGCGGCCCGTCTCCGGGTCCATCACCTACAACGGGCGCACCATCACCGCCGGCCGGGTCGAGGACATCAGCCGCATGGGCCTCGCCCACGTACCCGAGGGACGCGGCATCATCACCGAGCTGACCGTCGAGGAGAACCTCCGCCTCGGCGGCCTGATCCGCCGCCAGGGGCGCAAGGCCACCGCCTCCAGGGCGTCCCGAGCCGCCGAGCGAAGCGAGGCCATGAGCCGCGAGGGGCGCGGCGGCGGCCGGACTGAGGAGCGCGCGCAGCGAGGGACGAGCGAGCACGTGACGAGGGAGGCCACCGCCTCCAGGGCGTCCCGAGCCGCCGAGCGAAGCGAGGCCATGAGCACAGTTTTTGAGCTGTTCCCGGTGCTGTACGAACGGCGCCGCCGCACCGCCACCACGCTGTCGGGGGGCGAGCGCCAGATGCTGGCGATCGGCCGGGCCCTGATGTGCCGGCCCAGCGTGCTGTTGCTCGACGAGCCCTCCCTGGGGCTGGCGCCTCGGGTGGTCGCGCAGATCATGACCGTGTTGCGCCGGCTGCGGGACGAGAGCGGCTACACGGTGCTGCTGGTCGAGCAGAACGCCCGCAGCGCGCTGTCCATCGCCGACCGGGCCGTCGTGCTCAACCTGGGCGAGGTCGTCATCGACGACGACGCCCACCGGATCGCCGGAGACGACCAGCTCCGCCGCGCCTATCTGGGTTTCTGAGATCCGAGAGGAGCCGTCCGACCATGGTGCGTTTCGTCAATCTGACGCTGTCGGGCATCACCGGTGGCATGGTGTTCGCCGCGGTCGCGCTGGCACTGGTGCTGATCTGGCGGTCCACCCGGATCGTGAACTTCGCCCAGGGCGGCATGCTGATGGTCACGACGCTGCTGGCCTGGACGGTGATCCGGCACGGCGGGTCGTACTGGCTGGCGCTGAGCGCGGCGCTCGCCGCCGGGCTGGTGCTGGGCGCGGTGACCGAGCGGGTGCTGATCCGGCCGGTGGAGGACAAGCCGCCGCTCAACGCGGTCATCGTCACGCTCGGCCTGCTGGTGCTGCTCCAGGCCGGCGCCGGCATGATCTGGGGCGGCACTCCGCATTCCTATCCCCCGGCCTTCTCCATCCAGGGGTACTCGGTGGCGGGCACCCGGCTGCTGCTGTCCCCCGCCGACCTGTTCGTCATCGGCGCCGTCGCCGTGATGATGCTCGTCCTGGTGGTGCTGTTCCGCCGCACCGACCTGGGACTGCAGATGCGGGCGGCCGCGTTCGCCCCGGAGGTGGCCCGGTTGCTCGGCGTCCGGGTCGGCCGGATGCTCACCCTCGGCTGGGCGCTGGCCGCCCTGGCCGGGTCACTGGGCGGCGTGCTGATCGCCCCCTCGGTGTTCGTGGGGCCCAGCCAGTTCGACCAGGTCCTGGTGTTCGGGTTCACCGCCGCGATCATCGGCGGCCTGGACAGCCCGATCGGCGCGGTCGTCGGCGGGCTGATCGTGGGCTGCGCGCTCAGTTACGTCTCCGGATATCTCAGCTCCGACGTCGTCACCTTCGGCGCCTTCGTCGTCCTCATCGCCGTGTTGATGATCCGGCCGACGGGGCTGTTCGCCCGCACCACCGAGCGCAGGGTCTGAGAGGAACCGGCTGATGACCAGCGTGAAGGAACCCGTGGACGAGCCGGTGGCCGCCCGCGCCACGCCGGGCCTGCTCCGGCTGACCGCGGTCCGGCATACCGCCGTCGCGCTGCTGGCGCTGTTCGGGCTCTACGTCCTCAGCGGCGTCCTCGGCCCGTACCGTGACCTGCAGCTCGCGCAGACCGCGTATCTCGTGTGCGCCGCCGCCGGACTGACCGTGCTGACGGGCCTGAGCGGGCAGATCTCGCTGGGCCAGGGTGCCTTCATGGCGGTCGGCGCGTACACCGCCGCGCTGCTGATCAACCATCTGCACTGGCCGCTGGCCGTGGTGCTGCTGGCCTCAATGGTGGTGACGGCCGCGCTCGGCGTGATCGTGGGGGCGGCCGCGGCGCGGCTGCGCGGACCCTATCTCGCCGGTGCGACGCTCGCGCTCGCGGTGGGTCTGCCGTCGCTGGCGGACTACCATCCGCTGACCGGGGTGCTCGGCGGGCAGAACGGCCTGTCGGTCACGTCGTCCCCGCCGCCCGCGGCGCTCGGCGAGACGTTTCCGCTGGAGCGCTGGCAGGCGTGGGTCGCCTGCCTGTGCGCGGTCATCACGCTGTGGCTGCTGGCCGGCCTGACCCACGGCGGTTTCGGCCGGTCGCTACGGGCCGTACGCGATGACGAGGTGGCGGCGGCGCTCAGCGGGATCCGGGTCGCGCGCGTGCAGATCCAGGCGTTCGTGGTCGCGGCGGCCTGCGCCGGGCTGGGCGGCGGGCTGCTGGCGTTCGTGACCACGCTGGCCGCACCCGGCGCGTTCGGGCTGACGCTGTCACTGCAACTGGTCACCGCGGTCATCCTCGGCGGGCTCGGCAGCCTGCCGGGCGCGGTCTGGGGATCGCTGCTGCTGGTGCTGGTGCCATCGTGGGCCGCCGACCTCGGCGGTGCCGCGCACCTGTCGCACGACGTGGCGTCCAACCTGCCGCTGGCGATCTACGGCCTCGTGCTCATCATCGTCATGATCGCCTTTCCGGGCGGCATCCAGGAGGCCATACGGCGCTTCCTGGTGCTGCCCGCGTCCACGCGCGTGCGACGCAGGAGCAGGTTCTAGGGGGACACAGGCCTCGGGGGTCGTCATCTGATCGAGGAGGAACGATGAAAGGTCTCTGGGCCGTCCGTGCCGTCGCCGCCGGCGCGGCGATAGCCTTGACCGCCACCGGTTGCGGTGGCGGCGGCTCCGGCTCGAGCGGCGGTGGAAGTGGCAGGTCGTCCGCACCGGGCGTCACCGCGACCACCGTCACGATCGGCAGCCATCAGCCCCTGACCGGACCGGCCGCACCCGGCTACAGCGAGATCTCTGCCGCGGCCAAGGCCTACTTCGACTACGTCAACGCCAACGGCGGCGTACACGGCCGCAAGATCGTCTACAAGTACGTGGACGACGGCTACAACCCCACCCAGACCGTGGACGTCGTGCACAAGCTGGTGCTCCAGGACAAGGTCTTCGCGATCTTCAACGGCCTGGGCACCCCGACGCACACCAAGGTCGTCGACTATCTCAACGCGCAGCGGGTGCCGGACCTGTTCGTGGCCTCCGGCTGCCTGTGCTGGGACCAGGCGGGCAAGCACCCGTACACCTTCGGCTGGCAGACCGACTATGTCCGGGAGGGCAAGATCCTCGGCCAGTACATCAAGAACACCTACCCGGGGAAGAAGGTCGCGTATTTCTACCAGAACGACGACTTCGGCCAGGACGGCGTGAAGGGGCTGGACAAGTACGTTCCGGCGGCGCAGGTCGTGTCACGGCAGACGTACCAGCCGGGCAACACCGATATCGGCCCGCAGGCGCAGGCGATCGCGCAGTCGAAGGCCGAGGTCGTGGTGCTGTTCACCATCCCGGCCTACACCGCGCTGTTCCGGCTGGCGCAGGTCAAGCTGGCCAACAAGGCGCAGCTGGTGGTCAGCAACGTCGGCTCCGATCCGACCACCCTCACCGGGCTGCTGGAGAGCTTCGCCAAGAAGGGCGGCGCCACGATCAAGGGCAACCCGCTGATCCAGGGCATGGTGACCGACTCCTACCTTGTCCCGGTCGGCGACGCCTCGAGCAGCTGGGTGCAGTTGTTCAAGAAGGTGCACGACCAGTACCTGACGAACCTGCCCCTGGACGGCAACGTCGGATACGGAATGGCCGCCGCCTACACCTTCGTGCAGGCTCTGCAGGCGGCGGGCGCCAACCCGACCCGCAAGAGCCTGGTCGACGCGGTCGAGAACCAGCACTTCACCGGCCCGGGCCTGGTCCCGTACGCGTTCAGCAAGGCCTCGCACGCGGGCTTCACCGGCGCCCAGGTCGGCATCATCAAGGACAACGCCATCGTCGTCCAGGGACAGCCCCTGACCACCGACGCCGGTGACGGTCCCCTGCAGCCCTACACCACCCCGCCCCCCGCCGCCCCGTCCAACGGCATCCCCGCAGGAGGCTGACTCCTCGTCTCCGCCGTGATCACGCGAGTCGGCGTGATCACGGCGGGAGACGATGAGCGCCGGAACTGGAGGACGGCGACGGCGGCGATCACCGCCGCTCCGCCCACGGCCTGGGTGATGGTGAGTCTGGTGCTGCGGCCCCGCGTCGAGGTGGAGGAGACCGAGACGGCGCCGGAGATCGCCGCCCTGGGAATCGCCGACACCGTCACCTGGCACGGTGTCCTGCACCGGCTCGGCGACCGGCTTCCGGGAGATCTCGGCAGGGTGCCGTTGCGACCGCGCCTGTACGAGACCTTCGCGATCGTGCACCGGCACGGCACCCGGCTGTCCGCCGCGAGCCGCGTGGTCGTGGAACTCGCGGCCGCCCGGATGCGCCGGCTCGACGCGGCGATCGGCGACGCCACGCCCGGCGGTACGGTCTGACGGCGAGGGCGGTAGATCATCCGCATGGCGCGCACGGGAGTGGCCATACGATCTCCGACCATGAGCGATATGACGATTAAGTGGGGCATTCTCGGCACGGGCTTGATCGCCCAGGTGTTCACCGAGGATCTGCTCCGCCTCCCCGGCCACGAGGTGCTCGCGGTCGGTTCCCGGACCCCGGAATCCGCGCGGGCGTTCGCCGGGCGGCACGGAATCGCCCGCGCCTACGGATCGTACGCGGAACTCGCGGCGGACGGCGAAGTCGACGTCGTCTACATCGCGACCCCGCACAACGGGCACTACCCGAACGCGGCGCTGTGCCTGGAGGCCGGCCGGGCCGTGCTGGTGGAGAAGCCGTTCACCGTCACGGCGGCCGAGTCGCGGCGGCTGGTGGCACTCGCCCGGGAACGCGGCCTGTTCGCCATGGAGGCGATGTGGACCCGGTTCAACCCGCTCATCCGCAAGCTGGGCTCGCTGGTGGCCGAGGGCACGATCGGCGAGGTCACGGCCGTGTACGCCGACTTCGCCGAACAGTTCCCGTATGACCCCGCCCACCGGCTCTGGTCGACCGACACCGCCGGCGGCGCGCTGCTCGACCTGGGCGTCTACCCGGTGTCGTTCGCCTGGATGCTGCTCGGCGCACCGGCGACGGTGCAGGCTACCGCCGCGCCGGCCCCGAACGGGGTGGACGCCAACACCGGGATCCTGCTCGGCTACTCCTCGGGGGCGGTGGCCCTGCTGCACTGCGGGCTGCTGGCCGCGTCGCCGCAGACCGCCACGGTCATCGGGACCAAGGGCAGAGTAGAGATGGCGAGCCCGTTCTTCCGGCCGCCGGCCATGACCCTGCACCGGGACGGCGCGGACCCGGAGACCTTCACCCTCGAGGCGGCGGGTCACGGCTACACCTACCAGGCCGAGGAGGTCGCCCGGTGCCTGCGCGCCGGTGAGCTCGAATCGCCGCTGATGCCCCTCGACGAGAGCGTGGCCATCCTCGGCACGCTCGACACCATCGCCACCCGGTTGCGGACCGGAGTCCCCGCGTGAGGTGACCGCGAGAGTTCACGTACGGCTCATCCGGCCGTCACCCGGAGGTCTCCGGGTCGCGGTCGGTTGTCCTGCGTGCTCACCGACCACGAACGGCTCCCCCTCGACGACCGGCCGGCCTCCCTCCCGCCGCGGCCCAGGACGTGGCGTGACCCCGGCGTGCTGGTCCCGGCGGGGCTCATGCTGGGCTGGCTCGTGGTCGTGCTGCTGCACCTGCGCTTCCCGTACCCCTCGGATCAGCTGAACTACCTCCGGGCCGCCGCCAGGTTCCCGCACCCGCTGACCCCGGCGACCGAGATGCATCAGGTGACCCGGTTCGGAGTGCTGATCCCGGTCCGGCTGGTGATGACGGTCTTCGGGTACTCCCAGGCGTCCTACTACGTCGTTCCGGTGCTGGGCACGCTCGTGCTGCTGATCGGGACGTACGCGCTGGGCGCCCTGCTGTTCTCCCGGTGGGTGGGCGCGGCGGGCGCCCTCGTGGTGGTGGCGGCGACGCCGGTCTTCACCGACTCCACCGACTTGCTGCCGGACGTGCTCGCGACCGGTCTGTTCACCCTCGCCCTGGCGGTCGCGGTGGCGATCCGGAGGGAGCGGCTTCCGGCCGGCCGGTGGACGCTGCTCGCGCTCGGCCTGCTGCTGGGCTGGTCGTATCTGGTCCGTGAGTTCATCGTGTTCGTCTGGCCGCTGATCCCGGTGCTGCTCTACCGCCGGGTGGGCTGGTCCGGGCTCGCCTGGCTGGCAGCCCCGATCGCCGCCCTCGGGCTCGGTGAGACCCTGCTGTGCTGGGCGCTGTACGACGACCCGCTCGCCCGGATGAAGGCGGTCACCGGTCACGCCCAGGGCTACTCGCCGCCCCGGATCGCCGGGTCGTTCCGCGACAAGCCGCGGTCGGTCTACCTGATGCGGCTGCCGTCGACGCTGCGGCAGTATCCGGAGGGACGCTGGCTCGAGGCGCTGCTCGGCCTGACCCTGCTTGGCGGGCTGGTGCGCCTGCGCCGGTTCGCTCTCCCGGTGGCCTGGTGCGTGCTGCTGTGGGTGCCGCTGTCCCTGCTCGGCGGGGTGCTGAACCCTGCCAGGCCGAGCCTGCGCCTGCAGCTGATCCGCTACTGGTTTCCGATCTTTCCCGCGTTCGTCCTGGGCGGTCTCGGCCTGATCTGGCTGACCGGCCGGTTCCTGGCCGGCCGGGTGCTTCAGGGACGATCCGGCGGAGCGCGCGCGGGACTGGCAGTGGCGCCGGTGGCGGCGCTGCTCGTGGTGAGCCTGGCCACGGCGGGCACCGCGGCACGGGGCTGGTGGGCCGACCCGTCGACCCGGGTGGGCGGCGGGACGCAACTGGAGGCGTTCCGAGTCTGGATGTCGCAGCACGACAACGGCGCACAGACCATCTGGGCCGAGCGGCACACGGTACTGGACCTGGGGATCTACCGGAACGGCCCGTTCGGCGGGATCGCCTGGCACCAGCGGCTGAGAGTCGCCGCGCCCGCCGGTGAGTTGCCCGCGCCGGGCGATCTCGTTTTGTTCTTCGACACCGAGAAGGGCGAGGTCTGCGAACACTGCCGGACCGGCGCGCGTGAGGTGTGGTCCGATCCGCCGCGGCCGCTGCCGGGGTGGCGGCAGGTCTTCGCCACCGGTGACGGCGTGGTCCGCGTCTATTCGGCCGGCTGACCGTCTCCGAGCTGCCGCTTGCCGCTCTTGCGGGCCCGGCGGTTCGTACCGACTCCGCCCCAGAACGCCAGCCCGGCTCAGCCGGTCGTCGAGTGCGTCGAGGCCGAGTCGGCCGTCCCCGGCGGCCTCACGGAGCACCTCGGCAACCCGGTCGCGGTCGGCGTCGGAGGCGCGCATGCCCCCGGGGGATCCGGAGGGTTCGCCCGTTCTGGGACGTTCGTCATGATGGGCGGCTTAGGGCAACCAAGCGGGATCTTCCCCGATAGATTGACCCCCGTGGAGGTGCCCCGATGCTCGATTTCTCGATAGTGATACGTGGTTACGACCGGCCTCAGGTCGATGCTCTGGTCGCCCAGGTCGAGGGCACCCTCGGCCGCGCGCCGCTGACCGGTGCGCCGATCGACCTCAAGCGGTTCGGCTGGGTCGAGTTCGACATCGTGTTGCGCGGCTACGACCGTTTCGAGGTGGACGGGGTGATGCGCCGCTACCGACGTGAACTGGCCGAGCACGAGGGCGTCGAGCCGGACGAGCCCGAGGCGCTCGCGGACAGCGGCCTGTCGCTGCTGCTGGGCGATCCCGACGGGGAGGGGCCCGGGCACTACTCGCTGCTCGCCCAGATCCGGCAGCAGCATGACTTCACCATCCGGCTGCGCGGCTACGACCGCAGGGAGGTGGACTCCGTCATCGGCCGGATCTGGGCGACCCTGGGCCGATCGGCCGTCGGCGGGGAGCCGGCGACCGGGGACGAGCCGGGTCCGGTCATCACCCGCGAGGAACTCAACCGGATGCAGTTCACCGTCGTCGTGCGCGGCTACGACCGGCGCGAGGTCGACCATGCCCTCGGCCTCTACCTGAGAGAACTGCTCGACCTCCAGGACGGCGGCCCGAGCTGAGCGGCGCCCGCCCCCCGTTCAATCGCCCCGGGACCGGCGGATGGCGTGCTCGGGGCGGTGCGCCGTGGTGCCGGAGTCGATGACGATCGTCTGGCCGGTGATGCAGCGGGCCTCACCGGAGGCCAGGAAGGCCACCAGCGCCGCGACGTCCTCGGGCTCGCAGGCGTCCGGCAGCACCCGTTCGGCGGCCTTCTCGGCCAGCCGCTCCGGGGTCATCACCGCGCGGGCGACGTCCGTCAGTACCAGTCCGGGCGCGACGGCGTTGCAGCGGATGCCCCGCGATCCGTACATGGTGGCGGCGTAGCGGGTCAGCGAGGTCAGCGCGGCCTTGGCGGAACCGTACGCCGCGTGGTCGGTGTCGCCGAGCAGCGCCGACACCGACGAGGTCAGGACGATCGCGCCCCCGGCGGTCAGCCGCGGGACCACATGCTTGATGAAGAGCATCGCGCCGCGCAGGTTGACCTCGAGCGTGCGGTCCCAGACCTCGACGTCCATCTCGCACAGGTCGAGGTCACGGCCGTACACCCCGCGCGAGAGCACGGCCGCGTTGCTGTGCAGTATGTCGAGACGGCCATAGGCCTCGATCGTCGCGCTGACCGCCGCGCGTACCTGCTCCTCCACCGACACGTCCGCGGTGACCGCCAGCGCGGTGCCGCCGTCCTTAACGATCAGCGCGACGGTCTCGCGGGCGGTGCCGGCGTCGAGGTCCACCACGGCGACGCGGGCGCCCTCGGCGGCGAACCGCCGGGCGCAGGCCCGGCCGATGCCCGAGCCCGCACCGGTCACCAGCGCGACCTTGCCTTCGAACCTCAACGCTCGTCCCACTCCACGAGCATCTGGCTGATCCCCCGGCCGACCAGGCTCTTGCGGTAGGAGACCTGCTGATCGGGGACCAGGCGCAGGGACGGCAGCCGGGTGGTGAGCTGCTGGAAGGCGATCTCCATCTTGAGCCGGCTGAAGGCGGCCCCGACGCAGTGGTGGACGCCGTAGCCGAACACCATGTGCTCTCTGGCGTTGGGCCGCCGGATGTCGAAGCGTTCCGGATCGGCGAAAACCGTCTCGTCGTGCGAGGCGGAGTCGGCGTGCAGCAGGACCTCGACCCCCGCGGGGATGGTGACGCCGTGCAGGGTGACGTCGGTGGTGGGCTTGCGGAAACTGCCGAGGCTGGCGCCGTCGATCCGGAACGACTCCTCGATCATGCCGGGGATCAGGGCCGGCGAGGCGATGATCTCCTCCCAGGTGCCGCGCTCGCGCAGCAGCCGGTAGACGGCGTTGGACACCCCGTTGGGCACGGTGTCGTTGCCGCCGAGCAGCAGCGCGCTGATGGTCTCCACCACCTCACGGTGCGAGAGGTCGTCCGGGCCCGCGCCGATCATCTCGCCCATCAGCGAGGCGAAGTCGTCGCGCGGGTCGGCCGTGCGCTCGGAGACCAGGCGGTCGACGTAGTCGAGGTACTTGAGGAAGTCCTGGGCGAGCTCGCGCTGCCGTTGCGGGGTCTGGGGGGACAGGAACAGCTGGAACCAGGAGGACACCCAGTGCTTGACCTGCTCCTCGTCCTCCGGCGGGACCCCGATGAACACCGCGGCGAGCCGGGCGGACGGCAGATGCGCGATGTCGGCGACGAGGTCCGACCGGCCCTGCGGGATGACCTGGTCGAGCACCGCGTCGACCTTGGTGCGGAAGTTGTCGCCGAGCCGCGCGACCGCCCGGGGGGTGAAGGCCTTGGAGATGGCCTTGCGCATTCGGGTGTGCTTGGGCGGGTCCACGTTGGCGGCGAAGTTGTCGAGGAAGGACTGGTGCTCGCCCAGCGACTCCTTCACTTCGTCGGTGAGGGTCCGGGAGATGGTCAGCGAGCCCACGCTCGAGAACAGCTGGTGGTCCCGGTAGGCGCCCCGCACGTCCTCATAACGGGTGAGGACCCACATCCGCAGGTGCTCGCTCCAGAACACCGGCTGTTCGTGCCGGAGCCTGGTCAGGAAGGGGTACGGATCGGCGACGTGCCAGTCCGAGGTGACGTCGAAGTCCGTCGCGGTCTCAGGGGTGCTCACCATGACTCCTCTTACGGCCTAGTACGGCGCGGAGCGCGCAAGGATGCGGCGCGGGTTGTCGACGAGCATCAGCCGGATCTGCTCGTCGGTGACGCCTGCCCGCCGGAACGCGGGCAGGGCGTCCCGCGAGATGTGCAGCAGGTGGTAGTTCGGGTGCCGGCTCTTGATGACCTCGGGCTCGAAGCGGTCGTTGAAGCAGTAGGAGTCGTGGCCGAGCACCATCCGGTCCGCGTGGCCCCGCGCGCACATCGCCGCTACGGTGGCGACCCGGTCCTCGAAGGACAGGAACTCGATGCCGAAGCGGTCCATGCCCAGATAGGACCCGTTGGCGATCAGCTCTTCGAGATAGGCGAGGTCGGTGGAGTCACCGGCGTGCCCGATGACCACCCGGGACAGGTCCACGCCCTCCTCCAGCAGGAGTTTCTGCTGGTCGAGGCCGTTCCGGGTGGCCGACTCGCTGTGCGTGGTGATGGGCACCCCGGTCTCACGGTGCGCCTGGGCGACGGCCCGCAGCACCCGCTCGACCCCCGTGGTGATGCCGGCGCGCCCGGTCGCGGCCTTGAGCATCCCCGCCTTCACGCCGGTCCGGCCGATGCCCTCACGGATGTCGCGGACGAAGAACTCGGCGAGCCGGTCCTCGCCGCCGAACAGCGAGCCGGGCCCGCGGTTGCCGAAGTAGGGGGGCAGCGCGTCGTAGGTGTAGAGGCCGGTGGCGGCGACGATGTTGACCTCGGTGAGCTCGGCGACCCGCTGGACCGCCGGGATGTAGCGCCCCAGCCCGATCACGGTCAGGTCGACGATCGAGTCGATGCCCGCGGCCTTCAGGTCGCCGAGCTTGGCCGCCGCCTCCTGGGCCCGCCGTTCGAGGTCCCAGCCCTCGGGGATGTCCGGCCAGTTCCACAGGATCTCCGGGCTCAGGCCGAAGATGTGCTCGTGCATGAGGGTCGCGCCCGGCTCGCCGACCGGTCCGCCGACCGTCTCCACGGGCTCGTTCAGCGGTTCATTCAAGGGCTCGCTCCGCTCGCGCTCAGGCACCGGTGCCGACCACCGGGAATATCGGGTGGTCGAAGGGCTCGTTGACCGCAAGACCGAGGTCGTCGGTCTGGCCGTAGGCGGAGCCGGTGTAGAGCGCGCCGGCGTCGAAGTAGGTCGCGGTGAAGGACAGTCTCGGCCGGTCCCGCTGGTTGGCCGGGGCGCCGTGCACCACCAGGGAGCTGTGCACGGTGGCGTCGCCCGCCTTCAGGTCGAGCGGCGGGGACTTCTCCAGCCCCCGCAGCCAGGGCTGCTGGCTGAGCGCGTCGTCACCCTCGCGGACGAAGCTGCGGCCGAGCGTCCCGTGCAGGTGCGAGCGGCTGTAGAACCGCAGCGACCCCATGTCGGCGGGCACGTCGTCGAGGGCCAGCCAGACGGTCAGCATCGCGGAGCGGTCCATCGGCATCCAGGGGAAGTCCTGGTGGAAGACCGTGGCCCCGTGGCCGTCACCCTCCGCGTGGGAGCCGGCCGGGTCCTTGATGAGCAGGTTGGTGACCTGGAGCCGCACCTGGTCGACGCCGACCAGCAACCGGACGACATTGCGCCCCAGTTCCGGGGACAGCGAGAGCGCCGCGAAGGCCTCGTCGTGCGCGGCGATGTCACGGTCCTGGCCGAACGCCTGGTCGACGAAGCTGTTGCGGAAGCGTCCCTGCCGGTCGCGGAGCCGGACGAGCGCCCGCTCCCGCAGGTCGGCGACGAAACCCGGATCGACCAGCCCGGGCATGGTGGCCCAGCCGTTCTCCCGGAAGCAGGCGACCTCGTCGTCGGTCACCTCACGTACGGGGGCGTGCACTACGGGGAGAACCATGACCGCCGCCATCCTCGATCAAGGGGTGTCTTCCCCGCGACGATAACGTCACCTACATTGACGAGCAAGCGCTTGGTGAGGAGACCTTATGACCCGACCGTTCCGTTTCTCCGCCGTACTCCGGATGGCCGACTCCGGAAAGGCCTGGGCCGAGAAGGCCAGGCTGCTGGAGGACACCGGGTTCGATGCCCTGCTGGTCCCCGACCATCTGGTCGGTCCGAGGTTCGCCCCGGTGGCGGCCATGACCGCGGCGGCCTGCGCGACCACCCGGCTCACGGTGGGCACACTGGTCTTCGCCAACGACTTCCGGCATCCCGCGATCCTCGCCAAGGAGGCCGCCACCATCGACGTCCTCTCGGGCGGCAGGCTGGAACTCGGCCTGGGCACCGGGTGGATGGCGCAGGACTACCACCGCGCCGGGCTCACGCTCGACCCGCCGGGTGTACGGATCGCCCGGCTGGCCGAGGCGATCACGGTTATGAAGGGCCTGTGGGCGGGCGGCCCCTTCTCCTTCGAGGGCGCGCACTACACCCTGCGGCATCTGGAGCAGGACCCGCGCCCGGTGCAGCTGCCCGGGCCGCGGCTGATGCTCGGCGGCGGCGGCCCCAAGATGCTGGGACTGGCCGCCCGTGAGGCCGACGTCATCAACCTGACCATGCGGGTGAAGGCCGACGGCTCGGGCCCCGACACCGCCGACAGCGGCCCCGACGCCTTCCGCAAGAAGATCGACATCGTCCGGGAGGCGGCGGGCGACCGGTTCGGCCAGATCGAGCTGGGCACCTCGATCCTCCAGGTCGGGCTGGGCAAGGACGTCGAGGCCTGGAGCGCGGCCAACCCATCCGCGCAGGCCGACACCCCTCAGGTGCTGGTCGGCTCGCAGGACGAGATCTGCGGCAAGCTGCGCCACTGGCGGGCCGAGCACGGCATCACCAACTACGTGCTCCACAACGAGCACGACCTGGAGGCCTTCACGCCCATCGTCACCGCCCTCGCCGGCACCTGAGCGCCGGTACCTGACCGGCGGCCTCGGGCGCTAGTCCTTCGGGGCGAGCTTGGAGCCGGGGAAGGGGGCGAGCAGATTCTCCCGCCAGCCGCCGTCGAGGAAGTCGCGGGCGCGCTTGCGCCAGGACACCAGCCGGTGGTCGGCCTCGATCTCGTCGTCCAGGCCGAGCGCCGCGTCCCGGGACCGCTGCAGGCCCAGGTGGGCCTTCAGCGAGGTGCCCCAGAGCGTAACGACCTCGGTGTCGCAGAACTGCACCTCATACGACCCGACCAGCCGCTGCCCGTGCTCGGCCAGCATCGGGGCCCGCTCCTCCTGGACGGCCGCGAGATAGTCGAGGGCGGCCCCCGGGCGGACGGTCGCGCTCTCGAAGACGAAGAACGGCGCGGCATAGCCCTCGGCCAGCACGTCGGCGAGCGCCGGAGCGCCCGGCGCGGCGCCGAGCGGCCTGGAGTACGCGGTGTGCCGCAGGTCGTCGATGTCGGAGAGGAAGAGCCGCTCCTTGACCCCGTCGTAGATGTCCATCATCTGCCGCCAGCCACCCTCCCAGCCGCCGTGGCAGTCCCACAGGGTCACCACCTTGAACTGGGGGTGCCCGGTGATGCCGACCGCGTAGAAGGCACCGACCAGATTGATCTCGCGGGACCGGACCGAAAGGCCGTTGGTGAGCTCAGGCGCGTCCGCGGGCATCTGATCGTCCTCCCGCTTGTAGCGGGTCAGCCAGGTGAGGTACTCCAGGGGCTTGCGCGAGTTCATGGGGTGGAACTCGACCTCTTCGAGCAGGTAGATCCCGCGGCGCATACACCCTCCACTTCAAGCCGAGCGAATGCTTGCTTGGGAACGCTAGCCGCCGGACCGGGACGGGCGCAACGCCTCCGGCCGGCCTTCCTGGGACGGGCGGCCATGCCCGACGTACCGGATCTCACCACGCCCGCTGCTGGCGGCCCGGCTCAGCGCGGCCGACCAGGCCCTGCGGCGCGGGCTCGGTGAGTCGATCTCCGCGCCCGGGGTGGCGGAGGCGGCCGGGCCGGCCCGGCGGGCCGCGGAGTCCGCGAGCGAGCGGCTCTGCTGGGCGGTCCGATCAGCCGTGCCCTGCTCGACGCGGGCCTGCTGCCGCTCGGACGTAAGCGCCCTGTGCAACGCTGAGATCATGGGATCGATCTGGCCGGAGCGGGTACTGGCGGAGCTGCGGCTGCCGTCCCCGCTCGTACGGCTCGCCGACGACCGGCTGACCCGGCACGGGCTGAGCCTGATGGTGAAACGCGACGACCTGATCCATCCGGAGCTGCCGGGCAACAAGTGGCGCAAGCTCCAGCACAACCTGGCCGCGGCCCTCGCGACGGGGCAGCGCACGCTGCTCACCTTCGGCGGCGCCTACTCGGGTCACCTGCGGGCGACGGCCGCGGCCGGGCACCATCTGGGTCTCACCACGATCGGGGTGGTCCGGGGCGAGGAGCGGCTGCCGCTTAATCCCTCGCTGGCCCGCGCGGCGGAGTTCGGCATGCGGCTGACGTATCTGGACCGCACCGCCTATCGGGCCAAGACCGAACCGGCCGTCCTCGACGCCCTGCGGGAACGCTGGGGCGACTTCTACCTGCTGCCCGAGGGCGGCAGCAACGCGGCGGCGGTGCTGGGCTGCGCCGAGCTCCCCGGCGAGATCGACGAGCCGTACGACGTCGTCTGCTGCCCCTGCGGCACCGGCGGAACGCTCGCCGGGATCGCCGCCGGGCTCCCGCCGGGACCGCGCGCGCTGGGGTTCGCCGTGCTGCGGGGCGCGTCCTTCCTCGACGCCGACGTCGAGCGCCTGCAACGGGAGGCCTATGGCTCCGGCTCGGCGAACTGGAGCATCGAGCAGGACTTCCACTTCGGCGGCTACGCCCGCACGACCCCGGAACTGGCCGCGTTCGCCGACGACTTCACCGCCCGCCACGGCATCACCCTGGACCGGGTCTACACGGCCAAGATGATGTACGGCATCTACGCCCTGGCCGGCCGGGGGGCCTTTCCCGCCGGCACCCGGATCATCGCCGTACTCACCGGGTAGCCCCCCGCACCCGCCACGATCGTCAGAAGTTCGAGGTGACCGCCGCCAGCACCTTGTCGAGGCTCGTCGGATCACTGGCGGTGTAGGCCGCGGCGTTGGTCGTCTCGGAGATCTTCTTGAGCACCCCCTGGTCGGCGCCCTTGCCGTAGGCGACGGTGAAGACCCGCACCCCGCTCTCCCCGTCCAGCTTGGACAGCAGCCCGTTCAGCGAGATCCCGCCCGGGTCGTCGTTCTGGCCGTCGGTCATGACGACCACAGAGTTGATCGCGCCGGGCTGCAGGTGGTCCTTGACCTGGTTGTAGGCGGCCAGAGTCGTGTCGTACAGGCCGGTGTCGGTGCGCGGCTTCAGTCCGTTGACCTTGCCCTTCAGCAGGGCCCGCCTGCCGGGGGCGCTCATCGGCCCGACCGGCACGAGCTCCTGGTAGTCGGTGTTGCCGTTCAGCTTCGTGGCGAACTCCCACAGTCCCACCCGGTCCACGTCGATGAACCCGTCCATCGCCTTGTTCAGCGACGCCTTGGCCAGCTCCATCTTGTTCTTGCCGGTGCCTGGCACGCCCTCGGCCATGGAGCCGGAGACGTCCACCACCATCAGGACGTTGGACCGCTTGCGGAGCGACTCCCAGCTGCGCAGCACCCTGTCGAGCACCGCGGGGGCGGGCGGGGCGATCATCTTCTTGGGTTGGTCCGGCAGCAGCCCGTTGGCCTGGCTGATGAGCGAGGAGGGCTTGTTGTCGTAGGTACGGAAGGCATCCTGGCCGAACCGCCGCTGGACCTTGTCGCTGCGCAGGTAGGTGAGGAAGTCAGCGGCGATGTCCTTCTTGTCGCTCGTGCCCATGGTCATGAAGGGGTGGTCCGAGACCAGCGTCCCCTCCTTGGGGTAGATGGCCACGAGCGGGGTCCGGGGCTTGGCGTGCTTTCCGGCGGTCGCCGGATCCCCGGTCGGGTTGCCCTGGTTGTAGTACCAGACCGACATCTCCTCCACCGCGACGGCCGAGACGTACTTCATCCCCTGCCCGGCGTCGTCGGCCCGCTGCAGGCCCTGCAGGAAGGTGAGCGTCGTGTCGCCGTAGTGGACGATCGAGCTCTCCACGCCACGGACGTACGACTGGACGTCGGCGCGGTCGATGTCCTGGGCGGTGAGGTCGTCGGACTTCTGGGTGGCGGCGAAGTAGGTGCCGACGGTCGCGTTCAGCCCGGAGGTGGAGAAGTTCGGGTTGGTCTTGCCGAGCCGGAAGGGGCCCCACTCAGGGTGACCGTAGGCGCCCCAGCCCCTGGGGTTCCGGGAGAGCTTGAGGAGGTCGTCCCAGCCGAGGGCCGTGCCCGGCCAGCCGAGCGCCTGCGCCATCGGCCGGGGCATGGCGATCACCAGCGGCGCGACGGCGATGCCGGGGGCGTCGTTGGGCACCAGGCCGCTCTGCCCGTTCTGAGAGACCCGCTGACGCAGCAACCCCACCCAGGTGGAGCTGGCCGGTGACCACACGTCGGGCTGCGAGCCGCCGTCGGCCTGGGCGTTCCAGCCGCGGGCCAGCGCGACCATCGCCTCACCGGAGGACTTGTTCTGTACCGCGACCTCCACGCATCTGCCGCCGACGGTGCGCCCACCGTAGTCCTTGGCGAACCGCTGCATCAGGCCGTACTTCTCCGGCGAGGAGACCACGTTGAGCGTGACGCCCGAGCTTCCGCAGCCCCCGCCGCCCTTGTTGACCACGAAGAACACCACGGCCGCGGCGACGGCGCCGGCCACCAGGAACGCTAGCAGCGCGAACAGGCCCCTGCGCCGGGGACGCCGGCCCGGCCCGGCCGGAGGCGGCCCTGCCGGAGGCCCTCCAGGCGGCGGATACCAGCCGCCCGGAGGCGTACCGCCCGGCGGATAACCACCCGGCGGCGGGTAGTTACCGCCCGGCGGCGGGTAACCACCACCCGGCGGGTAACCACCACCCGGCGGATAGCCACCACCGGGTGGCGGGTAGCCGCCGGGTGGGGGTGGCGGGCCGGGCGGTGGCGCGGGGGGCGGGTTGTACACGGAAGAGACCTCCAGAAGCAGCACCGGGCGGCACGGCGCGCCGATCACCGTACCGGTACTGATCCCCACCGAACCGGGGATTCTTCTAATAGACGGCGGACTCATAGCTCGAGGTTCCCCGCCGGTCAGGGAGTCGCCGGCACCCCCTGCGGCCGGATCGCGAGATGGTAGTGCTCGAATTTGGGCCGGCGGACCTCCCGCCGGTACCGCACCGTGGTGAGCGGCCAGTTGTTGGTGACCTTTCCGGAGGAGGTCTTGTACCAGCTCGTGCAGCCGGCCTCCCAGACCGTGCGGCGCAGCCCGGCCCGGATCCCGGCCTCATAACGCCGCGTCACGTCCTCCCGGACGTCGAGCCAGGCCAGGTCGCGGCCGACGAGTGCCTGGACGCACTGCAGGACGTACCTGGTCTGCCACTCGAGCATGAGGATGATCGAGTTATGGCCGAGGTTGGTGTTGGGGCCGTACAGCAGGAAGAAGTTGGGGAAGCCGGGAACGGTCATGCCCAGATAGGCGTACGCCCCGTCCCGCCAGGTGTCGGCCAACCGGCGGCCGCCCCGACCGGTCACGTCCAGCGGAGCGAGGAACTCGGTGGCCCGGAAACCCGTCCCGTAGACGATCGTGTCGGCGGGCCGGTGGGTTCCGTCCGCGGTGACGATCCCGTCCGGCACGATGCGGCTGATCGGCTCGGTCACCACCTCGACGTTGTCCCGGGTGAGGGCCGGATAGAAGTCGCTGGAGATCACGATGCGCTTGCAGCCGATGGGGTAATCCGGGGTGAGCGTGGTGCGCAGGACCTCGTCGGCGACCTGTTCGCGCAGGTGCTCGGCCGCCCGGTGCTCCCCCATCCTGCCGAACCGCCCGCCGAGCAGGAGGAAGAACAGCATCTCCTGCCGCCAGTAGAGCGACTGCCGGTAGGCGCGGGTGACGGCGCGCAGCCGCAGGGCCCGGCGCGCCCCTCGCGGGTACGGAAAGTCGGTTTTGGGGAACACCCAGGTCGCCGAGCGCTGGAAGACCGACAGCCGCCCGGCGCGCCGGGCGATGCGGGGCACGAACTGCACGGCGCTGGCGCCGTTGCCGATGACGGCCACACTGCGGCCGGTCAGATCGTGGTCGTGGTTCCACCGGGCGGAGTGGAACCAGGTGCCAGCGAAGTCCGCGGCGCCGGGAAGGTCCGGGAGATGGGGCCGGTTGAGCTGCCCGAGAGCGGACACCACGATCTCGGCCTCGATCTGCTCGCCGGTACCGGTGCGCAGCCGCCACAGCCCGGACTCCTCGTCGAAGACCGCTTCGGCGATCTCTGTACCGAACCGCAGATGCGGTTCCAGGCCGAACCGCTCCGCGCACCGGCGAAGATAGGCCAGGATCTCCGGCTGCTCGGGATAGCGGCGCGTCCAGCCGGTGTAGGGCGCGAAGGAGTAGGAGTAGAGGTAGGACGGCACGTCACAGGCCAGGCCGGGATAGGTGTTGTCCCGCCAGGTGCCGCCGACGTCCTGGCCCTTCTCGTAGACGGTGAAGGAGGTGAGGCCGGCGGCCTTCAGCCTGATGGCCATGCACAGCCCGCCGAAGCCCGCACCCAGGATCGCGACCCGAGGCCGACGAGCGCCCATTGCCATCACCCCTCACCGGAACCGCCGCGCAAATGAATCATGACTCGCGCGCCGGGCTTCCGCTAGGTTCCGAACGTAATTCGGTTCGGCCTGGCTCACCAGGTGTCGATGAATCCCGGGCGATCGGCGAGCCCCGGGGCCTGCTTGAGCGCGCTGGTGATCCAGCGCCGGGTGTCGGCGGGGTCGATGACGTCGTCGAGCTCGAAGATGGTGGCGGCGTTGAGGGCCTTGCCCTGCTCGTAGGCGGCCGCGACCAGCTCCTCGAACAGCGCCTCGGGGTCGTCCGCGGCTTCGAGCTCCTTGCGGTAGCCGAGCCGGACCGCGCCCTCCAGGCCCATCCCGCCGACCTCTCCGGTCGGCCACGCGACGGTGAACACGGGGACCTTGAGGCTGCCGCCGGCCATCGCCTGCGCGCCGAGCCCGTACGCCTTACGCAGGATCACCATGCAGATCGGCACCCGCAGCCGGGCCCCGATGACGAACAACCGGCTGAAGTGCCGCACGGTCGCGGTCTCCTCGGCGGCCGGGCCGACCATGAATCCCGGAGTGTCGCAGAGGGACACCACCGGGAGGCCATGGCCATTACAGAGCTGCAGGAACCGGGCCGCCTTGTCGGCGGCGTCCGCGTCAATGGCACCGCCGAGATGGCCGGGATCGTTGGCGACCAGCCCGACCGCGCGGCCCTCGATCCGGGCCAGCGCCGTGATGATCCCGGCACCGAAGCCGCCACGCAGTTCCAGCACGGAGCCGGCGTCGGCGAGCGCCTCGATGACGGCCCGGACGTCGTACACCCGCCTGCGGTCCTCGGGGATCAGGTGCCTGAGCACCCGCTGGTCCCCGGCCGCCCACTCCTCCCCCACCGGCCCCTGGAAGTACGACAGGTAACGGCGCGCGAGCCGTACGGCCTCGGCCTCGTCCTTCACCGGCAGATCCACCACACCGTTGCGGACCTGCACCGGCAGTGGCCCGATCTCCTCGGGGACGAACACTCCCAGCCCGCCGCCTTCGATCATCGCCGGGCCTCCCATCCCGATGTTGGCGTCCTCGGTGGCGATGATGACGTCGCAGCAGCCGAGCAGCGCGGCGTTGCCGGCGAAGCAGCGCCCGGCGGCGATACCGATCAGCGGCACCTGCCCGCTCAGCCGGGCGAACAGATGGAACGCCATGGTGTCCAGCCCGGAGATCATCGGCGTGTCGGTGTCCCCCGGGCGGCCTCCACCACCCTCGGCGAAGAGCACGACCGGGATCCGGCGCCGGGCGGCCAGCTCGAACATCCGGTCCTTCTTGGCGTGGTTCATCACGCCCTGGGTTCCGGCCAGCACCATGTAGTCGTAGGACAGGACCACCGCCGGACGGCCGCCGATGTCCCCGACCCCGGCGACCAGTCCGTCCGCGGGAGTGCGCTCGATCAGCTCCTCGACCGGCCGGCGGCGGCGCTGGGCGGCGATGACCAGGGCGCCGTACTCGGTGAAGGTCCCCGGGTCGCAGAGGTCCTCGATGTTCTCCCGGGCGGTGCGGCCGCCTCGTTCGTGGCGCCGCCGTACGGCCTCGGGACGCGCCGCGTCCAAGCCGATCGCGTGGCGCCGCAACACGTCTTCAAGATCGGGCCGCACCCGCTCCAGATCCGGCCCGGCCGCGGCCGCGGCCGGCTCGGTCTGCTCGGCGGCCTCCTCCAGGACGGCCACCTGGTCACCCTCGGCGACGATGTCGCCCGGCCGCACCGCGAGACGCCGTACGATCCCGTCGGCCGGCGCCTCGATGACGTGCTGCATCTTCATCGACTCGAGCAGCACCAGCGGGCCGCCCTTGGCAACGGTGTCCCCCTCGCCGACCTCGACGCTCTCGACCGTTCCGTGCATCGGCGCGGTGACCGCCATCTCCGTCACGCTCGGCTCCTTCAGTTCGCCTCGGGGGAACTGTACGCACCACTCGCTCCCCGGCCGCGAGGCGGGCGGCGCATCCTGCCGGCCCCCGAAGACGAGCCAACGGCCCGCGGTCCGGAGACCGCGGGCCGCCAGTGGGCCTTCAGTGGGCCTTCAGTGAGGCCCTCAGTGAGACCTGTCAGCGAGCCTTCGTCAGCCCAGCGGGTTGGAGCAGTTGATCGGCCCCTTCGGGCCCCAGAAGCCGAGCGTGTTCTCCACGAACTTGATCATCACGGGGTCGAAGATGATGCCGACGTGGGCGTTGTTGTCGCCCGAGCACTTGTCCTGGAGGATGAAGTTCTGCGCGTTGGAGCCGCTCAGGAACTGCGTGGTGTAGGGGGTGACCACCTCGTCCGTCTTGGTGGCCAGCACTATGTACTTGGGGCCGGGGACGGTGTCGCCACCGGCGTTGAGGTTGGTGATGAAGGCGGAGCCGACGACCTGCTGTTCACAGGCCGGCCCGCAGATCTTGGCGATCGGCCCGGTAAGCCCGAGCAGATTTCCGAGGGTCACCAGGCCGCTGAGGTCGGTGCCGTGGTTGGAGGGTGAGATCCCGATGACCTGGTTGACCTTGGTCGCGCCGCCCAGGAACTTCATGTAGTAGCGCGGCATCATGCCGCCCTGGGAATGCCCGACCATGTCGACCTTCGACACCTTGGTCGCGGCGAGCACCTTGTCCACGAAGGTGGACAGCTGGCCGGCTGACGTCGGGATGTCGCCGGTGCCCTGGATGGGGGCGTCGAAG
Source organism: Streptosporangiaceae bacterium (assembly GCA_025964695.1). GTDB lineage: Bacteria > Actinomycetota > Actinomycetes > Streptosporangiales > Streptosporangiaceae > Actinomadura_E. The sequence goes on along the minus strand of JAOPYK010000074.1, from coordinate 135,523 downwards.
GTACCGCCGTAGTTGAGCGCGAAGACGCAGTAGCCCTGCTTCTTCAGCTCGGGCGAGAGCTTCTGCCAGTTGAAGGCCATGTTCTCGAAGGTGCCGTGGACGAGCACCACGGGCCTGGGGTGGATGAACGACGGCTTACAAGTCCAGTCGTTCGATCCGGAGGGGGGGATCTCGGCGTGAGCGGTCCCTGAAACGACCGTGATGAAGGTCAGGGTGCTCAGCAGTGCTGCAGCGACGACACCCCATGACCTCAGGCGACGAAATCGCATGTACGCTCCTTTTGCGGACAGGAGAAACGGCAGGCGCAAGGAGCGCTCCGGACAGACGGACCCGCTTACACGCACTTCATCCGGGGGGCCGAAAATGGCTCGCCAAAATGCCTGGAAGCACTGTTTCCAGAAAGCCGCCGGACCGCCAGAACCGTCGGCTTCAACCATGTGACGGATACGTTAAAGCCGCCATCTCTCTTTCGCTTGTGAGCGCACAGAGCAATCGCGATGGGCAGTTGTAACCCAGGTCACAACGAGGCGTACGGCCTCAGCGCGGGCTCGTGATCATGGTGAGCACCCCGCGCGGCCCGAAGATCCGCCGGTCACTCACTCGATCATGGGTGCGGGAGGATGCCGCCGGCGCGCAGTGCCGCGAGTTCCGCCGGGCCCAGGCCGAGCAGCTCGGCCAGCACCTCGTCGGTGTCGGTGCCGGGCACCGAGGCCGGCGCCGCGCCCCGGTCGCCTCCGGCGTCCAGCGGCGACCCCGGCACCGGAAGCGGCCCGATGCCGGGCTGGTCCAGGACGGTGAGCAGCGGGTTGCCGGCCGTGTCCGCCACCAGCTCGGTGAAGGTGCGGTAGGGCGACCAGAGCAGGGACGTGCCGTCCAGTCCCTCGGCCACCTCCTGGTAGCGGCGACCGGCGAACCAGGGTTCCAGCAGCGAGGCGATGGTCTCCCGATGGCGGTAGCGATCGGTGTCCTGATCGAAGTCGGCGCCCAGGAGCCGGGCCAGCTCGGCGAAGACCTCGGTGAGACCGGTGAGCCTGCCCAGGTCGGCGAAGTGCCGCGGGGTCAGCGTCACGATCATGACGCGCCGGTCGTCGGAGGTCGCGAAGTCGCGGGCGAATCCGCCGTACAGATGGTTGCCGATCCGCGGCCGGTTCACCCCGTTGACGGCGGCCTCGCCGAGATATCCGAGGTTTCCGGCGGTGGCCAGGGCGACGTCGGCGAGCGGCAGCCGGATCGCCCGCCCCTCCCCTGTACGGCTCCGATGACGCTCGGCCGCGAGGATCCCGACCGCCGCGTACAGACCGCAGGCCAGGTCCCAGGCGGGCACCACGTTGTTGACCGGCCCGGTGTGCTCGCCCGGCCCGGTCGCGAGCGGGAAACCCGTCTCGGCGTTGACGGTGTAGTCGACGGCGGGCCGCCCGTCGTGGTGGCCCTCGATCCGCAGGTGGATGAGGTCCGGGCGGGCCGGGACCAGATCCTCGTAGGAGGGGAAGCGGGCGTTGGTGACCACGATGCCGGTCTCGGCGGCGAGCCGCACGACCAGCTCACGTCCCGCCGGGGCGCGCAGGTCGAGGGCGATGGAGCGCTTGCCCTTGTTGAGCCCGGCCCAGTAGATGCTCGTGCCGCCGCCGGCCAGCGGCCAGCGGCGGACGTCGGGGGCGCCACCGAGCGGATCGACCCGGATCACCTCGGCGCCGAGCTGCGCGAGCGTCATCCCGCACAGCGGCGCGGCGACGAAGCTCGAGATCTCCAGGATCCGCAGTCCCTGCAGCATGAGAAACCCTTCGCGGTCAGCGGTCAGCGGTCAGCGGTCAGCGGCCATCGCGGGCGATGAGCTGGCGGACGATGACGTCGCGCTGGATCTCGTTGGTGCCCTCACCGACGATCATCAGCGGGGCGTCGCGGAAGTACCGCTCGACGTCGAACTCGGTGGAGTAGCCGTAGCCGCCGTGGATGCGCAGCGCGTTCAGGGCGACGGTCATGGCGGTCTCGGAGGCGAACAGCTTGGCCATCCCCGCCTCCAGGTCGGCCCGCACACCGGTCTGCATCCGCTCCGCCGCGTCCAGTGTGAGCAACCGCGCCGCCCGCAGCGACGTGGCCATGTCCGCCAGATAGTTGCCGATCGACTGATGACGCCAGATGGGCTTTCCGAACGTCTCCCGCTGCTGCGCGTAGGCGAACGCGTCGTCGAAGGCCGCCTGCCCCACCCCCAGCGCCCGCGACGCCACCTGGATGCGGCCCACCTCCAGGCCGCGCATCATCTGAGCGAATCCGGCGCCTTCCGCGCCGCCCAGGACCGCGGTACGCGGCACCCGTACGCCGTCGAAGACGACCTCGCACGACTCGACCCCCTTGTAACCGAGCTTGGGAAGGTCCCGCGAGACGGTGTAGCCGCCGTCGACCAGCAGGATGCTCATCCCCCGGTGCGGCGGGTCGGCGGCGGGGTCGGTCTTGCACAGCAGGGCGATCAGGCCGGCCCGCCGCGCGTTGGAGATCCAGGTCTTCACCCCGTCGATGACGTAGTGCTCTCCGTCGAGGCGGGCCAGCGTGCGGATGGCCTGCAGGTCCGAGCCGCCGGCCGGCTCGGTCAGCGCCATGGTCGCGCGCAGCTCACCGGTCGCCAGGCCCGGCAGGTAGGCGGCCTTCTGCTCCTCGGTGCCGAACTCGCGGAGCAGGAAGGCCACCACGCTGTGCCCGCCCATCGCACCGGCCAGGCTCATCCAGCCGCGCGCCAGCTGCTCGGTGACCGCGGCGAAACACGGCACCGACACCTCCGAGCCGCCGTACGCCTCCGGCACCAGCAGTCCGTAGACGCCGAGTCGCTTCATCTGCTCGATGAGCTCTTCGGGGTAGGTGCCGGCGTGTTCGAGGTCGCGCACCACCGGCCGTACCCGCTCGTCGACGAACGTGGCGACCACCTCGACGATCGCCCGCTCGTTCTCGCTCAGCTCGAGCATCGCTTCCCCGCCCTACGCCTGGGCGATGACGCCCGCGGCGAGCAACTCCTCGATGTCACCGAAGCCCAGATCGGTGAGCACCTCCTGGGTGTGCTCCCCCGGCAGGGCCGGGGCTCCGCCCATCTGGGGGGTGCTCCGGGAGAACCTCGGCGCCGGGACGGGCTGCGCGTGGCCGCCCTGCTCGACGAAGACCCCGCGCTCGGTGTTGTACGGGTGCTGGGCAGCCTCCTCGAGCGACAGGACCGGTGCCACGCAGGCGTCGCCGGGCAGAAAGACGGCGGCCCATTCGTCGCGGGTCTTCGCCTTGAACGCCGCCGCGAAGCGCTCGCGCAGCTCCGGCCAGCCGGCCCGGTCGTGCTGGGAGGGCAGGCCCTGCACCCCTTCCAGGCCGAGGAGCCGGAGGAACTCGGCGTAGAACTGAGGTTCGATCGCGCCGACCGCCATGTGCTTGCCGTCTGCCGTCTCGTACACGTCGTACCAGGGGGCGCCGGTGTCGAGCATGTTCACCCCTCGCTCGTCCCGCCACAGCCCACCGGCGAGGAAGCCGTGGATGAAGGTGGACAGATGGGCGGTGCCGTCCACGATCGCGGCGTCGACGACCTGGCCGCGGCGGCTGGTCTTGGCCTCGAGCAGCGCGGCCAGGACGCCGACCACCAGGTACATGCTGCCGCCGGCGAAGTCGCCGAGCAGGTTCATCGGCACCTGCGGCGGACCGCCCGCCCGCCCGATGGCGTGCAGCACTCCGGTGATCGCGATGTAGCCGATGTCGTGGCCGGCGCTCTGCGCCAGCGGGCCCTCCTGGCCCCAGCCGGTCATCCTGCCGTAGACCAGCTTGGGATTGCGTTCGAGGCACTGCTCGGGGCCCAGGCCCAGGCGCTCGGTGACGCCGGGCCGGAAGCCCTCGATGAGCACGTCGGCCTGCTCGACCAGGCGGAGCACGACCTCCTTGCCCTGCTCGCTCTTGAGGTCCACGCCGATCGAGCGCTTACCGCGATTGGTGAACTCCGTGCCGGCACCGTGCACCGGCTTCACGGCGGACGCGCGGTCCACCCGGATGACCTCGGCGCCCAGGTCGGCCAGCAACATGGCGGCGAACGGACCCGGTCCGATCCCGGCCAGCTCGATCACACGCACTCCGGCCAGCGGTCCCTTGCCCATGGACACCCCTCTCGACTGAACCTCGTTCGGCCCAGTGTGCCCGATCCCAGTAAGGGAGCCCTGACCGACCCCGCACGATCAGCGGGGCCGGACGGTCAGCGTCACCGGCTCCTGCGGCCGCCGGGAGCCCTTCGGCCCGACGGCCACGAGCAGGCCGTGCTCACGGCCGGTGTCCTGGAACTTCCCGGCCACCTGTGGCTTGAAGCCCTCGCTGGCGGCCGCGACGTAGTACCAGTGACCGTGCCCGGGGTGCCACCACAGGCCGCTCACCTCGCCGCCGCGAACATCACCGCAGTCGCCGGTCGCATGGCGATCCCCGCCGTTCTCGAACAGCGTCGCGTGCGAGACCGTCCGGCCGTCGAGGTAGGTGTAGCGGGAGCACAGCCAGCGGCCGTGCACGCCTCCGGGCAGTTTCCCCGTCCAGAACTCCGTCACCGCCGCGTCGGCCACAGCCTGGTCGGGCGCGGGCAGCGCGCAGGCAGGTGGACGGGCCGGCAGCCGGACCTCGGCCAGTGCCAGCCCGTTCAGGTCCGCCACGGTGTGCTCGCCGTCCGGTTCCCGCAAGGCGAGCACCGGTCCGCCCGCGCACTCGGCGGAGCCGGCGGTGTCTGCGGAGGACACGGCGGCCACCCCGTCCTCGAACGTCACCGGCCGCGAGGACCGGCCCGGCACGGACGCCCGCGCCGCCAAGACCCACGGCGGCAGCAGATAGCGCCTGTCGGACAGCACCAGCGGAGTCGTCCCGCCTCGCGGCGCGGGGAACAGCTCGGTGGTCGGGCTCCCGGAGGCCTGGACGTAGCGGGCGACCCGGCCGCCGTCGGACAGCAACGCCACCGGCGTTCCATCCACCCGGCCCGCGTACAGCAACTGTGCCCGCCCGCGCGGTGGGCCGCCGGCCGCGCCGTCGTGGGTCTTGAGCGCCGTGGCGCGCAGCCACGCCGTCAGTGCCGCGGCGATGAAGGTCCTGTTGGAGACGAGATCACCACGGGCGGGCCACACGGCCAGGGTGTGTGCCGCATGCGTCCAGGCCTTCGGGCCGACCATGGCGACCTCTTCGCCGGCGGCCCTGCGCAGGGCGTCCCTGTGCCGGTTCTCGGTCACCACGATGCCCCCGATCAGGACCACCGTGAGCACCGACGCGACCGCCACCGGCAGCAGGGGACGCCGCCCCGGCCCGCGGACGACGGAGAGCCCGGCGATCGGCCCGGCCGGCTCCCCGACCTCCGCCGCCTCGTTCAGCGCCGCCCGGGCGTCCCTCACGCCCAGCGCGACGAGCTGATCGTGCGCGACGTAGTAGGGCATCTCCTCCACGGTCCGCAGCACGTACGCCGCCCGCACCTCGGGCGGCAGCTCGACCAGCGGATCGGTCTGCGCATCCTCCGGAAGTGCCACCGGGAGCGCGCTCAGCCACCGCCCCAGGCCGATCCGGAGCCGCCATCGCGGCCGCATCGACCTGGCCAGCACCCGCGTGCGCACCTGCACATAGGCCTTGCCCGGATTGCGTGCGGCTCGTTGCGGCAGACTCTCATCGACGATCCGCCGGGCCAGCGCCAGCCGGTATTTGCGTGGCCTGTCGCCGGGCAGCACCAAATACGCCATGCGAACAAGTTCAGGATATCGCTGGTCCATTTCGGACTTCGCGGAAACCTCTTCCAACACGGGGGAACTCCTCTGGACCATTGACCGCCGGCCCCGAGGCTAGAAACCCGCCCTGATCCAGTCCACTGACTTGTGTCAACCATTACCTTCACCGCACCCCGGTGGTCGATAAGCTCCATTCTTGTAATATGCCGTCATTCCGGGTTTACCGGGCGGCACAGCGACGCACCGGGGACGGTTGCGCTCAGCGCATTTTTGTCGTTCTCGGACAGATGCTGGCATAGCTGCCCTATCCTGCTCTCATGGAATGGCTGGAGCGCGTCGCCCGGATGCGGCGGCGGACTCGAGGCGGAGAACGTGATCCGCAAGCCTGTGCTCGCTGCACCACCGGCTGCTGGACAAGGGCCCCCTCGGTCTCACCTCGCGCGGGGTCATCACCGTCTCGCAGCACTTCTTCGGCGCGACGGACACCGCCCGCGGCCAGGTGTTCGAGCTGAACGGGCGGACGGCGGACAGGCGCCAGGGTGGATTCCCGCCACCCGACCGCCGCAACGTCGACTGGCATACCCGCCAGGTGTTCCGTGGTCCGGTCCGGATCTCCTGACCGCTCGCTCACCTCGCCACGGCGAGGTGAGCGGGGCGGCCGGCTGAGCGAACTGGACCTGCTGCGGTTCCTGGCGGCGGTCGCGGTGATGCTGCACCACTTCACCGGGGTGCGCTACTACTCACCGTGGGGAGACGCTCGCAAGGTCTTCCCGGAGCTGGCGCCGTTCACCTCGTTCGGCTATCTCGGCGTTCAGTTCTTCTTCATCATCAGCGGCTTCGTCATTGTGATGAGCGCTTGGCACCGCACGCCGGGCGAGTTCGCGAGCTCACGCTTCGTGCGGCTCTTCCCCGCGTACTGGTTCAGCGTCGCCCTGGCGCTCCTGATCTATCTCGGCAGCGGGCTCGCCTCGGGATATCCGGTGAGCAAGGAGGGCCCGCTGACGCGGTTCCTGCCCAACCTCACCATGCTGCAGGACGGCATCGGCGCACCCGAGTCGGAGTCCGCCTACTGGACGCTCTGGGTCGAGCTGCACTTCTACGCCCTGGTCGCCCTGCTGGTCTGGCGGGGCGTGAGTTACCGGGCCTGCGTCATCTTCATGGCGGCCTGGCTGCTCGCGGGCACCTTCGCGCAGGAGGCGGGCGACCGGCTCCTGCAGGTACTCCTCATCCCCGCGTACGCCCCGTACTTCATCGCTGGCATGGCGTTCTTCCTCGTCCACCGGTACGGTCCCAACCTGGTGATGTGGCTGCTGATCGGGGCCTGCTGGGCGCTGGGGACCTACTCCTCGACGCACCGGGTCAGCCCCTTCGTCACCTGGCCCGGACTCGACCGGTACGTGGTGCCCGCCGTCATCACGGCGATGTTCGCGCTGATGACACTGGTGTGCCTGGGGCGGATGGCCTGGCTGCGCCGCTGGAAGGGGCTGACGGCGCTGGGCGGCCTGACCTATCCGCTCTATCTCGTGCACGAGACCGTCTCCCGACCGGTGATCACCGCGCTGGGGCCGAGGTTGGGTCGCTGGTCCGTGCTGGGCGTCACCATCGCGCTGGCGGTGTCCACCGCGTGGCTCGCGCACCGCTGGGTCGAGCGCCCGCTGCAACGCTGGATGCGGCCGCGGCTGGCACGGGCCCTGGCCCAGATCAGGACCGGCCTGCCGCGCGCCCCGGTCGCGGCGGCCGCGGCCACGCCCGGTGAACCGGCCGGACCGGCAGCAACTGAACCAGTGCCGACTGAACCAGTGCCGACCGAACCAGCACCGATCGAACCAGCACCGACCGAACCAGCACCGACCGAACCGGTGGCCACGTAGACCCGGCCGGGCGACTCCGGGTCCGAACGTAAAGGTCCGAACGTACAGAGGTGCTCCGACGTCCTACTCTTTGGGGCGAAACCCCGACGAGAACTACCCCTGAGGGCGGACGTGGATACAGCGAACATAAGCCAGCTCTGGGACCGAGTGACCGGTACCCAACCCGATCCGCCGTGGTGGCTGGTGATCCTGGTCGGTCTTATCGCGCTCCTCGCGGTCGCTCACAGCCCGACCTGGCGGGTCGCCCGCAATGTGGTGACCATCGCGCACGAGGGCGGTCACGCGCTGGTGGCGCTGGTCACCGGACGCAAGCTGGACGGGGTACGGCTGCACTCCGACACCTCCGGGGTCACGGTCTCGAGGGGAAAACCACACGGGCCCGGCATGGTGTTCACGGCGATGGCGGGATACATCACTCCCCCGCTGCTCGGCCTCTGCTTCGCCGGCCTGCTCAGCCTGGGGCGGATCACGTTGATGCTGTGGGCGTCCCTGGCGCTCCTGGGCGCGATGCTCATCATGATCCGCAACGCCTACGGCGTGCTGTCCGTGGTCGGCACGGGAGCGATCATCTTCGCGGTGTCCTGGCTGGGCAACGCGGAGGTCCAGGCCGGGTTCGCCTATCTCGGCGCCTGGTTCCTGCTGTTCGCCGGTGCCCGCCCGGTCATCGAGCTGCAGCGGCTGCGGTCCCGGCGGATGGCGGCCGGCTCGGACGCCGACCAGCTGGCCCATCTCACCGGGGTGCCCGGCCTCACCTGGGTGTTCCTGTTCGGCCTCGTGGCATTGGTGGCGCTGCTGGCCGGCGGCAGGCTCCTCGCCCCCGCCACGTCCGTTCTGCCCCACCTGCCAGGTCGCTGACCACCGCCTGCCGGGTCCGGGTCATGGGCCGGAGCGGCGGAGGAGATGGCTCCTGGCCCGCTCGTCGGCGGCCGAGCCGTTCTTCAGCCGGCCGGCGACCCGTTCCCGCACCGGTGCCTTCTTGTTGCCTCCGAACTTGAACTTGGCCTGTATCGCGGTGACGGTCAGGTCGAGCCCGCGGATCCCGGCCAGCAGCCGGTCACCGGCCCGCACGGGAGTCCGGGCGGATGAGTCAGCGTGCCCAGACGCTAGCCGGGAAGCGCACCGGAAATGTCCGCGGGGACCGATAGTTTCGCTGGTGTGAGCGAACGTTGGGGTCGAGAGCAGGTGCTGGGGCTGGCACCCGACGCGTCATCGGGCAAGGTGGCGGCCAAAGTGGCGCAACCCGCCACGTGGGGTGGTGCGGGCTGCGACGAGCAGGCGGTCTGGGGCGAGTGCCAGGGCAGTGGTTCCAGCCTCTACCGGACCGGCGTGGATCTGTCCGAGCCGGCGTTCCGCTGCTCGTGCCCGAGCCGCAAGTTCCCCTGCAAGCACGCGCTGGGCCTGTTGCTGCTGTGGAGCGACGGCGTGGTCGCGGCCGGTGCCCGGCCCGGCTGGGTGCGCGAGTGGCTGGCCCAGCGGCAGGACAAGGCGCAGCAGGTCCAGGAACGTCGCGAGACGGGCGCGGGCGCCGTCCGGGCCAAGGATCCGAAGACGGCCGAGCGGCGGGAACGCCGGGTCGAGGACGGCATCGACGAACTCGACCGGTGGTTGTGCGACCAGGTCGCCCATGGTCTCGCCCAGGCGGAGCAGGCACCGTACTCACTGTGGGACGACGCCGCGCGCCGGCTGGTCGACGCGCAGGCCGGGGCACTGGCGGGCCAGATCAAGTCACTGGCCACGATTCCCCGCCACCGTGGCGGCGGGGCCGGCTGGCCGGAGCGGCTGCTGGAGGAGTACGCGCTGCTGCGGCTGCTCACCCGGGCATACCGGCGGCAGGCCGACCTGCCCGAGCCGCTCCGGCAGACCGTACGGGCCCGGGTCGGCTTCACGATGACCCAGGAAGAGGTGCTGAGCGGCCCGGCGACCCGCGACCGGTGGTATGTCGCCGGGATCCGCGACTCCGAGCAGGACCGGCTCATCACCCGCCGGGTCTGGCTGCGCGGCCTGCGGACCCGCACGCCGGCGCTCGTGCTGTCGTTCGCCGCGCCGGGCCGGCCGCTGGACTCCTCGCTTGTGGCTGGCACCGCCGTGGACGCCGACCTCGTCTTCTACCCGGGCGCCCAGCCACTGCGCGCCCTGATCGTCACCCGGCACGGCGCGCCCGGCCCGGCGGCACCGCCCGGCAGCACGGTCGGCGCGTTCCTGCGGGAGTACGCCCAGGCGCTCGCCCTGGATCCGTGGCTGGACCGCTGGCCGGCCGTGCTCGAGAGCGTACGGCTGTCGCGCGACCACCGGCTCGTCGACGCGCACGGGGACGCCCTGCCCCTCGACGCGACGGACCCGTGGCGGCTGCTGGCCGTTTCCGGCGGCGGCCCACTGACCGTCGCCGGCGAGTGGTCTCCCCGGGGGCTGCGGGCGCTGTCGGCCTGGCACGAAGAAGAAGGGGTCCTCGTCCTGTGAGCACCTGGACGGAGCACGTCACCGCGGCACTGCTCGGCACCCAGCGGCGGCAGGCGCCCACGCTGCCCGAGGCACCGGCTCCGGTGTCCGACGGGTCCGGCGATCCGGCGGGCAGGCTGCTCGACCAGGCGGCGGTGCTGACGGCCGCACGGCGGGCCGGGTTCCGCGCGCTGCGGGCCGAGCCGATCGCGCCCGCACCCGCCGAGACCCTGCCCGCGGTGGGTCCCGAGGCCGCGCGCCGGTTGCGGCAGATCCTGAGCGGGCAGCAGATCCGGATGCTGCCGGAGTGGCTCGACGCCGCGGCCCGCAGCGGTTACCGGGTGCCCGCGCGGCTGCTGCCCGACCTGCTCGAGAAGGGCCGTGGCGATCGGACGCTGCGGCCGCGCATCGCCGCCGCGGCCGGGCGTCGCGGGCTCTGGCTGGCCCTGCAGAACCCCGACTGGGCATACCTGACCACCGAGGTGGCGATCACCCCGGAGCCCGGCACCGGGAGGGTGGAGCCGCCCGCCGACGGCGACGGGACCCGGGGGCCCGATGTCTGGGAGACCGGTACCCGGGGGCAGCGGGTCACCCGGCTGAGCGGGCTGCGCGCCGAGGATCCGGAACGGGCCCGGACCGCTCTGCGGGAGACCTGGGCCAAGGAGCCGGCCGCCGACCGGGTGGCCTTCCTGGCCACCTTCGAGACCGGGCTGTCCGGCTCCGACGAGGAGTTCCTGGAGCAGGCCCTCGACGACCGCGCCAAGGACGTGCGGGCCGTCGCCGCCGATCTGCTGGCCCGGCTGCCCGGCTCCGCGTACGGCGAGCGGATGGCGGAGCGGGCCCGGACCTGTCTGCGGCCCGAGCGCCGGACCGTGCGGCTGCGCACCCAGACCTGGGTGATCGTCGAGCCCCCGCAGGGCCACGACGAGGGGATGCGGCGCGACGGCGTGCCGTTCCACCCGGCCGGCTCCTTCGTCCCCGACAGCCGCTCGGGCGCGCCGGTCGGCACCCGTGCCGCGTGGCTGCGGGAGATCATCGCGCGCACCCCGCTGACCACGTGGACCACCCTGTTCGGCCCGCACGGCCCGGCGAGCCCGATGGAGGTCGTGTGCCTGCCCATCGCCGACGATTTCGCGCCTGACGTGCACCTCGGCTGGGCCCGCGCCGCCGTACGGCAGCGCGACGCCCGCTGGGCCCAGGCCCTGCTCAAGGGCGGAGTGGTGCTGGAGGAGGTCGAGGCGCTGGCCGACCTGCTCGGCGTGCTTCCCGAGCCCGAGCGGGACTCGGCCGCCACGGACCTCATCCGCTGGGTCGACGGCAAGGTGGATCTGCTGAGGGTGCTGGACCGCATCCCCGCACCCTGGACCGGGACGCTGGCCGGCACGGTGCTCGGCATCCTGGCCGAGGAGTTGCGGCGCGGCGCCCCGGCCGGTCCGGCGGCCGGCGCCAGCGGCCCGCACGGCGATTCGGCCCGCTTCCTGGCTCAGCTGTGCCGTCTCGCCGACGAACGGCTCACGCCCGACATCGCGCCCCGGCTGGACGAGCTCAGCAGCCTGAATCCCGGCTGCTGGCCGCTCACCGAGCTGACCGAGACCCTGCGTTTCCGCCACGACATGGTGCGGGAGCTCGTGCCACGCCCGCCGTCGTGACCAGCCGACACCGCACGCTGCGTGATCCCCCGACCGACTCGAATGAATCCGGACGAACCGGCATGAACCCAGCGCGAACCGAAGGAGCTGCCATGACCTCGCCGCAGGAAGAGGTGCTGCGCCCGCACGCCGAGCAGCAGTACGCCGGTGAGCTGGCCCGGCTGGCCGAGCACGACGACCGCGCCCGGCCGCCCGGCTGGCGGTTGTCCCCGTGGGCGGTCACCACCTACCTGCTCGGCGGTGACCTGCCGGACGGCAGCGCCATCACCCCGAAGTACGTCGGGCCGCGCCGCCTGATCGAGGTCGCCGTCGCGACGCTCGCCACCGACCGGTCACTGCTGCTGCTGGGAGTGCCCGGCACCGCCAAGACCTGGGTGTCGGAGCATCTGGCGGCCGCGGTGAGCGGCGATTCGACCCTGCTGGTCCAGGGCACCGCGGGCACTTCCGAGGAGGCGATCCGGTACGGCTGGAACTACGCCAGGCTGCTCGCCGACGGGCCCTCGGAGCAGGCGCTGGTGCCGAGCCCGATGATGCGGGCCATGCGCACCGGTGCGGTGGCCCGCATCGAGGAGCTCACCCGGATGCCATCCGACGTGCAGGACGCGCTCATCACCATCCTGTCCGAGAAGACGCTGCCGGTCCCCGAGCTGAACACCGAGGTCCAGGCCCGTAAGGGCTTCACCGTCATCGCCACGGCCAACGACCGTGACCGAGGCGTGAACGAGCTGTCCAGCGCGCTGCGCCGCCGGTTCAACACGGTCGTGCTGCCGCTGCCGGCCTCGGCCGACGACGAGGTCGACATCGTCGCCCGCCGGGTAGACCAGCTCGGCGCGTCCCTGGAACTGCCCGGCCCGCTGGACGGACTGGAGGAGATCCGCCGGGTCGTCACCGTCTTCCGTGAGCTGCGGTCGGGCCGCACCGACGACGGCCGGACCAAGCTCAAGTCGCCAAGCGGCACCCTGAGCACCGCTGAGGCCATCTCGGTCATCACCAGCGGCCGGGTACTGGCCACGCACTTCGGCGACGGCATGCTGCGGGCCGCCGACGTGGCCGGTGGCATCGTCGGCGCCGTGGTCCAGGACCCGGTGTCCGACCGGGTCGTCTGGCAGGAATACCTCGAGACCGTCGTCCGCGAGCGTCCCGAGTGGCGTGACTTCTACCGGGCCTGCCGGGAGGTGTCTTGACCGGCCAGGTACGCACCTACGGGATCCGGCACCATGGGCCGGGCTCGGCCCGGACGCTCGGCCGGGCACTGGAGGAGTACAAGCCGGACATCGTGCTGATCGAGGGGCCGCCGGAGGCCGACGCGATCGTCGGGTTGGCCGCCGACCCCGGCATGGTGCCCCCGGTCGCGCTGCTGGCGTACGTGCCCGGGGGCAAACCCCCGGGTGCGGCCCCCGAGCCGGCCGATGCGGACGGCGACGTCCGGCCCGCCGGCGGCTCCGGGCGGCGGGCCGCCTTCTGGCCCTTCGCGGAGTTCTCCCCGGAGTGGAACGCCGTCCGCTACGCCATGACCGCGGACGTGCCCGTGCGATTCTGCGACCTGCCCGCCGCCCACCAGCTGGCCGACCCGATCCCGGACCCGGTCGCCGATCCGCTCGGTGACAGACCCGAGCCAGAGCCGGAGCCGGAGCCCGGATCGCAGGGCGCCCAGGAGACGCCCGCCCCGGCCGAGCTGGTGCGGATGGACCCCCTCGGGTGGCTCGCGGAGGCGGCGGGATACGACGACGCCGAGCGCTGGTGGGACGACGTGGTCGAGCACCGCGGCACCGGGCCGTCCCCGTTCGAGGCCATCGCGGAGGCCATGCGGACCCTGCGCGAGCACGCCCCGCCGATGCCGGCGGACTACACCCGGCGGGAGGAACACCGAGAGGCGTACATGCGCAGGACGCTCCGCCGGGCCCTCAAGGAGGGGTTCGAGCGGGTGGCCGTCGTCTGCGGCGCCTGGCATGTCCCGGCGATCGAGGCCGCGCTCAGCACGTCACGCTCCTCGGCCACCGGCGCCGGCAAGGACGACCAGATCCTGCGGGGGCTGCCCAAGGTCAAGGTCGACCTCACCTGGGTCCCGTGGACGCACGGCCGGCTGGCCAGCTGGTCGGGTTACGGCGCGGGCGTGCGCTCCCCGGGCTGGTACCACCATCTGTTCTCGGCCCCGGACCGGCCCATCGAGCGCTGGCTGACGGAGGCGGCCCGGGTGCTGCGCGCCGAGGACCTGCCGGTCTCGTCGGCGCACGTCATCGAGGCCGTACGGCTGGCGGAGGCGCTGGCGGCGCTGCGCGGCCGTCCGCTGGCCGGGCTGGAGGAGGTCACCGAGGCCACCCGGTCGGTGCTGTGCGAGGGCGCGGAACTCCCCCTCGAGCTGATCCAGCACCGGATGGTGGTCGGCGAGCGGCTCGGGGCCGTACCGGACAGCACACCGATGGTGCCGCTGCAGCGGGACCTGCAGGCCCAGCAGCGGCGGCTGAAATTCAGGCCGGACGCCCGCGGCACCATGCACGACCTCGACCTGCGCAAACCGACCGACCTGGAGCGCAGCAGGCTGCTGCACCGGCTGTGCCTGCTCGGCGTCGACTGGGGCACGCCGCAACAGGACACCGGCCGCGCCAAGGGCACGTTCCGCGAGAGCTGGAGCCTGCTCTGGAAACCCGAGTTCGACGTGGAGCTGATCGAGGCCGGCGCCTGGGGCACGACCGTGCAGGGCGCCGCCGGCGCCAAGGCGGTCGCGCTCGCCGACCGGCTGGCCGGCGGCGCGGACGCGGGGACCGTACCGGACGAGGGCGCGCTACCGCGGCTGACCGGGCTGGCCGAGCGCTGCCTGCTGGCGGACCTGGGCCAGGCATTGCCGCAGGTCATGCGGGCGCTCGCCGACCGGGCCGCTGCGGACACCGACGTTGTCCACTTGATGGCGGCGCTGCCGGCACTGGTGCGGGCTCTGCGCTACGGCGACGTGCGGGGCACCGATACGCGGTCGCTGGGGGCCGTCGTGGACGGGCTGGTCGTGCGCGTGTGCGTCGGCCTCTCCCCCGCCGCGGGCGGGCTGGACGACGACGCCGCCCGGCTGCTGCTCAAGCACACCGACGAGGTCAACGGCGCCCTCGCCCTGCTGGACACCGGCAACCCCGAGGCCGTCACCGGCGGCGCCACCGCGACGGCCCGGACCGGTCACATGACCCGATGGCACGACACCCTGACCAGCCTGATCGACCGGTCCGGGCTGCACGGGCTGCTCGAGGGGCGGCTGACCCGGCTGCTGCGCGACGCCGGACGACTCGACGACGTCGCGGACCGGATGGCCAGGGCGGTGTCGGTCGGTGCGACGCCCGCCCGGGCGGCGGCGTGGATCGAGGGTTTCCTGGCCGGCGGCGGGCTGGTGCTCGTCCACGACGACGCGCTGCTCCGCCTGATCGACGAGTGGATCTCGGGGCTGCCGGAGCGATCGTTCACCGACGTGCTGCCGCTGCTGCGCCGCACCTTTTCCGAGTACGCCGCACCCGAGCGGCGCTCGATCGGCGAGCGCGTGCGGCGGCTGGACGCCACCCCGCGCGCTGCGGCCGACGTGGCCGGCGACGTGGCCGGCGACGATCTGGACGGCGAACGCGCCGCTCCCGCCGTACGCACCGTCGCCGGGATCCTCGGCTGGACCACCCTCCTACGTGATCCGCGATGATCACGAAGGGGCGGGCCGCGCAGGAACGAAAGAGGCCAAGATGACCGACGAGCGGTTGAAGCGGTGGCGGCTGGTGCTGGGCGGCGAGGCAGCCGAGGGGACCGGGGTCACCCTCGAGGGTGCCGACGCCACGATGGATGGAGCGCTGGAGGCGCTGTACGCATCGGGCCGCGCTGGTGAGGGCCGGGGCGCGGGCGGCCGGCGGAGCGCCGGCCTGGGAGCCTCGGCGCCGAAGGTGGCCCGCTGGCTGGGCGACATCCGGGCCTGCTTCCCGTCGACGGTCGTGCAGGTCATGCAGAAGGACGCGCTGGAGCGGCTCGATCTGACCCGGATGCTGCTGGAGCCGGAGATGCTGGAGGCGGTCGAGCCGGATGTGCATCTCGTCGGCACGCTGCTGTCCCTCAACCAGGTCATGCCCGAGCGGGCCAAGGAGTCGGCGCGGTCGGTGGTCCGCGGGGTGGTCCAACAGCTGGAGAAGCGGCTCGCTCAGCGGACCCGATCGGCGATCACGGGGGCGCTGGACCGGTCGGCGCGGGTGCTGCGGCCCAGACGCCCCGGCGACGTCGACTGGAATCGCACCATCCACGCCAACCTGCGGCACTATCTGCCCGAGCAGCGGACCGTGGTGCCCGAGCGGCTGATCGGATACGGCCGGCGGCAGCAGGCGGTCAAGCGTGACGTAGTGCTCTGCATCGACCAGAGCGGCTCGATGGCGGCCTCCGTGGTGTACGCCAGCGTGTTCGGCGCGGTATTGGCCTCGATGAGGTCGCTGCGCACGTCACTGGTGGTGTTCGACACCTCCGTCGTCGACCTGACCGACCAGCTGCACGACCCGGTGGAGGTGCTGTTCGGCACCCAGCTGGGCGGCGGCACCGACATCAACCGCGCGATCGCGTACTGCCAGGGCGTCATCACCCGCCCGACCGATTCGATCTTCATATTGATCAGCGACCTCTACGAGGGCGGGGTCCGCAACGAGATGCTCAAGCGGGTGGCCGCGATGACGAGCGCCGGGATCCAGGTCGTGGTGCTGCTGGCCCTGTCGGACGAGGGCGCGCCCGCCTACGACCACGACAACGCCGCGGCGCTGGCCGCGCTGGGGGTGCCCGCCTTCGCCTGCACCCCCGACGTGTTCCCCGACCTGATGGCGGCCGCGATCGAACGGCGCGACCTCAGGGAATGGTCGGAACGGAACGCCCAAGGTCGCTAACGTGGTCCTATGGCAGAGGACGATGACCGCCACGACAGCAACGTGCGGCCTTTCGTGCCGCGAAAAGGCGACGACGGCACGGCCGCGGATCTCGACGACGCTGACTTCGCCGAGCTCGATGACCTCTTCGACCTGGACGAGGACGAGTTCCTGGCCGAGTGGGAAGAGGCCGAGGGCGGGGCGGTCGAGCTTCTGCGGGAGGCGCTTCCCGAGCTCGTACGGGCCGCTCCGCCGCACGACGAGCTGCACGACGCCGCCGAGCGGATCCGGGCCGGGATCGCCGCCAGGCGCCCGCCGTACAGCTACATCCCGGGTGGAGCCGGCTGGTCCGCGAAGCCGCCCGCCGACGACCGCGAACTATGGATCGCTGCCAGCGGCTCGCTGATCGCGGGCTTCGGTGAGATTCCGATGTCCGTCCAGCGGCAGTCCACGATCATGGCCCTGCAGCACGGGGACTGGGCCGGAGCCGTGATCGGGCTGGTGCGGGCGGGGGTCGGCGCACCCGCCGAGCCTGCCGACCTGGTCGAGTACGCCGACGAGTGCCCCGAGATCGAGGGCAAGGCCGACCCGGACGACGTCGAGGTCATCGAAGAGGGCTTCACCTATCTGCTGGAGCTCTGGGAGGCGACCGGCGCGATCGACGAGCACGGCCGGCTCAGCGAGCTCGGCCGGTGGGGGCTGCCCAGGGCGCTGGCCTGGGCCTGGAACGGCGACTTCGACGCCGAAGAGGATCCCCGCCCCCCCGCCTAGCTCCCGCCCTCCCGCTCAGGCGGCCCCGACGTGAGCGCATATACTCTACGTGTGAGCGTCCATTCATACGAGCAGACGGCCGCCGGCGGCTGGGCCATCCGGGTGGTGGACCCTGAGCGGGTGAGCGCCGTGTCGGCCGCCATGCCCGGCGCCGAGACGATCGATGAACTGACCAAGGTGTTCGGGCTGCTCGCCGATCCAGGCCGGCTGCGGATGATCACGGCGCTGCTCAAGGGTGGCGAGATGTGCGTGTGCGACCTCGCCGCCGCCACGGGGCACAGCGAGTCCGCTGCCTCCCACGCCCTTCGGCTGCTGCGGGCCCATCGAGTCGTACGCGTGCGCCGGTCGGGCCGGATGGCCTACTACCGGCTGGACGACTCGCATGTGCGGATGCTGCTCGACATGGCGCTCGACCACATCGTGCACGACGGAGACGCCTGATGGGCGCCGGACACGGGCACGGGCACGGGGTGTCGGCCGAGGCCGATCGCCGGTATCTGGCCGGTGCGCTGGCGCTGCTGCTGGCGTTCATGGCGGCCGAGGTCGTCGTGGGCCTGCTCTCCGGCTCACTGGCCCTGCTCTCCGACGCGGCCCACATGCTCACCGACGCGTTCTCGATCGCGCTGGCGCTGGTCGCGATGCGGCTCGCGGCCCGGCCCCCAGAGGGCGGCTACACCTTCGGGCTGAAGCGGTCGGAGATCCTGTCCGCCCAGCTCAACGGGCTGACGCTGATCCTGCTGGCCGCTTACTTCGTGTACGAGGCGATCCACCGCCTGATCTCACCGCCCGAGGTGGCCGGCCTCCCCGTGCTCGGCACGGCCCTGGCCGGCATCGTGATCAATCTGGTCGCCACCCGGCTGATCGGCCGTGCGGACCGTACCAGCCTCAACATCGAGGGCGCGTTCCAGCACGTTCTCAACGACCTGTACGCCTTCGCCGCGACCGCGATCGCCGGCTTGATCATCTGGCTCACCGGGTTCGCCCGGGCTGACGCCATCGCCTCGCTGATCATCGCTGCGCTCATGCTCAAGGCCGGGTACGGGCTGATCCGTTCGGCGGGCCGGGTGCTCATGGAGGCGGCACCCTCCGGCATGGATCCCGTCGAGGTCGGTACCCGGCTGGCCCAGCGCCCCTGCGTGGTGGAGGTCCATGACCTGCACGTCTGGGAGGTCACCTCCGGGTATGCGGCGATGTCGGCCCACGTGCTGGTGGAGCCCGGCGGCGACTGCCACGCCGTACGCCGGGACCTGCAGGCGGTGCTGTACAGCTCGTACGGCATCAGCCACAGCACTCTCGAGGTCGATCACGCGCAGACCGGGGACACCGGAACATTCCACTGCGAGGATCCGCACGGGCCGCGGCACGTCGCCGCGGAGGAGGAGCCGCACGAGCACGCCGGCGACCCCGGCTGCGGGCACTGAAACACGGCCCCGGCGGGGGCGTGCGCCCGAAAAGCGGGCGTCTAGCCTCTACTAGCGGGCGCCGTCGAGCCAGCCGGCCAGCGCGCGGAGGTCGGCGATCGGAAGGTCGGCCGGAAGCCCGCGCAGCGCGGCGACCGGCATGCCGGCGGCCCGGCCGGCCGCGATCCCCGGCTCGGAGTCCTCCACGACCAGGCAGCCGACCGGATCGGCTCCTAGAGCGGCAGCGGCCTTGAGATAGCCGTCGGGATGCGGCTTGCCCCGCGCGGTGTCCTCGACCGTCACCAGGAGCGGCGGCTCGATGCCGGCCGCGGCGAGCCGTAGCCCCGCGAGCCGGCGGTCGGCGCTGGTCACGACCCCCCAGGGCAGCCGCCGGGCGGCCAGCACCGCCAGCGCGTCATGGGCCCCGGGAGCCGCGCCCACGTCGTGGAGATCGGTGTACTGCAGGTCGAGCTGGTGCTGGGCCGCCGCGGTCACCTGGTGGTCGTCGAGCCACGGGGCCACCCGGCGCACCGTGCGCTCGGACGGGCTGCCGTGGGCGAGAGCGAGGACCTTCGCGCCGGCGACGCCGAACCACCGCGCCCAGGCGAGCCAGGCGCGCTCGACGGCGGCGTCGGAGTCGACGAGCGTCCCGTCCATGTCGAACAGGACCGCCTCGATCCGGTCAGGCCGGACGCGCATCGAACCTGGCCTTGATGCCGGCGAGGGTCAGCAGGGCGAGCAGGGTGACGCCGTTGGTCGCGATGATGGCTATGTCACCCAGGATCACGCCGTACAGCAGCCAGAGCAGGATGCCCGCGCCGAGGGCGGCGATGTAGACCCAGGAGAGATCACCGGTGGAGCGGGTCCGCCATGACCTCATGAGCTGGGGAAACCAGCAACCGGCGGTGAGCGCGCCGGCGACCAGCCCGAGAAATGTCACTATGATTCCCTTCTTTTGCTCGCACCACGAGCATAATTGGTACATGGCGGGTGGACAATACCCCGGTGACCGGGCTCAGGCCCTCCGGCTGCGCGGCGTGCTGGACGTGCTGCGCCACGTTCATCTGCGGTCCGCCACCACCCGGGCCGGCCTCGCCCGTGAGCTCGGGCTCAGCCGCGGATCGGCGACCGAGATCATGGCCAGGCTGCGGGCGCTGTCGCTGGTCGAGGAGGGCGACGCGGCGCCCGGCGGCGGCCGGGGCAGGCCCACCCGGGCGGTGGGGCCGCACCCGGCCGGCCCGCTGGCGCTGACGGTCGACATCTCGTACGAGAGGTGGCGGCTGGCCGTGGCCGAGGTGGGCGGCGGGCTCCGGATGATGGCCGAGGAGCGGCACCCCCCCGGACGCCACCCGGCCGAGGTGCTCGCCCGCGTCTCTCACGCGATCACCGAGGCCCGTGAGGAGCTCGGGCCGAGGCTCGCGGCGTTGGGCGTCTCGGTCGCGGGCACCGTGAGCGAGGGCCGGGTCGTCCAGGCGGGAAGCATGGGCTGGCGGGACGTCGAGGTCGCCCGGGCGCTGTCGCTCGGCCCCGTCCCCGTGGTCGTCGGCAACGACGCCACCCTGGCGGGCGTAACCGAGGCACGGCGGGGCGCGGCCCGGGGAGCCGGCACCGCTCTGTACCTGACCGTCGAGGTCGGGATCGGCGGGGTGCTCCTCGACCAGGGGCACCCGGTCTCCGGCGGCACCGGAACGGGCGGCGAGTTCGGTCATGTGCCCTTCGGCGACCCGGAGCGCCGCTGTCCCTGCGGGGCGTACGGCTGCTGGGACCAGGAGGTCGACGGGCGGGCCCTCGCCCGGCTGCTGGGCGCTCCTCCCCCGGCCGACCCCCGTCTGGCGGCGGGTGAGGTGCTGGACCGGGCCCGCCGCGGCGACCCGGAGGCGAGGGCGGCGGCCGAGACGGTGGCGCGAAGTCTGGGCCGCGGCATCGCGGGGCTGGTCAACGCGCTCGACCCGCGGATCGTGACGCTTGCGGGGCTGGCCGCCACCATGCTCGAGGTCGCCGGCCCGGCCGTCGACCGCGCCTACCACGGCGGTCTGATGAGTTTCCGGCGCGACGACCCGCCCCCGCTGGTCCGGTCGGAGTTCCCGCAGGACGGGAGCCTGCGGGGAGCCGCCGACCTCGCCTTCGACGCCATCCTGTCCGAGGCGGGCCTGAACGCCTGGCGTGAGATTCTGCCCGCCACGTCGTAATCGTGGGAATCGCATGATCACGATGTCATGAGCGGCCGGGAGTCAGCCCAGCCGGTCCATCAGCAAGGGGAAGACGGCGTGCAGTTCCCGCTGCCAGTACGGCCAGGAGTGCTGGCCCACGTAGAAGTGCGAGGTCACCGCGATGCGCTCGGCGTCCAGCAAGCCCACGAAGTCGTGTGCCTCCTCACCGGCGAGTCGCTCCACCGGGTCGGTGAAGGGAACGCCGCCGAGCGGGCCCGCCGTTCCGTTGCCGGCCGCCACGTAGAGCTCGACCCCCCGCAGCCGGGCGACCAGGTCGAACGGGTTGTGCGCGTGCCAGATCGCGGCCTGGGCGTCCGGATCACCCCAGACCCGGCGCCAGTCGGTGAAGGGGCAGACCATCGCGGGGCCGATGCCGGGCGAGGAGTCTCCGGCCACATGGCCGTGCAGGGTGTCGAGGTATCCGCTGAACACGGCGGCCGCCCGGAACATACCGGGAAAGCGTGCCGCGTATTCGATCGCGCCGAGTCCGCCCATCGAGTTTCCGGCTATCGCCCGCGCTTTTCCAGCTCGGTAACCACGCTCGAGGATCTGCCGGAGATCCGTCATATGGAATGTCTCCCACTGGGGCGACCCGCCATTGCCGTAGTTCCACCAGTCCGTGTAGTCGCCGCACCGCCCGCCGTTCGGCATGACGACGA
Organism: Streptosporangiaceae bacterium; assembly: GCA_025964695.1. Taxonomy (GTDB): domain Bacteria; phylum Actinomycetota; class Actinomycetes; order Streptosporangiales; family Streptosporangiaceae; genus Actinomadura_E. Next base: position 113,975 of record JAOPYK010000074.1, on the reverse strand, counting down.
TGACCCCGGAATCCCTGGCGAGGTCCGCGACGTCGGTGTTCTTGGTCCAGGCGGTGTAGTCGTCGGCTCCGCCGTGCAGCAGCCACAGCACCGGCCAGGTGCGGTGCGCGCTCTTCGACCAGCCACGCGGCAGCAGGAGGCGCACCTTCTGGACACCGTCGATGGCAGGTGAACCGACCGTCAGGTCGAGCGTGCGGGGGGCCACCATGCTCTCGCCCATGACGCGCGCGCCGTCGTCCGCCGCCGGCGCCGCGGCACGGGCGGGAACGGCGCGGGCGAATGTCAGCAGCATGATGACGACGACCGTGATGAACCATATGCCATGCCGAATAGCCCGCTCCATAGCGGCACTCCTAGCATTCCGACTTACCTGCGCATTCCGACTTACCTGCGAACAATAGTGTTCCCAGACAGACCGGAAAGCTCACCCAGGGGCACATAATTGTCAAATATATGATCCTGACGGGCTGAGATAAGATATCAAATACCGTGCTGACCATATGTGACTTGCCGAGTCATTGAATGCGGCGGCGGCTTCCCGCGCGCCGGGAGGGGCTCGGCCCTCGCGTGGCCCGGGTTCGCCGGCCCCGATTACGGTAGGACCACGAGATCCATCTCCGCAGGAGGCGAAACCGGTGAGTTCGACGGATGAGCGGCTACCACGCAAGCGCTACGAGAAGGAACTACTGCGGCTGCAGGGCGAACTGGTGAAGCTGCAGGAATGGGTACGTGCGGAGGGCGCCCGGCTAGTGGTCATCTTCGAGGGACGTGACGCGGCGGGGAAGGGCGGCACGATCAAGCGGGTCACCGAGTACCTCAACCCCCGCACCACCCGGGTCGCGGCGCTGCCCGCACCGACCGAGCGCCAGCGTACACAGTGGTACTTCCAGCGGTACGTCGAGCAGCTGCCCGCGGCCGGGGAGATCGTGCTGTTCGACCGGAGCTGGTACAACCGCGCGGGCGTCGAGCGGGTGATGGGTTTCTGCACCAAGGAGGAGTACACGCGCTTCCTGCACCAGTGCCCGATCTTCGAGCGGCTTCTGGTGGAGGACGGCATCGAACTGCGCAAATACTGGTTCTCGGTGAGTGACGAGGCGCAGGAGCGGCGCTTCCGGTCCCGGCTGGAGGATCCGTTGCGAAGCTGGAAGCTGTCGCCGATGGACGTGGAGTCGATCACCCACTGGGAGGACTACTCACGGGCCAAGGACGAGATGTTCGTCCATACCGACATCCCGGAGGCCCCCTGGTACGTCGTGGACAGCGACGACAAGCGGCGTGCGCGCATCAACATGATCGCTCACCTGCTCTCCACCGTCCCGTACCACAAGGTGAAGCACCCCTCGATCAAGCTGCCCCCGCGCCCGCCCGGCACCGGATACGTACGGGCGCCCAAGGAGCTGCAGACCTGTGTCCCCGACCACGCGGCCATCCTGACCGGGAAGTGATCGACGCGGCGGCCGGACCCAATCAGTAGGGTGACCATCATGCCGACTGCTCTCATCACCGGTGCCACCGCGGGAATCGGTGCCGCGTTCGCCCGCCGTCTCGCCGCCGACGGATTCGGCCTCGTGCTGGTCGCCCGCGACGAGGCCCGCCTGACCGAAGCCGCCGCCCGGCTGCGCGAGAAGTACCGGGTCGAGGTCGAGGTGCTCCGTGCCGACCTGGCCACCGACGAGGGGCTGGCCGACGTCGAGAACCGGGTGAAGAGCACCGACCTGCTCGTCAACAACGCGGGCTTCGGCAACCAGGGCAGGTTCCTCGAGGTGCCGCTCGAGGACGAGTTGCGGATGCTGCGCGTGCACTGCGAGGCCGTGCTCCGCCTCACCTACGCCGCCCTTCCGGGCATGATCGAGCGGGGCCGGGGCGGCATCATCAACATGGCCTCGGTGGCCGCGTTCTTCTCGCGCGGCACCTACGGCGCGTCCAAGGCCTGGGTGGTGAGCTTCAGCCAGGGAGTGTCTCAGGACCTCGGCGGCAAGCCCGTGCAGGTCATGGCGATGTGCCCCGGATTCGTGCACACCGAGTTCCACGAGCGCGCCGGCATGGACGTCAGCAGCATCCCCGACTTCCTCTGGCTGGACGCCGACCGGGTGGTCACCGACGCGCTCCGCGACCTGCGCAAGGGAGTGCTGGTCAGCGTGCCCGGAGCGCAGTACAAGACCCTCGTGGCGCTGGGCAAGCTCGTTCCGCGCAACCTCGCCGGGCGGCTGTCGTCGCGGGCGGGCCGCTCCTACGACTGACGGGCCTCAGCTTTCGAGGAGCTTCTCGGTCCCGACCAGGCGGACGCAGGTGGCCAGGCCGCTGATCGCGAGCTCGACCTCCTTGAGATCCGGGTAGGTGGGGGCGATGCGGATGGTGCGGTCCCGGGGGTCCTTCCCGTAGGGATGAGTGGCCCCGGCGGGCGTGAGGGCGATGCCCGCGCGCGCCGCCCGGCTCACGACCTCCCGGGCGCACCCGTCGGGTACCTCCAGGCAGATGAAGTAGCCTCCCGCGGGCGTGGACCAGGTCGCCAGCCCGGTGCCGCCCAGCTCCTCGGTAAGAATCCGGTCGACCACCTCGAACTTCGGCCGGATCAGCTCGGCGTGGCGCCGCATGTGCTCACGGACGCCCTCCTCGTCGCGGAGCAACGCCACATGGCGAAGCTGGTTGATCTTGTCGGGCCCGATGGTGCGCTTGCCGGTGTGGCCGATGAACCAGGCCACGTTGGCCGGGGACGAGCCGAAGAAGGCGACCCCGGCACCGGCCCAGGTGATCTTCGAGGTGGAGCCATAGACGAGGACCCGGTCGGGGTTGCCGCTCTCGGCGCACGCGGCCGGCAGATCGGCGATCTCCACTGGAGCGTCGGTGAGGTGGTGCACCGTGTAGGCGTTGTCCCAGAAGATCCGGAAGTCCGGTGCGGCGGTGGTCATGGCGGCCAGCCTGCGCACGGTCTCGTCGCTGTAGCAGACCCCGTCCGGGTTGCTGTACTTGGGCACGCACCAGATGCCCTTGACGGCCGGGTCCTGCGCCACGAGCCGCTCCACGACGTCCATGTCGGGGCCCTCGGCGGTCATCGGCACGGGGATCATCTCGATCCCGAACCGCTCGCACAGGGCGAAGTGCCGGTCGTAACCGGGGACCGGGCACAGGAACGCGATCCGCGGCTCGTCCGCCCAGCGGCGCTCGGCGCCCGGCAGCCGGCTGAACAGCGCGTGCACGATGGAGTCGTGCATCAACGCCAGGCTGGAGTTGCCCGCCGCCACCAGCTGCGCGGCCGGCACCTGCAGGAAGCCGCTGAACAGCGCGGACATCTCCGCAAGCCCCGCCAGGCCGCCGTAGTTGCGGCAGTCGGTCCCGTCGGCGGCGGTATGGCCGCCGGGCAACCCCAGCAGAGCATTGGAGAGGTCGAGTTGCTGCGCCGACGGCTTGCCCCTGGTCAGGTTGAGGGACAGACCACGCTCGACCAGGGCCTCGTAGTCACGCAGAGCGCGGTCGCGCTGCGCGGTCAGCTCGTCGATGCGCGGTGCCGAGGACATCACGGTCTTCCCTTCGCCGGTGGCGGTGAGCTCGGTGGTGAGCCGGTGGAGTGGTCGACTTCGAAGGATAGGGCCTGCTGACCCCTGGACCTCGCCCGGCCGGGCCGATGACCGTACCCGGCAACGGCGTCCGGATCAGGACGAGGCGCTGTCGCATACGGGTGATCACGGTTAACGTGGGCGGCCTCCCCCCGACGGAGGTGCCCCCGATGCGCCTGATGCCCCTGGCCGCCGTGGCCGCCGGAGTAGTGATCGCCTCCGCCGCGCCCGCCTCGGCGGTGGTCGGAGGAGCCCCGGTCAGCGCCCAGAGGTATCCCTGGCTGGCGTCGGTCGGCTCACCGCTGCTGTTCCTGCGTCCGTCCGGGCAGTTCTGCGGCGGTGCCCTGATCGCACCCGACAAGGTCGTCACGGCGGCGCACTGCGTGACACTGTTCCGTCGCGCCCCCGGAGCCCTGTCGGTGACCTTCGGGCGCAGCGATCTGCGCGACCACGACGGCGCCACGGTCAAGGTCACGAAGGTCTGGGTGCATCCGGGCTTCCACGAGACGACCTTCAAGGGCGAGACCGTCGAGCACGACGACGTGGCCGTGCTGACCCTGTCCGGCGCCCTCGACCGGCCCGTCGTCCGCCTCGCCGGACGAGACGTCTACCGGCCGGGCGCCTCGGGAGTGGTGCTCGGCTGGGGCACGACCTCCGAGAACGACCTGCTCAACACCCGGCTGCGGGCGGCCTCGGTCCCCCTGGTGAGCGACGCCGGCTGCGCGCAGGCCTACGGATCGGCCTTCGACGCCGGGGACATGGTCTGCGCCGGTTCCCCGCAGGCCGACACCTGCCTACTGGACAGCGGCGGCCCGTTGCTCGTCGGTGACCGGCTGGCCGGGCTCACCTCGTGGGCGTACGGGTGCGCGCGTCCGGGCTATCCGGGGGTCTACACCAGGCTCCCGGCCCTGACTCTGCCCTTTGAGCAGTAAAATCACAGAATGTCCGAGGCGAAGTTCGAAGTGCAGATGCTGCACGACCGGGTGATGATCCGTGTCGAGCGGGATCAGGAGGAACGCCGGAGCTCCGGTGGCATCGTCATCCCGGCGACGGTGAAACAGGAGAATCGCCTCGCCTGGGGTGAGGTCTGCGGGGTCGGGCACCACGTGCGCACGGTCAAGGTGGGCGACCGGGTCCTGTTCCACCCCGAGGAGCAGTACGAGGTCGAGATCCAGGGCACGGACTATCTCGTCATGCGCGAGCGCGACCTGCACGCCATCGCCAACGTGCGCCCGGAGCACGGCACCGGTCTCTACCTCTGAGCCCCGGGTACCGGGGCTCGAGATAGAGACCGGTGCTCTCGGCCCTACTTCTGGTGGTGCAGGTGGTATGGGCGCGGTAGCCGGAACCCGCGGTCGGCCAGCACCGCGCGCAGCCGGTCCGGATAGTCGGTGATCATGCCGTCGACCCCGTCATCGATGAGCTTGTTCATCGTGGGGGCGTCGTCGACGGTCCAGGGGATGACCTTGATGTCGAGGCCGTGCGCCTCGTCCACCATCGCCTTCGTGACGTATGGCCGGTAGCCGGGGTCGGTGATCTTCCCGTCCTGCGGGAAGCCGTGCACCGGTGAGAACGCCGACGCCCCGAACGACTTGATCGCCTTGAGCGGGTCACCGCCGAAGTCGTCGATGTCGATGCCGCCCAGCCAGGGCGACTTCCCCGGCTGCCCGGTCTGCAGGAAGTCGTAGTTCGTCAGTGCCACCAGGGGCAGCCTCGGCTCGACCTGGCGCATCCGCATGAGCGAACTCCAGTCGAAGCTCTCAATGGTCACCTGGCGGATCATGTGCGCCTTGCGGACCTCGGCGGCCGTCACCTGGACGAACTGCTCCATGGGCGCGGTCTCGGCAGGCGCGCCGGCCTCGACCTTGGTCTCGACGTTCAGCTTCACGCCCCAGGCGTGGTAGCGCTTGACCAGATCGAACACCTCGCTGAGCAGCGGCATCCGCGCTCCCGGATCGGCGACCTGCTGCGGGAAGTCGGGCAGCGTCTTCGACCCGCAGTCCAGGGTCTTGACCTGCTTGAGCGTCAGCGTGTTCACGAACTTGCCGACGTACGGATAGTCGGGGTCGCCGGGCACGACCGGTCCGGTGTCCTGGCACTTCTTGGCATCCACCTTGCGGTCGTGCGTGACGACGGCCTTGCCGTCCTCGGTGATCTGAACGTCGAGTTCCAGGGTGCTGACACCGACCTCGAGTCCGTGGCCGAAGGACGCCAGGGTGCTCTCGACCCGCAGACCCAACCCGCCTCGATGCGCCTGGAGGTCGAAGGCCTGGTGGTGCCCGGCGCCGTGAGCGGCGGCCATCGCGCTGCCGGGTGCCATGAGCACCGCCGCGCCGAGGACCGCGGCTGCGGCCACTCGCCAACCGATCATCGCTGTGCCTCCATCCGGTATCCGAAAGGTACGGCCCCGAAACTGGCCTACCGACGCGACGTCCAGGTGTGCGGCAGGTGATCTCCAGGCGAAGTCTCGTCTCGGCCACCGGGCCTCGGGCCGCACCGCGCTCAGCACGCATATGGGCCGTATGACCATCGGGAAAGACCGCGGGAAATCCCCCGGAGATCGCTTCACTCATGGACGACCGGGGACTGTTCTAAAGTGCACCGGACTTCATCGGCGGTGCCAGGTGACAATGGTTTCGGGGGCGATTCCGCAGGTCGGCATCGGGTGCGGCGATCAAGCCCAGATTGTCCATTGTCGAGTTAATTGCCAGTGACGTAGCAAAAAACCCAATTCACGAGAATTGAGAGATGTTCGTGGACTATTGGCTGGTGATGGGATTTCTGTGTTTGGTCTACGGTCTCCAGCTCTACTGTTGCTTCTTTGTCGGTGACGACAGACTGGAAGACCCCAACTCCTGGTGGCGGTTCCTTTGAAGATGCCCACGCCCGCCACCTGGGTACCGTCGCCGACCGGGCAGATGATGGACAGCAGCCCGTCGGCTCGCAAGGAGAAGTTGCGCCGGCCGTGCTCCCAGATGATGCCGTCGACGCCCTCCATGTGCCGGTTGGGACCGGCTTGCCTTGGCGGCGCGCTCATCACACGGTGACGGCGACCCGGGAGCCCGCGCGGTCCTTGTGCACGCGGAGCTGAGCGGGAATGCGGGTGCGGAGTTCGGCGACGTGGCTGACGATGCCGACCGCCCGGCCCCCGTCGCGCAGCCCGTCCAGGACGTCCATGACCTCGTCGAGGGTGTCCTCGTCCAGGGTGCCGAAGCCCTCGTCGACGAAGAGCGTCCCGATCTCGGCCCCACCGGCCTCCGCGGTGACCACGTCGGCGAGTCCGAGGGCCAGCGAGAGCGAGGTGATGAAGGACTCCCCGCCGGAGAGGGTCACCGGGTCGCGCTGCCGGCCGGTCCAGCCGTCGATGACCCGCAGGCCGAGACCGCCGCTGCCACCGCGCCGGTCACCGGCGGCTTTGTCGACGGTGTGCACCAGGGTGTAGCGGCCCGCCGACATCCGGGCGAGCCGTTCGTTGGCGGCGGCGACGACCTGTTCGAGCCTGGCCGCCAGAACATAGGCCGACAACCGCATGCTGAGCCGGTTCATCGCCGACTGGCCGGTGGCGAGTCCGGCGAGCCGGGACGCGACGGCCTGACGCTCCGCCGCCGGCCGCCAGGCCGCCACCTGGGCGAAGAGCAGCGCCGAAAGCTCGGCCAGCCGGGCGGACCGCCGCCGGGACCGCTCGTACGCGCCGGTCATCGCGGTGTGCAGGTCCTGGGCGGAGGTCAGGGTCTCCTCCAGCGCCGCGAGGTCCGGAGCCGGGGCGGCGGCGGAGGCTTCCAGCGACGGGTCGGCGAGCAGCTCACGGACCGCGGCCTCTTCGTCGTCGATGGTGCGGACGCGCCCGCTGAGCTCCGCCCGGGTTCCGGCGGGCAGCGCGGCGTCCGCCGCCTCGGCCGCCGAGCCGAACCCCTCGGCCGCGGCGGCGTCCTCGGCGGCCGTACGGGCTCGTACCAGCTCCTCCGCCGCGGTCTCGGCCGCGGTCAGGGCCTCGATGGCGGTTTGCAGCAGGGTGGCCTCGCCTGCCAGCCGGCCGATCCGCGCCTGCAGGGACGGGTCGGCACCGCGCGCCTCGTCCAGCCGGACCCGCAGCCGTTCGGCCTCCGCGGTCAGCTCGGCAATCCGGGCGCGGGACTCGGCCCGCGCGCGCACGACACCCTCGCGACCGTCGCGGGCCTGCGCCAAGCCGGCCTCGCCCCGTGCCAGATCGGCCGCGAGCCGCGCCGCCCCGCCGGCGATCGCGTCGATGGTGTCCAGCTCCGCCTCGGCCGCGGTCAGCTCGGTGGCCAGCGCCTCCGCGGGCCGCTCGCCGACCTGTTCCCGTGCCGACTGCAGCTCGGCCGCCAGCGCGCCGGCCCGGGTGGCGGTCTCCTCCCGGACGGTCTGCGCCCGGTTGTAGGCCTGCTCGGACCGTTTCTCGTCGGCGTCGACCAGCACCGTGCCCGGGTTCACCGCAGGCGCGGGATGCGAGGGCGAACCACAGACCCGGCACGCCTGCCCGTCGACCAGCTCACCCGCGAGCACGGCGGCCATCCCGTCCAGTCTGGCCTGCCGCAACTCCTGGAGCCTTTCCCTGGCCTCCTGCGCCGCGTCGACCGCGGCACGGTGCGCCGACTCGGCCTCGGCGAGCCTGCCGATCAGCGTGTCGCGGCGGCGGGCCGCCTCCAGCCGCCGTGCCGCCTCCTCGACGGCCGTGACCGCGCCGGGGCGCGCGGCGACCCGGATCCGTACGGTCTCGAGCTCGGTGCGCAGCTCCTCCACCACTCCGGGCAGCTCGGCGACCCGCCTGGCCAGCTCGGCCTCCTCGGTGTTCAGCCGGTCCAGCGTGGCCTGTTCGGTGACGCGCTCCTGCTCAAGCCGGGCCCGGTGCACCTCGTCGCCGCGCAACTGCTCCAGCGCGGCGGCCTCGTCGCGGCGGTCCCGCTCTGCCTTGCTCAGCACGTCGTCGGGCGCGGCGCCGGGGACCAGCTCGCCGGTGGCCGCCCGCGCCGCCACAGCCTCACCCCGGGTGGTCTCGGCCGCCTTCGCACGCTCGGCGGCGCTCTTGAGCAGCGGCAGGACCCGGTCGGCACGTTGTGCGGTCTCGAGCCGTACGGCCAGTCGCGCGCGATCCGCAGCGCGTTCGTCCAGCGCGGCGCGACGGCGGAGGGCGTCGGCGTGCCGGCGCTGCCGCTCGCCCAGAGCGTGGCCGGTCTCGGCGGCCGCCCGCGCCAGGGCCAGCGTCGTCGCCGACTCCTCGCGCAGCGCCAGCGCACTGGCTCCGCCGGCGGCGAGCTGCGCCGCGAGCTCGGTGGTCCAGGGCACGAGCAGCTCACACGTGCCGGGTTGGACGTCCGAGTCGGGCTCGCCGCCGCGGGGCGGGGGCACCCGGAGGGCGCCGGGCCGTTCTACGCCGGCGGTCTCGGCGATCCGGTCGGCGGTCGACTCGGCCGCGGCGCGTAGCTCGTCGGCGGCCCGGCGGGTCTCCGCCCGGTGCTCGGCCAGCCACTTCTCGACCCGGGTGAAGATCTCGGTGGCGAACAGCCTCTCCAGGACCTTGCGGCGCTCCTCGGCGCCGGCTCGCAGGAACGCGGCGAACTCGCCCTGGGGGAGCATCGCCACCTGGCAGAACTGCGCCGCGTTCATCCCGAGCAGCCTGCCGATCAGATCTCCCGCCTCGTCCAGCCGGGTGGTGAGGCCGACCCAGGCGCCGCCGGTGCGCTCCTCGACGATCACCGAGGCCTGCTCGTTCGTGGTGCCGGTGCCGCGCTTCTTGGGGCGCTCCCAGGTCGGCGAGCGGGTGATCCGGAAGGCTCGGCCGCGGATGGTCGCCTCCAGCCTCACCTGGGGGCCCAGCTCTGGCGCCGCGTGGTCGCTGCGCAGCGTCTTGACCGCGTTGCGCGCCCCGGGGACCTGCCCGAACAGCGCGAAGGAGATCGCGTCGAGCACGCTGGTCTTGCCCGCCCCGGTCTGGCCGTTGATCAGGAACAGCCCGGCGTCGGACAGCGCGTCGAAGTCGATCTCCTCGGTGCCGGCGAACGGCCCGAAAGCGGTGACCGTCAGTCGGTGCAGCCTCATGCCGTCTCCTGCTTCGCTCGCCTAGGTGTGCTCTGCCGCCCCGGTCGCTCGCCGTACGCGCCGCCGGGCTCGTGGTGCGGTCACGTCGCGCCCTCCTTGATGCGGCAGTGCTGGAAGGCCTCGTCGAGCAGGGCCTGCTCGGCGTCGTCGATGGGGCTGCCGGTGACCTCGGTGACGAAGTCACGGGCCAGCTCCCGGTCCGCGCGGCCGGTGATCCGCTCGCTCCAGCTGCGGTCCTGGCCGGCCGTGCCGCCCTCGGGTTCGAAGCCGAGCACCAGCGCGTACGGGAACCGGCGGCGCAGCCGCTCCATCGCGCCGCCGGGCCGCACCGGGTCGGTCAGGGTGATCTGCAGCCAGTGCTGCCGGTACTTCTCGTAATGGTCCGCGAGGAGCAGCTCGTCGATCCGGCCGCGCAGCCGGGCGATGCGGCGCGGCACCGGCGCCTCGGCGAACTCGGCGCGCACCCCGCCGTCCCGCAGCTCGACCAGCCAGCACCCCTTGCGCTGGCGGTCCTCGGAGAAGGAGTAGGCCAGCGGGGAACCGGAGTAGCGGACCCGTTCGGTCATGGTCTGACGGCCGTGCAGATGGCCCAGGGCCGCATAGCCCACACCGTCGAAGACGCTCGCCGGGACGTGCGCGGCGCCGCCCACGGAGATGTCGCGTTCGCTGTCGCTGGCCTCGCCGCCGGTCACGAAGGCGTGTGCCAGCACGACGGAGGGCGTGTCCGCGGGGCGGCGGGCGGCATCGGCGCGGATCCGGCGCATCGCCTCCGCCAGCGCGGCCGCGTGACCGCGCTCCTCCAGCTCCCAGGGGGCGCGGACCAGCTCCGGCTCCAGATAGGGGATGCCGTAGACCGCGGCATCGCCGATCATGGCGGGCCTGCCGACCGCCGCGGGATCGGTGCGGACGTGCACCCCGGCGGCGTCCATGAGATCGGCACCGAAGCCGAGGCGCTGCGCGGAGTCGTGGTTGCCGGCGATGAGGACCACCCGGGTCAGGTCCGCGAGACGCCGCAGCGCCTCGTTGCACAGCCGTACGGCATCGACCGGCGGCAGCGCCCGGTCGTAGACGTCACCGGAGATGAGCACCGCGTCGACGTCCTCGCTCCGAACGGTCTCGACCAGATGGTCGACGAAAGTGGCCTGGGCGCCCAAGAGGTCCTCACGGTGGAAGGACCGGCCCAGATGCCAGTCGGACGTATGAAGGAGGCGCATCGAGTGCAAACCATAGACAGCACCCACGACACTTCCGTCGCAGAAACGCCGACAAACCCCAAAGGATCACTATGAACAAGGCCCCACGGCCTCGGCTGGAAGAGATCGCCGAGCGGATCTACGCCTACATACAGCCTGACGGCGGCTGGTGCCTCAGCAACTCCGGTTTCCTGGTCGGGCCGGACCGGGTGACGCTGATCGACACCGCGGCCACCGAACCCCGGGCCAGGGCACTGCGAACGGCCATCGGGTCGGTGACCTCGGCCCCGACCCGTACCTTGATCAACACCCATCACCATGGCGACCACACCTACGGCAACGGGATCTTCCCCGAAGCGGTGATCATCGGCCACGACGACTGCCCGGCCGCGATGGTGGAGGCGGGGCTGATGCTGACGCGGCTGTGGACGCATGTCGAGTGGGGCTCGATCGACATCGTGCCGCCCACGGTGACCTTCCCGGACCGGCTGACGGTCTACTCCGGTGACCTGCGGGTCGAGCTGATCCATGTCGGGCCTGCGCACACGACCAACGACGTCGTGGCGTGGATCCCCGACCACGGAGTGCTGTTCGCGGGCGACGTGGTCTTCTCCGGCGGCACTCCCTTCACGCTCATGGGATCGGTCTCCGGTTCCCTGACGGCGATCGAGCGGCTGCGGGCCCTGGGCGCGTCCACCGTGGTCGCGGGACACGGCCCGGTGGGCGGGCCGGAGTCGTACGACGCGACCGAGTCGTACCTGCGCTGGATCCAGGAGCTGGCCCGGCAGGGCATCGAGGCCGGGCTGTCACCGCTGGCGGTGGCCGGCGCGGCGGAGCTGGGCGAGTACGCGGACCTGCTGGACCCCGAACGCATCGTCGGCAATCTGCACCGGGCCTATGCCGAGGCGCGAGGCGAGCGACCCGGCGTCCCGCTCGACGATCTGACGATCATGCTGGAAATGGTCACCTACAACGACGGGCAGATTCCCACCTGCCTGGCGTGACCACTCGCCGGATCCGCAGCGGATCTTGGGCGCGACGGGACCGTCACCGGCTGAGGCCGATGTGTGATGCGGTGTAATGTCCCTTGTGAGTGATCGCCCTTATGTACTGCTGAGCTGTGCCATGTCGGTCGACGGCTATATCGACGACGCGAGCCCGGAACGACTGCGGTTGTCCAATCCCGCCGACTTCGACCGCGTGGACGCGGTGCGTGCCTCCTGCGACGCGATCCTGGTGGGGGCCGGTACCCTCCGCCAGGACGACCCTCAGCTGCTCATCCGGTCGGAGTCGCGCAAGGCCCAGCGCGTCGCGCGGGGCCGGGCACCGGATTTGACCAAGGTCACGGTGACCGGCAGCGGCGACCTCGCGCCGGAGGCCCGGTTCTTCACCACCGGCGCCTCCCCCAAGCTGGTGTTCAGCTCCTCACCGGCCGCCCCGGCGCTGGCGGGGCGGCTGGGCGAGCGTGCCGAGGTCATCGACGGCGGAGACCCCGTGAGCCTGCCCGCCCTGCTCGCCGAGCTGAGCCGGCGCGGCGTCCGGCGGCTGATGGTCGAGGGCGGCGGAGACCTCCACACCCGCTTCCTCACCCAGGGGCTGGCCGACGAACTGCAGCTGGCCGTGGCCCCGTTCTTCGTCGGCGATCCGTCCGCGCCGCGCTTCGTGCATCCCGGGGTCTTCCCGCAGAGCCCGGGCAGGCCCATGCGGCTGGCCGAGGCCACCCGGATCGGCGACGTGGCCCTGCTGCGTTACCTGATCGGTGGCCGCCGTGGCTGATTCCTCCACCCGGTACGGGGCGGACCGGCGATGGCTGGAGCTGGCCTGTGAACTGGCGGCCCTCTGCCCGCCCTCCCAGACCGCGTACTCGGTGGGCGCCGTCATCGTGGACGGCGGGGGGCGGGAGCTGGCCCGTGGCCACTCGCGGGAGGGCGACCCGGTAGAGCACGCCGAGGAGGCTGCGTTGGGCAGGCTGCGGCCCGGCACCGATCTGAGCGGGGCCACGATCTACACCTCGCTGGAGCCCTGCGGCGGGCGGGCGTCCCGTCCGGAGCCGTGCGCCCGGCTGATCGTGGCCGCCGGCATTCCCCGGGTGGTCTACGCCTGGCGTGAGCCGCCGCTGTTCGCCGACGGTGAGGGCACCGAGCAACTGCGCGCCGCGGGGGCGGAGGTCATCGAGCTCCCCGACCTCGCCGGTCGCGCCCGCGCACCCAACGCCCATCTCCTGCGTTAGTGGAAATGACCGGCGGATCCGGCTGAACGGAAGTGCCCGCCTGCGACGTATGTATGGATAGCCGGTAAGGTCCGGGACGTCGTTCCATACAGGTGGCGGTGGTCGAGATCAAGGCGCTCTGGTTCACAACCGCGCTGGCAGGCGCTCTGGTGCTGGGGTTGAGCGGCTGCGCCATCAGATCCGGACCCGGGGCCGCGCCGTCTCACGAGTCGTTGCGTGAGTCACTGGCTCCGGGTGCTCGCAAGTCTCCGAAATATTCGAGCGTGCGGGCCACCCGTACCGCCGGGGGCGGGACCTCGATCCCCATCCGGGTGACCATCGACCACGGGGCGACCCTGGTCATGGTCCCGATCAAGGTCAACGGCCGCGGCCCCTTCCAGTTCATCCTCGACACCGGCGCGTCCACCTCCACGCTGGACCGATCCCTCATGCGCCGGCTGAAGCTGTCCCGCACCGGGCAGACCGCCCGCATCCAGGGGGTGACCGGACGGGCCACCGTGCCCGTGGTCCGGATCCGCAGCTGGACGCTCGGCGGACAGGCCCTGAGCAGCCGTTCCCTGACGGTCATCAACATGGGCGACCCGAACATCGCCGGGCTGCTCGGCTCCGACGAACTGCGCCGGTTCGGCCGCGTCACCGTGGACTTCCAGCAGAGAAGGCTGATCCTGCGCGACAAGTGACCCGGCGCGCGGCCGCCGGATCGGTACGGGACGCTCAGCGGAAAACGCCGGGCGTGACGCCGTAGTAGCGCACGAACCAACGGGTCAGATGGCTCTGATCGGCGAATCCGACCGCGGTCGCCACGTCGGCGATCCGGTGGCCGCGGGAGAGCATCCGGCGTGCGGCGCGCAGCCGTAGCTGGCGCTGGTAGTCGCTGGGTGCCATGCCGTGGACACGCCGGAAGGACCGGTAGGCCACGAACCGGCTCGCCCCGGCCGCGGCCGCCACGTCGTCGGCGGTGACCTGACCGGCGAAGGCGTCGTCGAGCATGGCGCGCACCCGTTGTGCGATCACCTGCTCCCCCACCGGAGCCGCCACGGTGACCGGCCGGGTCGCGCCGCGCTGCACCATGGCTGCCACGACCGCGACGAGCAACTCCTCCCGCACGAGCGATTCGCCCTGCGGCATACCGCCGCCGAGGGCGGAGTGCAGTCGGCGCAGCGCAGTGGCCAGCACCGGGTCCCGCGCCACCGGATCGGCGAACAGCGGCAGCCCGGTGGGCCGGGCGGCCATGTCGCCGAGCACGTCGGCGACCAGGCCGGCACCGATGTGGACGATGCGGTAGGTGAACCCGGATTCGTCCGCCGGGCGGCCATCGTGCGGGTCGTCGGGGTTGAACGCCATCACCATGCCCGCTGCGCTCGTGTGCGAGCCGCCCCGGCAGTTGAACGCCTGGGCGCCGGCGTCGGTGACCCCGAAGGAGTACCCCTCGTGGCTGTGCCGGTGGTAGGCGTGCCGTTCGAAGCGGGCGTGCATGGCCTCCAGCGGACGGTCATCCGCGCGCCAGTACCGCACCCACTCGCTCATGCCCCCCAGTGTCGCGCACCAGCGTTCAAGACGCGCGATCGGAGCCGCGGACAGGCTGGCCGTATGCGCTTCGACACCAAGATCGCTGTTGTCGTCCGGGAGGACCTGGCCGGCTGGCAGCGGCTGAACGTGACCGCCTTCCTCGTCAGCGGCCTGCCCAAGAGCTTTCCCGAGATCCTCGGCGAACCGTACGAGGACGGCGCCGGCAACCGGTACCTGCCCATGTTCCGCCAGCCGGTGCTGGTGTTCGGCGCGAACGCCGAGGCGCTGGACCGCGTGCACGCACAGGCGCTGTCCCGGGGACTGGCGATCGCCGTCTACACCGACGAGCTGTTCACCACCGACAACGACGCCGACAACCGGGCGGCGGTGCTCGCCGCGGCGAAGCTGCGGTTCGCCGGCCTCGCCGTGTACGGTCCGCGCAACGCCGTCGACAAGACGACGAAAGGA
Organism: Streptosporangiaceae bacterium; assembly: GCA_025964695.1. Taxonomy (GTDB): domain Bacteria; phylum Actinomycetota; class Actinomycetes; order Streptosporangiales; family Streptosporangiaceae; genus Actinomadura_E. The sequence continues at coordinate 98,964 of JAOPYK010000074.1, read as the reverse complement.
CTCCCGCTGCATCGTTGAGCCGCCGTGGTCATCACCGCCGGCCCCGCCGTCCCGGAAATCGGGCCTGCCACGGTGACCGACCCGCTCACCCCGCCAGGTCGGGCGGCGGGCAGGCTCTTGTGGACACCCACCACCCTCATGAGAGAGTGTTCACCAAGCAAGCATTCGGTCAACGACCTCCGGCGTTTCACCCCGGGCAGGAGGAACAACATGCGCGAGCATGATCGGCTCTTCATCGGCGGCGACTGGGTCGCTCCGGCCGGCACGGCCACCATCGACGTGATCTCCCCGCACACCGAAGAGGTCATCGGCCGGGTGCCCGAGGGCACCGAGGCCGACATCGACAAGGCCGTCGCGGCAGCCCGGCAGGCCTTCGACCACGGCCCCTGGCCGCGGATGACGCCGGCCGAACGCGCCGAGATCGTGGGCCGGCTGGCGGCGATCTATGCCGAGCGGCAGAACGACATGGCCGAGTTGGTCACCGCGGAGATGGGATCGCCCGCGCTCTTCTCGATCTTCGGGCAGGCCGCGATTCCGCAGATGGTGCTGCAGTACTACGTGGACCTGGCCGGCACCTACACCTGGGAGGAGGAGCGCCAGGGAATGCTGGGCCCGGTGACCGTGACCACGGAACCGGTCGGCGTGGTGGCGGCCATCGTGCCGTGGAACGTCCCCCAGTTCACCCTGATGCTCAAGCTCGCCCCCGCTCTGATCGCGGGCTGCACGGTGGTGGCCAAGCCATCTCCCGAGACGCCACTGGACACCTATCTCCTCGCCGAATGGATCAAGGAGGCGGGGATCCCGGACGGGGTCGTCAACATCGTGACGGCGGGACGCGAGGTCGGCGAGCACCTGGTCCGGCATCCCGGCATCGACAAGGTGTCGTTCACCGGCTCGACAGCGGCCGGCCGGAAGATCGGCGCCGTCTGCGGTGAGCAGCTCAAGCGGGTGACCCTCGAGCTCGGAGGCAAGTCGGCGGCGATCATCCTGGAGGACGCCGACCTCGCCACCACCATCGAGGGTTTCAAACTCGCCTCGCTGATGAACAACGGCCAGGCCTGTGCCGCGCAGACCCGCATCCTGGCGCCGCGCAGCCGCTACGACGAGGTCGCCGAGGCCCTGGCCGCCATGGTGAGCGGGCTCACCGTGGGCGACCCCGCGGACTATGCGACCGAGATCGGCCCGCTGGTCGCCAAGCGCCAGCAGGACCGGGTCGAGGGCTATATCAAGATCGGCCAGGATGAAGGCGCCAAGATCATCGCTGGCGGTCTCGATCGGCCGCACGACCGTGGCTGGTACGTCGCGCCCACGGTGTTCGGCAACGTCACCAATGACATGCGGATCGCCCGCGAGGAGATCTTCGGCCCGGTGCTCGCCCTGCTGTCCTACGAGGACGAGGACGACGCCATCAAGATCGCCAATGACAGCGACTACGGCCTGGGCGGCTCCGTCTGGACCGCCGATGTCTCGCACGGCATCGAGGTGGCCCGCCGGATCCGTACCGGTAGCTGTGGCGTCAACCTGTACAGCCTCGACGCCAACACCCCGTTCGGTGGCTACAAGAACAGCGGCCTCGGCCGTGAGCTCGGCCCCGAGGGCCTGACCGCCTACCTCGAGTACAAGTCCATCCCCCGCCCCGCCTCCTGACGCTGGGCGCGGACACGCTTGCCGACGCGCTCGGACGCGCCGCGTGGACACCGCTGCCAGATCAGGTGAGGATGGGGCGTGGAACACTGTCCAGGCGACGCTACCAAGCGCTAGTTTGTGCCAATGCGCGTCATGGTGACAGGGGCCTCGGGCTTCGTGGGGTCGTATACCGTCGCGGCGCTGCTCGCCGCCGGGCATCAGCCGCGGGCGCTGGTCCGCGACCCGGGCAAGGCCACCAAGGTGCTCGCCGCGATCGGGGTCCAAGCCGACGAGGTGGAGTTCGTGCCCGGGGACATGCTCGATCCGGCCGCGGTCGGCCGGGCCCTCGACGGCTGTGACGCGGCGGTGCACGCCGCCGCGGCCATCGGCATCACCGGCGGCGGGACCGGCGGGCCGGGCGGCCTCGTCGAGACCAACGTCACCGGCACCCGCAACGTCGTCGGCGGCGCGGTGGCCCAGGGCCTCGATCCCGTGATCCACGTCTCGACGGTGGGGGTCTTCGTACCGCCGAACTCCCCGGTGATCACAGTGGACGGCCCGCTGGCGAGCCCGCGCACGGACTACGGCCGGTCCAAGCTGGCGGCCGAACGCTATGTGCGGGGCCTTCAGGACGAGGGCGCGCCGATCACGGTCATCTATCCGGGCGGCGTGTGCGGGCCGCATCAGCCGGTGCTGGACGCGCTGAACGAGGGATTCGCCGCCGGCCTCGGCCAGGCCTGGCCCATGCCCCGGGGCGGTTGCTCGGTGCTGGACGTCCGTGACCTGGCCGAGGCCCTGCGCCGGTCCGTCGTGGCCGGTCAGGGACCGCGCCGCTGGCTGCTCGGCGGTCACTATCTGACCTGGTCCCAGCTCGCCGACCGGTGCGATGAGCTCACCGGCGTGAAGTGCCGCCGTCTCATGGTGCCGGGCCGGCTGATGCTCGGGCTCGGCTCGCTGCTGGACGCCGCCAAGCGGATCAGGAACTTCGACTTCCCGCTCACCCGCGATGCGGCCGAAATGATGATCACACTGGTGGCCACCGACGATCGCCCGCTGCTGGACGCCCTGGACCTGACGCTCCGGCCGGTCGAACAGACCCTGACCGACGCCCTGCGCTGGCTCGTCACGGCGGGCCATCTGACCCCCGGCAAGGCGGGCCGCCTGGGCCACTCACCCAACCCAGGAGCAGACATATGAGCGACGTCCGGCCACCCACCTTGATCCAGCGCACCCTCGGACCGCTCTTTCAGCGGATCTCCGGTTCCGCCTGGTTCGCGAAGGTCGGACCGAAGATCGTGCCCCCGCTGGACAAGGCGTTGCACCGGCTCTCGGGCGGCCGGTTCCTGCTGGGCCAGTCGCTGGTGCCGAGCCTGCTGCTGACCACCACCGGCGCCGTCAGCGGCGAGCCCCGGCAGGCCCCCCTGGCCTGCATGCCGGAGCCGGACGGCGGCTGGATCGTGGTGGGCAGCAACTTCGGCCGGGACAGGCACCCGGCCTGGACGGGGAACCTGCTCAAGCAGCCGAACGCCGAGGTGAGCTTCCACGGCCGGAGCACCCCGGTGACCGCCCGGCTGCTGGAGGACGCCGAGCGCGCCGAGATCTGGCCGCGGCTGCTGCGGGTCTGGCCCGTGTACGACAAGTACGTGGAGCGTTCGGGCCGTGAGCTGCGGATCTTCCGGCTGACCCCGGTGGGCTGACCCGGGTCGCCTGACGGCTGCGCCGCAGGAAGTCACGCTCGGCCGGGTCCCTCCACTTCGGCCACCGCGACCGCGCGGTTGAGGGCCACGACCGGACTCGGGGCCAGCGATAGGAGCTGGTCGGTCATCGCGCACGGCACCCTCCCCGGCCGGTTCGCCGCGGGCGTGCGGCAGGGCGGCCTCGGCGTGCCGGCCCTCGCGGGACGCCTCCCTGCGGAGACGGTCGATCGCCCGGTTACGGGCGGTGGTGATGATCCAGCCCGCCGGGCTCGGGGGCAGTCCAGCGGACGGCCACCGTTGCACAGCCGCGGTGAACGCGTCCTGGACCGCCTCCTCGGCGGCGTTGATGTCAACGAGGCTGGACTCCTGGCCGGTGACCTCGTGCAGCGTGGCGTCGGCGGTGGCCGGGAAGCACCCCGGAGAACACGCCGATCCGCTGCGCGATGAAGGAGGGTTCATGATCGCGGTAAGGGCCGAGATGCTTCAGTAGAGGAACGGTGGAGTGGGCAGGTCCTTGCCGTTGTCGGTGGTGAGCTCGTTGCCTGCTGATCGCCCCATCAGCCATGCCAGCAGTGATGCTTGGCGGCCCCGGATCACGGCGGTGTCGTGGCTGGGGGACACCTCGTACCAAACGTCGGTGTCGGTGGCGTGGATCCGCATGGCGGGTGCGTCTTCGCGGGTGGTGAAGGCCGCTGTGACCACGTTCAGTTCATGGGCGACGAAGTCGGCGGGCCAGTGGTCGGGGGTGACGCCGACCCGCAGATCGATGTGGTGGACGAGCACCTCGCAGAGCCGGGAGTCCGCGATCCGGGCGGCGGGATGTCGTTGCCCTGCGGTCCACTGGACCATGTGCTGCCAGGCCTCGGCGGGCATCTGCGAATATTCGGCTGCGAATCTTTCGGCACTGGCGCGAACGTCGGCGACCAGTTCGGCGGCGCTTCGAGCGGCACCCGCCTCGATCTGCGCTGCTCTGGCTTCAAGGCTCGGATACTCCGCCGCCGGTACTCCAGTCCGTGCCCAGGCCAGCAGCCGGGTGCCGCCATCGGCGTTGCGGGCCAGGTGGGTCAGCACGTGTCCGCGCGACCAGTTCGGCAACAGGGATCGATCGCGCACGTCATCGTTGCTGAGACCGGCCGTGGTGGTGAGCAGGTAATCGGTTGCGTTGACGATCCGGTCGAGGAGGGAGAGGGGTTCGAAACCCCGCTTCAGATCAAGAGCCATGAGCGTGGTCAGGAAAGCCAGATTCCGCTGAATGCGACCGAGCCGGCGTGGGCGGCCTTGTGGTGCGGTGTCAGGCGGGCGATGGGGAACTCACGGCGCCGCACGACTTCATGCCGTTCGTCAAGGGACGCGCGCCTGAGGAGCCTGTCGAGGAGTACGGCGCGTTCCGCGTCGTCGGTCAGCATGGTGATGTCGACGGCCACGTGCTGGTCCGGGGTGAGTTCGGCGGTCGCGGCGGTGGCGGTGCGCAGGGCGGCCCGCTCGCCGGTCTCCGCGTCTGTGGCCAGGACGATGTAGTCGTCGCCGTCAGGTAGGTAGCCGACGCCCATGACCTCGCCGGCCGGTGCGTCCGGTCCGGTGACGGTGAGCAGCACGTCCGGCCTGCCGTAGAACCGGTAGAGCACCACGCGGCCCCGGGTGGCCCAGAACATCGCCTGGTTGACGCGGCCGATGGCCAACAGCAGCACCGTCTCGATGGCATGGCGCACCGTGTCCTCCTTCGCCGAGCCGCGTCTTCCGCTAGTGGTGGAGTGTAGCCGCACCGGATCCGAGTGATCATCTTTGCCCGGCCCGGCCGGACAGGACACCCACAGCCGCATCGTTCACGCTCATCGCTCTCAGCGAACACGGCTGCGGAAACAAAATCGAGCTCTGTTTTCTTGAGTGTGTATGACTCAACTCGTTGGTTGGGTCCCCGAGAGGAGCACAGTATGAGTGAGACCCTGACGCTTCCGGTTCTGCCCTTGGACGACACGGTCGTGCTGCCCGGCATGGTCGTGCCGATCGACCTGTCCGATGCGGAGGCGCGAGCCGCGGTGGAGGCGGCCCGGGCACCCTACGGAACCGGCGTCCGGTCAGAGGCGAAGCCGCGGGTCCTGCTCGTCCCCCGGCTTAATGGAAAGTACGCGGCGGTGGGCACCATCGGCGTGATCGAGCAGGAGGGCCGGCTGCCCAGTGGTGAGCCCGGCGCGGTCGTGCGCGGCGTGACCCGCGTACGGGTCGGAACCGGGACCACCGGCCCCGGCGCCGCTTTGTGGGTGGAGGGCTCCGAGGTCGAGGTGCCCTCGGCCGGGACCCGGGCCAAGGAGCTGGCCAAGGAGTACAAGAGCCTGGTCAGCGCCGTGCTCCAGAAGCGCGGAGCCTGGCAGGTCGTCGACATCGTCCAGCAGATCGACGATCCTTCGGCGCTGGCCGACAACTCCGGCTACGCCCCGTACCTCTCCACCGAGCAGAAGATCGAGGTGCTGGAGACGACCGACGTCGTCGAACGGCTCGGTCTGGTGATCGGCTGGACCCGGGACCACCTCGCCGAGCTGGACGTCACCGAGACCATCCGCAAGGACGTCCAGGAGGGGATGGAGAAGCAGCAGCGCGAGTTCCTGCTCCGCCAGCAGCTGGCCGCCGTCCGCAAGGAACTGGCCGAGCTCAACGGCGACCCCGCCGACGAGGAGGACGACTACCGGGCCCGGATCGAGGCCGCCGACCTGCCAGAGAAGGTCCGTGAGGCCGCGCTCAAGGAGGTCGAGAAGCTGGAGAGGTCCTCCGAGTCCTCCCCCGAGGGCGGCTGGATCCGTACCTGGCTGGACACCGTCCTGGACATTCCGTGGAACGAGCGGACCGAGGACTCCTACGACATCGCGGGAGCCCGGGAGATCCTGGACGCCGACCACGCCGGTCTCGACGACGTCAAGGAGCGGATCGTCGAGTACCTGGCCGTCCGCAAGCGCAGGTCGGACCGGGGCCTCGGCGTCGTCGGCGGCCGCCGTTCCGGAGCCGTGCTGGCGCTGACCGGGCCGCCCGGAGTGGGTAAGACCTCGCTGGGCGAGTCCGTCGCACGGGCGATGGGACGCCGGTTCGTCCGGGTCGCGCTCGGCGGCGTCCGGGACGAGGCGGAGATCCGCGGTCACCGGCGTACCTACGTCGGTGCCCTGCCCGGCCGGATCGTGCGAGCCATCCGCGAGGCGGGCTCCATGAACCCGGTGGTGCTGCTGGACGAGATCGACAAGGTCGGCGCGGACTACCGCGGCGACCCGACCGCGGCACTACTGGAGGTCCTGGACCCGGCGCAGAACCACACCTTCCGGGATCACTACCTGGAGGTCGAGCTGGACCTGTCCGACGTGCTCTTCCTGGCCACCGCCAACGTGATCGAGGCCATCCCCGGCCCGTTGCTGGACCGGATGGAGCTCGTCCAGCTGGACGGCTACACCGAGGACGAGAAGGTCACGATCGCCCGCGACCACCTGCTGCCCCGGCAGCTGGAGAAGGCAGGGCTGGAGCCTGCGGAGACCACGTTCACCGATGACGCGCTGCGGCTGCTGGCCGGCGAGTACACCCGGGAGGCCGGCGTCCGCTCGCTGGAGCGCTCGATCGCCCGGGTGCTGCGCAAGGTCACCGCGAACGTGGCCCTGGAGCAGGACACCCTGCCGATCGCGATCGGCAAGGACGACCTGACCGGCTACCTGGGCCGGCCACGGTTCACGCCGGAGATCTCGCTGAACGAGTCCGAGCGGCGTACGGCGGTGCCTGGTGTGGCGACCGGGCTCGCGGTCACCGGGGCCGGGGGCGACGTGCTCTACGTCGAGGCCTCGCTGGCCGACCCGGAGACCGGCGACACCGGGGTGACGCTCACCGGGCAGCTCGGTGACGTGATGAAGGAGTCGGCCCGGATCGCGCTGTCGTACCTGCGGTCGCGCGGCGCCGAGCTGGAGTTGCCGGTCAGTGATCTGGCCAGCCGTGGGGTGCACATCCACGTGCCGGCCGGTGCCGTGCCCAAGGACGGACCGTCTGCGGGAGTCACCATGATCACGGCACTGGCGTCGCTGCTGTCCGGACGGCCGGTCCGTGACGACGTGGCCATGACCGGGGAGGTCTCCCTCACCGGGCGGGTGCTGCCCATCGGCGGCGTCAAGCAGAAGCTGCTGGCCGCGCACCGGGCCGGCATCACGACCGTGCTCATCCCGAAGCGGAACGAGCCCGACCTGGACGACGTCCCGGCCGGAGTCCTCGAGGAGCTGACGGTGTTCGCGGTCAGCGATGTCCGTGAGGTGCTCGAGCTGGCGCTCGAGGCCGCCACGAACGAGGCCGCGGTCGCGGCCTGACCCCAGCGACCAGGCGCTCAACAGCGATCAGGCGCTCAGCGAAGGGGGCCCGGCAGTCATCGGTGCTGCCGGGGCCCTTTTCTTGCGGCCTGCGGAGCGGCGGCCGGCCGGCGATTACTTCGTTGACCTTGGTTTACTCCGGCGTGACCTCCGGGTACTGAAGGTCACAAGGGAGTAACGTCAGGTGACGGGGATCCTCTGAACCTGCACGGGTACGGCCGAGGGCATTCGCGGGCGCACAGCCGTCGTGACGACGGTGCGTGATCGCCCGCGGAACACCTCGGGTCCTCGGCCGTACCCCGGGCGCCCGTCGCCGGCGCCGTGCCGCGGGCCCGGTCACAGGCTCCGGCGCCAGGTCTGGCCGACCAGATCGTGGCCGAAGCTGCGATGTGGCGCCTCCTCGACCAGCTCGAACCCGGCCCGCTGGTAGATCCGCCGGGCGGCCGCCAGGACGTCGTTGGTCCAGAGCACCATGTCCTTGTATCCCGCTTCACGGGCGAACCGCAGACATTCGTCGACCAGGCGGCCGCCGACGCCCCGGCCGCGCGCACCCGGCTCGACGAGCAGCAGCCGTAGCCGGGCTGTCTTGTCGTCCTCCCGCATGCAGAAGACGCCGCCCACCGGCTCCCCGTCGACCTCGGCGATCCAGGCGTGCTCCCGCTCGGGGTCGTGGTCCTCGAGAAAGCCCGCGACGATCCGGACCACCAGCGTCTCGTAGGTCCCGTCCCAGCCGTACTCCCGGGCGTAAAGCACGGCGTTTCGCTGGATCACCCAGCCGTAGTCCCCGGGCCGCATCGGCCGCAGCACGCACGAGTCCGTGGCGGGTGCGCCGTCCAGGACGCCGCGGATGGTGTCCATGGCGGCGACGAGCCTGCGCCGCTGCTCCTCGGAGTGGTCCGCCAGCAGTGCCCGGACCTCATCGTCGGATCCTTCGTCCAGCATGGAGTACGCGGCGCGGCCCTGCCGGGTGAGCCTGATGATCTGACGCCGGGCGTCGGCGGCCGAGCGTTCCCTGGTGATCAGGCCGTCGGCCTCGAAACGGGTCAGCATGCGGCTCAGGTAGCCGGCGTCCAGGTCGAGCGACCGGCGCAGGGCGAGGACCTCGGCGGTGTCCCGCTGGGCCAGTTCGAAGATCACCCTGGCCTCGGTCAGCGAGTAGGGCGACCGCACCAGGCCTTCGTGCAGGACGCCGATCACGTTGGTGTAGAAGCGGTTGAAGGACCGGACCGTCGCTACGGAGTCGTCCATGGCTCACCTCGGCAGATTGTTTGACTCAGTCAAACATAATCCGCCAAAGAGACGGCGGTCCAGCCGATTCGGCGGAGACGGGGCGGATTGCCGCGACGGCTCAGGCGGCGGGCTCAGGAGCGAGAAGGACCTTCGCGTCCCGGACGATCCTGCGCTCGATGACGAAGGTCATGAACGGCACGATGCCGGCGAGCACCATGGCCACCATCCGGCCCAGCGGCCAGCCCGTGCGGCGCCAGAGGTCGTAGGCCGTCACCAGGTAGACCATGTAGAGAGCGCCGTGCACGGGCGCGACGATCCCCACCATGGTGGGGCTGTCGATGGGCGTGTACTTCAGGATCATGCCAACGACGAGCAGCACGAGAGCCACCCCGACCACGTTGGCCAGCACGCGGTAACGGTTCATGGCCGCTTCCACAGATACACCTCTTTGGTCAGGCTTGTTGGGTCAGGGTTGATCAGTTTTGATTCAGGTTGATCAGGTTCGGGCCCGATGGGGCACCCTCCGCCGATTTCCCGCCGGGGGAGCGGGCTCAGGGATGGCCGCCCTCAGCGTTGAGCCGCGCGAGGTAGCGGTTGTACGCCGCCAGATCCGGGTCGTCGCGCTCGTCCTGCTCGATGACCTCCGCCGCCGTGACGATCCCGGCCTCGTCGGCCACCTTCGCCCGCTCGGCGGCCTCCTTCTTCTCCGGGTGCAGCTCGTCGTAGACCATCTTGACCCACATGACGACCACGAAGATCGCGAAGAGCGGCCATTCGAAGGTGTAGCCCCAGCTCAGCCCGTTGCCCCCCAGGGCGCGATGGAACTGCCACCAGCCGAACCACAGGAACGTGCCGAACAGGCTGGCCGCCACCGCGTGGAGTCCCAGCCAGCTGGGGGTGAAGAACCGTCGCACGTCAAAGAGAGTACCCCGGCCTCGGCGAACTCGGCGTTCCCCCCCGCTTCAGTCCCCTCCCGTGTGCACGCGGAGCATGCCGGCCACGGTGGCGGACCAGGGATAGAGCTCAGCCCGGCGGCGGGCGCCGGCCCGGCGCCAGCCCTCCGGCCAGCCGAGGACCTCGGCGACCCCGTCCGCGAAGCCGGTGCCGGTGGCGGGGGCGGCTACTCCCGCGCCGCGCACGAGCAGCTCGCCCGCGGCACCGCGGTCCGCGGCCACCACCGGGGTGCCGCAGGCCAGGGCCTCCAGGACCGCGAGACCGAAGGATTCCACCGGGCAGGTGGCGAGGGCCACGTCGGCGCGCCCCAGCAGCCGGGCGACGTCGGCACGGGACCGTACATGACCGTGGAACTCGGCGCGCAGTCCCTCGCGGCCCGCCGCCCGCCGCAGTGCGGGGCCGAGCGGCCCTTCGCCCACCATGTCCAGCTTGACGTCCATACCGCGGCGCCGCAGTTCGATGGCCGCCTCCAGGGCCAGCTCCGGTCTCTTCTCCGCGGACAGCCGGCCGAGGTTGATCAGTCGTACCTCGCCGGCCACCCGGCCGGCCGCGGCATGTGGCGGCGGGCGGAAGGTGCCGAGATCAACGCCGAGCGGAACCCGGTGCAACGCGGGGGCGCCTACCCGCACGAACTCGGCGGCGGCGAACGCCGAGGTGACCACGATCGCGTCGAACGCGCTCGCCAGCCGGCGGTTCCAGCAGTCCGTGGCCTGCTGGAGGGCGCGTTCGACCGGCAGCCGCTCCGGCAGCCTGGGCAGGCGCGGTGCGAGGATCGCGTCGAGCCGTTCGTGCGAGAACAGCACGGAGCGCACCCCGCGCCTGCGGGCCCAGCGGGCCGCGACCGCGAGGGTCGCCTTGTCCGACACCTCGACGACGTCCGGCCCGAGCCGGTCGAGCACCCGCAGTACCGGCCGTGGGTCGAGTACAAAACGGTAGCCGGGCGCGATCGACGGGCCGGGGACGGTCACGACCGGTCCCGCCTCGGTCTGCCGCCGGGTGTAGGACCGGCCGGGCACGACGAGCACCCGGTCGTGGCCGGCGGCGAGGTAACCCCGGCCGAGCGCGTCCACGGCGGTGCGCAGACCTCCCGACACGGGACTGTAGAGGTTCGCCAGTTGAACGATCCTCACGCGTCGATCGTCTCCGGACCCGGACCGATGACGAGGGTCTCGTACGTCACCGGCCGGCCGCCGGCCGCCAGGGCCAGCTCGATGGCCGCGTGGGCGGCCTCGCGCAACCCGGCGTGGTCCAGATCCGCCGGGTGCAGGGCGATCCGGAAGGGTCTGCGCAGGCGGGACAGCGACCGCGCCGCGGCGATCATGAGATGGGCTCCGGCCCGTTCACCCGCTCCGCCGGGGCGGTGCGAGAGCGCGGGCATGCGGTGTACGGTCCCGGCACCGAGATCGTGGACGGCCAGCTGGCTGGTCCAGTAGCGGAACCCGAGCTCGGCCAGGGCGCGCCGGGCCCCGGGAGAGGCGAGCCAGCCGGGCGGCGTGAAGCCGGTGACCCCGATGTCGACGCCCGCCAGCACCTCCAGGCCGGCCCGCAGCAGTTCCCGGGCCTGCTGTTCGGTGAGCGACCAGAACTCCCCCGCCCCACGGGCCAGAACCTGATCGACCGTCCGCCGCCACCGTGGACCGCCCGGCACTCCCCGGTGCCGGAACCCGTGCAGCGACGGCTCATGACCGCGTCCCACCGCGGCGTGCAGGTACGCCACGAGGGCGGGGTCGTCGGGCAGCGCGGGGCCGCCGCCGAACGCGGCCGGGACGATCAGCAGCGTCGCCGGCACCTCGCGTTCGTCCAGATCGGCGATCCAGGTGGCGGTCTGCTCCGCGGTCGCGGAGGCGACGTCGTGCACGGACACCACGAAAGGGAAGGTCACGCGGCCCGCCTCGCCATGGCTCCGAAGGCCGCCTCTTCGTAATGTCCGATCAGTTCGTCGCAGATCGCCTGCCAGGTACGCCCTCGTACCGACCGGCGGCCCGCGACACCCATCTGGATGCGTTGCGCCTCGTCGGCCGCCAGGCTCGCCACCGCCGCGCGCAGCGCGTCGCCGTCCCCGGGAGTGAACAGCAGCCCGTTGTCGCCGGGCCGGATGAGGTCGAGCGGGCCACCGGCGGCCGGGGCCACCACCGGCACCCCCGCCGACAGTGCCTCCTGTACGGCCTGGCAGAACGTCTCGTTGGCTCCGGTGTGCACGAACACGTCGAGGGACGCCATGATCTGCGACAACTGCCGCCCCGTGCGCAGGCCGGTGAAGACCGCGCCGGGCAGCAGCCGGCGCAGCCGCTGTTCCTCGGGGCCGTCCCCGACCACCACCAGCCGGGTCCCCGGCAGATCGGCAAGCCGGGCCAGCAGCCGGGGACTCTTCTCGGCGGCCAGCCGGCCGACGTAGCCGATCAGAACCTCCCCGCCGGGAGCCCATTCGGCCCGCAGCGCCGCCGAGCGATGACGGGGGTCGAAGCGATCCTGGTCGACCCCGCGGCCCCACAGCTCGAGCCGCGGCAGACCCCATCTCTCCAGTTCCCGCAGGGTCGGCATGGACGGGGCCAGGGTGCGGTCCGCCTGCTCGTGGATGTGCCGCAGCCAGGACCAGATGACCCGGTCGGTGCCGCGCAGGCCGTACCGGCGGGCGAAACCGGCGACGTCGGTCTGGAACACCGCGACGGCCGGCACACCGAGGCGCCGGGCGGCGGCGGCGCCGGACGAGCCGAGCACCAGTGGTGACGCCAGATGAACGACGTCGGGCCCGAAGTCACGCAGGGCCTCTTCCACCCTGCGGCCCGGCATGCCCACGACGAAGGAACGGTAGAAGGGAAGTGCGGCGCCCGGCACCAGCCGTACCGGGAAACCGGCGTAGCTGTCCGGGCCGGGGGCGGGAGCGACGACGATTGCGTCGTGCCCGCGGGCGGCGAGGTGGTCCAGGACACGGCAGACCGAGTTGGTGACCCCGTTGATCCGGGGCAGGAACGACTCGGCCACGATTGCGACCTTCACGGCCGTGAGCGTGACGGGGCGGCGCTACGGCCGGGCCGCCTCCCGGTTCCGCGCAAGGGAATTTCAAGCGAACGAGTCGGTTACCGACGAGTCGCACGTCCCGGAAGTGCGCAGCCACAAGTTCCGCCCCAGGGGTGATGTTCGGGCGGCCGGGCGCCGTCCGCCGAGCCTGCCCGGCGAGTGATCCCGTGATCACCAGGTCGCACACCCCTAGAATTCCGGAAGTATCTCGACATCTTCCGGCGACCGGACAGGAGCCCATGGCGCTCACAGACGACAGACCGGCCACCTCTGTGCCGGCCGGTGTCCAGCGTCGGATCATCCGTGTGCTCACCGCCACTCAGGTGCTCGGCGGCATCGGGGTCGCCACCGGCGTGGCCGTCAGCACGCTGGCCGCCGCGTCGCTGTCCGGGTCCGACGCGATCGGCGGGCTCGCCCAGACCAGCGCGGTGCTGGGCGCGGCGCTCCTCGCCGTGCCCACGGCCCGGGCGGCCGCGCGCAGCGGCCGGCGGACGGCGCTGATGTTCGCCTATGGCTGCGGAGTGCTCGGCGCCGTGGTCACCATGACCGCCCTCGCCCTCGGGACATGGCCGCTCATGCTGGCCGGCCTGCTGCTCTTCGGCGGCGGGAGCACCGCCAACCTGGCCGCCCGCTACGCCGCCACCGACCTGTCCAGACCGGGCCACTCCGCCCGGGACCTGTCGATCGTCGTCTGGGCCACCACCATCGGGTCGGTGGCCGGGCCCAACCTGGCCGCGCCCGCCGGCCGGGTGGGCGCGTGGTTCGGGCTGCCGGAGCGGGCCGGGCCGTACGCGCTGGCGGCCCTGGCGTTCGGCCTGGCCGCGCTCGGGATCCTGGCCGGGCTGCGCCCCGACCCATTGCGCCTCGCCCAGAAGCTCGAGGCCGCGGGCACCCCCGGTCCGGACCGTTCCCTCGGTGCGGCCTGGCGGACGCTCCGCGCCTCCCGCAGTGGCCGGATCGCGGTGGCCGCCATCGTGGTGAGCCACACCGCGATGGTCTCGCTGATGTCGATGACCCCGGTGCACCTCAACCATGGGGGCGCCGACGTGACGGTGGTCGGCATCGTGATCAGCCTGCACATCGCCGGGATGTTCGCGCTGTCGCCGCTGGTCGGCTGGCTGGCAGACCAGCTCGGCCACCTTCCCGTGCTACTGCTCGGCATGGTGCAGCTGATCGCCGCGACGGCACTGGCCGGCACGTCCTCCGCGCACGACGTGGGGCAGCTGTCCGCCGGGCTGATCCTGCTCGGCACCGGCTGGTCGTGCGGGCTGGTCGCCGGGTCCGCGCTGCTCACCGACTCCGTCCCGGCAGAAAGACGACCCTCCGTGCAGGGGTTGTCGGACCTGCTGATGAACGGCGGCGGCGCGCTCGGCGGCGTGCTCGCGGGAGCGATCGTGATGCTGTCGTCCTACGCTGTCCTGGCCGGCCTCATCGCCGCCTTCGTCATCCCGATGATCGTCGTTCTCCTTCTGGCCAGGGACTCCCGATGAACCAGACCGTCGCGCTCGGCGCCGTCGACACCCCCGTCGGGCGGCTGCTGGTCGGCGTCACCGAGATCGGTGTCGCCTGGGTGCACTTCGGGGACTCCCCCGCCGAACGCGCCCGGCCGGCCGCCACGGTCGGGCTGCCGGTCGCCGCCGACCCCGGTCGTACGGCTCCGGTGCTCGCCGAACTCGCGGACTACTTCGCCGGCCGGCTGGAGAAGTTCACGCTGCCGGTCGACTGGCGGCTGACCTCCCGGGTGCAGGGGCGGGTGCTCGGCACACTCCACGAGACGGTGCCGTTCGGGCGGATGGTGACCTACGGCGAGCTGGGTGAGCGCAGCGGTGCCGGCGTGCCCGCCCGGGCCATCGGCCAGATCATGGGCTCCAATCCCGTCCCGGTGATCGTCCCCTGCCACCGGGTCGTGGCGAGCAACGGTCTCGGCGGCTACAGCGGCGGTTCCGGCCCGGAGATCAAACGCTGGCTGCTCACCCTCGAGGGCGCGCTCCCACCGACCCTCGACTGGGATCCCTCCCTGGGGCCGGTCACCCCGTAGAGACGGGCGCCGCGAGCTGCCTCAGCTGGACCCGGCGGACGACCAGCGGCGAGGCGGCCGCGGCGCCCACCGCGATGGCGATGATGTGCTCACGGCCCGCCAGGTTTGGCAGCACGATCAGCTCGCCCACCATGGTGGCGACCAGAACGGACAGCGTCAGCCAGGCCCGGCGGCGGCAGCACACGTAGACCAGGAGCGCCACCACGGCCGAGGACGGGCCGGTGTCGAGCACCCAGGCCTCAGAGCCCGGCAGGCCCAGCAGGTGGTGCGGGCCGAGCATGCACATGATCCTGCCGCCGAGGGTGCTCAGAGCGGTCGCGGCCAGCGCGATCCCGAGCGTCCGTCGTGCTCCGAACCAGGCCTCGGCCAGCCCGAAGACCAGCAGGACCTGTGTCAGCGCGCCCCAGGCGGGCAGGTTCGGCGCGGGCACGAGCATGGATCCCGGCAGCCGGATCAACGCGACGTCGAGCGGCAGCTTCGCGCTGATCCCGCCGAGAAGGCGAACCGCGGCCTCGCCCTGCCGGGTCATCTGAGCCAGCCACAGCACCATGATCAGCCCAGTCGAGCAGAGCGTCAGCGGAAAGGCACGCCGGCCTTCGCGCATACTGAGCCGGGGCACGGCCATGAGCCGATGCCACTCCTCGACGACGGCCGAGACCGGGCTCCGGGTCACCGGGCGGGAAGGACTCCGGTGGGCGCGCGGCGGGGCAGCGATGATCATGTATCACACGATCTCACCGCCGTCCCGCGCCTGCCATCGGGCTTTCAGCTGACGTTGGGCTAGTCCTCAGGCGTGAGGCACTCATCACTGAGGTGGACTAGCCGCCGCAAAAATCCCCCGCTCAGGGGGTCATCACGTCGTAGGCGACACCGGTGAGGTCCTCGGAGACCTCCCACAGCTTGCGGGCGAGCTCGGGCCTGTCGGCCCGCGGGTTGGTCCGGACCCGGGTGGGCAGGCCTCGCTGCTGGAACAGGCCGCGGGGCCCGTAGGTCTCCCCGCCTCGCACCCGGGGTGCGGTCGCGCCGTACAGCGTGGGCAGCGCGCCCGCGGCGGCCGACTGGCCGAGCAGCGCGTTGCTGAGGCCGTACCCCTTCTCCCGGAACTTGGATCCGAGTTCGCGGGGCGCGGTCTGCTGCAGGTTGGTCGTGGCGTAGCCGGGGTGGGCGGCGACACTGGTCAGGCCGTCGACGCGCCGGTCGAGCTCCTTGGCGAACAGCAGGTTGGCCAGTTTGGCCTGGCAGTAGGCGGGCCAGCGGCGATACCTCCACTCCCCCTGGAGATCGTCGAACCGGATGTGGCCGCCCCAGGCCGCCATGCTGGTCACCGTGACCACCCGGGGGTTCCGTCCTCCCTGCAGGGCGGGGAGCAGCAGCCCGGTGAGTGCGAAATGGCCGAGATGGTTGGTGCCGAACTGCATCTCGAATCCCTCGGCGGTGGTGCGCCGGGGCAGCGCCATCACCCCGGCGTTGTTCACCAGGATGTCCAGCGGGCTCTCCTGTCCCGCGCTGAACGCCCGTACCGAGTCGAGGCTCGCCAGGTCCAGTGACCCCAGGGTGACCGACGCCTGCGGCAGCTCGGCGCGGATCCGGCCAAGGGCGGCGCCGCCGCGCTCGGCACTGCGGCAGGCCAGCACTACATCGGCGCCGTGCCGGGCCAGTTCCAGCGCCGTGTGATAGCCGATGCCGCTGTTGGCACCGGTGACGATCGCGCGCCGCCCGGTCAGATCGGGGATGTCGGCCGCCGTCCAGCCCATGGGACCACCACTCTCGAGTCAGACCTTCTGCGTCAGACCTTCTGCGCCGGACCTTCTGCGTCAGGCCATCGATCCCATGGTCGCGCACGGCCGGTGCGGCACGCCGGCGGGATCGGACCGGCGAAGATCAGGTGGGCAGGGTCTTCTCGATGGCTACGACGAGGTCGTCGGAGTCGGGCTCGGTCCGGGGGTCGAAGCGGGCCGCCACGGTGCCGTCCGGGGCGATCAGGAACTTCTCGAAGTTCCAGCGGATGTCGCCGGTGTGACCTGTCGTGTCGGGCGTGCCGACCAGTCCCTGGTAGAGGGGATGCCGTTGCGGGCCGTTCACGTCGACCTTTTCGGTCATCGGGAAGGTCACCCCATAGGTGGCCGAGCAGAACTGGGCGATCTCTTCGGCCGTGCCCGGTTCCTGACCCATGAACTGGTTGCAGGGCACGCCCAGAACGGTGAAGCCGCGCCCGGCGTAGCTCTCCTGCAGCTGCTCCAGCCCGGTGTACTGCGGGGTGAGCCCGCACTTGGAAGCGACGTTCACCACCAGTACGGCTTTGCCCCGATATTGCGCGAGGTCGGCGGAACCGCCCTGCAGCCCTTCGATCTCCACGTCATAGATAGACATGTGACCGATCTTAACGACACGGTCTCGATCCGCTACCCGGGCCCGTATCGGCTGGCCAAAACTCGGGTTTAGGTGCGCACCTATGCACCTAGGTGGTTCACGAACTGCGCCAGCGACGTACCGGCGCTGGCCAGAGCATTGAAAGCGTTGTTGACCACGCCGGCAGCGTTCGTCGGTTGACTGAGCAGGTAGAAGACTACGAAAGCGATGGCCACGTAGCGGAGGTTCTTCTTCATCAGTCGCCGTCCCCTTGTTACGCAGTGACACACTGACCCTATTCAGTTGTGCCCATCTGATTCTGCCCTTAAAGAGAGTTTCATGTGACCACCAGTCCAGCATGTGAGAGCGGCCACAGAAAGCCCCGCGCCGGGGTGCGGCACGGGGCTTACCGACGGTGACGAAGCGACCGCCGTATCGCGGGCTTAGCGGGCTTACGGGATAGAACTCACGAATTGCCCCAGGTGGTTGGCCGCGCCGCCGAGACCACCCAGGGTGCCGTGGACGACGCCGGCCGCCTCGCTGGGCCGGCTGATCATGAACCACAGCACGAAAGCGATGGACCCCCACTTGGCATACTTCTTCATCAGGATGCCTGCACTCTCGGTAGACGGATGACTACTGAGAGCTATTCCCTGATCCGTGTCCCGGCGGCGTCGGCACTCCGTAAAGACCGCGCCAACTCAGCCGCCGACTCGGCCGCCGACTCAGCGCGAGACGATGTCCGCGGGTACTTTCGTGTCGGCCTTGAGCGCGCCGAACAGCTCGGCCGCCTTGGTGCGGTCCCAGATCAGATAGGACCCCGCGGCGGGAGAGGAACCGAACCCGCCCACCGGCACCGTGGTGGTGATGCCGCCACCGGAACTGACGCCCTTGATCGACCACATCAGCCCGACCAGGTCTGACAGGCCGTCCCGCTGGTCGACGGAGAAGTTGTCGGTCGCGTGCAAAGCCATGGGGATGCTGCTGAACGGGTTGAGGACCACTCCGGGACTGGTCGCCTTGCTGATCAGGGCGCTGAAGAACTGCCGCTGGCGGGCGACCCGGTCGAGGTCGGCCCGCGCGGAGGCCCGGGTGCGGACATAGCCGAGCGCCTCCCCGCCGTTGAGGGTCTGGCAGCCCTTCTTCAGGTCCAGGCCGGCCTTGCGGTCCTTCATCGGCTGCTTGATGCACATCCGCACCCCGCCGACCGCGTCCACGACCCCGACGAAACCGCCGAATCCGATCTCCGCGTAGTGGTCGACGCGCACGCCGGTCGCCTGCTCGATCGTGCGGACGAGCAGTTGCGGGCCGCCGAAGGCGAAGGCCGCGTTGAGCTTGTTGGACCCGTGTCCCGGGATCGGGACGTATGAGTCGCGCGGCAGGCTGACCAGGGTCGTCCCGCCCGAGCCGGTGTGCATCAGCATCATCGAGTCGGTGCGGCGGCCGGCGGCGTTGCCGGTCGCGTAGTCCCGGCGCTGCTGCTTGGTCAGGCCCGCACGGCTGTCGGAGCCGACGATCAGCCAGTTCGTCCCCGGTGTGTCGGCCGGCCGGCCGGCGTAGTCGACCAGCGCGTTCTCGCGCTTGAGCCGTGAGTCCAGATAGAAGTAGCCGCCGACGATCAGGATCGCCAGCACCACTACCACGCCGAGCAGCACTCTAGGCCAGCGGCGCCGCCTGCGCCTGACCGGCCCCGGAGCGGATCCGGGCGGCCCGCCGCCCTGCCACGGTGCCGCCACCGGCGCCCCCGCCATGTGCTCACCCCGCCCTGGTCTGGTCCACTGCTCCGATCGGCCGTCGTTCATGCAGCAAACATAGACAACGCCGCCAAGTCCGCGCGTCGCTCCCGCGCATGACGTCAAGCCTCACCTCGTAGCCACACTGTGTGAGATTTGCCCTAAAGCTCGTCCTCCTCGCGGGGCACACTGCTGAGGGGGGATACACGAGCCGGAGGGTCCGCATGGGCATTCAGGGGGGGCTGTTCACCCGGTGGCGCCGCAGGCGCAGCCGCACTCCTCAGGAGATCGAAGGGCCGAAACTGGCCGAACACAGATGGACGGCCCGCACGGGCGAACTCGCCGAGACCGGCCTGATCACGGTGGCCCGCCGGCTGCCGGCCCTGATCGGCCAGGCGCTGCGGCTGGCCTGGCAGGCGAGCCGGGCCGACACCGCCGTCACCATCTCACTCAACCTGCTGGCCGGTATCTTCACCGCCTTCGGCCTGCTCGCCACCACCGGCGTGCTGCACGCGCTGTTCGCCGCCGGGCCGACCCCGGACCGGGTCCGTGCCGCGCTGCCGTCGCTCATTCTCGTCGGAGTGGCCACCGCGCTGCGGGCCGGTCTCCAGGCGGCCGCCGGATGGGCGCAGGCGCGGCTGGAACCGCAGGTCGACCGTCTCGTCGAGATCCGGTTGTTCGAGCTCTGCACCGCGGTGGAACTGGCCGCTCTGGACGACTCGGACTTCCTCGACGGCATGCAGCGGGCCGAGGGCCGAGGCATACAGGCCGCTCCCGGCATGGTCAACTTCACGATCGACGTGCTCACCGGCGCCGTCGGCATGGTGGCCGCCGCGGGCGCCCTGGGCGTGCTGCACCCCTTGCTGCTTCCGCTGCTGCTGGCCACCGCCCTGCCGGAGGGCTGGGCCTCGGTCCGGGCCGCGCGGCTGCGCTACCTGACGATGCTCACCCTGGTCTCCACCAGACGGCGCAAATGGATCCTGTCGGATCTCATGACCCAGCGCCGGCACGCCGCCGAGGTGCGGTCCTTCACGGTCCGTGACTTCCTGCTGGAGCAGTATGTCCGCCTCGCCGCGCACGTACGGGACGCCGAGATGGACGTGGCCCGCCGGCAGACGGTCGCCCGTCTCTTCGGAGACATGCTCAAGGGCGTGGCGACGGCGATCGTCTACCTCTCCCTCGGCCTCCTGCTATGGAACGGCGAGGTCCCCCTCGCCGTGGCGGGCACGGCCGTGCTGGCCATCAGGACCGGCCAGACCTCGCTGGCCAACCTCGTCTACGCCATCAACCGCTGCTACGAGGAGGGCCTGTACTTCAGCGACTATCTCGGCTTCTGCGCCGAGGCCGAGCAACGTCTGCCCCGAGGCGACCGCTCGGGTCCGGTATGCGAGCGCACCGGCGACCCGGGGCCCGCGCCCGGCCAGGCCGCCCCCGTGCGCGAGCCGGGCGACGCGGAGCCGGTACGCGAGCGCGGCGCCGAGCACGCGGCCGTACCGGAGCCGCGCAGAGAACAGGTGACCGACGAACCCGTCCCATGGGACTTCGAGCGGATCACCGCCGACGAGGTCACCTTCACCTATCCGGGGGCCGAGAGCCCGTCGCTGACCGGGGTCTCAGTGGAGGTCCGGCGCGGTGAGGTCATCGCCCTGGTCGGCGAGAACGGCTCCGGCAAGACCACGCTGGCCAAGATCCTCGCGGGTCTCTACGATCCCGACGGCGGCGAGGTCCGCTGGGACGACACCTCACTGTGGCGGGTCGACCCCGAGCAGCTCCGGCAGCGGATCGCGGTGATCGCCCAGGACCACACGCATTGGCCGATGACGGCCCGGCAGAACATCTCGATGGGCCGGGCCGGCAGTGACCACGCCATCGAGCAGGCCGCCGTCGCCGCCGGCGCCGACCAGGTCATCGACGACCTGGCGCACGGCTACGAAACCCTGCTCGACCGCCGCTTCGACGGCGGCGCCGAGCTGTCCGGCGGCCAGTGGCAGCGCCTCGCGGTCGCTCGTGGCTTCTACCGGGACGCTCCCCTGCTCATTTGCGACGAGCCCACCGCCGCGCTGGACGCCCGCGCCGAGCATTCCCTCTTCGAGCGCATCCGGGCGCACTCGGACGGCCGTACGGTCCTGCTCATCACCCATCGGCTGGCCAGTGTCCGGCACGCCGACCGGATCTACGTCCTGGACCACGGCCAGGTGATCGAACAGGGCGACCACGACACGCTGATGGAGCTGGACGGTCTCTACGCCGAGCTCTACACCCTGCAGGCCTCGGCCTACGCGCACGTTCCCGACTGAGCGGGCGGAACGGTTGAGTAGGGTCGTGTGCATGGCCGATGTCGATGATTTGGACACTCTGTCCGCCAAGGAGCTACATGACCGCGCGATCAAGCTCGCCGTGCACCGGGGGGACGTCAAGTTCCTGTGGCGGCTGATGAGCGAGATCCCGGCCGCCCAGGCGGCGACCGGCGACCTCGAGCGCAGCAACTCCGACCTTCTGCACATTTCCGCGCTGCTCAGTGACTTCGCGCTGGCCGGTGACGGGAAGGTGGCCGAGGCGCTCCGCCCGATCTACACCGGTTATCTGACCGAGCACTCCCGCAATCCCACTCCCTGATCCGGTGGCGGCCGGAACGCCCCGGCCGCCACCGCATCCGGGTGCGTCTCGTCGGCTCAGAGGTACGGGCCGATGACGTCGTCACGGTCTTGCGAGGGACCGCCGCCCGGCAGATCGGCCGGGCGCAGGCGGCGGATCTCCTCGACGGAGGCCGGGGTCTCGGCCGACATGATGCGCTGTGCCTGCAGGGCCACGGCCCGGTCCAGGACGTTGCGCATCAGCCGGGCGTTGCCGAACGACGGCCCGCGCGGGGCGGCCCGCACCAGCGCCCGGACGGCGTCCAGCACCCCGTCGGCGAGAGTGAACCCGGCTTCGGCGGCCATGATCTCGAAGATGGTGACGAGCTCGTCGTCGGTGTAGTCGGGAAAACGCAGGACATGCGGGAACCGCGACGCCAGCCCCGGGTTGAACTCGCGGAACCGCTGCATCTCACGCTCGTATCCGGCGACGATGACGACCAGGTCGGCCCGCTGCTCCTCCATCAGCTTGAGCAGCTCGGCCACCGCCTCGTGCCCGTAGTCGCGGGCCGAGTCGGGCGGGGTGAGCGCGTAGGCCTCGTCGATGAACAGCACTCCCCCCAATGCCCGGTCCACCGCGGCCCGCACCTTGGGCGCGGTCTGGCCGACGTACTCCCCGACCAGATCGGCCCGGCCCACCTCGACCAGATGTCCCGACGACAGCAGCCCCAGCCGGGCGTAGACCGCGGCGATCAGCCGGGCCACGGTGGTCTTGGCCGTGCCGGGGTTGCCGGTGAAGACCATGTGCCGGGTGGGGGCCGCGATGGGGATGCCCGCGTCACGGCGTATCTGCTCGGCCTTGACCTCGTCGACCAGCAGCTTCACCTCGT
Organism: Streptosporangiaceae bacterium; assembly: GCA_025964695.1. Taxonomy (GTDB): domain Bacteria; phylum Actinomycetota; class Actinomycetes; order Streptosporangiales; family Streptosporangiaceae; genus Actinomadura_E. The sequence continues at coordinate 76,534 of JAOPYK010000074.1, read as the reverse complement.
GCTTGACGGCCTCCAGCCCGACCAGCCGGTCGATCTCGGCCAGCGGGTCGCCGGGTAGCTCGACCCGGCCGGCGGCGGTGAGGGCGTCGGGAATGTCCTCCACCAGCAGTTCGGACAGTGACTCGTCCTCGTCGAGGATGCCGTCCTCGAGCACCCGGCGGCCCTGCATGGCCACCGCACGGTCCAGCAAGTTGATCATAAGTCTGGCGTTGGCGAAGGCGTTGCCGCGCGGAACGGCGTGCACCAGGGCGCGTACCCTGTCGAGCACGCCATCGGCCAGCGCGAACCCGCCGTCCGCGGCCTTCGCGGCGAAGATGCTCACCAGGTCCGCCTCGGCGAGGTCCGCGAAGCGCACAACTTTGGGGAAGAACGCGGCCAGCTCGGCCTCCCCCTTGAGCAGGCCGTTGATGTCGGCCTCCGGCCCGGTCAGCACCACCACGAGGTCCTCGGGATGCTGCTGCAGGGCGGCGAGCAGGACGTCGATCGCCTCCCGGTCGCGGGGCGAGTCGGCGGCCTTGAGAGTGTGCGCGTCTTCGATCACGAGCACGCCGCCCTGGGCCCGCTCCACCGCTCTGCGCACCCGGGGGCCGCTCTCACTGGCGTACTCGCCGACGAGGTCTGCCCGGTCCACTTCGACGAGGTGTCCCGATGACAGCACGCCCAGATCGGCGTAGATGCGGCCGAGGAGGCGCGCGACCTTCGTCTTGCCGGTCCCGCGTCTGCCGGTGAAGACCAGGTGGCGCGGGCGGGCGGCGACGGCCATGCCCGCCTCGCGGCGCAGCCGGGCCGCCTTGGCCTCCGCGATGAGCAGTGCCACCTCCTGCTTGACCCCTTCGATGCCCGCGCACGCCGCCAGTTCGGCGAGCGGGTCGGTGCCGCCGGCACCGCCCTGGATGAGCCGCTGCGGCAGGTCCGCCGCGATCACCTCGGGCAGGTCCGGGCCGGCGCCGCGGGAGCGTGCCGCCACCAGGCACTGGGCGGCCAGGAAGTCGGCAAGCCGGGCGTTGCGCAGGTTGAGCAGCGGCGGTGTCCGGGCCAGCAGCACTCCGGCGGTCCGGGCGACGTCCTTGGCGACCACTCCCCCGCGTGAGGTGATCATGCGCTGGAACAGCTCTGTGTAGTCGTCCTCCCCGAACTCACGAGTCCGGGTGACCTGGAAGCCCTGCACCAGTGCCGGGTTGGCCTCGAAGAGCCGTTCCTGACCGCCCGGCCGGCAGAGCGCGACCACGTGCAGCCGCGGATAGCGGGCCATCAGGCGGCGCAGTTCCTCGGTCAGCGCGGGCCCGCAGCGGTCGGCGCCGGAGAGCTTGTCGAGATCGTCCACGACCAGCAGCAGCTTGCCGTCGACGCATTCGCGCACCCGCGCCTGGAACCAGAGCACGGCATCGCTGACGTGCAGGTTGGGGAACACCTGATCGGAGACCCACAGCGAGTCGCGGACGGTGCCCCGGTCCACGAGCGCCTGTTCGAGCAGCGCCACGGCGGTGCCCTTGCCGGTGCCCTCCGGCCCGGAGATGAGCAGCCGCACGGGCCGGTCCTGGGTACCCAGGGCCGTTCGGATCCCCGCGGCCAGCTCGGGCTGCCCGACCAGGGCATCCGCCGGTCCCGGCGGCGCCGCCGGATCCCGCCCCGAAGCCTTCTCCCCCTCCTCGGCACCGGCCTCGCCCGAGGACTCGCCTGAGGACTCGGTGTCCGGCTCGGCCGGGCGCGGGGCGAACCGGGCCACCAGCGGGTTGACCACCGTCCGGCGCTGGAAGAGGCGGCGCAGGTCGCGCTGGAACGCCCGGATCGGCACCCGGTGCTTGGGCGTGCTCAGGATGTCGGGCAGACCCTGCACCGCTCCCGTGACGCGCAGCGCCATGTCCAGCCAGGCCCGGCAGGCGTCCGCCTCACCGGCCACCAGCCCGCGCGCCAGCCAGCCGCGCACGTCGTTCTGCCAGGTCTCCACCGCATAGCTCTCGCGCAGCGCGCGCATCCGCTCCTGGACCGACTCGTAACGCGCCAGCCCCAGGGCCATGGCGAGCTCGGCGGGCAGCACGGTGAGCTCGGCCTGCAGCATCAGCCTGGCCAGTGCCAGGTCGATCGCGTCCCCGTCACCCGTCGTGGCGACCAGGCGCTCGTGCGCGGCGGTGAACCCCGCGCACGCCCACTCCAGATGGCCGAGCGCGCCGCTCAGCTCGGGCAGCACCGCCAGGGCCGCCTCGTCCGCGCCCGCCGCCCACGCCGCCTCCAGCTCGGCGACGGGCAGGGTCAGATCCTGCTCGTGCAGCTTCGGGTCGGCGGCCCGCAGCTCGTGCATCCCGATCAGGGCCCGGCGCCGCTCGTCGAGCGGCTCCAGTCCCTCGAAGACGTCCAGGCATTCGCGCGCCAGTTCCAGCATGACGGCCCGGCGGTCGCGATCATCACCCGCCGACTCCGGCAACCACATCCCGGGCGGCCGCAACCGGCCGCTCTGGGTGAAGAACGCCAGCGGGTCCCGAACCGCCGGCTCCGGCTTGGCCAGGAAGTCGGCGAGCAGCTCGTAGTCCACATCCCCCCGGGAGCCGGCGCGGATGGCCCCGGCGCCCAGCAGGAAGGTGAGCAGCGACCACATCTCCGCGCCCAGCACCGAGGTGCTGTCGGCGTAGAAGGGATTGGCCGCCCGGGTGAGAACGGCCGCCCGCGGGTCCCGGTCGAAGGCCAGCGCCCGCTCCCGCATCGCCTCGTAAAGCCCGTCCGGAACCCGCCACGGACCATGCGAGTAGACGTCCAGCACGGGTTCTTCGGTCAGCAGCATCTCGAGATGCTCCGGCAGCCGCGGCGCGCTCACCTGACAGCCCTTCGTGTCGGGGGGTTTTCTGCGGGGAATTCAATTGTCCGGCAGAACTCTAGGGGGCGCAGAGTGACGGGGCACCTCTCATCCCGTCAAGCGGGCTCGGAACGGCCGCAGTCGGCCTCAGCCGACTCTTGCACATCATCTTCCGGGCGATTTCGGGCACAGCGCCATCGGTTTGTGGTCGCCCAACGGTTGGCAGAAGGGATTTCCTGCCGGATAGTTGATCCTTGAAAAGTCAATCGCCTGGGTCTTTCGCCCCAGACATGGATCTTCATCGACCCGGAGGAGGAATCCCCGGTGCAATACCTTCATGTATCCGCCCGCTCGCAGCACGGCCACACGGTCGTCGACCTGCGTGGCGACCTCGATATCGCCAGCGTGGACGATCTGCGCGGGCAACTGCGCTCGGCCCGCCAGACCCATGGTGACCACCTGATCCTCGATCTCACCGATCTGGAGTTCATGGACTCGCAGGGCCTGTCCGTCATCATCGGCTGCCACAAGGCCGTCTCCGCGGCGGGCGGAAGCCTCGCCCTCGTCGCCCCGCGGCCCATCGTGAAACGCACCCTGGAGATCACCGGCCTGAACCGGCGCTTCGCGATCTTCAACACCGTAGCGGAAGCCTCCGGCCAGCCCGCCGGCACGGCCTGACTCGTCTCCCCCACGCGGCTCCGGCCGTCCGGGGCGTCCTCCGCCACGCGCGGCGAACGCCCGGGACGGCCGGAGTTGCACTCTTCGCATCGGCTGACCACCGACCGACCACCGATTTGACCCCCGACCGACCACCGACCCACCACCGACCACCGACCACCGACCACCGATCCGATGAACGAGTGCGCCTTCAGGGCAGCGGCAGCAGATCCGGTCTCTTGGGGTGACGGCCGTCGCCCGAGGAGCGGCGCTGCACCCTGCGCTGGACCCAGGGCAGCAGGTAAGTCCTGGCCCAGTGCAGGTCCTCCCGGCGCAGCGTCAGCCAGTCGATCTGCTGGGCAGGCGGCCAGGGCTCGCGCCAGTCGTCGGTGACGGGCACGTCCAGCACCTGGCAGACCCGCAGCGCCAGCCGCCGGTGCCCTTCGGGCGACAGATGCAGGCGGTCAGCGCTCCAGGCGCGCGGGTCGTGCAGCGCTCCCTTGGGCCACAGATCGACGACCCGGCAGCCACGCCGGTCCGCGATGGCCCGCAGGTGCATGTTGTACGTCGCGGCCTGGCCGCGGAAGCGCTTACCCCTGCCCAGGCGGCGTGGATCGAAGCCGGTGAAGATCACCACCTCCGAGCCGGTGGACCGCAGGCTGCGCACCGCGTCGTCGAACAGCACCGCGAGCGCGTCCGGGTCCGCGGCCGGACGGATCATGTCGTTGCCGCCACCGCAGATGGTGATCAGGTCGGGCCGCAGTTCGACCGCCCGCGGCACCTGGTCGGCCACGATTTGATGCAACAGCTTGCCGCGTACCGCGAGGTTGGCGTACCGCAATCCCGGCCTGTCGGCCGCGAGATGCTCGGCCACCCGGTCGGCCCAGCCCCGGTACTCACCGCGGGAGTCACCCTCGGCGTACGGGTCGTCCATGCCCTCGGTGAAGCTGTCCCCGAGTGCCACATACGTGTTGATCTCATCCACCGCTACCCCAGTAACGGACTCGTGTTCAGTCACGTCTCACAATCATGCATTCTGCATGCATCCCTACGCGACCGTAGGGTATGCCGGTAATGCCTGACAGGCGGGGATCAGCGCATCGCGCCCAGGTGAGCGCGCATCGCGTACTCCACGAGTGTGATGAGCGTCGCCTTGGTGGACTCCCGGGCACGGGCGTCGCACATGACGATGGGCACCTGCGGGCGGATGGTGAGCGCCTCCCTGATCTCCTCCGCGGCGTACCGGAACTCTCCGTGAAAGCCGTTGATGCCGACGACGAAGGGGATCCCGGACTCTTCGAAGTAGTCCACGGCGGCGAAGGAGTCCTCCAGCCGCCGGGTGTCGACCAGCACGACGGCGCCGATCGCGCCGCGGATCAGGTCATCCCACATGAACCAGAAGCGGTGCTGTCCCGGCGTGCCGAACAGATAGAGGATCAGGTCGCTGTCGAGCGTCAACCGGCCGAAGTCCATCGCGACCGTGGTCGTCGTCTTGTCCGGCACCGCGGTCAGGTCATCGATGCCCGCGCTGGCGGCCGTCATGACCGCTTCGGTCGTGAGCGGCATGATCTCCGACACCGACCCGACGAAGGTCGTCTTGCCGACGCCGAAACCCCCTCCGACGATGATCTTGACTGAGGTGAGCGCCGGCCCCGGAGAGGTCGGGGGCAGACCCCCCGACTGGGGGCTCGAAGCAAACTCAGAGCTTGCGAAGTCCACTGAGAACCCTTTCCAGCAAGCCGATGTCGGGCTGCCCGTCCACCGGGTTGGTCTGATGTAGGCGCAACAACCCCTCGTGCGCCATGTCGGCGATGAGGACTCGGGTGACGCCGAGCGGCAGCCGCAGCAGCGAAGAGATCTCCGCCACCGAGCGCCACTCTCTGCTCATGCCGATGATCGCCTTGTATTCGGGGGTCAGCGTCGACAGATCACGCGGTGGGTACGGAACCGCCGAGCACATCGCCTCGATCGCGATCTCGTTCCGGGGCCGGGTCCGCCCCCCGGTCATGGTGTACGGGCGTACCAGGAAGTTCCGATCTCCTGACTCCGGCACGGCCTGGCCGGAAGACGGGTCACGACGCGGCGCGCCATCGTGCTCCACCAGCGATGCCTCCCTCTACAATCCGCCCGTCGCTCAACGCGGCGGACCGGCGCCCAGTTCGGTCCGCAGGGCTGGGGTGAGTACTCGGCCCACGCGCTCCACCAGGAGCGTCATCTCGTAGGCCACCAGCCCGAGATCACATTCCGGCGAGGCCAGTACGGCGAAGACCGAGCCCCCTCGGACCGCCATCACCAGCAGCAACCCACGTTCCATCTCGACGACCGTCTGGCTGACACCACCCGCGTCGAAGATCTGTGCCGCTCCGTGCGTCAGGCTGGTCAATCCTGAGGCGATGGCCGACAGCTGATCAGCACGGTCGGGCGGGAAGCCGTGGGAAAACGCCAGTGGCAGCCCGTCGGAGGACACCACGACCGCGTGCGCGACGTTGATGACCCGTTCGACGAAGTTCGTCACCAGCCAATTGAGATCCTGCCGGCTCGGCTCGCTCACACCGTGTCTCCTGTCTCTTCTCGTGGCTGGCCGCCATCTGCCTGAGTCTGAGCCCGCCCGCGGTTCACCCCTCGCTGCAGCCCGGAGAACCGCGCCCGTACGGTCTCGGCCGAGGCCGGCGGGGCGGCCTGCGGGGGCGGGCTCTGCGGGATGGACCCGGGCACCCGGTTCTGGCCCGGCACCCGCTTGGGCAGGCCGGAGGAGGTGTGGCCGCCGGCGACCGGCTGGCGTACCGCCTCGGCGGCCTGCCTGCCCTCGTCGCCCGCGGACATCCATGATCCTTGAGCCGGGGTCTCCGGGATCTCGCTCGGCGTGCGCCGCTGGAACCATTCCGACTCCATCGCCTCGAAGATGGGCGACCGCTCGGCGCGCCGGGAGGCGACCGCGGGATCGGGCGGCCCCCAGCCGACCCCGGGTGCGGCGGCCCGAGCCGAGTCCCACGGAGGCGCCGCGCCCGAGGGGGCCTGCGGAGCCGATGGAGACTGCGGGGCCTGCGGGACCGGGCGGTTGGGAGGGGGTGTCTTCGGCTCGGAGGCGACGATGGGCTGCGGCCGATGCGGCGGAGGCACGAAGGGACCGCGGGGCGGGCTCTCCTGCGCGAACACCTGGCGCGTCGGGTGGTGCGGCGCCGGGTCGGCCATCTCCCGGGACGGGATCGCCCGCATCGGCCGCGCCATGTGCACGGGTCCCGCCGGTTGCGGTACGGCCGCGACAGGCGCCGCGATCGGCCGTGCGGCCGGCACGGATCGCGCCGGCGACACCGGCGGGACCTCGTCGAACCGGCGTGGCGCGACCGACTGAGTGTCCCCGACCGCGATGGCCTGGGCAGGCAGCAGGGCGAAGGCGGTGAGCCCACCCGACAGGGCGGCGCGCAGCTCGACCCGGATGCCGTGCCGGGCGGCCAGCCGGCCGACCACGAACAGGCCCATGCGGCGGGCCGCCGAGACGTCGATGACCGGCGGGTTGGCCAGCCGCCAGTTGGCCGCCTGGAGCTCCTCGGAGGACATGCCCACCCCGTTGTCGGTGATCTGGAGCATAGCGCCACCGCCGCTCAGCAGATGACCGGAGATGGTGACCTTGGTGTGCTCCGGCGAGAAGACCGTGGCGTTCTCGACCAGCTCGGCGACGAGATGGACGAGGTCGTTGACGACCTGGCCGCCGACCGCCACCTCACCCTGGATCCGCAGGCCGACCCGCTCGTACTGCTCGACCTCGGACAACGAGGCGCGCACCACGTCGATCAGCGGCACGGGCTGGTTCCACCGGCGCACCTGTTCCTGCCCGCCGAGGACCAGCAGGTTCTCGCAGTTGCGGCGCATGCGGGTGGCGAGGTGGTCGAGCCGGAAGAGGCTGGCCAGCCGATCGTCGTCGCGCTCGCCCTGCTCCAGCTCGTCGATCAGGCGAAGCTGGCGTTCGATCAGCGACTGGCTGCGGCGGGAGAGGTTGACGAACATCGCGTTGATGTTGCCGCGCAGCACCGCCTCGTTCGCGGCGAGCCGTACGGCCTCCCGGTGCACCTCGTCGAACGCCCGCGCCACTTCACCGATCTCGTCGGTGGAGTCGACGTCGATGGGATCGATCTCGATACCGTCGGAGGCCACGTCGGGATCGCGCAGCCGGTCCACCAGGCCGGGCAGCCGGCTGCTCGCCACGTCGAGCGCGCCGGTCCGCAGCCGGCGCAGCGGCCGGACCAGCGAACGCGCCACGACCAGGGTCACCAGGAGCACCAGGAAGATGACCAGGAACAGGAGCACGCCACCGATCAACGCGGCTTGGCGGGCCTGCGACTTCAGCACGCCGCTCCGGGTGACGATCGTGCCGACCAGTTGCTTCTCGGCGGTGCGCATCTTGTTGACCGTGGCGGCGGTGTAGGTGGACCACGGCACCGCGTCATCGGCGGTCAGCGGAGCCACCGACAGGGTCTTGGAATCGCTCGCGAGGCTGACGATCCGCTGCCGCAGGGTCTCCCCGAGGTCGATGTCGGAACCGCTCACCGTGTCCTCGAAGAACTGGCGCTGACTCGGGGTCGCCGCCGTCTGGAACGCGAGGATCTCGCTGTCGCGCTGGGCCCGGGCAGCCTGGACCGCCTGCAGTTCGGTGGGCTCGAACCGGCGCGCGATCAGCACCGCGTGCAGGAACGCGCCCTCCTTGGCGACCCGGTCCTTGGCCAGGGCCAGCGCCGCCTCGGCACGCGTCGACGCCGCCAGGGCCGGGTCGACGATGCCGTCGGCGACATTGTCGTTGAGGTCCATTAGTGCCTGGATGAGCTCGGAGTACTTCTCGATTCCGGCCTGCGGCGAAAGCCAGGTCTGGCTGGTGACCGCGCGGAGGGCCTTGAGCCCGTCCAGCCAGTTCACGATGTCGCGCACTTTGAGCCGTACGGCCGCCGAATAGGACGAGTCGATCCCGGACACCGCGGCCCTGACCGTCGTGACGGCGTCGTTCACGGCCGCCTGCTGCTCACGCATCTGGGTGCCCGCCCGCGAGGAGCGCCCGCGGGGATCGGGGTCGGTCGCGGCGTAGGCGGCGGTCTGGTCCCGCTCGGCCTCGAGTTCGTGCACGAGGGCGCTCGTCTTTCCCGCCAGCTCGGCCAGCCGCTCGACACGCTGATAAACGGTCGCGTCACTTACCGCCGAAGAAACTCGCAATGCCGCCAGCGAACCCGCGACCAGCGTGGGAACCGCGATGAGAGCGACCAGACGGGCCGCCACTCGCCAATTGCGCAGGCCGAATCGCCGCCGCTGTGAACTGCGCGGAACGTCGTCGGAAGTGAGCGTCGGCGATGATTGGACGGGCTGCAGGTCACTCTCCATGGCTGTTCTCACTGCCCTCCGTTACCCCTCCACCAATGACCACAGACAGTGACCAAAGCGCTTCAACGTGCTCATATACCCCTTGTCCCAAGCGTCGGTATTGGAGCACACCCCACGCTAATGAGCCAACCCAATCAGGGACATACACCCTTTATTGCCAACACCTCCCTTTTTGGGGTTCTTTTGACTGCTTTGTCCTGATTTTTCAAACATGCCAATTACGCTACGCTCCACACTTCGCAGCCACTCAGGGACTTCCCTTCCCCTATATCCCAAGGAGTGTCCATGAGGTTCCCCCGCCTCCATCGAGCGTCGATCGCGGGCCTCGCGGCCCTCACCGCCATAACCCTCACCGCAACCGGTTGCGGTGGTGGCGGCGGCAGCACCAAGAAATCGGCCTCGGGTCTTGAAAAGACCGAACTCAACGTCGGCATGCTCCCCGTGGCCGACGCCGCTCAGCTCAAAATCGCCATCGACCGAGGGCTCTTCAAAGCCCAGGGCCTGACCGTCAAGCCGCAGATCCTGCAGGGTGGGGCGGAGGCGATCCCGAAGCTGAAGAGCGGAAACCTCGACCTCTCCTTCGGCGCCTATGTGCCGTTCTTCATGGCGCAGGCGGCCGGAGCCATCAATCTCCGCATCGTGGCCGACGCGTTCCAGTCCGCGCCCGGAACGCACGTCATACTCGTGGCCAAGGACTCCCCGATCCACTCCATCAAGGATCTGACCGGTAAGAAGGTCGGAGTCAATGTCAAGCACAACCTCAGCTCGCTAATGGTGCAGGCCACCCTGCAGCCGAGCGGCATTAAGCTCGACGACGACAAGAACTTCGTCCCGATTCCGTTCCCGCAGATGGAGACGGCGCTGAAGACTCACAGCGTCGACGCCGTGCAGGCGGTCGAGCCGTTCAACACGCAGTTGCAGAAGTCGATCGGGGCCCGCCTGATCACCGACCTCAGTCAAGGCCCGACGGTCAACTTCCCGGTCGCCGGCTTCGCCACGACCCAGGAGTTCGCCAAGAAGAACCCGAAGACGGTCGCCGCCTTCCAGCGGGCCATCGCCGCCGCCCAGGCGCTGATCGCCGACCGCAAGATCCTTGAGCAGGTCCTCCCGACCTACACCAAGATCGACGCCGCCACGGCGACCACGCTGCACTATGGGAGCTACCCGACGTCGCTGAGCACCACCCGGCTCCAGCGGGTCGCCGACATCATGCAGCAGTACCAGTACCTCACCAAGCCGTTCGACGTGAAGCCGCTGGTGAGCACTGGATGAGATCCACCCGTGCCGTTCGCGGCGCGATAGGGATCATCGGGGCGGTCGTTGTCGCCGAGCTGGCCTCCCGGGTCGGCGTCGGTGACGCGACCGCCCTGCCCCCTGTCTCGACCGTACTGATGCGTACCGGCGGCCTCCTGGGCAACACCGGATTCCTCGGCGACGTCGCCGCCACCCTCAAGGCGTGGGCAGGCGGCATTCTGCTGGCGATCGTGGTGGCGGTGCCCACCGGGCTCGCGCTGGGCTCGATCCCCTGGATCGGCAACGCGAGCCGCGCGGTCGTGGAGTTCCTGCGCCCCATCCCGTCGGTCGCGCTGATCCCGCTCGCTCTCACCGTCTTCGCCTCGACCACCAACGCCAAGACCGCCCTGGTCACCTACGCGGCGGCCTGGCCGATTCTCGTCAACACGCTGTACGCCCTGCGCGACGTGGACCCGGTCGCCAAGGAGGCGCTGCGCAGCTTCGGCTTCGGCCCGCTGTCGGTGCTGTGCCGGGTGACGCTGCCCAGCGCGGCCCCCTTCGTCGCCACCGGCGTCCGGGTCGCGGCCTCGGTGGGGCTGATCGTCGTGATCAGCGCGGAGCTCGCCTCGGGCGGTGAAAGCGGTCTGGGCTCCTATCTGCTGAGCACCCAGAGCGCCGGTGGCCACACCGACCTGCTGCTGGCCGGTGCGGTCTGGGCCGGGCTGCTGGGCCTGGCGGTCAACGCGTTCCTGGTCTGGGTCGAGCGCCACGCGTTCCGCTGGCACGCCGCACGTACGGAGTCCCGGACATGACCCTCAGTTCCGTATGGCGCGCGATCACCCGACTCTCGGCCCGGGGCTGGCTGGCCGTGCTCCTCGTGGTGATCTGGGAGATCGCGGCTCGTGCCGTTGGGGACAGCTACTTCCCGCCGCCGACCAAAATCGTACCGGCGATGCGGGACCTGTGGTTCTCCGGCCCCGCCACCCACTTCTTCCTGAACTCCAAGGCGATCGACGACTTCGTGCCCAGCCTCACGCACCTGTTCACCGGCTGGCTCCTCGCCTCCGTCGTCGGCATCGCGCTCGGTATCGCCTTGGGACGATCCCGTACCGCCTCCGACTACGTGGACCCGCTGCTGCAGCTCGGCCGCGCCATGCCCCCGCCCACGCTGATCCCCTTCTTCATCATCGTGTTCCATCTGGGCGCCACCATGCAGGTGGCGACGATCGCGTTCGGCGTCGTCTGGCCGGTCCTGCTGAACACCATCGACGGTGCCCGCGCGGTCGACGCGCTGCAGCTGGACACGGCGGAGGTCTTCGGCATCACGGGATGGCAGCGGCTCTGGAGGGTGATCCTGCCCGCCGCGGCGCCCAAGATATTCGCCGGGCTGCGGGTCAGCCTGTCGTTCGCCGTCATCCTCATGGTCGTCTCGGAGCTGATCGGCGGCACCACCGGGATCGGCGCCCAGCTTCTCACCGCCCAGCGCACCTTCGCGCTGCCGGAGATGTGGGCGGGCATCGTGCTGCTCGGCATCCTGGGCTACCTGCTCAACGAGGCCTTCCTGCTCGTCGAGGGCCGGCTGCTGGCCTGGCACGCGGGCGCTCGCAGGCTCGAGACCTGACCCTGCCATGGCCCGACTCCTGGAAGGACGTGCTCTTGCCTGACGTTCTGATCGCCGGTGCCGGCATCGGGGGGCTGACCGCGGCACTGAGCCTGCACCAGGCGGGCCTGAGCGCCCTCGTGGTGGACGCCGCCGAGCGGCTCCGCCCCATCGGGGTGGGCATCAACCTCCTCCCGCACGCGGTGCGGGAACTGACCGAGCTGGGGCTCGGCGAGGAGCTCGCGGCCATCGGGATCCCCACCGCGAAGTTCCTGCACTTCGATCGGTTCGGCAACCGTATCTGGGGGGAGCCGCGTGGCCTGGCCCTGGGGTACCGATGGCCCCAGTACTCGGTGCACCGCGGCGAGCTGCAGACGCTGCTGCTCGACAACGTGCGCGCCCGGCTCGGGGAAGACGCCGTACGGCCCGGGCTGGCCGTCGAGGACTTCACCGATTCCGGCGGCGTACAGGTCCGGCTGCGGCGGCGGGAGGACGGGGAACCGGTCGTCATCACGGCCGGGGCCCTGGTGGGGGCGGACGGCATCAACTCCGCGGTACGGGCCCGTCTGCACCCCGGCGAGGGCGCTCCACTGTGCAACGGCGTCCGCATGTGGCGGGGCGTCGCCGAGACCGCGCCGTTCCTCGACGGCCGGACCCAGGTGGTGGCGGGCAGGAACACGGTGGCCAAGTTCGTCGCCTACCCGATCTCCAAGCGGCTCGATGAGCAGGGCCGGGCGCTGGTGAACTGGGTGGCGGAGGTGCGCGTGCCGGACGACGCCCGCACCGAGACCGCCGACTGGAACCGGCTCGGCCGCCTCGACGACGTGCTCCCGCACTTCGCCGACTGGCGGTTCGGCTGGCTGGACGTGCCCGCACTGATCACCGAGTCCCCCGAGATCCTGGAATACCCGATGGTCGACCGGGACCCGCTGCGGTTCTGGGGTCGCGGCCGGGTGAACCTGCTGGGCGACGCCGCGCATCCGATGTACCCCATCGGGTCCAACGGCGGCTCCCAGGCCATCATCGACGCACGGGTCCTGGCGTACGAGCTCGCCAGGGCGGACGACCTCGCCACCGGACTGGCCGGGTACGAGGCCGCCCGCCGGGAGACCACGAACGCGATCGTCCTGGCCTGCCGGGACATGCCGGCCGACCGGGTCCTGCACACCGTGGCCGAACGCGCTCCGCACGGCTTCGACCGGATCGAGGACGTGCTGTCCGCGGACGAGCTCGCGGCCATCGACGGCTCCTACCTGCAGACGACCGGGATCGACGCCGAGCGGCTGAACGCCCGTCCGTCCTGGAGCGCCCTGTCCACCACGTCAGCGACGACACCGGAGAGCAACCCCATGAACACCTTCACCACGAGCCACGGACGAGATGACCGTCATGCTTGAGATCACAGGACTGGGACATTCCTACGGCGACCACCCCGTGCTCGACGAGGTGAGCCTGCAGGTCGCGGAGGGCCAGCTGGTCAGCATCGTCGGGCCCTCCGGCTGCGGCAAGTCCACCCTGCTGCGGTGCGTCGCCGGGCTGCTCCGGCCCTCGACCGGGCAGGTCGTGCTCAACGGCCGGCCGGTCGCCGGCGTACCCGACAATCTGGCGGTGGTCTTTCAGGACTACAGCCGCTCGCTGCTGCCGTGGCTCACCGTCCGCGACAACGTCGCGCTCCCGCTGCGCCGCCGGGGCCTGAACCGTGCCGCCCGCCGTGCCGCCGCCTCGACGGCCCTGGCCGAGGTCGGGTTGGAGGGCGCCGAGGGCAAGCACCCCTGGCAGCTGTCCGGCGGCATGCAGCAGCGGGTCGCCATCGCGCGGGCCCTGGCCTACCGGCCGGCCCTGCTGCTGATGGACGAGCCGTTCGGCTCGGTCGACGCCCAGACCCGCGAGGATCTGGAGGACCTGCTCCTGCGGGTACGGGCCGACCACGGGATGACGATCCTGCTCGTCACCCACGACATCGACGAGAGTGTCTATGTCGGCGACCGGGTCGCGGTGCTCAGCCGCTCCCCCGGCCGGATCCACGCCGACCTGCCCGTCCAACTGCCGGCCCCGAGGGATCAGATCGCCACCCGCGAGCACCCCGACTTCGTCCGGCTCCGTGCCGAGGTCGGCCGCCTGGTCCGCAACGTGCCCGCCCCCGCACAGGCTCCGCATCGACCCTGACCTGTGAGGCCTGACCTGTGAGGCCTGTCTTGTGAGGCCTGACCTGTGGCAGGGCTCACGGCACGGGGCGGCCGGACATTTCTCATCGTTCTCCTTCAAGCCCCCGATCGTTCACTGTCCACCCATAGCGTCACCAAATGACCTCCGCGTGCATGCGTAGCCGGATCGTCGTGGCGGGAGTGGCCGCAAGTGTTCTCCTGATGGCCGTGGTTGGACTCAGCGGTCCGTCGGCCGCCGAGCCGTGGATCGGCCGGCCCACGCCGGCGCCGCCCTGGTTCCGTCCCATGCACCTGCCGGATGCGTGGGTCACGGTGATGCTGTGGACGGCGGTGATCCTGGGCTGCGTCGCGGTGTCGGCCGGGTTGTCACTGGTGCGGACCGGGCGGGCGCCGAGCCCGGCCCGGCTGGCTGCCGGGGGCGCCCTCGCCGTGGCTGTGCTGGTCGTCGTGCCGCCGGTCGGATCGACCGACCTGATGGACTACGCCGCCTACGGGCGGATCGCGAGTGTGGGCCATAGTCCGTACACCACGACGCCCTATCAGCTGGGCCGGACCGGCGACCCGGTCGCACGGCTGTCCTCGCACGCCTGGCGCCACAAACCATCGGTCTACGGTCCGGCCGCGACGGCCGCCCAGTGGCTGGCGTCCCGAATGGCCGGCGCGTCCGCCGCCCGTACGGTCTGGTGGCTGAAGCTGGAGAACGCGCTCGCGTTCCTCGTGGTGGCCCTGGCACTGGACCGGATGACGGCCGGAGACCGCGCTCGCCGGGCACGCGCGCACCTGCTCTGGACACTGAACCCGCTGATGTTGTGGGCCGTCGTCGCCGGCGGCCACATCGACGGCCTGTCGGTGGCGCTCGCGATGGCGGGGCTGTGGGCGCTCCGCTCGGCCGGGCGCAGGCCCCTGGCCGCCGGGTTCTGCGGCGGGCTCCTCCTCGGCGGCGCCACCGCTGTCAAGGCACCGTTCGCGCTGCTGGCCGCCGGGGGAGCGTGGTCGTGGCGGCGTTCCCCCCGGACCCTGGTCATGGGTGCGCTCGGCACGCTTCTCGCGATCGTTCCCGGGTACCTGCTGGCCGGCGGCGCGGCGGTCGACGCGGTGATCCGCCGGGGTGAGCGCATGTCCCGATCGTCGCCGTGGCATCTGGGCGCGGAACTGGCCGGGGGAAGACCCCCGGCCTGGGTGGTGACCTGGGGGGCTCTGCTCCTCGCGGTCGCACTGGCCGCGGTGTTCGCCAGGGGGCTGCCGGCGGAGCCACCGGAGGCACCGGGAGTACGGCTCGCGCTGGCCCTCAGCCTGGCCTGGCTGATCAGCAGCCAGGTCTACTACCCCTGGTACGAGACGATGGTCTTCTCGCTGCTGGCCCTCATGCCCGTCTCCCGCGTGGACGTCCTGCTCGTGATCCGCGGCGGCATCGCGGCACTGGGCTGCATCCCCGGAGCCGTCGAGCTCCTGCATCCAGCGTGGCTGGACACCCTCGTCAGGCACGGCGTCATGGCCTACCTGGTGCCGTCCGCCCTGCTGGTCGTCGGGCTGGCTCTCGTCGTCATCGCCGCGCGGAAACGCTGGATCCCCGACCCGCCCGGCACGGGCGTCCCCGGAGTGAACAGCCACGGGAGCCCAGATGAACGGTCACCGACACCGAGCCTCATCTGACCGTCCACGACCTAACGTTGTCTGTTCCCCCAGATTTTCCCACCCCGAGGGACCTCCACACAACGGAAGCGGATTCTGATGACCGACCGTTTGGCCGACCTCGAGCGCGGGCGGGCCAGAGGCGATCGGCTGGCCGCCGAGAACGCGCTCCTGCGGGAGCGGCTGGACGATGCCGCGACCCGGGCGGCACGGCGGGACCGGCAGATCGAGCACCTCACGGCCCGGCTGGCCGAGGCCACCGAGCGAGCGGACGACCTCGCCGAGCAGGCCGCCGAGCGGGGCTACCAGCGGGACCACACTGCCTGGCAGCTGGAGTCGGTGCGGGCGAGCCGCTGGCATCGGCTGGGCGAGGCGCTGAGCACGGCCGGCACGGACGGGGCACGAGGCATCCTGGCGTCGCCGCGCGAAATCCGCCGTGCGCTGCGGGCGCGCCCCCGGCCCGTGGAGGCCCGGCGTGCCGAGACGGTGAGGTCCGCACCGGTCGGGCCCGCGGACACCGTCGTGATGCAGGGCCCGGCCGTGGTTCCGCCCGTGGTCCCGCCCGAGGGTCCGGTCGGCCGCCCGGACCTCACCGTCGCGGCCATCGTGAACGACACCACCCGGGCGGCGCTGGGGTACGAGTGGCGGCAACTGTGCGACTTCGGCCCCGCCGACTGGCGCGAAGCCCTCGAGGAGGACCACCCCGATCTGCTGTTCGTCCAGTCGGCCCGCGACGGCGGCGACGGCCGCTGGGCGAGGCACCTGGACGGCCCCGAGGCACCAAGCCGGGAACTCCGCGACCTGATCGGCTGGTGCCGTGAGCACGCCGTTCCCACGGTGTTCTGGCACCACGACCGGGATGTCGAGTCCTGCCCCGAGACCTGCGCCCAGACCTGCGCCCAGTCCTGCGCGGAGACCGCGCGGCTCTTCGACCGGGTGTTCACCGCCGATGCCGGATCGGTGCCCCGCTGGTGCGCGGCCCTCTGCCATGACCGGGTCGGGGTCCTGGGTCACGCGGTCCAGCCTCGCCTGCACAACCCCGTCCGGATACCGGAGCAGGGGATGGACGATGTCGTCTTCGCCGGGCAACCCTCCGAGGCGCTGGCGACGGTGGTCCGGCCCGCCCTGCGTTTCGGGGTGCACCTCTACGGTGAGGCCGGCGCCGGCTCGGCGTTCCCGCAGCCGTACCCGCCGCCGTACCTGCCGCATGTGGTCGGCACCTTGCCGCGCGACACGCTGCTCGCCGCGCAGAAACGCTACAAGATCGCCCTCACCACCGCTGACTCACCAGCCCAGCGGGCCTTCGAACTGGCGGCCGCCGGGATCCCCGCACTGTCCGGCCCGGATCCGGCCGTCAGGGAGGCCTTCGGCGACCTGATGCCCACCGTGACCACCGCCGGGGAGGCCGCCACCCTGCTGCGCACGCTGCTGGACAGCCCGGAGCTGCGCGACCGGCAGGCGCATCTGGCGATGCGGAAGGTGTTCGCCGAGCACACCTACGCCCGGCGCGTGGACACCGTGCTGAGCACGCTGGGCCTGCCGGTGCACGGCCGTACGCCGCCGATCTCGGTGGTGATGCCGACCTGCCGTCCCGGGCAGATAGCCCACTCCATCGAGCAGGTCGCCCGGCAACTGTGGCGGCCGGTGCAGCTCGTTCTGGTCCTGCACGGCCTGGACCTCGATCCGGACGTGATCGCCGACAAGGCCCGGGGAGCCGGGATCGAGGACGTCGTCGTGCTGATCGCCGATCGTTCCCTCTCCCTCGGGGCGTGCCTCAACCTCGGGCTGGATGCGGCGGACGGTGAGCTGATCGGCAAGATGGACGACGACGAACTGTACGGGCCGCACTACCTGTCGGACCTGATGATGGCGTTCGGCTACACCGAGGCCGAGGTCACCGGCAAGCTCGCACACTACGTCCACCTGCGGTCCACCGGCGCCACGGTGCTGCGCTGCGCCGACCGTGAGCACCGCTACGTCAAGGTGTTGCGGGGCGGAGCCTTCCTGTCCCGCGGCGCTCTGCTCCGGGGCTACCGCTTCGAGGACGTCTCCCGCGGCGAGGACACCCGGTTGTTCCGCGCGCTAGAAGCCGACGGCGTCAAGGTCTACTCGGCCGACCGGTACTCCTTCGTCACCATGCGCAGCGCCGACCCTGGAGACCACACCTGGCAGGTCACCGACAGAGACCTGATGCGCGACGCCACGGTGGCCTTCTACGGCCCGCCCGCCGAACACGTACTCCTGTGAGAATCTCTGCCATGCCGGACATCCCACTGTCGGACCTCCAGCAGTCGGCCGTGCCACCGTCGGTCCTGCCACCCTCGGTCCTGCCACCGTCAGATCCGCCACGCTCGGACGTGCCGCCGTCCGGCCCGCCACCGGACCTGCCGCCGCCGGACCCGCCGCGGCCGGACCTGCCGTCTCGGTCACGTGATCGCGTGATCGTGGTCGTGCCCGCGCTGGTCACCCTGGCCGTCGCGCTCTGGAAGATCGGCGCACCGTCCTACTGGCGGGACGAATCGGTCAGCGTCGTGCTCGGCCACGGGTCCTTCTCCCAGCTTCGCGACTTCCTGCGCGGCACCGACGCCGTGCACGGGCTCTACTACCTGTTGATGCACGCGGTGACCGTGTTCGGGACCGGCGAGACCGTCGCCCGGCTGCCCTCGGCCGTGGGCGCCGCCCTGGCTGCGGGCGGGATCGCCGTGCTGGGCCGCCGCTGGCACTCGCCCGCGGCGGGCCTGTACGGCGGGCTGGTGTACGCCCTGCTGCCGATCGTGAGCCGGTACGCGCAGGAGACCCGCCAGTACG
Organism: Streptosporangiaceae bacterium; assembly: GCA_025964695.1. Classification (GTDB taxonomy): domain Bacteria; phylum Actinomycetota; class Actinomycetes; order Streptosporangiales; family Streptosporangiaceae; genus Actinomadura_E. Next base: position 58,287 of record JAOPYK010000074.1, on the reverse strand, counting down.
CGCTGGTCAGCGCTGGCGCGGTGCTCGTCACCTATCTGCTGGTGCGGGCTCTGGAACAGCCGCGATTGCTGTGGTTCGGCTGGTACGGCGCAGCGATGGCCCTGCTCGGCTGGCTGCACCTCTACTCGCTGTTCCTGCTCTCGGCCCATGCCGTGACCCTTCTGGTGGTCACCTGGCGGCGGGGCCCCGGCCCCCTGCTCCGCTGGATCGTCGCGCTGCTGGGCGCGCTGACGGCCGTCGTCCCCCTGGTGCTGATCGCCCGAGGGCAGGAGGCCCAGGTCTCCTGGCTGCAGCGGCCCGGCCCCTCCGCATTGCCGGCCTTCGGGACGCTGATCACCGGCGGCGGGACCACCCTGGTGCTCGTCACGCTGCTGGCCGCGGCGGGCGCGGCAGGTCTGGTCCGGGCCGGCCGGTCGGGCGCGGCCGTCGCGGTGCCGTGGCTGGTCATGCCGGTCGCGGTGGCGTACGCCGTCTCGCAGGTCCACCCGGTATACCACCCGCGCTACGTCCTGTACTGCGTGTGCGCGTTCGCCCTCCTCGCGGGAGCGGGACTGGCCTCCCTGGCCGGTCTCGTCCCGGAGCGGCTACGCCAGGCCCGTCCGGTGGCCGCCCTGGCCGTGCTCGGCGTACTCGCGGTGCTGGTGGCCCCGGCCCAGGCGGAGATCCGCGAACCCGGCAGCCGCCCCGACGACCTGCGCTCCTTCGCGCAGGTGCTCCGGCACCAGGCCCGGCCCGGGGACGCCGTGCTGTACGTCCCGGTCTACCGCGAGGCCTTCGTGACCGTGTACGCCGACGCCTTCCGGAACCTCGACGCCCAGGCCTTCCAGCAACACGGCGCCGACCTGCCACCAGAGCGTTTCCGCGCGGCCCTCGAAGCTCACCCGCGCGTCTGGGTCGTCGAGATCCCCCCTCCGCACAGGATCTACCGCACCCCGGCCCCCCGGGCGAACCTAGCGGCCCTGCGCGCCGACCGGCGGTTCGGCAGGGCCGGACGGTGGACGTTCGGCAGCGTCCGGCTCACCCTGTTCGCCCGGAAGGCCTGATCACCTCATCCCTGCACGGCTCACGAATCCGTTCTGACCGAGTCTCCCTTGTGTTGGGAGCGTGTCTTGGGAGCCTGTGTTGGGAGCCTGTGTTGGGAGCCTGTCTTGGCAGCTCAAGGTCATGTCTTGGGAGCTCAGGGTCGCGACCGGCTGACATCGAGACGGCGTCGGTTCAGGGTGCACCCGGTTGGCGGTGGTCACCGCTGGTCTGGCGCCCGGACGAATCCGTCGCTAGTCGGGTGCTGGGGGGCGGGAGGATCTTCAGCGCGGTGCGGCCCTGGTCGTCCCTGGTCTGGGCGACCTGGTCCTGGTGGATTTCGATCCATCTGTTGTGCCAACCGCACAGCGGGGTGAGCTGGTCGATGTCGGTGAGGGCGCCGAGTTTCCAGCCTCCGTTGAGGTGGTGAATCTCGCAGAGGTGAGCGGGGATCTGGCAGCCGGTGACGCTGCAGGTCTGGTACTGGGCCAGCAGCGCTCTGCGCTGGGCCGAGGTGGCGAATCTGGTGGTGCGTCCCAGGTAGAGCGGAGTCCCGTCCCTGCCCAGGATCAGGGCGCTGATGCCGGCGTTGAGTGCGATACGGCGGGCGTCGCGGGGTGAGATCGGGGTGCCGTCCAGTAGCCGTGCCGGTCTTCGCCGCTCCGCGGAGCCGGCGGTTGTGCCCTGTTCACCGGGCTCGTCGGTTTCCCCGGGCTCATCAGTCTCGCTGGGCTGATAGGTCTCGCTGGGCTCATCAGTCTCACTGGGCTGATGGGCCTCGCTGGGCTGATAGGTCTCGCTGGGCTCGTTGGTCTCGCTGGGCTCGGCGGTTTCCCTTGGCTCGTTGGTCTCGCTGGGCTCGTCGGTTTCGGTTGGCTCCTCGGTCTCATCAGTCTCGTCCCGGTCGTCGGCGCTCTCGCGGGTTTCCGGGGTGTCGAAGCCGGTCCTGGGGCGGCGGGTGTGGGTGAAGTGGCCCGTGCCGGTGCAGGGTCCGGGGTCGCCGGTGGCCGCTGCGTAGGCGGCCAGGTCGATGATGACGGTCACCCCCGCTCCACGGTTGCCTTCGGTCAGGACGCAGAACAGGGCGTCGGCGGTGCGCTGGGCGATGTCACGGTCGTCGCCCTGAGCCCGGGGCTTTGCGAGGGGGCCGATGATCTGGTCGAACGCGGCGGTGTGCTCGGGGTTGCACCAGCCCTTGAACCATGACCCGCCGTCCAACGACTTCGACCTCGTCAGCCAGGAACGGGCGAACCCGCGCTTGGAGTCTTGCGGCTCCGGCTCCTTACCGAGACGTTCGGCGACCAGGTCAGTGATCTTGTCGGCCGCCTTGGCCACCTGACCGACTGTGCATCCGTCCTCGACCATGCCCAGCAGGATGTCCTCGGCCACCGGGGCGTCGGCGTCGTCCAGGCGCGGGGTCGCGGAACAGATGCAGGAGGCGAATCCCAGCGACAGCCCACGCCCGGACAACAGTTTCCGTACCCGCTCCAACCGGGGCAATTGCCGCGCCAACGTCAGGCGCTCGGCGGCCCTGCCATGGCGCATGCCCATCCGCTCCCGCAGCCACGACACCGCCGATGGAAAACCATGGTGACCGTGGGCGCCACAGACGTCCACCCTCGCCACCAGGGTCGCCAACGCGGCCTCGGCCAGATCAATGGCCCGGCCCACGGTCTCGGCGACCTCCAGGGCGGCCAGCCCCGCCTCGGGAGCCGCACGCGCCGCCAGCTCAGCGGCGATCGTCTCGCACGCCTGCGCCAGCTCCGCGCAAGAGGCCTCCGCAAGCCCCGCCTCCGCCGACCACATACCTCAAAGCTACGCCTCGCCCGGCCAGAACACCTCTACCCCAGCAGCAACACAATCGAATACGTGAGCGAGACAAGTCAATCCCTCTCGCTACTAATGGCCAGACAGTTAGTCACATAGAGTTACCAAGAGCCGATGGGGTGAGGATCGCCGATTTCCCCACGACCCACCCGAACCGTCGACACCCAGAACCCTCGACACCCTCGACACCCTCGACACCCTCGACAAGACACCCAAGATCCTCGCCCGTACCGCCAAGCCGTGTCGGGGAGCTGAGCCCAGCCTGGGGCACCCGCTATTTCGCGTCGGCGTAGGAATCGACGGTGGCGATCTCCAGGGGGAACACGACGGGGGTGCGGCCGAACAGCACCCGGCCCGCCTCCTCCCCCGCCTCCCGGATCGCGGCCGTGACCGCACCGGCCTGGCTGTCCGGGGCGTGCACGATGACCTCGTCGTGCTGGAAGAACACCAGGTGGGCACCGCCCGGGATGTCGTGCAGACGGCGGCGGAGGGTGGCGAGCAGGACCAGTGCCCACTCGGCGGCAGTGGCCTGGACGACGAAGTTACGGGTGAAGCGCCCCCGGCTGCGCATGGCCGCGGCGCCGCGCACGGAGTCACCCGACACCAGCTCCCGCCAGCCCTCGGGCGGTGGCGGGCAGGTGCGGCCCAGCCGGGACCGGACCAGCCGCCCCGCCTCGCCCTCGCGGGCGGCGTTCTCAACGTAGCCGTACGCGGCCGGGAACCGCTGGCGGAGAACCCCGAGGAGCTGTACGGCCTCGCCGGTGCCGCCGCCGTACATCGCGGACAGCAGGGCGATCTTGGCCTTGTCGCGCGGGCCGGCACCGGCCGCTCCCGCGGGCGCGGCCGACGGGACGCGAGACGGGGACGGGGACGGGACAGGGGACGGGATGCGGGACGGGGTGCGGGACGGGGCGTCGAAGACATGGGCCAATGCGGCGTAGAGATCGCCCTGCCCGGCCGCGCCGGAGAAGGCGCGGTCGCCGGCGAGGGCGGCGAGCACCCGGGGTTCGAGCTGGGCGGCGTCGGCGACCACCAGCTTCCAGCCGGAGTCGGCCACGACCGCCTTGCGCAGCACCTTGGGGATCTGCAGCGCGCCACCGCCGTTGGTGGCCCATCGGCCGGACACGACCCCGCCGACGACGTACTCGGGACGGAAGCGGCCGTCGCTGACCCAGGTGTCCATCCAGGTCCAGCCGTGCGCGGTGTAGAGGCGGGCCAGTTCCTTGTACTCCAGCAGCACCGGCACCGCCGGATGGGCGATCTCACGCAGCACGTGCGCGCGGGTCGAGGGCACGGTGAACCCCTCGGCGGCGAGCGCCTTGACGATCTGCCCCGGGGAGTCGGGGTTGACCGGGCGGCCGAACGCCTCGGCGATCCGGTCGGCCAGTGCCTGCAGCTTGCGGGGCCGCATCGCGGCGCCGGGCGCGGCCCCCGACCGGCCATGGGTGGGCCGGGGCCCGAGCAGCTCGGTGAAGAGGGCGTCGTGCACGTCGGCCCGCCATGGCAGCCCGTCATGGCTCATCTCGGCGGCGATCAGGCCGCCCGCCGACTCGGCGGCGGCCAGCAGCGGGAGCCGGTCGGCGTGCTCGGTCGCCGCCATCCGGGCCAGCTGACCGGCGTGCACGGCGATGATGGCCTCGACGTCCTCGCCGGCGTCCTGGTTCTCGTCGGACGAGTCGTCGAACAGTGAGGGCTGGCCGGAATGCGCGGCGCCCGGTGGAGCGTCGGCGGGCACCGGCTCGCCCCGGAGCCTGGCGGCGGCCGCCCGCAGCGAACGCGGCTCGCCGTACCGCCCGTCATAGGCCAGCAGCAGCGGCTCGACCAGCTCCAGATCATGGCAGCGCGCCACCCGTAGCCCGGCCTGCAGCAGCCGGGGATAGAGGTTGCCGACCGCCGACCAGACCCAGCGCGGCGCAGCGGAACGCTCGAGGGCCGCCATCGCGGCGAGCAGGTCGTCACATGGCACGCGCGGACCGGTGGGCGCCCCGTCGTCGGCGAGCGGGACCATCGTCCCCCCGCTGCCCGGCCCCACCGCCACCGCCATCCGCACGCCCCCATTGTCCGCCCCACCACTGACAAGCCCGCCACTGACAAGCCCGCCACTGACAAGCCCGGCCAGTGATCCCGACCAGTGATCCCGGCCAGAGCGTCGCGATCGCAAAGCGAGGGGTGCGGAACGGGCTCCGGAGCGCGGCGGTAACGTGGCTGCGGGACCTGACCGGCCGCGACATCGACGGCATGGCCGGCGACGGTCATCTCGCCGAGCCCGAGGAGTGCGCACCAATGAGCGCCGCCGCCTATCAGGGACCTCCTGAACTGACACTGACGAGAGTGTTCACCGAATGGACGCTCGACCCCGTGATCGTCCTGGTCGTGATCGCGCTCGGCGGCTGGTACGTGCTGGCGATGCGCCGGGTGCGGGCCACGGGCGCGGAATGGCCGATCTCCCGGGCCGTCAACTTTCTGGGCCTGGGCCTGGGCAGCGCGCTCCTGGTGACGATGTCGTTCGTGGGCGTCTACGACGGAACCCTGTTCTGGGTCCGGGCGCTGCAGGTCATCACGCTGCTCGCGATCAGCCCCATGTTCCTGGCCAACGGCGCCCCGTTCACGCTGCTGCTCGCGGCGCTCCCCGAGGACCGCAGAGCGCGCGCCGAGCGGGTCTTTCACGGCCGGTTCGCCCGGCTGCTCACCTTTCCGCCGGCCGGAACCGTACTGCTCGTCCTGACGCCCTGGGTGCTGTACTTCACGCCGCTGTACGAAGTGGTCCTGCGCAATGCCGCCGCCGACGCCCTGGCAAAGGTGACCATCCTGGCGATCGGCTTCCTGTACTTCTGGGCGCGGCTGCAGGCCGACCCGATGCCGCACGAGTACCCGCATCTGGTGTCGGTCGGCATCACCTTCGCTGAGGCGATCTTCGATGGGGCACTGGGGCTGACCCTGATCTTCATGACCCATCCGGTCGCCGCCTCCTACTACGAGTCGCTGCACCGTCCCTGGGGCCCGAGCATCCGGATGGACCACGTCATCGGCGGTGGCGTGCTGTGGATGACCGGGGATCTGGCCGGGCTGCCCTTCCTCGGGGCGCTGTTCGTCCGCATGTTCCGGCAGGACCAGAACGAGGCCGCGAAGATCGACCGGGAGCTGGACGCCCGGGCGGCCGAGGAACGTGCTGCCTCCCCGGCGGCGGACGGTGCCGACGGGGAACCCGAGATGATGCGGCCGTGGTGGGAGACCGACCCGATCCTGTCGAAGCGGTACGGAACCGGAGGGTCACACCGCGGCGGCCGTTGAGGGGACGAGCGGGATGACGATCTCGTCTTCCAGGGGCGGGTCGAGTTCGTGCTCCCGGCAGCCGGTGGCGGCGTAGCAGCGGATCCGCAGTTCGGCCGGGCGCACGTCGAGGCGGAGGAAGTTCTTGAAGAACGGCGGCACATCGGAGTCGGACGCCGATGAGAACAGCCGGTGATATGCCTTGCGGACGGGTAGCCGGAACCATCCGGGGCCGGCGCCCGGCACGCCCAGCAGCGAGGCCACCAGCCGGGCCCGCAGCGACGGCCGTATCCCCTTGTTCTCGGGCCGGGTGGGCTCCATATCGAGCCGGTTGGCGACCGCGGCGGACGCCTGCTCGTGGGTGAGCTCGAAGAACCGGCGCAGACGCAGGCGCCGCCCGTACAGCCGGCTGTAGAAGGCCAGCGAGTCACCTCGCAGCGGATAGCACTTGAAGTCGCTCTCGTCGACCAGCGTCGTCTTGGGGATCGTGTGGGTGGCGTGCATGAAGGCCCCGCCGCCGCCGGACACGACGTACTGGATGGTCCGGTCTCCGACCCTCACCGGGTAGTGCTGGTAGTTGTGGATGTCCCCGCCGATCGCGGCCACGTAGTTGCACGCCGGATCGGCGATGATGTCGTCCACGAACCCGCCGCCCTCGATCGGGCCCGGATGGTGCTCGTCGTCGACGTACAGCGGCTTGCCGGTGATGAGGAGCTTGGGCTTGGGGCCGGCCGAGACCTGCCGCAGCCATTCGCCCTGGTCACGGTCGAGGTCTCCCATGATCCCGGTGTCGATGCCGACGATGCGCAGCGCGGGGGTGTCCATCGCCCAGTACGGTCCCGGCTGCGTCGCGTGCTGGGGAGGGTCGTCGCGTAGCAGTTCACCGGCGGCCAGCGCGGCCTCGTCGGCCTTCTCCGGCGCCCGCCAGAGCCACCGCGCCAGCCAGGAGAAGCTGCCCTTCCACGGCCCGGGCCGCAGCGGCTCCGTGGGCCCCGCGCAGAAGACCCGCATGAAGCCGCCGAGCCCGTCGTACCAGTCGTGGTTGCCGGGCACGGCGAAGATCGGCCCGGGATAGCCCTGGTAGGCGCGGAAGAACTTGTCCGGATAGTCGTTGACGCTGCCGACCGGATAGATGACGTCACTCGCGATGAGCATGAAGTCGGTGCCCGTGCCGATTTTCAGCGCGCCGGGGACGACGGCGTACTGCGACTTGTCGCCCTCGCCGGTATCGCCCAGCAGCAGAAACGAGTAGTCCTCGTCGGGCCAGTGCATGGTGAACGACGGGTCGGCGCCGCGGGTGAGCTGCCCGGCGACCCAGCGCCGCCGTACGTCGTCGGTGGGATCGCCGAACCAGCGGGCGATGATGTCGTTGCGGGACTTCCAGAGCACCGATGGCCGCAGCCAGGAGAAATGCGGGGTCTTGGCAGGCAGGAGGTCCACGAATGTGCCGGGCTGTGCGCAGTCCCAGCCCGCACCTGCGGCCGACTGACGGGAACTCGCACGCGAACCGCCGGGGGTTTCTGGTCGCATGTCTCCCGACCATTCCCCATCCGTGGGTGATCACGCAACATAATGAGGCACATGGTTCAGACAGCGAGCATCGGGCGGCGGATGGCCGCCGAGCTGATCGATGGAGTGGTGGCGATCGCGCTCACCAGTCCGGTCACCGTGACCGCGATCATCAAGCACCGCAGGGCGAGCCGGAGCGTGCAGCCGCCGGGTCCCACCGCAGGCACCCGGATCGGTGCGGCCGCGATCGTCTTCGCGTACGAGCTCGTCAGCCGCGCCTGCTGGGGCCGTACGCTCGGCGAGCGCGCCGCCGGGGTCACCGTGGTCGCCGCGGGCGGGACGACCAGTGCGATCAAGGATGGGACGATCAGCTGGGGAGCCGCGGGGAAGCTGGCGGCAGTACGGGTCGTACCGGCGATCATTCCCGCTCTGGGCGCCGCGCTCTACGCGGCCGACACCTTCTCCCCGATCTGGGACCGCGACCGGCGTGCCGTGTCGGACCGGGTGACCGGCACCGTCGTGGTCGACGCCTGAGACCGGCCGACTTGACCGGCCCACTTGACCGGCCCTCAGACCGGCCCTCTGACCAGCCCGGAGACCAATGTCAGGGCCGGCCGTGAGACCAGCCCACCAGACCCAGCCCACCAGACCCGGCCCGCCAGACCAGCGTCAGGACCGGTGCCGGGGGGCACGGTACTCCCCGGTCATCGGGAAGTTCTGCTGTGGCGGAGGCCACGGCGGGGCCTGCGTCGGGGCTGGGCCGGGGTCCGGCTCGGGATGGGTGTACGGGTTGGGCTCGGCGGCGTCCGGCTCCGGATAGGTGTACGGATTGGGCTGGGCGGGGGCGGGGTGTGCTCCCGCGGGCTCGTCCTCCACGGGTGCCGCGTGCCGCCGGCCGCGGGGCTGCGGCACCGGGACGCCCTGGGACAGCGTCTCCATGAGCACCGGGACGTCTTTGGCCGCCAGCCGGAAGGTGCCCGTGCAGGCGCCGCTGTTCCAGATGCTCACCACCATGACCTCGGCGTCGGGGTGCCAGCTGAGACGCAGAGCCCGGTCTTCACCTCGGTCATCGAAGAAGACCTCGCCCACCCGGGGCAACGGAGTCGCACCTGCCATGGCGCCCATAGTGGCGCTGGTCAGCCGAAGTTGTCCACACGGGACCCGTTCCAACACGTCAGGATCACTATTGACAGGGCCAGAACGGTAAGCCAGAGCCGTAGGCCAGAACGGTAAGCCAGAGCGGTAAGCCAGAGCGGTAAGCCAGAGCTGTAGGCCAGAACGGCGGCGGGCGGACCCCGCCCCGGCGCGGCGGAAGGTGCGCGGGGCAGGGCCAGTACGGGAGCGGGGGCTACGAGCGCTGCCGGACGCGGGTGACGGTCGTGACGGCCGGGCGCGGCCGTGCGTCGCGCACACCCTCCACGTAGGAGATGCGCGTGGTGTTCACCAGCGTGCCGGCCCGCTGCGACTGGACCGTGATGCCCATCGTCAACGACGTGCCCGGCTTGATCGGGGGCAGTACGAGCTGGCCGAACCGGCCGTCTGCCTCGCCGCCCACCCCATTGGGCAGCTGGGCGCCGGTGCGCACGGTGCCCTCCGGCAGCAGGATGCGCACGACGACCGCCGACGGGGTCGCGGGACCCTGGTTGGCGACTCGCAGCGTGTAGGTGAAGCTGTCGCCCGCGACAACGGTCGCCGGGGCGGTGACCGTCAGCCGCACATCGGCGGCAGGAGCCACGGCCCCCTCCGTCCGCGCGGCAGGTGGGTGATCCGCCGCCGCGGGCGCATCCGACCCCAGTACGGACGTGCCCACGGCGGCGGCTGCGGAGTGCGTGGAATGCGCGCGCGGCCCTGTCGCAGCCGTGGTCACGGCCACGCTCCCAGGCGGATCATCGACCAGGTCGGCCACCCCCATGGCCGCCGGCGTGACGATCACAATGCCCCCGAGCGCGACAAGTGCGCTTCGCATTCTCGTCCGGCTCCTCCGCTCTCCCGGTCGGTGACGGACCCCCCGGACCGCCACCGACATCACGCCCGATATCTCAGGGCGTACCTGAAAGCTATCCACCGGTCCTTCACGACCTGGCAAAGCGCTATGAACATCGTGGAATAGGACAGAGTGTCGTTTGTCACATCAGCACGTTGAGCGCCCCCGGCACGATCCGGGCGGTCACCGGAAGTTCTTCGTCGACCTCACCGTCCGCGCCCCACGGCAGGCCCCGGTCGGCCTCGATCCGCACCTCCCGGCCACGCAGCACCTCCACCTCTGGACGCCGTACGTGCGAACCGTCCTCCAGCTCCCGCATCACGGCGAAGAACAGCCGCCTGGGCGCGTGCCGGATGATCACGACGTCGAGCAGCCCGTCGTCGATCCGCGCGGCGGGGGCGATGTGCCGGCCGAAGCCGTAGAAGCCGGAGTTGGCCGCCACCACGGTGTAGGCGCGTCGCTCGTGCACCTCACCGTCCACAGTGATCCGGTACTCGACCGGCCGCCAGGTGGCGACGGCCCGGACGGCCCCGAAGGTGTAGGACGCCTTTCCGCGCAGCACCCGGCTGTGATTGGCGTTGCGGTTGGCGACGGCGTCCACCCCGGCGTAGACGCTGCCCAGCACCGCCGTACCGGCGATCAGCTGGGGATGTGCCCGCGCCGTGTCCCGGGCCGCACCCGAGATGACGTCGATGACGTCCACCGGCCGCGGCTCGGCGTGCAGCAGCAGCTCAGCCAGACCCGCCGGGTCGGCGGGCAGCCCGAGCTGACGGGCGAAGTCGTTGCCCCGTCCGGCGGGCACGATCCCGAAAGTCGCGCCGGTGCCCGCGAGCGCTCCGCCGACGCAGCCGATCATGCCGTCGCCGCCCACGCCGAGGACGACGCCCCCCTGCTCGGCCGCCCGGTGGGCGATCTCCCGCGCGTGGGCCAGCCCGCGGCTGTACTCCACCTCCAGCCCGGCACCGGCCTCGCGCAGCAGCCGGGCCAGCCGGATCAGGACCGATGCGCCCCCGGTACCGGCGGACGGGTTGACCACTGCGGTGAACTGGCGCATGGCGGAACTCACTTCGCCGGGAGGGATGGGCCGGACGGACCAGGTACGCCGGGGATGAGCACGCCGGGATTGAGGATGCCTGCGGGGTCGAGGCGGTCTTTGATGGCGTGCAGGACGTCCATGCCGAGCGGTCCGATCTCCCGGGCGTACCAGTCGCGGTGGTCGGTGCCCACCCCATGGTGGTGACTGATCGTGCCACCCGCGGTGATGATCGCGTCGCTGGCCGCGTGCTTGGCCCGCGCCCAGTGTTCCAGCACAGGATCTCCCTGGGCCGCCACCACGGTGAAGTAGAGCGACGCCCCGGTCGGGTAGACGTGCGAGATGTGGCACATGACCAGCGGAGGGGTGCCCGCTCCGGCGAGGGTCGTCGTGACGGCGTCCCGTACGGCCTCGTACAGGTCCGGGAGGCGCGACCAGAACGTCGCCGTCTCCAGGGTCTCGGCGAAGGCTCCGACGTCCAGGAGCGCGTCCCGCAGGTAGGGGGCCTCGAACCGGCCGTATGCCCAGCTCTCCCCCGCCTCCTGGCCGAGGGGCTCGCCCCCGGCCCGGCGCAGCACCTCCCGGGCCTTCGCCTGCCGGTCCGCCACGTCCGCCGCGGTGCCCTCGAAGCCCACGATCGACAGGCAGCCCGCGGACCGCTGAGCGCCGATGGCCTCGGGGTCGGCGAGCCCGACCATGGTCTCGGTCTCGTCGGACAGCCGCAGCACCGTGGGCAGCGGGCCGTCCTGGGCGAGGGTCCGCAGTGCCGCCGCCCCCACCTCGAAGGACGGAAAGCGCCAGCCCTCGTAGACCTTGACGGCAGGCACCGGGTGCACCCTCAAGGTGACCGAGGTGATCACACCGAAGGCGCCCTCGGAGCCGAGCACCAGCTGCCGCAGATCGGGCCCGGCGGCGGACTTGGGCGCGCGGCCGAGGTCGAGCGTGCCCTGCGGGGTGGCGGCGGTCAGCCCCACCACCATCTCGTCGAAGCGGCCGTAGCCAGCCGAGGCCTGGCCACTGGAGCGGGCCGCGGCGAACCCGCCGATGGTGGCCCATTCGAAGGACTGGGGGAAGTGCCCGAGAGTGAAGCCCCGCTCGTTGAGCAGCGCCTCCGCGTGCGGAGCGCGCAGGCCCGGCTGCAGGGTCGCGGTGCGCGAGACCGGGTCGACGTCGAGGAGCCGGTCGAGGCGGCGCAGGTCGAGGGCGACGAAGGGGCCAGTGGTCTGCGGTGCGAGGCCGCCCACCACCGAGGTCCCGCCGCCGAAGGGCACCACGGCGACGCCGTGCTCCACGCAGGCCAGCAGGACCGCCACCACCTCGTCGTGGTTGCCGGGCAGCACCACCGCGTCAGGGGCGTCGGCCGCCTCACCGGCGCGGATGCGCAGCAGGTCGGGGGTGGACTTCCCCCGGGTGTGCCGGATCCGGCTCTCGTCGTCGGTCCGCAGGAAGGGATGGCCCCCAACGGGCTGCCCCGGATCCGGCGGCACGTCCGGCACCGCCCGGACGAGCGCCTCGCGGGCCGCGGGCGTCAGCCGGGAACCGGCCACGATGATCTCGTCCAGCGCCACCGGCGGCGGCCCGGACGGCTTGACCCCCAGCAGCTCGCGCAACAGCCCGGCCACCGGCTCGGGCAGCGGCGTCGCCTTGGCCGGATCCCCCCAGCCGCTCCACAGCATCTCCACCGAAGCACCCCTCTCCACCCACCGGGGCGCCTTGCGAAGGGCCCGCGTGGCCTTACACTGTGACATATGACGCCGAATCGTCACAAGCAGCCGGAGGCGGATCCGGGACCTCGTCAGGGTGTCGACAACGACAGCGTGCTCGACGCCGCACGCGACTGCGTGCTGGCCGTAGGCGTCCGCAGAACGACCCTGACCGACGTGGCCCGGCGCGCCGGGGTCTCCCGGATGACGCTCTACCGGCGCTGGCCGGACGTGCGCACCCTGGTCGGCGACCTGATGACCCGGGAATGGGTGGCCGTCGCCACCTCCGTGCCGCGGGCCGCGGGAGGCGACCCGGACCGCCAGGACGACCCGGATGTGCGCGCGCAGCTGGTCGACAGCCTGGTCACCGGCGTCCGGGCCTTCCGTGAGCACCCGCTCCTCCGCAAGATCGTCGAGGTCGATCCCGAGTTGCTGCTCCCGTACGTGCTCGACCGGCTCGGTGCCAGCCAGGAGGCCTTTTTGGAGCTCTTCGAGACGGCGTTGCGGAACGGGCACGCCGACGGCTCGATCCGCCCGGACCACCCCCTCCGGCAGGCCCGCGCCCTGCTCCTCGTCGTCCAGTCCTTCGCGCTCTCACTGCACACGATGACCAGCGGCACCGACGCCGAGCTGGGCACCGAGGCCTTCGACCGGGAGCTCCGGCACATCCTGGACAGGACCCTCGCACCATGACCGCGCCGGCCGCCGGGGGCGGCTCCTCGCTCAACGCGGCCAGGCGGGCCCGCGAGCTCACCGGGCTAGCGGACGGTGCGGCCGTGGACGTGCTCGTCGTGGGCCTGGGCGCGACCGGTGCCGGAGTGGCCCTGGACGCCGCCTCCCGTGGCCTGTCGGTCGTGGCCATCGACGCGCACGACCTGGCGTTCGGCACCTCCCGCTGGAGCTCCAAGCTGATCCATGGGGGTCTGCGCTATCTGGCCTCCGGTCAGCTCGACGTCGCCTACGAGAGCGCGGTGGAGCGGGGCGTGCTGATGGAGCGCACCGCCCCGCATCTGGTCCGGGCACTGCCGTTCGTGCTGCCCCTGACCCCGCTGACCTCGACCCGGCAGAGCGTCCTGGCCCGGACCGGCTTCGCCGCCGGCGACCTGCTGCGGCTGTCGGCGGGCACCGCGCGCGCCACCCTGCCCGGCCCGCGCCGGCTGTCCGCGGCGCGGACCCTCCGGCTGGCCCCGGCGCTGCGCGGCCACGGGCTGCGCGGGGGGCTGCTGTCCTGGGACGGCCAGCTATGCGACGACGCCCGGCTGGTGACCGCCATCGCGCGCACGGCCGCCGCGCACGGAGCCCGCGTCCTGACCCGCTGCCGCGCGCTCGCCCTCACCGGCGGCGTTCGGCCCTCACGGCCACGCCCCGCCGCCCCCATGGAGGCCCTCGTCCGCGACGAGCGGACCGGCCGGGAGTTCACCGTGCGGGCCCGAGCGGTGATCAACGCCGCCGGGGTCTGGGCAGGTGGGCTGGTCGAGGGTGTACGGCTGCGCCCCTCGCGCGGCACTCATCTGGTGCTCCGGGCGGAATCCTTCCGCGGAGGGCTCACCACCGGGCTCCATCTGCCGATCCCCGGCGAGGACAACCGGTTCGTGCTGGTGCTGCCGCAGGGCGACGGCCGCGTCTATGTGGGCCTCACCGACGAGCCGGTCGACGGCCCCATCCCGGACGTGCCTCAGGCGCCCGAGGCCGACATCGGCTTCCTGCTCGACATCCTCGGCTCCGCGCTGGACGTGCCGGTGCGCCGGGACGAGGTGGCCGGCGCCTACGCGGGGCTGCGTCCCCTCCTCGACACCGGCGGCGGCGCCCGGGCTGGACGGACGGCCGACCTGTCCCGGCGGCACGCGGTGCTGACCTCCCCCGACGGAGTGCTCACCATCGTCGGCGGGAAGCTCACCACCTACCGGCGGATGGCCCAGGACGCGGTCGACGCCGTCGTGGCGTCCCGGGGCCTGACCGCCGGGCCCTCCCGGACCGGGCGGCTGCCGCTGGTGGGTGCGGCGTCCCTCCGGACGCTCGCCGGGCTGGACGCACCGCGCCGGCTGATCCAGCGGTACGGGACCGAGGCACCGCTGGTGCAGGCGCTGGGACGCGAGGATCCGGCGCTGCTGGAGCCGGTGGTCGCGGGGCTGCCGGTGACCGGGGCCGAGCTGGCCTGGGCGGTGCGGCACGAAGGCGCGCTGGACGAGTCGGACCTGCTGGACCGGCGCACCCGGATCGGCCTGGTGGCCGCCGACCGGGAGGCCGCGTTGCCCACGGCCCGCCGCGTCCTTGCGGATCCGCTCGACCCCTGAGGGCGGCCGGGTATGAGGTGCCTCGCGGATCCGCTCGCCCCCTGAGGGCGGCCGGGTATGAGGTGCCTCACTTTTTCTGGCCAAGCAACATCAACTTAGGTTAGTCTCACCTAATTCCGTGAACATCCCGTGGGCACCCCCGTGAGCTTCGCCACGTAGGGCGCCGACGTGCTTTATGGCCGGAGAGGTGGGCGGGTGAGCAAGCGGGCACACTCCAACCGGTGTGAGCACTGCCCCGGCAGTCACACCGGTGAGCTGCCGTGCCTGGCCACCGCGACCACCAAGGCCCGGGGGTGGCTGCTCATCGAGCATCCCGGCCCCTGGGGTGACCGCATCGAGCGGATGGATCTGCCCGCACCGATGGCCTCGGTGATCGCCGAGGCCGGACGGGCGGGCGTACGCCCCCAGCTCATCCGCCGGACCGAGCGGCGGCGGGCCACTCCGCCGCTGCGGGTCTACACCGGCTGGTCGTACGGCTCGGACGTGTGGGTCGAGGGCCGGGAGCTCGATGATCCGGCCGAGCTGGCCGGCCTCGATCTGGCCGCGGTGGCCGCGGGTGTCCGGCCGGGCTTCGGCGAGCCGGTCGCCGACCCGCTCTTGCTCGTCTGCACACACGGCCGCCGCAACGCCTGCTGCGCCCGCACCGGGGCCCCACTGGCCCGGGACCTGCACGCCCGCTTCGGCGACCTCGTCTGGGAGACCACCCACCTGGGCGGGGACCGATACGCGGCGAACCTGGCGTGTCTGCCACATGGGCTCTACTACGGCAACCTCGGCGGCGCCGAGGCGATCCAGGCCGTCGAGTGCTACCTGCGCGGCGAGGTGGCGCTGGGGCGGCTCCGCGGCCGGGCGGGACTTCCCGAACCGGCCCAGGCCGTCGAGCACCACGTGCGCGAGCGGACCGGCATCACGGGAGTCGACGCGGTGAGCGTGGAGTCCGTCACAGGCGGGGCGGAGGGGTTCACCGTGGTCGTGAAGGCCGCCGGGAACCGCTACCAGGCGTCCGTCGAGCAGGCCGAGGCTCAGGGCTGCTGCGGCACGGAGTGCAACGAGAACGTCAGGTCATACCTAATCCGGGATATGACCCTTCTCAACGAGGCGGCCCTCGTGTAACCTCTCCGAGGCCCCATTCGTGGGTTTCACGCCGCGCCAACTCCATCTTAGGGGAACAGAGCGGCACTTCCAGACGTTGGAACTTTCGGCGCTTCCAAGCACGTCCAGCGTCCATGTCCGAAATTGCTCAGCACAATCAACGAGGTGAGTGTTCCATGGCTCAGGTACGTCGGCAGGCCAACCTTCCCCGTCCCAGCTGGGGCTGGCAGGACGCCGCCGCGTGCCAGGGGGAAGACCTCGTACTTTTCTTCGGCCCAGACGGTGAACGGCAGCCAGAGCGCGAAATTCGTGAGCGCAAGGCCAAGCAGGTCTGCATGGGATGTCCCGTGCGGACCGACTGCCTTAACTACGCCGTCTCCCGGCCCGAGAAGTACGGCACATGGGGCGGCCTGAACGAGGACGAGCGCGCTTCGGAGCGCCGCCGCCGGATGCGCCGCGCCAACGCCGCCTGACACGCAGAGGCCAGCCCCCTGGACGACAACCCCAGGCGAACAAAAACGTACGGCCCCGCAGCCTGGTCTGCGGGGCCGTTTGCGTGCACGCCTACGGCCTCGCCGGCGCTCGGGCCAGCAGTCTGACCACGTCAGCGTCGGTGAGCTGTCCGAAGTCCCGATACCAGTATCCCACCGCCCGGAAGTTCATCGGCGCGGCGACCACTACAAGATCGTCCGCACCGTCCGGAGCACCACCGGACAGGGCACGCACGGCCTCCACGGCGGCGACCGGTACCGCGAGCACCAGCCGGGCCGGCTTCTTCCGCCGTACGGCTCGTAACGCCGCACGAGCAGTGCCCCCGGTGGCCAGCCCATCGTCCACCACGACCACGGCCCGGCCCCGCAGCGCCGGGAGCGGCCGGTCCCCGCGGTAGACGGCGACCCGGCGTGCCAGCTCGGCCCGTTCATCGCGTACGGTCTCGGCGAGATCCTCTTCGGAGAGGCCGAGCCGGTCGAGCAGCCCGTGGTCGAGGACGGGCTCTCCTCCCTCCGCGATGGCGCCCACGCCCAGCTCCGGCTGGGACGGGTAACCGATCTTGCGGGTGACCAGGACCTCCAGCGGAACCCGCCGGCGGGCCGAGCCGAGCCGCCGGGCGACCTCCAGCCCCACCGGGACCCCGCCCCGGGGCAGCGCCACAACGATCGGACGGTCCAGGCCCAGCGGCACCAGCCGCTCGGCGAGCTCCCGGCCGCCCTCCGCACGGTCGGCGAAGGGCAGCAGGGAGTCCGCCCTCCGCGCCGATCTGCGGGTCCACGGCACCAGCACCACTTCCCTCTGGTCTGGTCCCTACCCCCTCACGTCCCCGTCCCGCCATGATCGTGCGATCCGTTCGGCCGGACCACACGATCACGGCTATGGCGCTCAGGGGCGATTGCGGCCCGATCGCCACATCTCCTTGTGCATGATCTTCCAGTGGCGGGTCTGCTCGGCCCGCAGGCGCGCATCCGTACGGGCTCAGGCCTCGGGAAGGACCGAGACGCCGGTCAGCCAGCGCAGGGGGTTGTCGTGCACGATCGTCCACAACGTGGCCTCGTCGACGCCGTGGTACCGCAGGGCGGGCAGGAAGGTGCGGAAGAGGTACCCGTAGCCGGTGCCGCCGTAGCCGAGCAGATGGTCCACCCGCGACACTCCGCCGGACAGCAGCACCCGGTCGGCGTGTCCGGCCTCGATGAGTGCCAGCACCCGGCCCAGCCGCCCGTCCTCATCGGCCTTCGCCGAGCTTCCCGGCATGGTGGCGCGGCCCAGCATGCCGAAGGACACGTACGCCCCGGACTCGGCGATCTTGTGATGGGCGGCCACGTCCTCGGTCAGATCCTGGCCGCCGACGGCGATCCAGTCGGTTGGCAGGCCCTCACCGACGAGGATCTCCAGCTGGGCCAGCCCGGCCTGTCCGTGCGTGGCGACCGAGAGCCCCGACTTCAGTGCGGCCCGGGCGGCGGCGCGCAGGCACCGTTCCTCGGCCTCGGTCGGCGTGCTCCCCCACGTGCCGATCTCCCCGATCACGCCGGGCAGGATGTAGGTGCCGTCCATGCCGAACCCGATCTCGGCGAGCAGCCGCTGGGTGATCCGGTCGACGTCGGCATTGCGCACGAAGTCCGGGTGGAACGGCTCGGCCAGCATTCCGGTCGCGGCCACCACGGCGACCTCACTGCGGGCGCTCATCCGCGCCAGCGTCGAGGCGTCGCGTCCCACAGCGCAGCCGGTCAGGTCGATCACCAGACTCAGGCCGTGCTCGTCGCGGAGGTCCATGAGCTCGTTGGCGACCTTGGACTCCTCGTCCAGCCAGCGACGCGGGTCCGATGGCATACTCACCGGCCAGCGCAGATCGATCTGCAGGTGCTCATGGGCCAGAACCGGCCCCCCGATGGCGGAGACCGGCACGGTTTCGGTGACGGTACGCAGTTGCCCGAGCTCTGGACGTGGGGTCATGCTTCGGGAGATTACGTCACGTTTAGTACATAGGGATACAATTAAGGGCGAAACTTTACCGAATGACCTGCATGAACGTCTGTGTCACCTGCATGCGCTTCTGTGTCACCCACGTGAACGTCTGTGCGACTGCGTGGACGGCGGCTCTACTGTGAGCACCGTCAGTGACCCTGCTGGAGGCTCTCCTGGGCGGCGGCCGCCTCGGTACCGGCACGGAACGCCCGGGCGCGGGCGGTGCCCACGCTCGGCCACATCTTGTCGATCTCGGCGTTCAGCGCGGCGCCGATGAGGACCGCCAGGGCCGCCACGTACAGCCAGGCCAGCAGCGCGATCGGCGCGGACAGCGACCCGTACGCCGAGACCCCCGACAGCGAACCGGCCAGGTAGATGCGCAGCACGACGCTGCCGACCATCCAGATGGTCATCGCGACCACGGCCCCCGGCACCTCACGCCACCAGGCCGTACGCACCGGAACACTGACGTGGTAGAGCATCGCGAGCAGCAGGATCGACAGCGCCACGACGGTCGGCCAATAAAGCAGCTGGACGTAGTGCGCCGTCGCCGGCAGAGCCTGCCTGACCAGCGCGGGACCCGCGACCAGCAGCGGGATCACCATGAGCATCCCGATCAGACCGCCGAGGTACAGCAGAAAGGCGCGCAGCCGGGTCCTGATCACTCCGCGGATCCCGGACAGACCGTAGGCGATGGTGATTGTGTCGACGTAGACGTTCATCGCCCGCGACCCCGCCCACAGCGAGATCAGGAAGCTGACAGAGACGATCTCGACGCGCTGTCCCTTGATCACGTCGTCGATGAGGGGGATGACGACCGAGGAGACGGTGTCGGGCGTCAGCACCGTGGACGATTTGTCAATGACCCACTCGCGCATCTCGGTGACCGTCGGCTCGCCCAGGGCCCCGCTGAAGTGACCCATCGTGCCGATCAATCCGAGCACCAGCGACGGCAGCGAAACCAGGGCGAAGAACGCGGCCTCCGCGGCGAGCCCGGTCACCCGGTAGCGGAAGGCCGCGACCGCGGTGCTGCACACCAGCCGCCACACGGTCACCCGGACGCCCGCCGGCGCCCGCTCGGAGACGGGGGCTTCGGCTACGCGAGCGGAGGCATCGGAGACGGTCGTCACGGGCACCTACCGTAGAGCCTTACCGGTCCGGAACATGCCGCATCGCCCATTTCTCGGATCACCCCGGTGGTCGGCCGTTCACCCGGCGCCTGCACACGCTCGTGCCCTAGGGAGTAGGAGCGAAACGCGGCGGACGTGGTTCGGCAATGCGCCACCCCGTATCGCCAGGCCCATGTGATGAATATCACACACCTCTGTTTCAGTGAAAACCATGGTAAACGGTGCCCACCTGTGGGTTCTGGGGCTCGATCGGCTGGGGAGACTCCTGGTTCGGACGCGACAGTTCGGACGCGGCGGCCTCCGCGGTTCGCGTCGCGACCGTCTCCCGACCGTTCGCCGTCCACGCACGTTCGTGGCCAGACCTTGAGGTGAGGAATACCAATGAAGACCATGAAGAAGTCGAAGATCCAGAGTGCCACCCGGCGGATGAACGGGCACTCCAGGGGCTCCAGGGCGAAAAAGAGCCTCATGGCCTTCGGCACCCTCGCCGTGATCGCGGCCATCGGCCGAATGCTGCGCAACCGCCGGATGCACTGAGCCGGGATGCCCTGCTACCGGACCCCATGAGACGGGCGGTGAACAGAGCACGTATGACGTTAGGTGACACTGAAGGCATGATCTGTACGGCGTGCCGGAAGCGTCACCACGAGCAGTGCCGTGGTGGCAGCTGGTGCGACTGTCAGCACCAGCCTGCCTCCGCGGCCGAAAAGGCCGCCGCCGGCCGGCCCGTCGGAGACACGTCCGGTGAGCCCATCGAGGAGCCGCAGACCGAGCCGCCGGTCAACTGGATCCGGCAGGGATGATGTCATGAACGCCTTCTCACGTGCCTGTCCATATGCCGGACGCGGCTGGACAATCTTGCAGGCCGCGTGGCACAGTCGAGGCATGAGTGCTGCGGATCCCCTGCTGGTGATGCGCCGCCATGTCGATTTTCTCCGCGTAAGCACCGCAATCTGTCTGTGACGCCCTCCCCCGCCCCATTTGATTAGTGGGCGCGTGGTGCGCCGGCGGCGTCACATCTCCTAGCAACGCGACATTGCGATCTGGGCCTGCGGCCGTTCTGCCGATGCGTCACGCGTCCCTCACGAACAAAGATCCTGAGGACGCGCGCCGTGCCACCGAAGCAAACCGTGAAGCAGAAGCGTGGCGAGGGCCAGTGGGCTCTCGGTTACCGCGAACCGCTGAACAAGAACGAAGAGAACA
Source organism: Streptosporangiaceae bacterium (assembly GCA_025964695.1). Lineage (GTDB taxonomy): Bacteria > Actinomycetota > Actinomycetes > Streptosporangiales > Streptosporangiaceae > Actinomadura_E. The sequence continues at coordinate 37,765 of JAOPYK010000074.1, read as the reverse complement.
AGAAGAACGACGACGGGCTCAACGTCGAACGCCGGATCATCGACATCTACTCCAAGGCGGGGTTCGACTCGATCGATCCGGCCGACCTGCGCGGCAGATTCCGCTGGTTCGGGCTGTACACACAGCGCAGGCCCGGGATCGACGGCGGTAAGACCGCGGTTCTGGAGCCCGAGGAGCTCGACGACCGCTACTTCATGCTGCGGATCCGCATCGACGGCGGCCAGCTGAACCCCGCCCAGCTGCGGGCGATCGCCGACATCTCCAACAAGTACGGCCGCGGCACCGCGGACGTCACCGACCGGCAGAACATCCAGCTGCACTGGATCGAGATCGAGTCCGTGCCGGCCATCTGGCAGGAGCTCGAGGCCGTCGGGCTCTCCACCATGGAGGCCTGCGGTGACACCCCGCGCGTGATCCTCGGCTGCCCGCTCGCCGGCGTCGCCGAGGACGAGGTCATCGACGCGACCCCGCAGATCAAGGACGTGCATGACCGGTACATCGGCTCGCCGGAGTTCTCCAACCTGCCGCGCAAGTTCAAGTCGGCCATGTCCGGCTGCACCGCGCACTGCACGGTCCACGAGATCAGCGACATCGCCTTCGTCGGCGTGGTCAACGACGCCGGTGAGGTCGGCTACGACGTCTTCGTCGGCGGCGGCCTGTCCACCAACCCGATGTTCGCCAAGCGCCTGGGCGCGTTCGTGAAGCCCGAGCAGGTGCACGAGGTCTGGAAAGGGATCATCTCGATCTTCCGGGACTACGGATACCGGCGCCTGCGGCATCGGGCCCGGATCAAGTTCCTGGTGAACGACTGGGGCGCGGAGAAGTTCCGTGAGGTGCTGGAGAAGGAGTACCTGGGCTTCGCCCTGCCGGACGGCCCCGCCCCGGCCGCCCCGCTCCCCCGCCGTGACCACGTCGGCATCCACCCGCAGAAGGACGGCGACTTCTACGTCGGCTTCGCCCCGAAGGTCGGCCGGCTCAACGGCGACCTGCTGCACGTCATCGGCGACCTCGCCGAGGAGTACGGCTCGGGCCGGGTCCGCACCACCGTCGAGCAGAAGATGGTCATCCTCGACGTCCCCGAGGACCGTACCGAAGCGCTCGCGGCCGAGCTCGGCAAGCACGACCTGCAGGTCCACCCGTCGACGTTCCGCCGGCAGACCATGGCCTGCACTGGCATCGAGTACTGCAAGCTCGCGATCGTCGAGACCAAGCAGCGCGGGATCGACCTGATCGAGGAGCTTGAGCGGCGGCTGCCGGACTTCGACCAGCCACTGACCATCAACGTCAACGGCTGCCCGAACGCCTGCGCCCGCATCCAGGTCGCCGACATCGGTCTCAAGGGCCAGTTGGTGGTGGACGAGAACGGCGACCAGGTGGAGGGCTTCCAGATCCATCTGGGCGGCCAGGTCGGCGCCTCCTTCGGCAAAAAGGTCCGGGGACTCAAGACCACCTCGGCGGGTCTCACCGACTACGTGGAGCGGGTCGTACGCCGGTACGACGCGCAGCGTACCGACGGCGAGACCTTCACGGAGTGGGTCCACCGCGCCGCGGACGACGACCTCCAGTGACTGTGATCCAGACGACCCCGGTACGGGCAGGGAGAGCGGAATGAGCGAGCGCGCCGCCCCGTTCTACTGCCCGTACTGCGGCGATGAGGACCTCGAGCCGTACGAGCCGGAACCGCATGGGGGCTGGTACTGCCGGAGCTGCGCCCGTGCCTTCAAGCTGAAATTCCTCGGGATTGGAACCGTGCCGAAGTGACCACTCTTGAGACAGTCCGCCCCGACCTGCGCCCGGCCCTGGATCTCCAGGACATCGTCGACTCCGCCGCCCACGCCCTGGAGGGTGCGTCCGCCCTCGAGGTCATCCGATGGGCGTCGGCGACCTTCGGCGACCGCATCTGCCTGACCTCGTCCATGTCTGACGCCGCGCTGATCCACCTGGTGTCCAAGGTCAAGCCCGGCATCGACGTGCTGTTCGTCGACACCGGCTACCACTTCGCCGAGACGATCGGCACCAGGGACGCGGTCGAGGCCGTGTACCCGGTGAACGTCATCAACGTGACGCCGACCCGCACCGTCGAGGAGCAGGAGCGCGACCTCGGCCCCCGGCTGTACGGCCGCAACCCGGATCTGTGCTGCCATCTGCGCAAGGTCGAGCCGCTCGGCCGGGCCCTGGAGGGCTACATGGCCTGGTTCAGCGGCATCCGCCGGGACGAGACCGCCAGTCGCAAGGACCGTCGCGTGGTCGAGTGGGACCGCAAGCGCGGCATGGTCAAGGTCAACCCGATCCTCGACTGGAGCGAGGCGGACATGGACAACTACATGGCCGACAACGGGGTCCTGGTGAACCCGCTGCACTACGACGACTACCCGTCCATCGGCTGCGAGCCCTGCACCAGCCCGGTGGCCCCCGGAGAGGACCCCCGCAGCGGCCGCTGGGCCGGCTCCGGCAAGACAGAGTGCGGCATCCACCTGTGACCGGAGTCTCCCGCCCGCTGGTGGCGGTCGCGCACGGGTCCACGGACCCGCGCGCCGCCGCCACCGTGGAGCAGTTGCTCGGCGCGGTAGGGCTCCGCCGGCCGGGACTGCGGGTGCTCACGTCGTACCTGGACCACGCGCCGCCCACGCCCGTGAAGGTCCTGGACGGCCTCGCGGCCGGGGGCGCCCGCGAGGCCGTGGTGCTCCCGCTGCTGCTCACCGCGGCCTACCACAGCAAGATCGACATCCCTGGGGTGCTGTCCACGGTCGCCACCCGGCACCCGCGTTTCCGGATGCGCACCGCAGGCACCCTCGGCCCGCACCCGCTGCTGCTGGGCGCCCTGGAGCGCCGGCTGGCCGAGACGGGTGTCGAGACCGGCGACCCGTCCACCGCGGTGGTGCTGGTCTCCGCGGGCTCGAGCGATCCCTCGGCCAATGCCGTCATCGAATCGATGGCCCGGGCCTGGTCGGCGCGCGGCTGGTGGGCCGTACGCCCCGCGTACGCCTCCGCCGCCCGCCCCGCTCCCGCGGAAGCGGTCCGTGCCCTGCGGGAGGCGGGCGCACCCCGCGTAGTGGTCGCGTCCTACTTCCTGGCCCCCGGCTACTTCGCGGACAAAGTCCGGACCGAGTCCCTGGCCGCCGGGGCCACCGCGGTCTCCGCCGTCCTCGGTGCGGCTCCCGAGCTCGCCGAGATCATCCTCCAGCGCTACGCGGAGGCCCTGCACGAGACCCGGACCGTCGCCGCGGTCTGATCGCCGAACCTCGGCATCCGCTAAGGCACGACGCGCTCCCGCGGAAGCGAAACGACGGCAACCCCGACAGCAGATCCGAGCACCGGCCCAGCCCACGATTTCAGCGGGTCGCGGGCCGGCCCGGAGGCGGGATCAGTCCGCGGGTGCTTCGTCGCCCAGGGGGCCCAGCAGGCCGCGGCGGTCACGGGCGGCCTGTTCGGCCAGCTCGATCACGTTGCCCAGGTCGGGTCGCCGCTCCCGGGTGCCCGCCACCCTGCGCCACCAGTGGTCGACCTCCGGCGGGGCGTCGACGTCGATCCGTTCGCCCGGGCGCGGCACGGCCACCCGTACTCCGCGCGCGCCGGCATCGGCGCAGAGCCGCTCCACCGGCTCGGACCAGTCGTGCATGGCCAGCACGAAGGTCGCCCAGTGCACCGGTACCAGCAGTCCACCGCGCACGTCGAGGTGGGTTCGCACCCCCTCCTCGGGGGTCATGTGGATGTCCGCCCAGTGCGGGCTGTAGGCGCCGATCTGGATCAGCGTGAGGTCGAACGGCCCGTACTCCGCGCCGATGGTGGCGTAGCCGGGAAAATAGCCCGAGTCCCCGCTGTAGAACATCCGCCGGTGGGCTCCGGCCACGACCCAGGAACTCCACAGGGTCCGGTCGCGGGAGAGCCCCCGTCCGGAGAAGTGGTGGGCCGAGGTCGCGACGAGTTCCAGTCCGGCGACCGAGGTGCTCTCGCCCCAGTCGAGCTCGATGATGCGCGACGACTCGATGCCCCAGCGCTCCAGGTGTGCGCCCACCCCGAGCGGCACGACGAACGGCGCGGTCTGGGTGCGCGCCAGCGCCTTGATGCTCCGCAGGTCGAGGTGGTCGTAGTGGTCGTGCGAGATGAGAACCGCGTCGACCTGCGGGAGCGTCTCCAGCGGCACGGGCGGCGGGTGCATCCGGCTGGGCCCGACCGACTGGGACGGGGAGCAGCGCTTGCTCCACACGGGGTCCAGGAGCACCCGCCGCCCTTCGATCTCCACCAGCGCGCTGGCGTGTCCGTACCAGGTCACCGCCAGCCCGTCGGCCGCCGGCTGGGCGGCCGGGGCCATCACGACCGGGATGGGCAGGACCGGATGACGGCGCTGGCCCCCGAAGAGCATCTCCCGCAGGATCGACCCGGCAGGCCCGGGGACCACTCCCCGGTCGATGCCCGGGGGGTTACGGAAGGCGCCGTCGCGGAACTGCGGCGATCGCCGGATCCGATCGCCCTCCGGAGTCCCGCCCAGCGCGTCCGGTATCTCCCGCGCGGCCCAGGCGAGCGCCGCGACGGCCCCCAGACCGGCCGCGACCGTCACCCCACGCACAAATCGCATCCTTGATCCCCTCTCGCCGTCCGTGTCAACGGTACGGGGAGGCAGAAGGTTCCTGGCTGCCCAAGGTCAGGGATACGACCAGGAATTACCGCGGAAAAGCCCTTGTCCTAAGAAATGAACTAAGATTCAATCTTTGTATGGCCTACCGGAGAACCGAACGGGTCACGGCCCGGCTCAACGCCTCCCGTGAGCGGATTCTGTCCGCCGCGCTGGAGATCGTCGCCGAGCACGGCTACGCGGGCTGCTCGGTCGCCGCCGTCGCCGACCGCGCCGGAGTCGCCATCGGCAGCGTCTACCGGCACTTCCCCGGCAAGGCCGATCTGGTCGCCGAGGTGTTCCGCACCGCGTCGCAGCGCGAGGTGGACGCCGTCGCCCGGGCCGGCCTGCTGGAGGGGACCGCGAGCGAGCGGATCGCCTCCGCGATCGAGACGTTCGCCGGCCGCGCGCTGCGCGCCCCCCGGATGGCGTACGCGCTGCTCGCCGAACCGGTCGACCTGGCCGTGGACGCCGAGCGCCTGGTCTTCCGGCGGGAGTACGCCCGGGTCTTCGCCACCTTCGTCCGCGCCGGGGTCGAGTCCGGCGAACTGCCCCGGCAGGATCCCGAGCTGAGCGCCACCGCGCTGGTGGGGGCCATCGGCGAGGCGCTGGTCGGCCCGCTCTCCATCGGCGCCGCCACCCCACAGACCATCCCGGATCTGATCCTCTTCGCCCAGCGCGCACTTGGAGCCACCCATGACCACGCATGACGTCTTCAACCAGGTCCCTCCGCTGGTGGACTACGACGCCGCGGACGACGCCGCGCTGCTGGACGGGCTGGCCCGGGAGGGCGCCGGCTGGGCGTCCGCCGAGGTGCACGAGCTCGGCCGGCTGTCCGGCACCGAGCAGGCCCAGGAGTGGGGCCGGCTGGCCAACGAGCACCCGCCGGTGCTGCGCACCCACGACCGTCATGGCCGCCGGGTCGACGAGGTGGAGTTCCACCCGGCCTGGCACGAGCTGATGCGCGTCGCGGTCGGGCACGGCCTGCACGGCGCCGCGTGGGCCGACGCCCGGGAAGGCGCCCATGTGGCCAGGGCCGCCAAGTTCTACACCTGGCGGGTGGACGCCGGCCACGGCTGCCCGATCTCCATGACGTACGCCGCCGTACCCGCGCTGCGGCGCAGTCCCGAGCTGGCGGCGGCCTACGAGCCGCTGCTGAGCACCGGATCGTACGACTTCGGGCTGCGCGCGCCGCTCACCAAGACCGGCCTGCTGGCGGGCATGTCGATGACCGAGAAGCAGGGCGGCTCGGACGTCCGCGCCAACACCACGACGGCCACCGAGCAACCGGACGGCCACTACCGGCTCGTCGGGCACAAGTGGTTCACCTCCGCGCCGATGTGCGACCTCTTCCTCACCCTGGCGCAGACCGCCGAGGGGCTGACTTGCTTCCTGGTGCCGCGGGTGCTGCCGGACGGCTCGCTGAACCCCATGCGGCTGATGCGGCTCAAGGACAAGCTCGGCAACAGGTCCAACGCCTCGTCCGAGGTGGAGTACGAGAACGCGGTGGCCTGGCCGGTCGGCGAGGAGGGCCGGGGGGTCCGCACGATCCTCGAGATGGTCAACATGACCCGGCTGGACTGCGTGATCGGCGCGGCCGCCGGGATGCGCCAGGGCCTCACCGTGGCGACGCACCATGCGACGCACCGGCAGGCGTTCGGGAAGTACCTGCTGGACCAGCCGTTGATGCGCAACGTGCTCGCCGACCTGGCGGTCGAGTCCGAGGCGGCGACCACCCTGATGGTGCGGCTGGCCGGCGCCACCGACCGGTCGGTGCGCGGCGACGCCGGCGATCGCGAGCAGGAGACCGCCTTCAAGCGGCTGGCCCTCGCGGTCGGCAAGTACTGGACGTGCAAGCGCTGGCCGGCGCACTCCGCCGAGGCCCTCGAATGCCTGGGCGGCAACGGCTACGTGGAGGAGTCGGGGATGCCCCGGCTGTTCCGGGAGTCCCCGCTCAACTCGATCTGGGAGGGTTCCGGCAACGTCGCCGCGCTGGACGTGCTGCGCGCGATGGTGAAGGAGCCACAGGCCGTCGAGACGTTCTTCGCCGAGCTGGACGCCGCGGCGGGCGCCGACGCCCGGCTGGACGAGGCGGTACGGGCCCTGCGCGCTGAGCTGGGCGACGTGGAGGGCATCGAGCTCCGGGCCCGCCGGATCGTCGAGCGGATGGCCCTCGCGCTGCAGGGCTCACTGCTCGTGCGGCACGGCCATCCGGCGGTCGCCGACGCCTTCTGCGCGTCGCGGCTCGGCGGTGAGTGGGGCCACGCGTTCGGCACGCTGCCCTCTGGAGTGGACTTCGGCGCCATCCTGGAGCGCGCCGCACCGAAGATCGGATGAGCGTGTTCAGCACCCACATCGTCGTCCGCGGCTACGAGCCGCACACCCAGGGCCATCTCAACAACGCGGTGTACCACCAGTACGCCGAGCACGCTCACTGGGAGTGCCTGCGCACCGCCGGCCTGCCTCAGGCGTATCCGGAGGTCCCCGCTCAGCGCACCGTGGGCTGATCGCCGGCCGCTCACCGAAGTAGACCAGCGCGATCGCCGGCAGTACCACCAGGCTGCCCACGAAGATGGGCATCGCCTCGCTCAGCGGCAGGATCGAGCAAACACTCGGTCATGCTCCCGGCGTTTCAGGGTAGTGGAGATTGAGCCTCGCGGAAGGAGCCCCGACCATGGCCGTCCCTCTCTTCGCCGATCTTCGCGACCAGGCCCGCGGCCTGAACCGCGACCAGCGCAACGCCTTCCTGGCCGCACTGCTCGGCTGGACGATGGACGCCTTCGACTACTTCCTCCTGGTCTTCGTCATCACCGAGATCGCCAAGGACTTCGGCACCTCGGTTGAGAAGGTCACCGTGGCCACGCTGCTCACGCTGGCCGCCAGGCCGCTGGGCGCGCTGCTGTTCGGGCTGTGGGCCGACAAGGTCGGGCGGCGCATCCCCCTGATGGCCGACGTGCTGTTCTACTCGGCCATCGAGGTGGCGTCGGGGTTCTCCACCTCGCTCACCATGCTGCTGGTGCTGCGGTTCCTGTACGGGATCGGAATGGGCGGCGAGTGGGGTCTCGGCGCGTCCCTGGCCATGGAAAAGATCCCGGCTTCGAAACGCGGGTTCTACTCCGGCCTCCTCCAGCAGGGATACGCCCTCGGCTACCTCATCGCCGCGCTCGCCTACTTCGCCATCACCCCGTTCTTCGGCTGGCGGGGGCTGTTCGTCTTCGGTGCCCTCCCCGCGCTGCTCTCGCTGTACGTCCGCTACCAGGTGGCCGAGTCGGAGGTATGGGAGCGGACGAACTCACGGCTGAAGGCGACCCGCACGTCACTGCGCTCGGTGTTCCTCGACGCGACGGTGCTGCGCCGGTTCTTCTACCTCGTGCTGCTGATGACGGCGTTCAACTTCATGAGCCACTCCACCCAGGACCTCTTCCCGACGTTCCTCAAGAAGGGCCTGGGCCACACCCCGGCGTACGCGGTGGCCATCGCGATCATCTACAACATCGGGGCCATCATCGGCGGCGTGCTGATCGGCGCACTGTCGGAGCGCTACGGCCGCCGGCGGGCCATCGTCACCTCCGCCCTGCTGGCGTTGCTGGTGGTGCCGCTGTACGCCTACTCCCGGACGACCGCGATGCTGGCGCTCGGTGCCTTCATCATGCAGTTCTTCGTCCAGGGCGCGTGGGGCGTCATCCCCGCGCACCTCACCGAGATGTCACCGGACGCGATCCGGGGCTTCTATCCCGGGGTGACGTACCAGCTCGGCAATCTCTTTGCGGCGATCAACCTGCCGCTCCAGGAGCACCTCGCGAGCACGCATGGGTATCCGTACGCCTTCACCGTGGTGATCGTGCCGGTGCTGCTGGCGGTGGCGGTACTGACCGCCTTCGGCCGTGAGGCCCGTGGCGTCGAATTCGGCCGCCAACCCGACACGGTCGGCCAGACGGGCTAGCCGGATGTTCAGCCGGATGTTCAGCCTGGTGTTCAACCGGGTGTTCAACCGGGTGTGACGAGAACAACACGCCCCGACCGGTATCACCAGTTCACGGGGTCGAGATAGTCTGCCTCGGCCGAGTCCCACCCCTCGGCACGGGAGGTAGCCGCCGTATGAGCGCCGAGGTCGCCGCCAAGGTCGCCGCCGAGAACAGCCCGCGCCCGGAGGACCCGTCCGGGCCGGGTGCCGCTCCGGTGCCGATGAGGTGGATCGTCAGCCTTTCGCTCGCCATGCTGGGTCTCTGGCTGGCGGCCCTGAGCCCGCTCCAGGCTCTGTTCCCCCGCCAGATCGAGGCGATCGCCCGCGCGTCCGGGCACCCCGGGGACAAGAACTCGCTCCTGGCCTGGGCGACGGGTCTCGCCTCCGTCGCGGCGATCCTGGCCTGTCCCATCGCCGGGGCGTTGTCGGACCGTACGATGTCGCGGCTGGGCCGGCGCCGGCCGTGGGCGCTGGGCGGCGCGGTGATCTGCGCCGCCGCCCTGGCGGCCCAGTCGGTCCAGACCGGCTTCGCCGGGCTGGTGCTGTGCCTGTGCGTGGTCCAGGCGGCCATCAACGCCATGTACGCCGCGCTCAGCGCCACCATCGCCGACCAGGTGCCGACGCGGCAACGGGGATTGGTCTCCGCCTTCGTCGGGCTCCCGCTTCCGGTCGGCTTGATCCTTGGGACCCTGCTGACGACCACGTTGGTGCGCGGGACCGTACCGGGCTATCTGCTGCTGGCCGTGCTGGTCGTCGTACTGCAGTTGCCGTTCCTGATCTGGGGCCGTGATCCGGTGCTGACGGCGCGGGAACCGTTCGTGCTGCGCCGCTTCCTGGCGGACTTCAAGTTCAGCCCTCGCGCTCATCCCGACTTCGCCTGGGTCGGGGCGGGCCGCTTCGCGATCCAGCTGGGAAACGCGGTCGGCCTGCTCTACCTGTACTACTACCTGCAGGACGTGCTGCACAGGCCCGATCCGGCGCAGAGCGTGCTCACCCTCGTCATCATCTACACACTGTCGGCCATGGTGATCAGTGTCGTGGTGGGCCGCTGGTCGGACCGGACCGGGCGGCGCAAGCCCTTCGTCATCGGGTCGTCGGTCATGATGGCCGGCGCGGTTCTGGTCTTCGCCCTGGGCGAGGACTGGACGGCCGCGATGCTCGCCGGAGCCGTCCTCGGACTCGGGTACGGGTCGTACCTCGCGATCGACAACGCGCTGATCACCGAGGTACTGCCGGATGAACTCAGCCGCGGAAAGGATCTGGGCCTGATCAGTGTGGCCAACACCGGGTCCCAGGCACTTGCGCCGGCCATCGCCGGGCCGATCGTCGCGGTGTTCGGCTACAGCGGGCTCTACGTGACCACGGGAGCCGTCATCCTGATCGGCGCCGCGCTCATCCAGCCGGTCCGCTCGGTCAGATAGGCCTTCGCGGGATCAGTCGCCGACCTCGGCGACGAGCCCGCCGGTGATCCTGACGAGTTCGTCCAGCGAGGTGGGGAACATCGTGTGCTTGTCCCCGCCGCCGGCCCACACCACCTCGTGCTTGCCCAGCCAGGCGTCGACCACGGTGCGGATGACGGTCGGATGGCCGACCGGAGCGACCCCGCCGACCAGCTGCCCGGTCGCGGACGTGACGAACTCCGGGTCCGCGCGCTTGAGCTTGCCGGTCCCCAGCAGGGCCGCAACCCGCTTGGTGTCGACCCGGTGGGCCCCGCTGGTCAGCACCAGCAGGGGCTCACCGTCCACGACGAAGATCAGGCTGTTCGCGATGGCGCCGACCTCGCAGCCGAGCTGGGCCGCCGCGGCCGCCGCCGTCGGCGCGGGCTCCGTCAGCTCCATCACCTGGCCCGGCACTCCCAGCACCCGTAGAACCTCGGCGACGTGCGCGGCTGTGGCATCCATACGAACACGCTAACCAAGATCATGACCATCGGCACCCGATTTCCCCGGCGCCGTACGACCGAGCCGGGGACCCCCGGCACCTTTCAGGCCGGGAACGCGGGTCGAGGGATCAGGCGGCTGGGACCGCGGGGGTGTAGTGGGACGCCTCGTCGCCCTCGATGATGTAACTCTCCTTACCGTCGACGCCGACCGGGGCGTCACCCGCGACGGTGACCCGGTGCAGCAGGCGGGGCAGGTCGCCATAGTCGTCCGGGGCGTAGTGCTGGGTGATCCGGTTGTCGAAGAGCAGGAGGTCGCCCGGGGCCCACTGCCAGCGGAAGATGTTCTCCGGCCGGGTCACATACGACTGGAAGATGTCGAGGATCGCCCGGCCCTCACGGGGACGCAGGCCGAGGATGGTCTGCGCGAATCCCCCGATGTAGAGGTTGCGCTCTCCCGACTCGGGGTGGACGCGGACCACGGGGTGCGCGGTCTTCCATTTGGTGGAGACGAAGATCCTGCGGTGCTCGGCCTCCTTCTCCGGGTCGACCCCCGACTGCGGCGGCCGTACGTAGTCGTAGTCGTTGGTGTGCACCGCCCACAGCTTGTCGGCGAACTCCCGCAACTCGGTGGGCAGGTCCTGGTAGGCGGTGGCGGTGTTGGCGATGAGGGTGTTGCCACCGTAGGGCGGGACGACCAGCGAACGCAGCGTGCTGGCCTTCGGCGGGGTACGGACGAACGTCACGTCGGTGTGCCACTGGTTGGCACGGCCTTCCTCGCTGTCGACCGGGAGCACCTGCGGCTGCCCCTGTACGGACGGCACGGTCGGGTGCGCGCCGGTGAGCGGCCCGAATCGCGAGGCGAACGCGAGCTGGTCGGCGTCGGTCAGCTCCTGGCCACGGAAGGCCAGCGCCTTGTGCTCCAGCAGAGCGGCGTGGATCTCGGCGAAGACGGTCTCGGAGAGGTCGCGCAGATCGACGCCGACGACCTCGGCGCCGATCCGCCCGCCTACCTTGCGGATGTCGAAACCAGCTGAGCCGGTTGAGTCGGACATGAGTTTCCTGCCTTTCGAAGAGCTTACGGAACGGGATGTCAGAACGGGCTGCCGGAAAGGGGCAGCCGAAACGGGCTAGCGGGACGTGGGGTCGACGGCGCGCAGCAGCAGGCGCAGCAGCGCGTCGAAGACGAAGCCGAGCACGGCGATGAAGGCGATGCCGCTGAAGATCAGCGAGGTCTGCAGGTAGTTGCCGGCCTGGAGGATGAGGAAGCCCACTCCCCCGGTGGCCGCGATCATCTCGGCGGCGATGATGCTGGTCCACGCGCCGCCCATGGCCAGCCGCAGACCGGTGATGACGCCGGGAACGGCGCTGCGGAACCGCACATGAAGCAGTGTGTGCAGGGGCGAGGCGCCCAGTGAACGGCTGGCCTGCAGCAGCTCGGCCGGCACCGCGTCGATGGCGCTCAACGTGGCGATGGTGACGATCGGCAACACTCCGGAGAAGATCAGCGCGATCTTCGACGCCTCACCGATGCCGAACCAGACGACGAGCAGCGGGATGAACGCGATCGGCGGCAGCGGCCTGGTCACCTGCAGGATGGGGTCGATGAGATCGCGGATGACGCGCACGCTCGCCATCGCGCCGCCCAGGACCAGCCCGGCCAGTGTGCCGAGCAGGAAACCCGCCAGGATCCGGCCCGTGCTGATCGCCGCGTTGGCGATCAGGGTGTGCCCTTGCGCAGGATACGGCACCGTCAGCTTGTCGACGGTCTCCTGGACCGTCTCCTGCACGGTCGGCAGGGTGACCGGGTCGCTGATCCACTCGGCCGCCAGCTCCCAGACGATCAGAACGGCCACCAGCCCGGAAAGGCCGAGCAGCACCCGGCGCAGGTTCACGCCCCGGCGGCGACGGCGTGGGCCCGGCGACCCGGCGGCCTCGCTGCGTTCGCGCGGGGCGACCAGCACGTCACTCATGAGCCGCCTCCTGAACCGAGCCCTGAACCGCCCCCTGAATCGGCCCTGAACCGGCTTCGAGGACTTCCCGGATCCGGCGCTTGGCGGTGACAAACTCGAGGGTCTCGGTATCGTCGTAGGAACGGGGCCGGGGCAGGTCGACGTCGAGGATGTCCTTGGTTCGTCCGGGGGCGCCGGACAGCACGGCCACCCGGTCGCCGAGCAGGGTGGCCTCCTCGACGTCGTGGGTGACGAACACGATCGTCGTGGGCCGGCTCTGCCACAGCTCCAGCAGGAACCGCTGCAGGCTGGCCCGGGTGATCGCGTCCAGCGCTCCGAAGGGCTCGTCCATGAGCAGCACTCCCGGCCGGTTGATCAGCACCCGGGCGAACGCCGCCCGGTGCCGCATGCCGCCCGACAGTTCGTGCGGATAGGCGTCCTTGGCGTCCGACAGGCCGACCGTCTCCAGCAGGGCGGCGGCCTCCTCCCGTACCGAGGGGGTGAGCGCGCCACGGGCACGCGGGCCGTACAGCACGTTCTGCCAGGTGGTCAGCCAGGGGAACAGCCGCGGCGTCTGGAACAGCATCCCCCGGTCGGGACCCGGTCCGGTGACCGGGGCACCGCCGACCGACACCTCGCCGGAGTCCGGGAACTCGAACCCGGCGAGCAGGTTGAGCAGCGTGGACTTACCGCAGCCGGACGGGCCGAGCAGGCAGAGGAACTCACCCGGCGCGATGTCGAGGTCCACCCCTTCCAGGGCGGCCCGCCGGGCCTTCCGGCGGCCGGTGAAGGTCTTGGACACGTTCCGGATCCGTACGGCCGCCACCTGTCCGGCCTGTGCCGCGGCGGCCCCGGTCAGTACCTGGGCGGTCATTTGCAGCCTCCGGACTGGGCCTTCTCCCAGAAGGCAGGATCGATGTGAGCGGCGATCACGTCGGCGGCGGGCGCGGTCTTGGCCCGGCCCTGGGCGACCAGGAAGTCCCCGGTGAGCTTGAAGTTCTGGGCGAGCTTGCCGGATCCGGACGTGCCGTCGGCGCCCTTGAGCCAGGCGAGCTCATCGGCGGCGGCGACGTAGGGATAGCCCTTCGTGCCCGCGATGGCGTCCGCCGGGGCCACTCCGAGGAACTTGGCCGCGGGCGTGATGTACGTCGCGGCGTCCGGCCCGGTGACGAGTTCCTGCGCCTTGGAGATCTGGCAGACCAGCCTCTGTACGAGGTCGGGGTGCTGTTTGAGGTAGGGCGTGGAGATGGCGAGCAGGTTGGTCGCCGCGTATCCGAGCTTGGCGATCTGCGCGGCGTCCACCACGACCCGGCCGCCGTGCTTCTCGAGCTCCAGCAGGAAGGCCTGGCTGATGTAGACGGCGTCGATCCGGCCCGCCTTCCAGGCGGCGGCCTCGGCGGCCTCGCTTGCGAAGCTCGCCGCCTCCACCTTGCCTTCCAGCCCCTGCGACTTCAGCCAGCCCTTGAACTCGAAGTCGAGCGTCGAGCCGACCAGCACCCCGACCTTCTTGCCGGCCAGGTCCGCGTTGGATTTGATCTTGTTGCTGACCACCAGCCCGGCCTGGTCGAGGCTCTCGACGAACACCGCCGTCACGTCGATTCGGTTGGCGATGGCCCCGACGAACGGCGGGTTGCCGACCCCCGAGATGATCGGGAAGGCGCCGGCCTTGAGCTGGGAGATCCCGGCGACGCCGCTGTCGATGGGGTGGAGCTCAATCTTGGTCCCGAGGCCGCCGGCTAGCTGAGGGTTGGCAGCCACGACGACGTCCGGCCCGGCCAGGGCCCCCTGGAAGTAGGCGACCTTCAGGGGAGGGTTCTTCTCACCCTTCGCGCCGGAGGCCGAGCCACCGCAGCCGGTGACGGTCAGGCAGCCCGTGGTGATGAGCGCGGTGAGCAGGGTGATGACACGTTTCTTGCGCATGAATCCTCGATCTGAGGTGGGTGTGGGGGTCACGGGCCCGTGCTCGAGGCGCGTGATGAAGGGGTGCGAGCTCGTACCGGCGGCGCGCGGGCCGCCGCAGCGCGGCCGGGCGAGGTACGGGCACGTACGTGCGAGGCGTCAGTGCCGGCCGATCACGATCGGCCGGCCGATCCATCAGAACCGACAGTTGGCTCCGGCGACACGGACCAGGTCCACGTGCCGCCGGCGGGTGAGGATGAGCCGAACGCGCATGGTTAAAGAGAACCAGGCCCGATGGCTCAAGTCAACTATTCCTACTGTTTTAGTAAGAAATGATCCGCCCGCAGTCGCCCGCAAGCTCGGGCTCTCCCCCACCGACGAGCGCGCCGGCGGCGAGATCATCTGGCGGAGCTGAACTCTGCGGGACGGCTCCGAGTTGCCTTACGGGTTCCGATTGGCCAGAGTGACGTGTCCGCAATGGGTCCGGCGTGCTGTCACGGCATCGCCGCCGGGTACGAGAGAGTTGACAGGTCCGGAACCGCTAGATGACCGAGGAGTGGCGCATGCGTGAGGTCTGGCCGGGCGAGCCATACCCGCTGGGCGCCACCTGGAACGGCAGCGGCACCAACTTCGCGCTCTTCTCTGAGGTGGCGCAGCGGGTCGAGCTCTGCCTGTTCGACGACCAGGGCGTCGAGACCCGCGTCGACCTGCCGGAGACCGACGGATTCGTCTGGCACGGCTTTCTGCCGGGCGTCGGCCCCGGACAGCGGTACGGCTACCGGGTGCACGGCCCGTACGACCCGAGTGAAGGGAACCGGTGCAATCCGGCGAAGCTGCTGCTGGACCCGTACGGCAAGGCCGTCGACGGCGAGGTGCGATGGAACGAGGCGCTGTTCTCTTACCACCTCGCCGACCCGGACCCGCTGGACGAGAAACGGCTCAACACCGAGGACAGCGCGCCGTACCTGCCCAAGAACGTGGTGATCAACCCGTTCTTCGACTGGGGCGACGACCGGTCTCCGCGTACCCCGTACGCCGAAACGGTGATCTACGAGGCCCACGTCAAGGGGCTGACCAAGCTGCACCCGGAGATCCCCGAAGCACAGCGCGGGACGTACGCGGGGCTGGCGCATCCGGCGATGATCGACCACCTGAAGGACCTCGGGGTGACCGCGGTCGAGCTGATGCCGGTCCATCAGTACGTGCCCGAGCACGCGATGGTCGCCCGGGGCCTGACCAACTACTGGGGCTACAACACGATCGGCTTCCTCGCCCCGCACAACGCCTACGGCTCGGCCGGTCCGCAGAACGGCGGCCCGCCGTCCGGTGGCCGGTGGGAACACGTGCTGGAGTTCAAGGCTATGGTTCGGGCGCTGCACCAGGCGGGCATCGAGGTCATCCTCGACGTCGTCTACAACCACACGGCAGAGGGCGACCATCTGGGCCCGACCCTGTCGTTCCGCGGCATCGACAGCGCCTCCTACTACCGGCTGCGCGACGGCGACAAGCGATACCTGCTCGACTACACCGGCTGCGGTAACTCGCTGAACGTCCGGCATCCGCACGCTCTGCAGCTCATCATGGACTCGCTGCGGTACTGGGTGCTGGAGATGCACGTCGACGGCTTCCGCTTCGACCTGGCCTCGGCGCTGGCTCGTGAACTGCACGACGTGGACCGGCTGGCCGCCTTCTTCGACCTGGTCCAGCAGGATCCGGTGGTCTCCCAGGTGAAGCTGATCGCCGAGCCCTGGGACGTGGGCGAAGGCGGCTACCAGGTCGGCAACTTCCCGCCGTTGTGGACCGAGTGGAACGGGAAGTACCGCGACACGGTCCGCGACTTCTGGCGGGGCGCGTACGCCACCCTGCCCGAGTTCGCGTTCCGGCTGACCGGTTCCTCCGACCTGTACGAGCACAACAACCGACGGCCAGTGGCCTCGATCAACTTCGTGACCTGCCACGACGGATTCCCGCTGCAGGATCTGGTCTCCTACGACCACAAGCACAACGAGGCCAACGGCGAGGGAAACCGGGACGGCACCGACGACAACCGATCCTGGAACCACGGGACGGAAGGCCCCACGTCCGATCCCGCGATCACCGCGCTGCGGGACCGGCAGAAGCGCAACTTCCTGGCCACGCTGTTCTTGTCGCAGGGCGTCCCGATGCTGTCGGCCGGCGACGAGTCGGGCCGCACCCAGCACGGCAACAACAACGCCTACTGCCAGGACAACGAGATCTCCTGGGTGTCCTGGGCGGACCCCGACGAGGACCTGCTGGCGTTCGTCCGGGCCCTGTCGGCCCTCCGCCGCGACCATCCGGTGTTCCGCCGGCGCCGGTTCTTCCAGGGCGGCCCGTTCGAGGCCGACGGGCTGCATGACATCGCCTGGCTGACCCCGGCCGGCGAGGAGATGACCGACGACGACTGGCACGCCGGCTACGCCAAGTCACTGATGGTCTTCCTCAACGGCGAGGCGATCACCGAGCCGGACCCGCGCGGCCGGTCGGTGCGCGACGACTCGTTCCTGATCCTCGTCAACGCGCACTCCGAGACGATGAACTTCACCCTGCCCGGCCCTGAGTTCGGTGAGCGCTGGGAGTTCGCCCTCGACACCACGCGGCAGCCCGCGGAGTGGGCCAAGGCCGGCACGGAAAAGGCAGGCGACCAGATCGAGGTCGCGGATCGCTCCCTCGCCGTCCTCCGCCGCCTGCGCTGATCCCCCTGCTCTTCCTGTCAACTCTCCCTGCTCGACTCCCCGATCAACTCCCGCGGATCAACGCGTACCGTCAGGCCTTGCTGATGGCCAGGGCGGTCAGCAGCACCAGGATGAAGGTGGCGACGGCGACCACGCCGTGCACCATCACCGCGACGGCCGGGAATGCCTGCTCGGCTCCCCGAGCGTGCCTGCCGCCCCGGCCGACCAGCCAGCGGGTCAGCATGACGAACCCGAGCAGCGCGACCGCGACGAGCGTTCCGAACGCGCTCCACGCGTAGACCACACGGGTCGTCGTGAGATACATGATCCAGGTGCCCAGTCCGGCCACCGCGAGCAAGGGATGCCCCACCACGACGACGGCCGGAAACCTGGTGACCTTGGTCGCCTGCTCCTTCAATCCCCCATTGGCCAGCCACACCACCAGCAGGTAGAACCCCGCGATGCCGGACAGCACCCATGCGACGAGCGCCGCGAACCGCAACGCCTCTCACCCCCTGTGTTCAGTTACCCCCGCGAGCCCCTGCCCCCGCCCCGGACTCAGTGTCTCTCCAGCCGGCCTACGACACAGGCCATTCGTACGAATCGCGATACCGACCGCCTTGTCACGACAAGCCAGCTCTGTCAGACAAAACAGCTCTGTCATGACAAGACGGTCCTGTCATGACAAGACGGTCGGCCTCTCAGGTGCTCGCTATCTTGATACCATGCACGACCTCGAACAATTGATCTTTGGGTAGCGCATTCGACTGAATCACGATCACCATTCCGGGGCGCGGCTGCCAGATCACTCGTACTCCGGCTCCGTCGTGGGAGTGCAGGTCGTATTCCGCGGTACCGATCCGTACCGGCAGCACCGACATTTTGTCCGCACCATTCACCGTCACCGCGGCGCGGGCGGAGGCGATGGTGACCCGCCCGGTCATCACCTCGATCCACAGGAAGTCACGGCCCCCCTTGCGGCGGCCCGGCCCGGGTGGGAGGTAGGCCAGCAGCCACCGTCGCACCTCGGCGGCGCGGTCTACCTGGTCGGTCACCTCGCGGAGCCCGCCCGGGTGCAGGGGGGTGTGGAGCTCCGCCCACCCCAGGGGCGGAGTCCCGAACGTCATCAGAGAGGTCGGGTCGAAGGGCGCCGGCGACGGCGTCCCGATGGCCATCGGCTGCCGCGGGCGATCCACCCGCTCCGGCAGCACCGCGGAGGTCAGTGCGACGGCTCCCGCGGTGGCGGCGGCCACGGTCGCGACCGCCAAGTGCACCCGCCATCGGGGCCGGCGCCGCGGCGGCCGCGCCACGACCCGCCACGCCAGATCGGCGGGCAGCGCCAGACCTCGCAGGTCCTCTTCGATGCCGGCGCGGATGAGCGTCACCAGCCGGTCCTCGGTGCTCATCGTCCCACCACTCCCTGTGACGGCTCGGCGTGCGGCTCCTCGCTGAGCGCCAGCTGTTCGCGCAGCGTCTTCATGGCACGATGTGCCTGGCTCTTGACCGTGCCGATGGAGATGCCCATGAGATCGGCGGTCTCGGCCTCGGTCATGCCCTCCCAGTAGCGCAGCACGACCACCAGGCGCTGCCGCGACGGAAGGCTCGCGAGCGCGCCGCGGACCACGTCACGGGTGATGACCTCGTCGAACGGGAGATAGCTGCCGGAGCCCTCGCCCAGGCCGAACACCTCCGGATGGCGCTTCTGCTTCCGCCAGCCGTCCCGCGCGGCGTTGACGATGCTCTGCTTGACATATCGCTCGGGATCCCCCCGCCCGGCGACGCGGTTCCACTTGCCGTACGCCCGCTCGAGCGCTCCCTGCAGGAGGTCCTCCGCCTGGTGGCGGTCGCCGGTCACCGCGGTGGCGAACCGGAGCAGGCCGAGGCCGCGCGCCTCCACGAACGCGGTGAAGCCGACCTCGTCGTCCCGAACCACATAGCCTCCCTCGCAACACATGTCCCACTACACACGCCGGCGGCATTCGGATGGTTGCCGCCGCCCGGACGAGCGTCCGCCCCCGGGAACCGGCCGTTCCCGGGGGCGGACGCACACACGATCAGCAGGGCGAGATCCTCCCGGGCGCGAAGCTGTAACTCAGCCGCGTCCCGCCGTAGTAGTAGTAATAGCTGGAGGTGCTGCGGGTGAAGCTGATGGCGTCGTACGTCCCCCAATAAGTGACGGAAGAGTTCCCGCTGAGATAATTGTCGGCCCGGCCCCTGGTGTTGGTTCCCACGACTCCGTCGCTGCCCAGCCCCTCGGAAGTCTGCCAGGAACGGGTGGCCGAGGCGGTGCCACTGCCGAACGAGCAGTCGATGCTCGACCAGGAGAGCTTCTTGTCGGCGTAGAGCACGAGCTGCCACATGCCCGTGTAATTGCCATTGGAGTAGGTGCATCCCGCACAGAGAGTGGCTTCATTGGCCCAGTCGTCGGTGACCGTTCCCGATCCGTCAACGGTGTAGTTCGAGGTGGAGCGCTGTGCCGGCCCCGGGGTCTGGGATCCCTTGACGATGCCGTCCACGTCGGCGGCGACCGGCGGCTTGGCCTTGGCGATGCGCGACGCGGTCGCCCCACTGACCGTCGAGGAGTCCGTCGGCAGCGCCTGGGCGATCTTCAGCAGGTCCGCCGCTCCCACGGCGTCCCGGGAGACCACCTGGTAGTTGACCCCGCTCCGCTCCGTCCATGAGGCAACGGTCAGGCCCGGCCCCCATTCGTCCGCGGTGGACGTGACGATGACCGGCCGGGCACCCGCTCCCGAGCGGCGTACCGATGCGCGCGACAGCACCCGCGCGTTCCCGGCGACCGTGGCGGGCGAAACCTGGCGGGAGGCTCCTACCACCCGCTGGACTCCGAGGATCTTGTCGCCGGCGGCGAAGACCGCGGTGTCCACGGTCGACTGCTGCGCCGGGTCGAGTTCCGAAACAGAGGTTTCGACGTGGCTGGACTTGTACGAGTAGGAAGGAGCAACCGAAACGACCGCCTCATTTACCGACTGCGCAAAGGTCGAGCCAACGGCCGCGTGCGCCGGGGGCGCCAGCGAGAAGACGAGGGTCAGGGGGGTGAGCAGGCCAAGGGCAAGGCTGAAAGCAGAACGTCGACGTGGCGTGACCACGATGCTCCCCTCGAGCGAACGGGATCGATGACTTGGGTCATCGAGTTTGAAGATCCTCTTCTAGGTTGTCATGATCAAGTGATGACACTGGCCTCAGGCGGCCAGTTGCGCTCCTGCCTGATCGGGTTTCCCCGGCTTCACCCCTCCAGCTGCGCTTTCCCCGGGCCTGGGACCTCTTGAGTTAGGGGCGGGCCGTTTAGCCCCGTACATCGCGGGGGAGGGGCAGGGTCCGAGCACCTCGAGTGAGGAGTTGACATGCTCACACTGACCGACAGTGCAGTTCAAGTGATCCGTTCCGTGACCGAGCAGCCGCAGCTGCCGCCGGACACCGGCATCCGCATCGCGGCTCAGGACGACGGAAGCTCCCTGGGCCTCTCCGTGACGCCCGGCCCGGAAGAGGGGGACGAAACGGTGGAGGCCGAGGGCGCGAAGGTCTACCTGGAGCCGACCGCCGCGACGGTCCTGGAGAACTCCACCCTCGACGCCACCTTCGATGAGCAGGGCGATGTGACCTTCGTCCTCGCCGAGCCGGAGGCCTGAGGGCCGGCCGGGGAAGAGGGTCCCTTCCTGCGCTACGAGAGGCGCTACGAGAGGCGCTGAGAGCGGTGCGGCAGCGCGTAGCGTAGGAAGAGGACGCCCTCGTCCACATAGACGGACGTCGGCTCCAGATCAGCCCGGGTGGGCAGATCGCCCAGCAGGCGAGTGTGATGGCCGCGGCCGATCAGGGTCGGAGCGAGATTCAGGCAGAGTTCGTCGGCCAGCCCGGCCGCGATGACCGACGTCGTGAGGACCGGGCCGCCCTCGCACAGCAGATGCGCAAGGCCGAAACGTTCCCGCAGGTCACGTACCGCCTGGGTGAGATCCACGGTGTCCTGGCCGGCCGCCAGCACCTGGACGTGTGCCGGTACGCGGGTGGTCTCCAGCGCCGCCGCCGACGTCACCACGATGGACTCACCCGCCGTGAACAGCGGCAGCGCCCAGTCCAGCTCCAGTGATCTGCTGACCACGATCATCGGGGCGGGGGCCGGCTTGCCGATCGCCTCCCGGCGGGCCCGAAGGTCCGGCCGGAGCCGGTGCGGGCCGATCCGGCCGGTACGGACCGTGGCGGCGCCGACCATGATCCCGTCCGCCAGGGCGCGGAGGGTCCGGAACACCCGGAAATCCGCGTCGCCGCCCAGCCCGTCGGTCCAGGCGTGCTCGTCGGTGACCGATCCATCGGCGCTCATCACCATGCCGACGCGGAGCCACGGGCCCTCCCGGCCTGCGGGGACGTCCCCGTACGCCTCGAACGGGTCGAGGTCGACGGCGGGTTCGGGCAAGAGTC
Source organism: Streptosporangiaceae bacterium (assembly GCA_025964695.1). GTDB lineage: Bacteria > Actinomycetota > Actinomycetes > Streptosporangiales > Streptosporangiaceae > Actinomadura_E. The sequence goes on along the minus strand of JAOPYK010000074.1, from coordinate 16,335 downwards.
GGCGCATGATCAGACATTATCCGCGCAGGCCGCGTGCACATTTGTGGCGGCTGCCGGGTGAGGTCACGGCGCCCGGAGGGGCAGAATGAGCCCATGGAGCTGCCGATCAGTCCGCCACTGGCGCCGATGCTGGCCAAGGCGGTCAAGACCATGCCCGAGGGCGATCTGCTGTACGAGCCCAAATGGGATGGCTTCCGCTGCATCATTTTCCGGGACGGCGACGAGGTCGAGCTGTCCAGCCGCGGCGAGAGGCCGCTGACCCGATACTTTCCCGAGCTGGTGGCGGCCGCGCGCCGGGAACTGCCGGAGCGCTGCGTCGTCGACGGTGAGATCGTGCTGCGTACCGGGTCCGTACTCGACTTCGAGGCACTGCAGCAGCGCATCCATCCGGCCGCCTCACGGATCGCGCTGCTGGCCGAGCGGACCCCGGCGTCGTTCGTGGCGTTCGACCTGCTCGCCCTGGGCGACGAGTCATTGATGGAGTTGCCGTTCGGAGAGCGCCGGGAGCGCCTCACATCGGCGCTGGCCAAGGCGGCGGCACCGATCCACGTCACGCCCGTCACGGACTCCTACGAGCTGGCGCAGCAGTGGTTCGAGGAGTTCGAGGGCGCCGGTCTCGACGGAGTGATCGTCAAGCCCCGGGCGATCCCCTACCAGCCCGACAAACGCATCATGTTCAAGGTCAAGCATGAGCGCACCGCGGACTGCGTGGTCGCCGGGTTCCGCTGGCACAAGAGCGGCCCCATCGTCGGCTCGCTGCTGCTCGGGCTGTACGGCGAGAGCGGCCTGCAGCACGTGGGGGTCGCGGCGTCGTTCCCGATGGCGCGCAGGGCGGAACTGGTGGCGGAGCTGGAGCCCTACCGCACCGAGGATCTCAGCGAGCATCCCTGGGGTGCCTGGGCCGAGCAGTCGGGTGCCACCACCGACCGGATGCCCGGCGCGGTGTCCCGCTGGACCGGGAAGAAGGACCTGTCCTGGGTGGCGCTGCGCCCCGAGCTGGTCTGCGAGGTCGCCTACGAGAGCATGGAGGGCAACCGGTTCCGGCACACCGCGCGTTTCCGCCGCTGGCGTACGGATCGTACGCCTCAATCCTGCGGCTACGAGCAGCTGGAGGTACCGGTCGCCTATGACCTGGACGAGATCCTGGGCTGATCCGGGCGAACCGGCCCGGGGCCGGCCGCATCTCACTTAGCGACCCTCCCAGAAGGGACGGGACCGTGAGTGAGAGGCCGAAACCACCCATGATGCGTTCGCGTTCGCTGGCGGTGGCCGCTGTCGCCGCCGCCGCCGGTCTGACCCTGCTGACCGGTTGCCAGAACGGCCCCACGGCGGGCGCGGCGGGGAGCACCCCGGCGGGGCCCACGACGGAGACCGCCTCCCCCGGCGCCGGCGGCACGGTCACTCCGTCTCCCGGTGGCCCGGCATCCGGCCCCTCGAAGAGCGTCCATTCCCCGGGCGCAAAGCCCGGCACGCCCGGCACGCCCGGCACGCAGCCGGACGGCGTGCCGGTCAAGAGGTTCGCCACGCCCAACGAGGCCGCGACCTACCTCGTCGACGCCTGGCGGCGCGGCGACCGCCAGGCGGCGCTGCGGGCGGCAGGACCCAACACCGTCGGCAAGATGTTCGCCGTGCGTTATGTCGAGACCCCGATCGACGAGTGCACCCCCCAGTCCGGATCCGGGCACGCATTCTTCTGCTACCACCGCTACGAGGGCGGCTCCACCGGCTTCGACGTGGACCCCTACCCGTCCTCCGGCTACCGGGTCGTCAACTTCACCCGGACTGCCGACTGATGCCCTGCCGGGGCCCTGTGATCATGCGGTGATCATGCGGCCGATCGTGGATCGGCCGCATGATCGCCGCATCCGGGGCCGTCGGCCCGCACCCGGGTTCCGTTCATTCCCTGAGCAAGCGTACGCTTGGGCGTCGTACGGCGAGAGCGTACGGCTAAAACGTATGGCGAGCGCGTATGGCGAGGCCGTACGGCGTGACCGGGCAGTACCGTGAAGGGACGGCGATGGCAGAGGTGCGGGAGTTCTCCAATCTGATCGGCGGCGAACTGCGGCCGGCGTCCGGCGGCGGCAAGCTCGACTCGGTGAATCCGGCCACCGGCGAGGTGTGGGCGAAGATCCCGCGCAGCACGGCCGAGGACGCCGAGGCCGCGGTGCGGGCGGCCCGCAAGGCCTTTCCTGCCTGGTCGGCGATGCCGGCCGCGGGACGGGCGCACTTCCTGCGCAAGGTCGCAGACGTCTTCGCGCACAACGCCAAAGAGCTGGCCGAGATCGAGACCCGCGACAACGGCCGGATCCTCAGCGAGACTGCCAAACGCGACGTGCCGGGCATGACCTATCTGTGGCACATGGCCGCCGCCGAGTGCGGAGCGGCCGTCGTGGGCAAGAGCGTGATCGTCGGCCCGAACTCGATGGGCTTCACCCGGCGCGAGCCGTACGGCGTGGTGCTGGGCATCATCCCGTGGAACTCACCGATCTCAACGTTCTCCGCCAAGGCGGCGTTCGCGCTGGCGGCCGGCAACACGGTCATCATGAAGCCCGCCGAGCAGGCGACCGTCTCCACGCTCCGCCTCGGCGAGCTGCTGAAGGACGTGCTGCCCGCGGGCACCCTCAACATCGTGTCCGGCCTGGGGGAAGAGGCCGGGGACGCCCTGGTCCGCCATCGGGGCGTCAACAAGATCACCATGACCGGCTCCACCGAGACCGCCAAGATCATCACTCGGGCCAGCACGGACGCGCTCAAGCCGATGGGCTTCGAACTGGGCGGCAAGTCCCCCAACATCGTCTTCGCCGACGCCGATCTCGACGCGGCGGCCAAGGGCGTCTCGACGATGAGCATCTTCACCGCCAACGCGGGTCAGGTCTGCGTCGCCGGCTCCCGGATCCTCATCCAGCGACCGGTGTTCGACGAGATGATCGAGCGGATCACCGCGATCGCCAAGGGCATCCGGCTCGGTGAGCCGCTGTCCATGGAGACCACGATGGGCCCGATCGTCTCCCAGGAGCAGTACGAGCGGGTCACCTCGTATTTGGAGATCGCCGCCAAGGAGGGCGCGGAACTGGTGTTCGGCGGCCGCTTCGGCGCCGAACTCGTCGACGGTGCCTACGCGGGCGGCTACTGGGTGGAGCCGACGCTCTTCACCACCAGCGACAACTCACTGCGGGTGTGCCAGGAGGAGATCTTCGGGCCCGTCGCGGTGGCCATCCCCTTCGACACCGAGGAGGAGGCCGTGGCGCTCGCCAACGACTCGACCTACGGGCTGGCCGCCGGAGTGTGGACCTCCGACCTCGGCCGGGGACAGCGGATGTTCCGTGACCTGGAGGCGGGCACCATCTGGATCAACACCTACCGCAAGATGCCCCCTGGCCTGCCGTTCGAGGGCATGAAGGACAGCGGCTACGGCCACGACTCCGTCCTGGCCAACACCCGCGAGAAGTCCTGCTTGATCGAGACTTAAGGGGCCTTGCCCAACCCCCACCCGGACAGGGCACCGCCCAAACCCCTACATAAGCGTGATTGACGCCATGGGCCGTGCGCTGCCTCAACGAAGCGGGCGGGGCGGAGCCCCGCCTGTTTGGATCCGGCCGATAGGCCCTTGGCATGGCCCGACACGGACCCGGACCAACAGGTGCGGTAAAGCCGTGGAGCTGCCCAGCCCTAGCCTCGACGGTCCCCTCAAGAAGCTGCTACCGCCAGGCATCGTCCGTCTCCGTGCAAACTTTCTGTCGTCTTCAGGGCGGCCCGCAAACCGGGCCGCACACGCCGCCGACACGGCGCCTGCCCGGCGCTCCCACTGACGTTCCCGCGCCAGACAGGCAAGCACCCGGTCGGCTGGCCCGGACGAGGATCGGGACCGCAGCGACTCCGAAAGATCACAGGACGATGGCCGGGCCGGAACGTCCGGGCGGTGCCGCTGGCCGATTCCCGACTTGCACGGGGACCCCTCGCGGGGCCTCACGACGGCCAATTCCGGGCAGGCTGCCAGCAGCCCGTCCGCCAGCCCAGGCTACGAGGCCCCGCCCCGCGCAAGTCCGGAACCGTCCAGCTCCACCTGGCACGTGGTCCCGGGCGAGCATCCCCGCCGCCTGCGTCTGCGTTCGTGTCTCAGAAGACGACGTGGGCCAACGGTCCGAAGCGGGATCGCACACGGGGAGGCGCATGACGAAGCGTGCTCCGCGTTCGCTTTCCTGGATGGTCAACATGCCCCCGTGTGCTTCGGCGATCTCCCGTGCGATCGCCAGCCCCAACCCGGTTCCGCCGGCATCCCGGTCGCGTGAGGCCTCCAGCCGGGTGAAGCGGTCGAAGACCATCTCGCGGTGTTCGGGGGCGATTCCGGCGCCGTCGTCAATGACCTCCAGGACCGCGGTCGGCCCGTCCGCTCTCACGATTACGGTGATCTTTGAGGTGGCGTGGCGTTCGGCGTTGTCGAGCAGGTTGACCAGCACCCGGGTGATCCGCAGCGGGTCGCAGTCGACGAAGACGTTCTGGCGTAGATCCTTGACGATCTCCATCCCGAAGGTCCGGCGGTCCAACTCGGCGCCGACCAACCGGCCCAGATCGGTCGCCTCGCGGGTGAGGGGGGCGCGGGCGTCCAACCGGGCCAGGGTCAGCAGATCGGTCACGATCGCCTGCAGCCGGGTGACCCCGGCGAGCACCGCCTCGTTCATCTTCGGCCAGTCAGTGTCCTGCGGGTACAACCGCGCCTCCTCCAACTGAGCCCGCATGGCGGTGATCGGGCTGCGCAGGTCGTGGGAGGCGTCCGAGGTGAAGCGCCGCAGCTGCTGGTAGGCGCCCTCGAGGCGGTCCAGAGTGTCGTTCACCGTTTCGGCCAGAAGTTTGATCTCATCCTGATTGTTGCTGGGCACCGGAACCCGGCGATCCAGGCCGGTGGCGGTGATCTCCGCCAGTTCTGTGCGGATGGCGTCCACCGCAGTCAGGTCCTTGTCGACCACGCGGAAAGTCCCGGCGGCCACCATCGCGGTCATCAGCAGGGACACACCGATCGCCATGAACACCGCTGCGGAGTCCCCGTACCAGGGGACCACCGGAACCGCCACATAGAGCAACCAGATCCCATCCGGCTGATAGACCTTGTACGAGAAGACGGTCATGCAACCTTTCAGCCCGACCGGTGGGCACAACGCCCGTGCGGCGCGCACGTCCCTGCTGGTCGAACGGAACATGGCCATCGGCGGCTTGCCGACGAGTTGCCGAGTCGCCGCGACCACCCGGCTGTGCGCGTCCAGGGCCTGGATCGCCTGGACATCGCCGCCCGGCAGCACGGACGGGAGAGGGCCCTGTCTGATGAGGGGCACCACACGGCTCCAGGCCCCGGTGGCCCGAACCCGGGCCGCGTCGGCCTCCTTGCTGCCCGCGTACAGCAGGAAGAGCACACTGACCCCGATGCACACCACTGCCGCGACAGCGGAATACCCCAATGTCCTACGAGCTCGAATCGATGATCGGTTCCAGTTCAACAGCTGCTCCCCCGAACGTGCGGTTCTCACCTCCTACAAGTCAAAAAACCACGACATCTGGCGATAACGTCCCGAAGCAAGGCAAAGTTTTCGGTGGTCGGCAAAGTCTGCAGCCTCCGGCGGCCGGGGCGCCGTTGGGAGTGATCGTCACCCCAAAGGGACCGGTCCCGACGGCGACCGTGGCGATGACGATGTTGGTCGCAGTATCGATCACCGACACGTTGGGGCAGGGCACCACAGCGATACCCTGCGCTCGCCGCGGGGGGGTGATTGTCGTGGTAGTAGCAGACCGGCCGCCTGTCCCGAACAAAGAAGCACGGGGCGCCGTGACTCAGTCGTTCGTTCACGCCGGGCAGGGCAAGAGCAATCCCTCGGACCCGATCGAGTCCACACCCTCCCATGCCAGGCCCTCATCCGTGCCGGGCCCTCATCCGTCGGTCGGCGCGATCCCTGTCGGGCACCACGAAGTAGGGTCACCTAGCTGGACACCGGTGCCGCCGATGCCGCAGTAGCCATTGGGGTTCTTGCCAGCAGAGAGGTACTGCTGGTGGTAGTCCTCGGCGAAGTAGAACTCGCCGGCTTCGGTGATCTCAGTGGTGATCTTGTCGTGGCCCACCGCGGTCAGGACCTGCTGGTAGGCGTGCTGGGAGGCCTCAGCGGCGATTCGCTGCGCTTCCGTGCGGTACAAGATCGCGGAGCGGTACTGGGTGCCGACGTCGTTGCCCTGGCGCATGCCCTGGGTCGGGTCGTGGGTCTCCCAGAAGACACGCAGCAGCTCGGCGTAGGAGACCTGAGTGGGGTCGAAGACGACCCGTACGGCCTCGGTGTGACCGGTCAGCCCGGAGCAGACCTCTTCGTAGGTGGGGTTGGGCGTGTAACCGCCCGCGTAGCCGACGGCGGTCGAGAGCACGCCGGGCGTCTCCCAGAACTTCCGCTCCGCGCCCCAGAAACACCCGAGGGCGAACTCGGCGACCTCCGCGCCGTCCGGGTAGGGAGGCGCCAGAGGACCACCCAGCACCTCGTGACGCGGCGGAACCGGCAGCGGCACCTCCCTGCCGGGAAGTGCCTTCTCCGGAGAGACCATCTGTGACTTCGCGAATCCGAACACGTTCCCAGGCTAACTCGCCAACTCGCCGAACGTGCGGATCGTACGTGCTTGTAAGACCCTCGTCCGGCCGACGCCGGTGGGCAGGCGATCAGGGCCGGTGGGCCAGGAGGTAGGCCCGGTTGGTCGAAACCTCGCTCTCGTAGGGCTTTCGCTCCACGTAGACGTCCGTGGCGAAGCCGACTTTCGCCAGTGCGCTCTCCACGACATCTCGCTGATAGAACTGGAAATCCAGCGAGACCTCATGGCCCCAGAGCTCGTCGAAGTGCCGGAGCTCATCCCCGAGATGGAACGACAGCAAGAGGGTTCCGCCCGGACGCAGCACCCTGAAGAACTCGCTGAAGGCCTCGCCGAGCTGTGTGGGCGGCAGGTGGATGATCGAGTAGAACGCTACGATCCCGCCCCAGGCCTGGTCGGGTACCCGCAGAGCACGCATGTCGCCCACGTGGAAGCCGATGCCCGGATGCCTCTCCGCGGCGATCTCCACCATGCGCGCTGACAGGTCCATCCCCAGTGATGGCGCGCCGTGGTCGTGGAGATAGCGGGCCACGTGACCGGGGCCGCAGCCCAGATCCGCGATCGCGCCCATCCCGTCGACCCGTTCGGCGAGCAGGTTCAGCAGCAGCCGGTCGAGCGGCTTGTCCGCCAGCTCACCCAGGAACCGTGCGGCGTAGTCGAGGGCCACCCGGTCGTAGCTCTCCGCCGTCATCGGGGCTCTCCTTGATCGACATTAGCGTGACGCCATTTGACTGCTTACGCCCTGATATTCTACCGATCATGGTTGATCGTCGCGGAATATTGTTCGGAGTCGCGGCATATGTGATGTGGGGAATATTCCCCCTCTACTTTCCCCTGTTGAAGCCGGCCGGGCCGTCCGAGATCTTGGCGCAGCGGATCATCTGGTCCCTGGTGGCCGTGCTGATGATGCTGGCGGTGCGGCGCCACTGGTCGTGGGTACGGGACCTCGTCCGGCAGCCGAAGAAGCTGGGGCTGCTCGCGCTGGCGGCGGTGGTGATCACCGTGAACTGGGGCATCTTCATCTATGCGGTCAACAGCGGGCGCACCCTGGAGGCGTCGCTGGGCTACTTCATCAACCCGCTGCTCAGCGTGGTGTTCGGGGTCGTGATCTTCCGTGAACGGCTGCGGCGCTGGCAGTGGGTGGCCGTCGGCCTGGGCGCGCTCTCCGTGGTCGTGCTGACCATCGGTTATGGCCGGCTGCCCTGGATCGCCTTGCTGCTGGCGGGCTCGTTCGGGACCTACGGCCTGGTCAAGAAGTTCGTGAACATGCCGTCGGCGGAGAGCCTGGCGACCGAGACCTTCATCATCTTCCTGCCCGCGCTGGCGTACGCGGTGTACGTCCAGCTGCAGGGCACGGCCGACTTCGGCCACCACGGCGCCGGCCACGCACTGCTGATCGTGGGCACCGGGCTGGTCACGGCGGTGCCGCTGATGCTGTTCAACGCCTCGGCCATCCGCATTCCGATGAGCACACTCGGAATGCTGCAGTACCTCGCGCCGGTGCTGCAGTTCCTCATCGGCCTGCTGGTCCAGCACGAGACCATGCCCGCCAGCCGCTGGGCCGGCTTCCTGCTGGTATGGGCTGCCTTGATCACCTTGAGCGTGAACGGTCTGCGCACCGCCCACCGCAACCGCGGGAACGTGCCGGCCCCGCTGCCGGAGCCGGCGCTCCAGCAGGGCTAGCCTCAGCGACGCGCGCCCTCACCTCACGGCGGGTACGGGACGCTCAGCCCGTACGGGAGACCACGTAGTCGCAGAGGCCCTCGAAGGCCGCGCGCACCGGGACGTCAGGCAGGGTGAGCAGCTCGCCCCGGGCGTCCTCGGCCCATTGCCGCAGGTCGGCGTTTGCCCGGTCCATCGCCGGGTGGGCGCGCAGCAGCTCCAGCGCCTCGGCGTGCAGGGTGTCATCGGTGAGGTCGGTGGCCAGCAGCTCGCGTAGCCGGGCGTCGCCGGGGGTGCCGACGCCCAACCCGGACAGCACATGGTGCATCGGCAGGGTGCGGATGCCCTCGCGCAGGTCGGTGCCCGGGGTCTTCCCCGACTGGTCGGACTCCGAGGTGATGTCCAGGATGTCGTCGGACAGCTGGAAGGCGACGCCGATCTTCTCGCAGGCCGAGGTGATCGTGTCGACGACATGGGAGGGGGCGCCGGACAGCAGTGACCCGAACTGACCGGAGGTGGCGATCAGCGACGCGGTCTTGTCCGCCACCACCTGCAGGTAGTGCTTGAGCGGATCGGCGTCCGAGGCGGGCCCGACCGTCTCCTGAATCTGGCCGCGGACGAGCCGCGCGAACGAACGGGCCTGGATGCGCACCGACTCGGGGCCGAGATCGGCCAGCAGATCCGACGCGCGGGCGAAGAGGTAGTCGCCGGTGAGGATGGCCACGGTGTTGGTCCACCGGTTGTTGGCCGACTCCTGGCCACGGCGCATGACCGCCTCGTCCATGACGTCATCGTGGTAAAGAGTGGCCAGATGGGTCAGCTCCACCACGACCGCCGCCGGTACGATCCCGGGTGCGAAAGGGTCGCCGAAATGCGAGGCGAGCAGCACCAGCATCGGCCGGAAACGCTTGCCTCCCGCATCGACCAGATGCCGTGAGGCATCGGCGAGCAGCGCATCGTCGCTGGACACCGACTCGAGCAGCAGCTCCTCCACCTCGGCGAGCCGCTCCTGCATGTCCGCGGCGAGCGCATCGTCAACGGGCAGCCCGAACGGAACCGCACTACTCACCCAAACCCCCTGCTTGACCCATAGGGCCTCTACCGCACGAACAGCTGCGAAGCCGCCTGCCCGGCGAGGTCGAGCATCGGCTGCGGCAGCACACCGAGTACAACAGTAGCCGTCGCTCCCAGAGCGACCGCCGCCGCGGTCGGCACGCTGGCGACGACGATGGGGCCGTCGGCCTCCGGCTCGTTGAAGAACATGACCACGATGACCCGGAGGTAGAAGAAGGCCGCGATCGCGGACGAGATCACACCGATGATGACCAGCGGGGTGGCGCCGGCTGCGATGGCCGCCTGGAACACCGCGAACTTACCGGTGAACCCACTGGTCAGCGGGATGCCGGCGAAGGCCAGCAGGAAGAAGGCGAAGACGCCGGCGATCAGCGGCGAACGCTTGCCCAGCCCGGCCCAGCGGCTCAGATGACCGGCCTCGCCGCCGGCGTCGCGCACCATGGTGATGATGGCGAAGGCACCGATCGTAGTGAAGCCGTACGCCGCGAGATAGAACAGTGTGCCGGAAAGGCCTGCCTTGGACACGGCGATCACACCGGTGAGCAGGAAACCGGCGTGCGCGATGGAGGAGTAGGCGAGCATCCGCTTCACGTCTGTCTGGGTGATGGCGATCACAGCGCCGACGATCATGGTGACGATCGCGACGCCCCACATCATCGGCCGCCAGTCCCACTTCAGGTTCTCCAGCGCCACGTAGAACACGCGCAGCGTGGCACCGAAGGCGGCCACCATCGTGCAGGACGCCATCAGCGCGGTGATCGGCGTGGGAGCACCCTGGTAGACGTCCGGCTTCCAGGCCTGGAAGGGAACAGCGCCGATCTTGAACAGCAGGCCGACCGCCAGCAGCGCCACCCCGGCCAGCAGCAGGATCTCGCTGCCCGCATTCCGGGCGGTGGCTGCGGCGATGTCGGAGAACCGCACCGACCCGGCGTAGCCGTACAGCAGCGCCGTGCCGTAGAGGAAGAAGGCCGAGGAGAACGCGCCCAGCAGGAAGTACTTGACCGAGGCCTCCTGCGAGAGCAGCCGGCGACGCCGGGCCAGCCCGCACATGATGTACAGCGGCAGTGACAGGACCTCGAGCGCGACGAACATGGTCAGCAGGTCGTTGGCCGCCGGGAACAGCAGCATTCCGCCCACGGCGAACAGCATCAGCGGATAGACCTCGGACTGGAAGGCACCGGAGGCCAGGCTCTCCCGCTCCGCCTCACTGCCCGGCAGGGCGGACGCCTGCGGGGTGAAGGCGCTGTTCTCACGTTCGGCGATGAGCAGCAGGCTCACCAGCGCGAGCACCAGGATCGTCCCCTGCAGGAACAGCGTGGGCCCGTCGATGCCGACCGCGCCTTCCGCTGCCACGTGGAAAGGCTTGTCCTTGAAACCCAGCACAAGGGTCCACACGAAGGCGCCGGCCAGGCCGAAGAAGGCCAGGGGGACCTGGATCGGCTGCCGCCAGTCCCGGTTGGCCAGTGCCTCGACCAGCACCCCTGCGATGGCCACGCCGAACACCAGCAGCATCGGGCCCAGCTGCCCGTATTCAAGGTGTGGGGACGGGATGTCCCCCTGCGCGACCGTGTTGATCACTACCTGGCCGGTCACGGGCGTACTCCCTTTTCAGCGAGCTTATTACCGACAGTGGGCTTGGGATCCTGCATGTGGACCCGCTCCAGCGTCCGCGTGACCGAGGGGTTGATCACATCGAGCGCCGGCTTGGGGAAGAAGCCGAGAGCCACGATGATCGCGATGACGGGCGCCACCGCGACCAGCTCACGCCGCGACAGGTCCTTCATGCCCTTGACCGGCTCAGGGGTGGGCCCCGTCATGGTCCGCTGGTACATCCACAGGATGTAGACGGCCGCCAGGATCATGCCGAGAGTGGCGATCACGGCCGGCGCCTTGTAGCGGGTGAAGGTACCCACCAGCACCAGGAACTCCGACACGAAGGACGACAGCCCGGGCAGGGAGAGCCCCGACAACCCGGCGATCAGGAAGGTGCCCGCCAGCAGCGGGGCGACCTTCTGTACGCCGCCGTACGCGTCGATCCGGGCCGAACCACGCCGGGCGATCATGAACCCGGCGATCAGGAACAGTGCCGCAGTGGAGAAGCCGTGGTTGACCATGTACAACGTGGCGCCGGACTGCCCCTGCGAGGTCATCGCGAAGATGCCCAGGATGATGAATCCGAAGTGCGAGATCGAGGTGTAGGCGATCAGGCGCTTGAGGTCGACCTGGCCGATGGCCAGCACCGCACCGTAGATGATCCCGGCGACCGCGAGCGCGATCACGACCGGGGTCGCCCACTTGGCGGCGCCCGGGAAGAGCTCCAGGCAGAACCGCAGCATCCCGTACGTGCCGACCTTGTCCAGCACGCCGACGAGCAGCACCGCGGCACCGGCGGGTGCCTGCCCGGCCGCGTCGGGCAGCCAGGTGTGGAACGGCACCATCGGGGCCTTGATCGCGAAGGCGATGAAGAAGCCCAGGAACAGCCACTTGGCGGTGGTCGGGTCGATGTTCAGCTTGACCAGGTCACCGAACATGAAGCTGGCCTGGCCGGTACGGGCCGACAGGACGTAGAGCCAGATCACCGCGACGAGCATGAGCAGCCCGCCGAACAGCGAGTACAGCAGGAACTTGACCGCGGCGTACGAGCGCTGCGGGCCGCCGTAGGACCCGATGATGAAGTACACCGGGATCAGCATGGCCTCGAAGAACACGTAGAACAGGAAGACGTCTGTCGCCGCGAAGACGCCGATCATCATCGCCTCGAGGGTCAGCAGCAGGGCGAAGTATGTCTTCACCGAGCGCTTCGGCGCCACCTCGGCGGCACCGCCCGAGCGTTCCGCGTCGTTCCACGACGCCAGGATGACCACCGGTACGAGGATGACCGACAGCAGGATGAGGACCAGCGCGACGCCGTCGACGCCGAGCCCCCAGTGCACTCCGAACTGCTTGATCCACCAGTACGACTCGGTGAACTGGAAGCGATCCCCGTTGGCGGAGAACCGGGCGGTCATGACCACCGTCAGCACCGCTACCACCACGGACACGGTCAGCGCGCAGCGTTTGGCCAGCTCGTCACTGCCCTTGGGCAGGAGGGCGACCCCGAAGGCGCCCAGTGCGGGCAGCGCGATGAGGACGCTCAGCCAGGGAAACTGGTGCACGTCAGATCCTCACCAGGAGCAGGGCGCCGACCAGGACGGCGGCACCGAGGAACATGGACAGGGCATACGTCCGGGCGAAACCGGTCTGAACCTTGCGGAGCCGTCCGGACGAGCCACCGATGGCGGCGGCGAGACCGTTGACGACCCCGTCCACCCCCTTGTTGTCGAAGTACACCGCGAGCCGGGTCGCCCACTGCCCCGGGCGCATGACCAGGGACTCGTTGAGCGCGTCGCCGTAGAGGTCCCGGCGGGCGAACGTGGTGACCAGCGAGCCCTTGGGCGCCTCACGTGGCACCGGCCGAGAGCCGTACAGTTGCCAGGCGAGCCCCACCCCGGCGAGGACCAGCACCAGCGTGACGATCCCGTAGGGAGTGATCAGCTTGTGGGCGACCTCCGCGGGGCCCAGCACGGGCGCGAGGAAGTCGGCGAAGCGGTTGCCCACGATCAGGAAACCACCGGAGATGAGCGAGCCGATCGCCAGGAGCACGAGCGGAATGGTCATGACCTTGGGTGACTCGTGCGGATGCACGTCCTCCTCCCAGCGCTTCTCGCCGAAGAAGGTCATGAAGAGCACCCGGGACATGTAGAAGGCGGTGATCACCGCACCGAGCATGGCCGCGCCGCCCAGGATCATCCCGGAGGTGCCGCCCTTCTCGAAGGCTGCGTCGATGATGCCGTCCTTGGTGAAGAAGCCGGCGAACGGCGGGACGCCGATGATGGCGAGATAACCGACCAGGAACGTGCCGTAGGTGACCGGCATCACCTTGCGCAGGGCGCCGTACCTGCGCATGTTCACGTCGTCGTTCATCGCGTGCATGACCGAGCCCGCGCCCAGGAACAGCCCGGCCTTGAAGAAACCGTGCGCGATCAGGTGCGCGATGGCGAACACGTAGCCCGCCTTGCCGAGGCCGGCGGCCAGCATCATGTAGCCGATCTGCGACATCGTCGATCCGGCCAGGGCCTTCTTGATGTCGTCCTTGGCGCAACCGATGATCGCACCGGCCAGCAATGTGGCCGCGCCGACGATGGTGACGACGAGCCGCGCGTCCGGCGACAGGTCGAAGATCGCGTGGGATCGGACGACGAGGTAGACGCCGGCCGTGACCATCGTCGCGGCGTGGATGAGGGCCGAGACCGGAGTCGGGCCCTCCATCGCGTCGAGGAGCCAGGACTGCAGCGGGAGCTGGGCGGACTTACCGCAGGCGCCGAGCAGCAGCAGCAGGCCCATCGCGGTGACGACGTTCGGCGACGCCTGGCCGACCGCACCGAAGACCCCGGTGAAGCCGACCGTGCCGAAGGTGGTGAACATCAGCAGGATCGCGATCGACAGACCGAAGTCACCGACCCGGTTGACGATGAAGGCCTTCTTGGCCGCGACCGCCGCGCTGGGCTTGTACTGCCAGAAGCCGATCAGCAGGTACGAGGCGAGACCGACGCCCTCCCAGCCGATGTACAGACCCAGGTAGTTGTCGGCCAGCACCAGCAGGAGCATCGCCGCCACGAACAGGTTGAGATAGGCGAAGAATCGCCGCCGGTCCGGATCGTGCTCCATGTAGCCGATCGAGTAGATGTGGATCAGTGATCCCACACCGGTGATCAGCAGCACGAAGCTGATGGACAGCGGGTCGATCAGCAGGCCCATGTCCAGCTTGAACGAACCCACCACGAAGTACTCGTAGAGGTGCAGCGACCGCACCCGCTCCTCACCGGAGTAGCCCAGCATCTGTACGAACGCCGCCACTCCGACGACGAACGAGCCCAGCACCATCGCGCAGGCGAACAGATGACCCCACTTGTCCGTCCGGCGGCCACCCAGCAGCAGGACAGCGGCACCGGCCAGAGGCAGGGCGATGAGGAGCCAAGCCAGGGACTGTACGCCCTCGGCACTCAACACGGCCTTCATTGACACACGTCCTAGTACTTCAGCAGGTTCGCGTCGTCGACCGACGAGGACCTGCGGCTTCGGAAGATCGCCATGATGATCGCCAGACCCACCACGACTTCGGCTGCGGCCACGACCATCACGAAGAAGGCGATGATCTGGCCGTCGAGGTTGCCGTGCTGACGGGAGAACGTCACGAACGCCAGATTGGTCGCGTTGAGCATCAGCTCGACGCACATGAACACCACGATGGCGTTGCGGCGGATGAGCACGCCCACCGCGCCGATGGTGAACAAGATCGCCGAGAGGACCAGGTAGTTCACTTCTCGACCTCCGTCTTCACGGTCGCGACGTCCTCGGCGATCGCTTCCTGCTCGGTATGGCCGTACAGGTCCGCGTGGAGCTCCGGAGTCTCCGGCCGCCGGGCGATGACCGGGTTGACCGACAGCTCCGAGACGGTGCCGTCGGGCAGCAGGGCGGGCATGTCCACGGCGTTGTGCCTGGCGTAGGTGCCCGGCCCGGGCAGCGGCGCGGGGTGGCCGCCGAGCTTGAAGCGCTCCTTGGACAGCTGCTTCTGGGTGGCCTTGGGCGTGGCCCGCTCACGGTGTGCCAGCACCATCGCGCCCAGCGCGGCGGTGATCAGCAGCGCGCTGGTCACCTCGAAGGCGAAGACGTACTTGGTGAAGATCAACCTGGCCAGGCCGAAGATGTTGCCCTCGGCGTTGGCCTGCTTGAGGCCCTTGGCGTCCCCGAGGACGACGTGACCGAAGCCGGTGATCATCAGCACCACGAACGCCATGCCCGCGATGCCGGCCAGCAGCCGCTGTCCCCGGATGGTCTCGACCAGCGAGTCCGTCGAGCTCACCCCGACCAGCATGAGCACGAACAGGAAGAGCATGAGCACGGCGCCGGTGTAGACGATCACCTGTACGAAGGCCAGGAACGGTGCGTCCAGCGCCGCGTAGGCCAGTGCCAGCGACAGCATCACCACCGCCAGCATGATCGCCGAATGCACGGCCTTGCGCATGAAGATCATGCCCACGGCGGCCGGCACCGACAGGATGGTGACCAACCAGAAGATCACTTTTTCTCAGCCTCCTTACGGACCGCCGCGTCCACGCTGGCCCGGCCGCCGTCCTCGGAGGGGATCTTCGGAGCCGCCGCGTCGTCGCTGAGACCGAGGCGGTAGTAGTCCTCCTCGGTCTCACCGAGCCGCATCGCGTGTGGTGGCGGCTCCATGCCCTCGCGCAACGGCGCGAGCAGCATGTCCTTGGTGTAGATCAGGCTCTCCCGGCTGTCGTCGGCGAGCTCATACTCATTGGTCATCGTGAGCGCCCGGGTCGGGCAGGCCTCGATGCAGAGCCCGCACAGAATGCAGCGCAGATAGTTGATCTGGTAGACGCGGCCGTAGCGCTCACCCGGCGAGAACCGCGCCTCCTCGGAGTTGTCGCCGCCCTCGACGTAGATCGCGTCCGCCGGGCAGGCCCAGGCGCACAGCTCACAGCCGATGCACTTCTCCAGCCCGTCCGGCCAGCGGTTGAGCTGGTGTCGGCCGTGGAAACGCGGCGCCGGCGGCAGCTTCTGCTCCGGGTACTGCACCGTCTCCGGCTTGGTCAGCATCTGGTGGAAGGCGACCCCGAAGCCCTTGACAGGGTTCAGGAAATCAGTGAAGCCCACTGCGGACCTCCTTGTGGGTCGTGTCGGGAGCCCCGGCCACGACCCCGTGGTAGTGGGGTGCGTCGAGTGGCGGTACGGGGAACCCGCCGGCGGCGTCCGGGCCCTCCGCCGCGGGGAGATCGGCTTCGATCTCCTGGCCCTTCTTGTTTCCGGCGACCGCGTCCCAGGCGAAGGAGAGCGCCAGCAGGACGACGATGGCCGCCCCGCCCCAGATCCAGATCTGCTGCTGGCTGGCTCCCTGCCTGCCGGCCGTCTTGATGGTGGCCACGAGCA
>JAOPYK010000028.1 GCA_025964695.1 Streptosporangiaceae bacterium | reverse complement strand
GCCCCATCGCCGCCACCGCCCTGTTCACCGGCCCCCTCGGCACAGCCGGCGCACCCCTGCTCCTCGGCGCCGCCCTCGCCATCGGCTACGACCTCACCATCTGGCGCACCTACCGCTCCACACCCCTTGCCACCGACACCTGACCCCACCCCCCAACCCCACCCCCGCCACCCACCCACACCACCCACCCACACCACCCACCCACATCGCCTGCACATCGCCTGCCCACATCGCCTGCCGGGATCGCCTGCTGGGGAAGGACCCTCAATGCGCTGATGAGCGAATACCGGCAGGTCGCATGGCCGAGAGGAGTTTTGCGGCCTCACCGGGCAAGGCCAGGCACCCGGCGGGGTCGACGATGAGGCGGACGTGGTCCTCGCGCGGCCAGGCGCGTGGGTCGTGCACCCCGGCCAGCCGGACTCCGTGCGCGGTTTCGACGACGTGGTCGTAGCCGTTGCCCCGGTAGGCGGTGTCGCGGATGATGCCGGGGATTCCCTGGCCGCTGCCGCGGGGGGCGAGTGAGGTCGCGGCCGGCCGGATGAGGATCGTGACGGGGGTACCGGGCAGGATCGGTTCGGAGGCGCTCACGCTGAGCAGGCCGTCGGCGACCCTGACCCGGACGATGAGCTGATCCCCGGCGTGTTCGTGGGTCTCCACGACGCCGGTCATCTCTGCGGCCATGCCGGTGAAGCGCGCCACGAGCGGGGAGGCGGGGCGGCGGTAGATGTCTTGCGGACTGCCGTACTGCAGCAGGGCGCCGTTGTGCATGACACCGATCTCGTCGGCCAGGGCGAGCGCCTCGCTCTGGTCGTGGGTGATGTAGACGGCCGTCGCGCCCGCTTCGCGGGCGAGTGAGGCGATCTCCACGCGAAGCCGCTCGCGCAGGTCGGCGTCCAGGTTGGACAGCGGCTCGTCGAACAGCAGCAGTCTCGGGGCACCGACCAGCGCGCGGGCGAGCGCCACCCGCTGTTGCTGCCCGCCCGACATCTGGTGCGGGTAGTGGCCGGACCGGTCCGCCAGGCCGACCCGTTCCAGCATGGCGGCGGCCCGGCGGCGGGTCTCGGCCGCTCCGAGCGAGCGGCGCCGCAACGCGAAACCGACGTTGGCCAGCGCGGTCATGTGCGGCCACAGAGCGTAGTCCTGGAAGACCATGGCCAGGTCCCGGCGCTCCGGGGGGACGAACGCGGTGCGGCCGCCGGCCAGGACGCGCTCTCCGAGCCGGATGGTCCCGATATCGGCGCGGTCGATGCCGGCCAGGCAGCGCAGCAGCGTGCTCTTTCCCGACCCCGACGGGCCGAGCAGCACCAGGAACCGGCCGGCGGGGACGGTGAAGGTCACCCGGTCCAGGGCCGTCGTGGTACCGAAAGTCCGGGTGAGAGCCTCCACGTGCAGGTCCACGCCCTGATCCTGAGGTGGGGTTGCGGTCATCGCTGTCCTTCCGGTTCCCGTGCCGCGGGCAGGAGACGTCGTGCGGCGGTCAGGGCGATTGCGATCACGCCGAGGGTGGCCGCCATGGCCAGCACGCTCATCGCGCCCCCGCCACCGAAGTCGTAGCCCTCCAGGCGCTTGGTGATGGCGACCCCGAGGGGACGCCCGTCGGGTGGGGCGAGCATCTGGGAGATCGGGAACTCCAGCACTGTGGTGGCGAAGGAGACGAGCCACACCCACAGCAGGGGGCCGGCCACCAGCGGCAGCACGCCGCGCAGCCACGCCCGTGCCGGTGAGGCTCCGTGTACACGGGCTGCCGCCAGCAGGTTGTCGTTGATCTGGCCGACCGACCCCGACAGCAGCCGGGCGGCCGCCGGCAGCGCACCCGCGAGGTACCCCAGCACCAGCAGCGTGGTGGTGCCGTACAGATCCAGGCCGAGCGAGCCGGCGACGGGCAGGTTGTAGGTGAAGATGTAACCGCTGGCCAGCAGCACCGACGGCAACGCGATCGCCGTCAGCAGCAGCAGGTCCAGCAGCCGACTGCTCCAGCGGCCGCTCCTGCGTGACAGCGCCTGACCGGCGATCAGCCCGAACACGGTCGCGGCGCAGGCGACCACGACGGCGAGCCGCCCGGAGTACAGCAGCGGCCCCAGCAGGTCCCCGCTGTCCAGGACGCGCCGGTAGTTGGCCAGTGTGAAGGAACTGACGGCAGGCGGCCCGCTGGAGGGCAGGAAGGAGGCCAGCACCGCGCCGAGCAACGGGACCCCGACCGCGAGCGTGAACAGGCCGGTCGTCGCGGCCAGGGCCAGGGCTTGGCGGCGGCGGCCCAGGGCGGCCCGCTGGACCGGGCGGGTCCTGCCCGACAGCACGGCATAGCCGCGCCGCCGGGTCGCGCGGCGCTGGGCCAGCAGGGCCAGCGCCACCAGTCCCATCAGCAGCCAGCCGAGCGCGGCAGCCAGCCCGAACTGCGCCGGGAAGTTCCCGATCGCCTGATACATGGCATAGGTGGCCAGCGGGAAGTGCGCCTGGGCGGCCATGGTGGCGGCCACCCCGAAGTCGCTGATCGACTCGGCGAACACGATCGCGAACCCCGCCCACAGCGCGGGCGCGAGGATCGGCAGCACCGCCCGGGCGGTAGCCAGCCGGCCGGCCCCGTGGGTCCGTGCCGCGTCCTCGAACTCCCGGCCCATCCCGCGCAGCAACGCCGAGATCGCCAGGGCCGCGTACGGGACACCCCGGGTGGCCAGCACCCAGGTCACCCCGGCCGGGCCGAGCACCACCGCCCGCAGCGCCGCCGGATCGTGTCCGGTCAGGCGGGCCAGCACTCCGCCCTGTTCGACCAGCCAGGTCCAGCCCAGCGCCTCCAGGTAGGACGGGGCCAGCAGCAGAACCCACAGCAGCATCCGCCACAGGCCCCGCCCGGCGACGGTGGTGCGTTCCAGGAGCCAGGACAGCCAGGTCGCGATGGCCACGGCCACCACCCCGGCGCTGACGCCGATCAGCAGGGTGTCGAGCACGGCGTGCAGGTTCCACCCGGTCAGCACCGCGTGGAAGCTGGCGAGAGTGAACCACGCGCCGCCCTGGCCGAACAACCGGGGGCTGACCGCGACCACCAGAAAACCCGCGACCGGGACCAGGAACACCGCGGCGAACACCACCCACGGTGCCGCGGCGGCCAGGGTGGTCAGCGACGACCTCGCGCGGCGGCCCAGCCGGATCGCCGATCCGAGGCGGCTCTCCAGTGAGCTGAGCTCCGCCGGGGGTGAGGACACCGTTTCCGACATGGCCTCAGTGCACGATCGCGTTGGTGAACCAGGAGTTGATCGCGCTCTCCTGCGGCCCCCAGCGGTAGGGGTCGATGGCCTGGGTGGGTACCGAGTCCAGGCTGCCCAGCCCGGCGGGGGGACTGACCCCGGACACGATCGGCCAGTACAGCGAGTCACCGGAGGCGTCACCGCTCAGCATCACCCGCTGCCCCTCGGCGCTGAGCACGAAGGAGGCGAACCGCTTGGCCTCCTGCTGTACCTTCTCGGGCGCCTTGGCGCTGATGCCGATCACACTCGGCAGCGACGTGACCTTCGGCAGATAGGTGGTCTTGATCTGCGGGGCCTTGAGCCCGGCGGCTATGCCGGCCGAGCTCTGGATCAGCGCGACCCTGATCTGCCCGGTCTGCAGCGCATGGAGGCTGTCGGCGTTGGTCTTGAACACGTGCAGCCCGTTGCCCTTGAGCGCGCTGAAGAAGCCCTCCCCCTGGGCGGCCCCGCCGAGTCCAGCGAACAGGCCGGCTACGAACGGGTAGGTCGGGCCCGACACCGACGGATCGTTCATCCCGACCGCGCCCCGCCACGTTGGCGACAGCAGTTCCTGCCAGGAGGCGGGCGGCTTCGGCGTCCTGCTCTGGTCGTAGACGACCGCGGCGGTGACCGTCAGCCCCGTCGGTACATAGCTCCCGTCGGCGGGGACGACCGCCTTCCCGGCTGCGGTGTAGTTCACCTGCGGCTGGAACTGTCTGACCAGCATCCCCTGCCGGTCGAGCGTGGCGAAGGCCTCGTCCCCGTCCACCCACAGGACGCCCCACTGCGGGTTGGCGCGCTCGGCCTGCACCCGCGCCAGCAGCGGTCCGGTGCTGTCGTCGATGAGCTTGGTGGGGATGCCCGTCGCCTTCTGAAACGCCTCGACCATCGCCGAGTCGTAGCCCTGCGCCGAGTACACCACCAGCGGCACCGGCTTGGACGAGCCCCCCGAGGCGACCGACGAGGAGGAACCGCCACAACCCGCAACGGCAGTGACCGCTGCCATGGCAGGGGCGGTGAGCACCAGGTGGCGCATGCGTATTGATCTCACATCAGCAACACCTGCCCCGTGACGTCGGGAGACTAAGCCTTCGGCGAGGTCACGGCCATGGCAGTTTTCCGCCACAGTAGGCTGTCCCTAGTGACATATTTAACGGCTAGCAGGTTCCATAATTGCCCGCACGGGGGGACGTTTCATCAGAGCGTGACAGAAATCGGCATCAAACCGAATGAGCTGCAGACGAAAAGGATTAGAACGCACACCCAAGTAGGCTCTAATCTGCCAGTTCGGGGTTCAACTCCCTTACTGGGTACCGGCTGCTAAAATGGCGATACTTTCACGCCCGTCGCCTCTCTTTGCCTATGGGGCCGCTGAGGTCGATCTGAAGCCAGGAATTAACCCACATTCAGCGGCCGCGCTGTCATCGGGTCACCTCGCGTAGGAAGTCGGTGCCCAGGGGGCTGGGCAGGGGTATGTAGTGGGCGTGCCGGTCGGCGTGGCGGGCCCAGCGCAGCAGCAGGTTGGCTTTGGCGGGTAGTGGTACTCCTGATAGCAGGACCCGCAGCCGCAGGGGGTGCCCGGCCGAGGACGCGTAGGCGTGGAGGTG
>JAOPYK010000027.1 GCA_025964695.1 Streptosporangiaceae bacterium | reverse complement strand
CTTCACCCGCATCACCGCCGGCTTCTGACCGGAGGTCAGGCACTGGACTTCCAAGGTCGTCACAGCGCCGACCACCGTCGCCGCAGCCCGGTGGCGGTGGTCGGCGCGTGATGCCCGACAAGCGCAGCTTCTTGCAGACATTTTCGACGTACGCACGAGCGTTGCTCGTGGCCGGTTGACCTCCTTGATCTCGGTGCGGGGGGTGGTTCGACTAGACTTCGGACGTGGATTACTTGCCCGTGATCGACCAGCCGGTGCCCCTCTCAGGTCCGCTGCTCGACCACCTCGCGCGCCGCTTGCGTATGCGTGGCGAGTCGGTGCTGGCACCGCTGGGCCTGCGGCCGCGTCACCTCGTCGCCCTCACGGTGTTGCGAGATCGCAACGGGTGCTCGCAGCAGGCGCTTGCCACCACGCTGGAGATGGACGGGACGAACATCGTCGGGCTGCTCAACGAACTCGAGGCCGACGAACTGATCGAGCGCCGCCGATCGCCCGAGGATCGCCGCCGCCACATCGTCGAACTCACCGATGCCGGCGCGAGGCGGCTGGCGAAGACCGAGTTCGCACTCGCAGCGGCCGAGGACGAGGTGCTCGGTGCACTTGATCGCAGCCAGCGCGAGACGCTCTACGGCCTGCTCCAGCGGGCGGCCACCGGTGACGTGGTCGATTGCGCCAGCGCCGGCGACGGCTGAGAGCGTGTCCTGCGTGGTGGCCTTGAGCAGTGCACGCTCTTGGTTCGCTCAGCCTGGACGAGGTCAACTTTTAGCTGTGGCATCGAGAATCAGTTTCGTGATCTCTGCGGGGTGCGACACGATCGACAGATGGCCGGAGTCGAGTTCTATTGTCCTTGCTCCCATACGAGCAGCGAGGAATTTCTCAAGATCAGGTGATGTGGTCCTATCATTCTTCGATACCGCGTACCAGGTGGGCTTGTGCCTCCACGCCGCGACGCTCGTTTTCGCCGCGAACAGCGAATCTGAGATACGGCCCTGCACCGCGTAGAGACCGAGCGCGCGCCTTCTGGGAACGTCGCCCGCGAAGTCCTGCAGGAACGCTTTCCTGCTCAATTGCTTGAAGCCGCCCGATTCGACAAGTCCGGCATTCGCAGGCGGTGCTGGGAACTTTGCCGCGAGAGCTGCGTAGTCCTCGCCGGCGTCGGGTGCGCGAGCGGCGACATAGACCAGACCGGCGACATTCGAGGAAAGCCCCGCCTCCGAGATGACGGTACCTCCCCAGGAGTGAGCGGCCAGAATTGTCGGTCCTTCCTGCAGAGCGATGGCACGCTTAGTTGCCGCGACATCGTCGGCGAGTGCGGTAAGGGGATTTTGCACCGACGTCACGTTCAGGCCGGCCGCCTGCAGACGCTCGATTACCTCCGACCACGACGAGCCATCCGCGAACGCGCCGTGTACGAGTACGACGTTGCGCACGGCGCGGGTACGTGCCGAGGCTTGCGCTGACGAAAGACCGGTTAGCGAAGCTGTCGCTACTCCCAGAGTGAGCGCGGAAAATGTTCGCCGACTGATCATCCATACGTCTCGTTTTCCAGGTCTGCCCACAATATTTCGATCTCCTTGCGGGCCCAGCCGGACCAGATCATCCCGCTCGGATGCAAACACTTCCCCATCGGCGTCCTGTGCGCGGGCCGGGCGGTCCATCTGCATGCAGTTCGCCAACGTCCCCACGTTGATGCCCAGGTCCTTGGCGACTGAGGCGACGGATTTCCCTGCCTCGCGCACGATGCGCACCGCACCGGTACGGAACTCCGGATCGTTGCTGCGTCTGATCTCTCCCATTACCCGACCTCCCCCATAGGTCATGCCTCCACATTACGAGGGAGCGTCATAACGGTATGCACGCACCACCCAAAGTCCCTACGTCACGGCATAGGCGTCCGGCAGCTCATGAAGATCATCTGGAAAGGCCGTGTCCATCACCATGCCCACGGCTCCTGCCGCGTCGTGGACGGTGGCCGGCACCCCGAGGACAGGCTTGGGACTGCTGAGTAGCTCAGACTCTTCCTTCTTGGGGCCGCGCGCTGTCAGTCGCTCGGTGACGTGACCCGGACGCCGGCGAAGCGAGCATCGACCTGCACCCGTAACGGGGTCGGCCAGAGTGGTGACGGGGGGGTTTAAGGGGACTGCTGGGATGTATGTGCCATCCTTGCCGCCATGACGACAGGTCAACTCCAGCAGCACGGGCCCCTGGCGCCCGCACGGCACGCAATGAGCAAGGTTCCTGAAGTGACGGTCTACTTCTGGATCACCAAAGTGCTGACCACGGGCATGGGCGAGACGACTTCTGACTACCTCGCCCACCGACTCGGTCCAATGATCGCCGTCGGTCTCGCCGGCATGTGCCTGGTGGCCTCGCTGGCGGTGCAGTTCTATGTCCGCCGATATGTGACGTGGATCTACTGGATGGCCGTCGTCATGGTCAGCGTGTTCGGCACGATGGCCGCCGATGTCCTGCACGTCGGGCTGGGCATCCCCTACGTCGTGTCGACCGTGTTCTTCGTGGTCACGCTGGCCGTCATCTTGGCGGTCTGGTACGCCAGCGAGAAGACCCTGTCCATCCACAGCATCTACACCCGCCGCCGCGAAACGTTCTACTGGGCCACCGTCATGGCCACGTTCGCGCTCGGCACCGCCGCGGGCGACATGACCGCGACGACCATGCACCTGGGGTACTTCTCCTCAGGTGTGATGTTCGCCGTACTGATCGCCGTCCCGGCGCTGGCCTACTGGCGGTTTGGCCTGAACGCGATATTCGCCTTCTGGTTCGCTTACATCGTGACCCGGCCGGTCGGCGCCTCGTTTGCCGACTGGGTTGGCGTGTCGCACAAGCGGAGCGGCCTTGGGCTGGGCACTGGCCGTGTCAGCCTGGTCCTGGCCGTTGTGATCATCGGCTTCGTCGGATACCTGGCGGTGAGTCGCAAGGACATTACGCACGAACCGTCCCGGTCGCTTTGAGTGGCGACGGTCCGCTCGGATGAGGTCGGCGTCGTGGGCGAGGAGAGCGATCTGAGTGCGGTTGGTGAGCCAGCTTGGTCAAGATGTGTGAGATGTGCGCCTTCACGGTGGGCCACGGTCATGTGCAGTGCGGTGCCGATCTCGGCATTGGTATGGCCTTGGGCCACGCCGACCACGACATCACGCTCACGCGGGCTGAGGGTGGCCTCGGCAACGGCGTCCACACCGCCACGACCCTCGCGCCGGCCGGTATGCACCTGGCCGTCGGCGCGGTGCTCATCCCGGCGTTGCGACGCTCGGCCCACTGATCACCTGGCCGCTGACCGCCCAGCGCCATACTGCTGTTCCTAGCGGGCGAACCCTGAACCGGTTCGCCGATGTGATCGGAGACGTCGAGATGGAGGTTCGACAGGTCGCCGCCTCCGGAGCTGAGCCCGCCGGCTCCTAACGGGTCGCGGTTTCCGCACGTTATGGGGGTGTTGCGGTCGTGTGGGCGAGGATGCTGTGATGGGTGGCGATGACGGCTTCCGGCGCATTCCCTGACGCTTCCTCCGAGGAACCCTCGGATACGCATCGTGCGATCGATGCGGTCTGGCGGATCGAGTCCCCGAGGCTCATCGCGGGTCTCGCGCGGATCGTGCGCGATGTCGGGGTGGCCGAGGAGCTCGCACAGGACGCTCTGGTCGCCGCGCTCGAGCAGTGGCCGCGGGAGGGTGTCCCGCGCAACCCGGGCGCCTGGCTCATGGCGATCTCGAAACGCCGGGCTATCGATGTGATCCGGCGGCAGCAGCGGCTCGAACGCAAGATCGAGGAAATCGGGCATGAGTTCGAGACCGGGCCGGAGGGGGCCGCACCGGAGTTCGACGCGGTCCTCGACGACACCATCGAGGACGATCTGCTGCGCCTGATCTTCACCGCCTGCCACCCGGTGCTGTCCACGGAGGCACGGGTCGCGCTCACCCTCCGGTTGCTCGGGGGCCTGACCACTGACGAGATCGCCCACGCGTTCCTGGTCCCGGAATCGACCGTCGCCCAGCGGATCGTGCGGGCCAAGCGGACGCTCACGCAGGCGGGCGTCCCCTTCGAGGTTCCGCAGGGCGACGACCGGGCCGCGCGCCTGTCGTCCGTGCTCGAGGTCATCTACCTGGTGTTCAACGAGGGCTACTCGGCGACCGCCGGTGACGACTGGATGCGGCCGGCGCTCTGCGAGGAGGCGTTGCGGCTCGGCCGGATCCTGGCCGAACTCGCCGCCGATGAGCCGGAGGTCCACGGTCTGACCGCCCTGATGGAGATCCAGGCGTCGCGGTCGGCCGCCCGGACCGGCCCCGCGGGAGAGCCCGTCCTGCTGCTCGGCCAGGACCGGTCCCGCTGGGATCAGCTCCTGATCCACCGCGGTCTGGCGGCGCTCGAACGCGCCGAAACACTCGACGCCTCCATGGGCCCCTATGCGTTGCAGGCCGCGATCGCCGCCTGCCACGCGCGAGCCCGCACTCCTGAGGAGACCGACTGGGCGCGGATCGCGGCGCTGTACGAGGAGTTGGCCGACCTGGTCCCGTCCCCGGTCGTGGAGCTCAATCGGGCGGTCGCGCTCGCGATGGCGTTCGGACCGTCCGCCGGCCTCGCACTCGTGGACACGCTGACCAGCGAACCCTCGCTCAAGGGCTACCATCTCCTGCCCAGTGTGCGGGGCGACTTCCTCGCCAAGCTCGGCCGCTTGGAGGAGGCAGGCCAGGAGTTCCAACACGCGGCCTCCCTCACCCGAAACGAACGTGAACGCACGCTCCTCCTCGAACGCGCCGCCGCCTGCGCCCGTGGATCGTCGCCGTCGCAGATGCCGTGACGAAAGCCGGCGGCTCACAGCGGGAAGAGCCCGCGCCCGAGGCAGGAGTGTCGTCTGGGGCGCTGATCACGAAAGCCCTGCCGTGGGCATGCGCCGCCTTCGGCGCCGGCCGGCTGCCGTCCGGCGAGGCGTGCGCGCAAACCCTGGCGAATCCGGCGAACCGGTCGGGATTCGAGCGCACCTGATGGTAGGTGCCCTCACACAGGGGTCACGGCCGCTGCGGGCACGTGGTCTAGGTAGTGGAAGGTGGGGGTGGGGTGCATGAGGAATTGGTGGTGGGAGATGTTCCAGGCGTATGCGCCGGTCATGGTGAAGGCGATGCGGTCTGCGGTGCGCAGCCGGTGTACGGGGACTTGGGTGGCCAGTACGTCCTTGGGGGTGCACAGTTGCCCGACCAGGGTGATGGGCTGGTTGTGGATGGCGGGTCGGTTCCATGGCCAGGGCCAGTTGTCGGTGGGGATGATGTGGAAGGGCTGGTCGTGTTGTTTGGTGGCTGGAGTGCGTAGGTGGTGGGTGCCTCCGCGTAGGACGGCGAACGCTTGGCCGTGGCTGTGTTTGAGGTCTAGTACTTGGGTGACGTACCAGCCGCAGTAGGCGGTGATCGAGCGGCCGGGTTCGATGCGCAGGGTGAGGTCGGGATGGTCGGTGAGGAGTTGGTGCAGGCCGGTTCCGAAGGATGGCCAGTCGAACTTGCGGGCGGGGTGGTGGTAGTCGACGCCCATCCCGCCGCCGATGTTGATCTCGGTGAGGTGGAGTTCGTGGGTGTGTGCCCAGTCGTGGGCCCAGGTGAGGATCTGCTGGGCGGCGGCGAGTTGGGCGGGTGCGTCCAGGCCGCTGGCCAGGTGGGTGTGGATGCCGCGCAGTCGTATCTGCGGGTGTTGGGTGAGGAGTTGCAGGCAGTGGTCCAGCCGTGCGGGGTCCAGGCCGAAGGGGCTGGGTTGCCCGCCCATGGCCAGTGGTACGGGGCCGAGCGCGATGGGCAGGTTGACGCGTAGCAGGATGTCGGCGGTCCGGTCGCCGAGCAGTCCGGCGAGCACGCGCAGTTCGTGTTCGCTTTCCACGTGCAGGCGTTCGACGCCGGCTTGTAGTGCGTGGGTCAGGTCGGCGGTGGTTTTGCCCGGGCCGCCGAAGGCGATCGGGGCGTCGGGGAACAGGTCGCGTACGTGGGCCAGTTCCCCTGCTGAGGCGACCTCGAACCCGTCGATGTGCTCGCGCAGCGCGTTCAGCAGCCGGGGGTCGGGGTTGGCTTTGGTGGCGTAGAGCACCTGTACCCGCTCTGGCAGGGCCGCCCGGATCGCGGCGGCGTGTTCGTGCAGGGCGGTCAGGTCGTAAAGGTAGGCGGGTAGGGCGTGTTCGGGCAGGGCGCTGATATGGGTGAGCAGCCGCGCTGTCATCGGGTCACCTCGCGTAGGAAGTCGGTGCCCAGGGGGCTGGGCAGGGGTATGTAGCGGGCGTGCCGGTCGGCGTGGCGGGCCCAGCGCAGCAGCAGGTTGGCTTTGGCGGGTAGTGGTACTCCTGATAGCAGGACCCGCAGCCGCAGGGGGTGCCCGGCCGAGGACGCGTAGGCGTGGAGGTG
>JAOPYK010000019.1 GCA_025964695.1 Streptosporangiaceae bacterium | reverse complement strand
CTTTCAAGGGCGCCGCGGACCTCACACCATCAGGACGGCACGCGCCCGGATCTGACCGTTCTTCAACCGGGTCAACGCCTCAGCGGCGTCGGCCAGCGGAAAAGGCTCACACTGCGCCTTGATCTTGCCTGCTGCGGCGAGGTCGAGCACCTCACGCATCTGCTGCCGGGTGCCGAGCAGGGAGCCCACGACGACCTTCTCCGACATGAAAGGCAGCACGCCGATATCGACGTTGACTCCGGTGACGATCGTGCCACCAGGACGGGTGGCACGGATGGCCTGAGCGGCCATCACGTCGGACGGAGCGAAGACGATCGCCGCGTCGACTCCCCCACGCTCGGCCAGTGCCTCGGCCGGGTCACCGTCGTTGGCGTCGATGCCCTGTGCCCCAAGCTCTTCAGCCAGGTCTAGGTGGTTGCGGCCGCGGGCGACCGCGAACACGTCGGCACCGGACAGAACGGCCAACTGCAGCACCATGTGTCCGACGCCACCGATCCCGAAGACCGCCAGCCGCTTGCCCGGCGCGAGATGGACCTTCGCGACGCTCCCGTAGGCGGTGATCCCGGGGCAGAAGAGCGGTGCCGCGTCCTCGAAGGCGAGTTCGTCGGGCAGCACGTAGGTGTGCGCGGAGGTCGACAGCATGTACTCGGCGTACCCGCCGTTGACCGTCTCGCCGGTGATCATCTTCGACTGGCACAGGTGATCAAGCCCGACAAGGCAGTATCGGCAGTGCCCGCACGTCGACCAGAGGGGTTGCACCCCGACCCGGTCACCGACTTTGAAGTGCTCCACATCGGGACCCATCGCGGACACGGTACCCACCACTTCGTGTCCCGGGATGATCGGCATGAAGGACGGCACGCCGCCCTCCGCCCAGTCACCTTCGATCATGTGCAGGTTGGACCGGCACACTCCGCAGGCGGCCACTTTGATCACTAGCTGACCGGCCGAAGGAGTGGGCACCTCCAGGTCACGCAGGTGCACCGGTCCTGCCTCAATGGGTGACAGTGATTCCAGAACGACAGCCTTCATGACACGAATCTCCCTTCGCCGGTCAACGTCCCGTCCTGTGGTCAACGGGTCGGGGTGACGATGAAGTGCAGACAGGAATCTCGTGATGTTGAGCCATGAACCTGCGAATGCCCGCCATAGCAGGCCGCGAAACCGGTGCGCTCCCAAGGCTCCTGGGGCGAACGCGATCTGCGAGCGTGTAGTCGGGACGCTGCGCCGGGAGGCGTTCGATCAGATGATGATCTTCAACGAGAGGCGTCTGTTCGAAGATCCTCACCGAGTACACGGCGCACTACAATGATCACCGCCCGCACCAGTCCCGAGATCAGCGACCGCCGTCGGTCGAGACGATGGTCGCGCGGCCGATCACCAGCTTGGCCGATGTCCGCTCTGTCCGGTGACATCGCCCTATCCCGGCTGAGGCGTGGTTCGCAGGTTCATTCGTTCGCCGGGTCGTCCGAAGATGCTGAGGATCTCCGCGGGTTGGTCGCCGGTGCTGCCGAACCAGTGCGGCACCGTGGTGTCGAATGCGGCGACCTCGCCCGGCCCGAGCACCAAGTCCTGGTCGCCGAGGACGAAACGCATGTGGCCGGAGAGGACGTAGATCCATTCGTGGCCGTCGTGCGCGCGTGGCTCCGGGGTGGCCTTGCCGGTCGGAATGATGATCTTCCATGCCTGCATGGCGTCGGGCTGTCGGGTCAGCGGGATCACGGTCCTGCCCTTGACGCGGCCAGGTTTGAGCTGGAGCCGGGGGTCGCCCTCCTCGGGCGCCGCCACGAGGTCGTCCAGCGGCACCCGGTAGGCATGCGAGAGCGCGAGGAGCAGTTCCAGGGTTGGCCGCCGTCCTCCGGTCTCGAGTCGTGACAGCGTGCTCTTCGAGATGCCGGTCGTCGCCGCAACGCCGGTGAGGGTCATCCGGCGTTGCGTGCGCAGGCGCTTGAGCCGGGGCCCGACCTGTTCGAGCGCTGCGGCGATGGCCGCCGCTGAGGTGTCTTCCATAAGGCTCATCTGACTCCCGTTTCCCGGAAACAGCAACGTTCGTAGGTGGACGGCCCGCGCGGCTCCAGCCTTGGGGCATGAACAGATACGACGTAGTGGTCATCGGCGGAGGCGCCGCCGGCCTGTCCGCAGCACTGGTCCTTTCCCGGGCCCGCCGCAAGGTCCTCGTGGTCGACGTCGGCGAGCCGCGCAACGCCCCGGCCACCCCCATGCACGGCTATCTCTCACGCGACGGCATCGCACCCGCCGAGCTGCTCGCCACCGGCCGGGACGAGGTCAAGGGGTACGGCGGCGACATCGTTGCGGGCACCGTCACCGACCTCGTGCCTGACGGCCGGAGCGGTTTCTGGGTCCTCGTCGGCGGGCAGCGGATCTCGGCACGGCGACTGCTGGTCACGACCGGCCTGCGCGATGAGCTGCCGGACATCGAGGGGCTCGGCGACCGGTGGGCCCGCGACGTCCTGCACTGCCCCTACTGCCACGGCCACGAGGTCCGCGACCGCCAGCTCGGTGTTCTCGGTGGCACGCCGGGCGCCGTCCGGTACGCGCAGATCGTTCGCCAGTGGACTCACGACCTCGTCTACTTCACCCCGCCCGACACCCTCACCGACATCGAGCGGACCCAGCTGCTCGCTCGTGCTATCGGCGTCGTCGAAGGCACCATCGATCGGCTGGTCATCGATGACGCGGACCATCTGCGCGGCGTGCAGATGCACGACAGCTGTGTCATTCCCCGCGACGCGCTGTTCGTGCCACCCCGCTTCGTCGCGAACAACATCCTCCTGGTCGGCCTTGCCTGCGACGTCGACGAGGGCGGCTGGGTCGTCGTCGACGAGACCGGGCGCACCAGCGTCCCCGGAGTCTGGGCCGCCGGCAACATCGTCGACCCCCGCGCCCAGGTCATCACGGCCGCCGGTGCCGGCTCCGCGGCCGCCATCGCGCTGAACGCCGACCTGGTCGACGACGACGTGGCCAACGCCGTCCGCGACCTCGACCACGGTTTTCCGCCCTCACCAACCACAAACGCCCGCTCGAAGGAGTCAGCATGACCACGCCACCCCCCAACTCCACCCCGAACCCCGCACCGAGCTCCCGGGCCGGCGTTCCTGGACCGCCGACCAAGCACCAGCTGGCCCTGATGATCTGGCTGGCCGTCTTCCCGACCCTCACCGTCCTCAACCTTGCGCTCGGTGACTGGCTCCGCACGCTGTCACCGGTCGTGCGCACCTTCGTCCTCGCGACCATCGCGGTGCCGATCGTCATCTACGGGCTGATGCCCCAGCTGCACCGGCTCCGTGGACGCCTCCTGACCCGCATCGCGAGCAGCTGAGCGCCCACACTCCGGACGGTCGGCGCCGCCCCCGGCCCCGCACCGCAGAAGGGATAACGTCATGACGCTCAGCAGACAAGTCGGCGACCGCCGTTCTCGGCAACAGGGCGAAGGAACTGTGCGCGGAGCTCGAACCAAAGGCGCCGGCTATGGGCGCCGGCGCTCACGGAAACGTGTCCATTCTTTGTGTAACGACACTCACCAAGGAGTCATCATGAAGCAGCTACGGGAACCATCGCTGACCACATCCCTCCAGCCGGACCCATCCGAGGAACGAGGCGCACGACCCTCTGGACAGCTCTCGCTGTGGCAGCTGAATCTGCTCCGCGTCGGTTACCTCGTCATGGGGGTGGGCCTTGCTGTGATCAAGTGGCCCCTGCTCTTTAACCACGAGCTCTGGGGGCTTGCGGAAGGCACCAAGGAGTGCCTGCTCATGGCCATGTCGGTCCTGGCACTGCTCGGCATCCGGTACCCCCAGCGCATGCTTCCCATCCTGCTCTTCGAAGTCTCATGGAAGCTGCTCTGGCTTGGAGTCGTCGCCCTCCCGTTGTGGTCGGATAATCAACTCGAGGGCGCCACCCGCACCCAGGCCGGTACGGTCCTCTGGGTCGTCATCATCATCGCCGTCATTCCCTGGCGCCATGTGCTCGCGCAGTACGTGATGGCACCCGGCGAGCCATGGCGTCGCAGCCGGTGAGCGACGTCCGGCGACGTCTGCTGCGGTCCAATTCGTGCGCATACGCCAGTTGGTTCCTGGCGAACACAGTGAACTTTCAAGCCAGAGCCCTGGACACCCAATTGATGGCAAAACGCCAACCGTGAACCACATCCTGAACCTTTCGACGAAACCTCAGAGGTTCGGACTGGTCGTCATGGGCCCCTGTGCAGTGCCAAAACCCATCGTTCGGTCCTCACCTGGGCTTTCACATGATGGTCAGGCGGCCCTTCGATACTCGTGGATCAGGCCCGCGACGGTAGTACGGCGCTTGATCACAGCGGTGAGGTCGATCGGCTGGTCGGGGTCGTGCAGTGGTGGTCTTTGGTCGCGGGACTGGTGAGCCCGATGGGTGTTGTAATGCCGCTCGTACTCGGCCAGTACCCGCCGCAGCTGCTGCTCGCCATAGATCAGTAGGTGGTCGAGGCATTCGCGGCGCAATGTGCCGACGAATCGTTCGGCGTAGGAGTTCGCACGAGGCGCTCGCGGCGGGGTCTTGATGATCCGTACGCCGCTGCTGGTGAAGACCTCGTCGAACACCTGTGAGAACTTGCCGTCACGATCTCTGATGAGGAATCTGAACTGACCGGCGCGTTCACCTTGGTCCATGAGCAGGTTCCTCGCCTGCTGGGCGGTCCAGGCCCCGGTCGGGTTGGTCGTGACTCCGAGGATGTGGATACGGTGGGTTTCGATCTCGATGACGAAGAACACGTACAGGCGCTTGAGGGACACGGTATCGACATGCATGAAGTCGCAGGCCAGCAGCCCGGAGGCCTGTGAGGTCAGGAACTGCCGCCAGGTCGGCGAACTCCGGCGGGGTGCAGGGCCCAACCCGGCTGCAATCAGGATCCGCCGGATCGTGCCTTCACCGATCCGGTGCCCGAGTCCGGCGAGTTCGCCCTGGATGCGGCGGTGGCCCCAGCGGGGATTCTCCCGCGCCAGCCGTA
>JAOPYK010000313.1 GCA_025964695.1 Streptosporangiaceae bacterium | reverse complement strand
GCTTCCCCTGACGGGCATCGGCGGTTACAGCCAGATCTACGGTGGAACCATCCCGGCCGAGACCTTCAGCAGGTTCATGACCAAGGCGCTGGAGGGCAAGGAGGTCAAGCAGTTCGATCCCCCGGTCTACGGCGGTACCACACAGAAGTGGGCCACTCCGAAGCCGACTCCCACGCCGACGCTCACAGTGCCGACGCCGAGCACCACCGCCCCGTGCATTCCGGGTGGCCTCGGCGGCAGCGGTCAGGGCGGCAAGCCGTGCGTTAGCAACTCTCCGACCGTGCCGGCGTCTGGTCAGCCCTGTAACCAGTTCGGGCTGCCGGTGGGCTGTGATCCGAACAAGCCGCCATCGACACCGCCACCGACCTGGTTCTGTAACAACTACACGGCCAATCACAACGGTCAGACCTATAAGGGGTGCTCGACCAAGGGCGGCCCGGGTACGGGAACCGGCACGGGCAACCCGGGCAACGGCCGCACCCAGACCGTCGTCCTCGCCAGAACCGACGAGTAGCGACATCCGGCTCCAGTGGTCCCCGGCTGATCACGGCCGGGGACCGCTGTCGTCACCGGAAGGCCTGCGCGGCATCGGCCGCGCATGCACGGACCGTGGAGCACCAGGTAATAATCTGCCTCCATGTCGCAGTCTTCGTCCGACGCGGACGTGCTCGCGGGGAGTTCCATCGATGACGATGGGGACAAGCCTCGCGACAGAGCAGCAGGGCACGCCTTCCGACGCTTCATAGACGGGCCGCTGCTGCTGGTGGTGAGCACCCTGTCCGTGTGTGCGCTGGGCTTCCTGCAGAAGGCCCCCTGCCAGTCACGTTCGTTCGACTTCGGGCCGACGGTCCGGAACGCCTGTTACACCGACATCTATCCGCTCTACTTCGGCAGGGGCCTGGTCGACGGCAAGATCCCGTACTTCGACAAGATCCAGGAGCCTGTCGAATACCCGGTGCTGACCGGCTGGTTCATGCACGCCGTCAACATGGTGGTGCGCTGGTTCGTGCACCCGGCCGGCGACGTCGACGCGGTACGCCTCGGCCACGCCATGGCGTTCTACAACATCACCGCGCTGGTGCTGGCTCTCCTGGCGGTCGTGACCGTCTTCGCCGTCTCCTATGCCGCCGGGCGAAGGTCCCGCAAGGCCGGGCTGATGGTGGCCCTCTCGCCGGGGCTGCTGCTGGCGGCGTACAT
The DNA here is from genome assembly GCA_025964695.1 of Streptosporangiaceae bacterium. Taxonomy (GTDB): domain Bacteria; phylum Actinomycetota; class Actinomycetes; order Streptosporangiales; family Streptosporangiaceae; genus Actinomadura_E. Next base: position 19,570 of record JAOPYK010000313.1, on the reverse strand, counting down.
CAACTGGGATCTGCTCGCCGTGGCACTCGCCGCGCTGGCGGTCACCGCGTGGGCCCGCAAGCGGCATGTGGGGGCGGGGGTCCTGCTCGGCCTGGCGATCTCGGCCAAGTTCTATCCGGTCATCTTCCTGTGGCCGTTCCTGCTGCTGTGCGCACGGGCCGGCAAGTGGCGCGAGCTCGGCAGGCTGTTCGGGGGGACGGCGCTCTGCTGGCTCGTCGTCAATGTTCCGGTGATGCTCTTCGCCTGGGACGGCTGGGTACGGTTCTACACCTTCAGCCAGGAGCGCGGCGTCGACTGGGGGTCGATGTTCTTCTATCTCATGAACGGGCAGGGCTGGACGTTCGTCACGCACGTCTCCACACTCAACCATGTCGCCGAGGCGGCGTTGGCAGTGCTCTGCCTGGCCATCGGCGCGCTGGCGCTGCTCGCTCCGAGAAGGCCCCGGCTCCCTCAGTTGCTGTTCCTGATGCTCGCCGCGTTCATGCTGACCAACAAGGTCTGGTCGCCGCAGTACATCCTGTGGCTGCTGCCGCTGATCGTGCTGGCCCGGCCACGGCTGCCCGCCTTCCTGCTCTGGCAGGTCGGCGAGTTCATCTATTTCATCGGCATCTGGTGGTACCTGCTGGCCGTCAGCGCCCAGCGACCCGGCGTGGGCCCGCACGGACTGTGGGAGGCCCTCACCAAGCTCGAGGCCCCGGCGGCCGGCATCGACCAGAACCTCTACTTCGTCGCGCTCTTCGCACGCTTTGTCACGGTGCTGCTGCTGGTGGTCCTCGTGGTCATCGACATCCTGCGGCCGAGCCGCGACATCGTACGCCTCGACGGCGACGACGACCCGGCGGGCGGGGTCCTCGACGGCGCCGAGGACCGCCTCACGCTGCCCTGGCTCACCAAAAGGGCGTACGCCCCAGTGTGACGGATGTGGCTGATGGGGAGGTCCAGTGCCGTGCGCGCCAACAACGTATTAGCGACCCATGCCTTATCGACCCATGCCTTATCGACCGGTGCCTTGGCGAGCCTCGTCGTGGTGACCGCCGCCGCGGCGACGATCGTGGGACCGGCCGCGGCGCCGTTCGGCAGAGCGAGCGTGGCGTCGCCGCAGGCCGGGACCAAGCCCGGAGCCGAGCCCCGGACCCTCCCGGCACCGGCGCGAACCGTCCGTGCCGCCCGGACCGCCCCGGTCAGGGGCCCGGCGGGAGTCCGGGCCAAGGCCGCGTACCTGTTCGACGAGAGCGCGAAGCGGACCATGTGGTCACGGCACCCGGCCACCCGGCTGCCCATCGGCAGCACTACCAAGGTCATGACCGCGCTGATCGTGATCCGGCACGGCCAGCTCAATCGGAAGATCACGATCAAGCGGCGCTACATCGACTACGCCATCTCGCACGGCGGCAGCCGGGCGGGGTTGCGGGCCGGGGACCGGATCACGACGGGCCAGCTCCTGTACGCGATGTTGCTGCCATCCGGTTGTGACGCCGCGGCGGCGCTGGCAGACGTGTACGGGCCCGGCCGGGTGAGCTTCGTCCGGGCGATGAACCGGATGGCGGCCAAGGTCGGCATGAAGCGCACGCACTACGCAAACTTCGACGGGACGCCCTGGCCGACCCCCACTTCGGGTTATTCCACCGCCCGTGACATGGTCACGCTCGGCCGCTACGCGTTGCGGAACCCGACCCTCCGCGAGATCGTCCATCACAGCAGGCACGTCCTGCCGGCCGGTGCCGGCCACCACCGCTATGTCTGGCGGACCACCAACGCCCTGCTCCGCTACGACCCGGGCGTGATCGGCATCAAGACCGGTTACACCAAGACGGCCGGCTACTGCTCGCTCTTCGCAGCGCGCAGCCACGGCCGGGAGCTCATCGGGGTCGTCCTGAACAGTTCGCGGACGAATCAGCAGGCCCGGGTGACCGATGCGATCAAGCTGCTGAACTGGGGCTTCGACCACTAGGCGGTCGCGGATTTCTTGATCAGGCCACTCCTGGCCAGCGCTATACATCCCGCCGCCATGCCCTGCCTTATACGCTGCCTTGACCCAAAAGTGGCAATTGTGGCGAACGGGGTTTTTGGTGCTGGTGGGACGTGGGCTTGTGCGGATGAGACGACTGGGCGTGGCCTCCATGGCACTCGCGCTCGCGGTGGTAGTGCCGGCGACCGCGGCCAGTGCCGGGTCGACGACCAGGTCGCAGGTCAGGTCGCAGGTCTTGCAGCCGGTCGCTCAGCCGGTCGCCACGGCGGCCGCACCGGCCGGGATCGCCGCCAAGTCCGCGTATCTCTACGACTACACCAAGGGCAAGACCCTGTGGACCCGCTCTCCGGACACCAAGCTCCCGGTCGGCAGCATCACCAAGACGATGACCGCTCTTCTCGTGATCAAGGCCGGTCATCTGGACCGGAAGATCACAATAAGCAAGAAGTACGCCGACTACGTGAAGAAGTACGGAGCCAGCCAGGCGTACCTGGCGGTCGGTGACCAGGTCACCGTCGGCCAGCTGCTCTACGCGATGATGCTGCCGTCGGGCTGCGACGCCGCCTACGCGCTGGCCGACTCCTACGGGCCCGGCTGGACGGGCTTCGTCAAGAAGATGAACGCCCAGGCCCAGGCGCTCGGCATGAAGAACACTCACTACGCCAACTTCGACGGGCTGCCCTGGCCGACTGCGACAGCGGGCTACTCGACGGCACGGGACCAGATCACGCTGGCCCGGACCGCGATGAAGTACACGACCTTCCGTACGGTCGTGGCGAAGGCCTCCTACACCGTGACGAAGACGGCGGGCGGCCACTCCTACACCTGGAAGACGACGAACCGGCTGCTCGGTACCTACCCCGGCATGCTCGGCATCAAGACCGGTCACACGAACGCCGCCGGCTACTGCCTGCTGTTCGCCGCCCGGCGTAGCAGCCGCACGGTGATCGGTGTCGTGCTCAACAGCTCGGTCACCGACGAGAAGGTCCGGTTCACCGATGCGGCCAAGGCCCTCGACTGGGCCTACAACACCCACACCCCGGTGCAGCTGCTCCCGCTCTCGCGCGTGGCCTTGGACTGATCCGGGCGGCCGAGTGCCCATGAGTCGGTTAAATCAGCGGACATAACGAAAAGGTCACCGCGCCGTGATCCACAGCGTCATGCTGTGGATCACGGTGGTGATACGGCCCCGGGCGGGCTCAACGGCTCAGACCCGGCGGAGACCATCGACCACATGGGTGGTCAGTACTCCATCCCGGCGAAGTGGGAGTCCCCGCTGCCCGGCGCGGCGTCACTCGCACGAGGCGGGCCCGCGTCGCCGCGTCCGCCGGTCTCGTGCAAGCCCGGGTTGCGGGGCTGCCCTACCCGGACGCCGAGCTCCAGCGGCCCGCCCTACTGCAGCCCGGGTTCCGCGCCCAAGTCGTGCGATCCGAATCAGCCGCCGCCCGCGGGACCCACACTCAAGTGGTGGTGCCTCCGGCTCGAGCACCAGCAGAATCCGGCTTGCGGGAAGGGCCAGGGACGGTCTCACTGAGCCATGCGCCATGCGCCGTGATCTGTGATCCGGGCCTGGTCACACGCCCGGGTTTCAGGCCCATCGTCGCTTGATGACTGAGGAGCGGGGCTGAACCTGGTACGAAAGGGAACCGTGAGACCCCATCTGACCTCCCGTGACCGTACGGCGCTGTCCCTATGGGTGATCACCCGGCTCGGGGTGGTGGCGATCGCGGTCGTCGCTTCCAGCGTCTACGTGCGCGGGAACCTGCAGGATCCGTTCCTCGACCGGTTCACCCAGTGGGATGTCGATCACTTCATCGAGATCGCCCGGTACGGCTACAGCGGCAATCCTGCGAACCCTCCGGACGCGGGACTGCCCGGCTTCTTCCCCGGTCTCCCGCTGCTGATCCGGGCCGTACACCTGATCGTCCCGGACTGGCGGCTCTCCGCGCTGCTCATCAGCCTGGTGGCGGGTGCGGTGGCGATGGTCGCGCTCGCCCGGCTCGGGGACCAGGAGGGCGCCGGGGGCACAGGTACGCGGGCGGTCGCCGCACTGCTGCTGTCGCCGTTCGCGGTGTTCCTGTTCGCCGGCTACTCCGAGGCGCTGTTCCTGGCCTTCGCGCTGCCCGCCTGGATGCTCGCCCGCCGGCGCCGCTGGGAGCTCGCCGCGGTGTACACGTTCTTCGGTGCCGGTATCCGCGTCACCGGCCTCTTCCTCGCCATCGCGTTGATCGTGGAGTTCCTCGCCAACGACCGCCGATTGCGGAAGGCTCCCTGGTTGCTCCTGCCCTTTCTGGCGCCGGTGTCCTACTTCGCCTACCTCTGGTGGTGGTCCGGCGGCGATCTCAACGCCTGGCAGCACGCCCAGGAGCGAGGCTGGGGCCGCCGGACGGTCGAGCCCTGGCAGGCGCTCAAGACCACCTGGAACGCCGCCTTCGGGGATCCCAGTCAGTTCACCGGCGCCTTCCGGGTGGAGCTGATCGCGGCCGCCCTCGGAGCGCTCCTCACCCTCTGGCTGCTGGGCCGGCGTCGCTGGGCCGAGTTCGTCTACGTCGGGTTGCAGATGGCGGCACTGCTGACGTCGGCGTTCTACCTGTCGATCGGCCGGTCCAGCCTGATGTGGTGGCCGCTGTGGCTGATGGTCGGCGGCCTGGGCGTACGCCGGCCATGGGTCTACCGGGCGCTCCTCTTGGCCATGATCCCGCTGCTGGTCATCGAGGTGATCAAGTTCACCGAGGGATCCTGGGCCGGCTGACCCGCCGGGAGCGGGCCGGCCCGCGCGTCGAGGACGCCGCAGAGCACAGGCTGTGTGACGATGTGCCGTTGTGAAGGGGATGTTCCGGCCGTTGCGCGCTGTCGTACTGGCCGTCGTTCTGGGTGGACTGCTGGCCCTGTGCGCGGCGGGCTGCGACAGCCGTACGGCGGGGAACGGCGGGGCGGCCGGTGCCGCCACGGCCTCCGCGGGGGTACGGGCCACTCCGGGTGCCGCGGGGTTGCGTACGATCTCTCCCGGGCACCTGCCGCCCGAAGCTCGGGAGACCCTTCGATTGATCACCGCCGGCGGACCGTATCCCTACCGCCAGGATGGAGTGGTCTTCCAGAACAGGGAGCGGCTGCTGCCAGGTGAACCCAGCGGCTACTACCGTGAGTTCACCGTGCTGACGCCGGGGTCCGCGGACCGGGGCGCGCGGCGGATCATTGCGGGCAAGAACGGCGAGCGGTACTACACCGCGGACCACTACCGGACCTTCGTGGTCGTCGGAGGAGATCGATGAGCGAGCTCGGCGGCCTGACGGGCGTACTGGCCGGGAAGACGGAGCCTGGCGTCTACCTCTGGTCCGTTCCCGGGTCGACGCGGCGATCCGACGTGGTCGACGCGGCTCAGGGTGCCGGGTGGCGGCCGTTCTGGCTGGCCGGGCAGACCGTCACCGACAAGGACGAGTTCCTCGAGATGTCCGCCGAGGGGCTGGAGTTCCCCGACTGGTTCGGCCACAACTGGGACGCCCTGGCCGACTGCCTGACCGATCTGACCTGGGCGACCGCCATGGCCGGTTACCTGATCGTGTACGCCGGATGGCAGGCCCTCGCGCAGGAGGACCCCGAGAGCTTCGGCACCGCGATCGGGATCCTCGCCGAGGCCGTGGACCTGTGGCGCGACAGCGAGACCCCGATGACCGTGCTGCTGCCGACGACGGGCGACGAGGAAGCCGCTCCGGAACTCCCCCTGCTCACCTGACCCCGGTGGTGTCCCGACCCGGGGGCCGGAGATCTGCCCGGAGGGCTCGGGCGGTCAGAGATTGTCGCGCAGCCAGGCGATGTCGTCGGCCTGGCCGTCCGCGGGGGTCTCGACGAGGACGGGGGCGCCGGCGGCCCGCACCACGGTCAGGATCAGCTCGGGGTCGATCTCGCCGGCACCGAGGTTGGCATGCCGGTCGGCGCCGGAGTCGAAGGCGTCGCGGCTGTCGTTGCAGTGCACCAGGTCGATGCGGCCGGTGATCGCTCTGATCCGCTCGACGGCGTCGATGAGCGTCTCACCGCCGGCATGGGCGTGGCAGGTGTCCAGGCAGAATCCGAGGTTCTTGTCGAGATCGGTGACACCGTCGAGCACCTCCCACAGCCGGGCGATGCGATCGAACCTGCGGGCCATGGCGTTGTCGCCACCGGCGGTGTTCTCGATGTAGATCGGGATGGGGCACTCGAGCCGTTCGAAGACCTTGCGCCAGTTCTCGAACCCGATCTCGGGATCGTCCTCCTTGGCGAGGTGGCCGCCGTGCACGATCAGCGCCTTGGCGCCGATGGACGCGGCCGCCTCGAGGTGCTGGCCCAGAAGCTTGCGGCTCGGTATCCGGATCTTGTTGTTGCGGGTGGCCACGTTGATCCGGTACGGAGCGTGGATGTAGACGTCCACGTCGGAGTCGCGGATCGCCTCGATGCCCTCCGGGATCACCGGCTTGGCATAACTCTGCGGATCACCCAGGAAGAACTGGGCGACCTCCGCCTTGCGGGCGGTGGCCGCACCGAGCGGATTGTTCTGGTCGACGTGGGCTCCGATGCGCATGCGTACGAGCCTAGCTCGGACCGTGCGGACCATGGGGTCCGTGCGGTGAGTCCGGCCGGCCGCGCGGCGTCAGGGCGTGAAGCCTCCGTGCGCCAGTGCCAAGGCCAGCCCGACGGCCGAGCCGATCATCCCCACCACGTTGAGCCAGCGCTCTCCGGTCGTGGCGGAGACCATCTGTGAATACAGGCCCAGGGGGAATCCGAGGACGCCGATGATCGCGGCGAGCATGTGAGCATCGACGATGAAGCCGAGCACGAATGCCGCGATCCCGAAGATCACCGCGGCCACGGCCAGGGAGTTCTCCCGCGGATGCCGCTCACCGTCGGTGTTCAGGGTCAGATGCTGGTTATGGAGCACCTGTGGCATCGGTCCACCCCCTCGGAGGTAGGAACTTCTTCTCGAAGGTGATGCCCGCCTGGTACGCCGCCAACCGGTCATCGGTCGGCGTCAGCGCTTCTGACCTCCTTTTTCGGACTTCCGGCCGGTGAATGCCGGGTTTTGTCACCGGATACGGGTAACGTCGAACGCATCTTCGATGATGGAGGTGGATACGGTGCAGCGCCTACCAGGGGGGACGACCCCCGTGGCCGCCCGAGAGGCGAGTGAGCTGAAGACGGCCGACGACGTGGAACTCGTCGAGGAGCTGTCGCTCCTGACGACGCAGGCCGGGCGCATGCGGGCCCGGATGGCCGAGATCATGGCGGAGCTGGATCGGCGCCGCATGCCGGCCGGATCCGGATCTTGTCTGCGATGAGCATGGGCGCTGTCAGTTGTTGGTAACCTATGACGATCCCCACGGCCATCTCGGAGCCACCCGGCTTCGGACCAGCACGGCCGCGGGTGACGCAAGAGCCCTCCTGTCACGGAGAGACCGTGACCGCATCAGTCCAGAGGAGGTAGGGACCTAGCATGCGTCGCTACGAACTCATGGTCATCCTCGACCCCACCGTCGAGGAGCGCACCGTAGCCCCGTCGCTCGACCCGTTCCTGGGGGTCGTCAAGAACGACGGCGGCAGTGTCGAGAAGGTCGACGTCTGGGGCCGCAGGCGCCTGGCGTACGACATCCAGAAGAAGTCCGAAGGCATCTACGCGATCATCGACCTCACGGCCGAGCCTGCCACGGTCAAGGAGCTTGACCGCCAGCTCAACCTGAACGAGACGATCCTGCGTACGAAGGTCCTCCGTCCAGAGATTCACTAGACCCGTAGAGCAGCCGGAGCGAGCCCCATGGCAGCAGGCGACACTCAGATCACGATCGTCGGCAACCTCGTCGAGGATCCGAACCTTCGCTTCACCTCTAGTGGCCAGGCGGTCGCGACCTTCCGTATCGCGTCCACTCCCCGCTTCCTCGACAAGCAGTCGAACGAGTGGAAGGACGGCGAAAGCCTCTTCCTCACCTGCAATGTCTGGCGGCAGGCGGCGGAGAACTGCGCCGAAAGCCTTCAGCGTGGCATGCGGGTCATCGTGCAGGGCCGGCTCAAGCAGCGGTCGTACGAGACCCGCGAGGGTGAGAAGCGCACCGTCTACGAGATCGAAGCCGACGAAGTCGGCCCGTCACTGAAGAACGCCACCGCCAAGGTCAACAAGACCCAGCGTCAGGGTGGTGGCGGCGGCTTCGGCGGCGGCGGCGGTGGGGGTGGCTACTCCGGTGGCGGGCAGTCCGGCGGGGGTGGCGGCTTCGGCGGCGGCCCCGGCGGCGGCGCCCCCAGCGGGGGTGGCGCGCCCGCCGACGATCCCTGGGCGACCGGTGGCGGCGGCGGCTTCTCCGACGACCCGCCTTTCTAAATCAACATTCCACTGACCATCCCCGTGTGAGCGGGGCTCTCCGTAGAGGAGCACCACGATGGCCAAGCCTCCTATTCGCAAGCCGAAGAAGAAGGTCTGCCTGTTCTGTCAGGAGAAGATCTCCTACGTCGATTACAAGGACACCGCGCTGCTGCGGAAGTTCATCTCCGACCGGGGCAAGATCCGCGCCCGCCGGGTGACGGGCAACTGCACCCAGCACCAGCGTGACGTGGCCACGGCGATCAAGAATGCCCGTGAGATGGCTCTCCTGCCGTACACGAGCACTGCCCGTTAAGGAGGTCGGACGATGAAGCTCATCCTCACTCAGCAGGTCGCCGGCCTTGGGTCGCCGGGCGACGTCGTCGAGGTCAAGGACGGCTATGGCCGTAACTACCTCGAGCCTCGCGGGTTCGCGATGAAGTGGACCCGGGGTGCCGAGAAGCAGATCGACTCGATCAAGAAGGCTCGGTCGGCCCGCGAGATCGCGGACTTCGACCACGCCAAGGAGATCGCCGGTCGCCTCGAGGCACTCAAGGTCAAGCTGAACACCCAGGCCGGTGCCAACGGCCGGCTGTTCGGCTCGGTCACCGCCTCCACCATCGCCGACGCGGTGAAGGACGCCGGTGGACCGGAGCTGGACAAGCGCCGGATCGAGGTGCGCAACCCGATTAAGACCCTCGGTGCGCACCAGGTCTCGGTGCGACTGCACCCTGAGGTCAACGCCACGATCGAGATCGACGTGGTCGACGCCTGATCCACCCTCCAACCGAGGGGCTTCACCCGAACGGCCCGGACCATCAGGTCCGGGCCGTTCCACGTGAAACCGCCCGGCCGGGAATCCTTGGTGATCGCTCCCCCGACCGCTACCGTCCGTAACTGGACGTGTGTGAGGGGGAACATGTCGGAGGGTTGGACAACGGGGGCTGCGGTGCGCCGCCCTCCGGATGCGACGATGATGGCGCCGACCCGTCGTGGCGTGCTGAGCTGCGGGATCGGCGCCGGGGCGATGGTGCTGTTGCTGTTAGCCGGCGACCCGGCCGAAGCGGCCTTGACGACCGGGACGGACGACGTGCCAGTGATACATCCGCGCAAGGAGTGGAACGCCGAGTCGCCCAAGTGCAAGGCCGAGGTGCTCAAGCACCATCCTGATCACATCGTGGTGCACCACACGTCCACGCCGAACAGCACGGATTTCTCGCTGGCACACGCGTACGAGCTGTCCCGGCAGATCCAGCGCTTCCACATGCACGTCCGAGGTTGGAACGACATCGGGGAGCAACTGACGATCAGCCGCGGCGGCTATGTGATGGAGGGGCGGAACGGCAGCCTGAAGGCGATCCTGGCCCGCTGGAACGTCATGGGGGCACAGACCCAGAGCCACAACGACCATACGCTCGGCATCGAGAACGAGGGGAACTACATGAAGTCCCCGGTGCCGGACCGTCTGTGGACGTCGCTGACCGATGTCTGCGTGTGGCTGTGCCGGACGTACGGACTCGATCCTTACAAGGCGATCGTCGGTCATCGGGACTTCAACTCGACGGACTGTCCCGGCGATGTGCTCTACGCCCGGCTTCCGGAACTGCGCCGCCTCGTCGCGGGCCGCCTGACCGGGCAGGAACCCCCTTCGGTCCTAGTGCAAGACCCCTTCGTGCCGGGTGCCGTGGCCACTCCCGCCGCGGGACCGACCGGCGTCTCCCCGCTCGTCTCCCAGCCAATGGATGCCATGCCGCCGCCTCCCGGCCAGCCACGTAGCCTCGGGCGGGCTCAGGATTCCGGCGTCGAATAGCGGGTGCGGCGGCGGGCGATCTCCGGATCCAGGCCCTCGACCAGGGACCAGATGCCGGCGACCCGCTCGGCCCACGCCTCCGGAGGCAGTCCGGAGAGCCCCTCGGAGGCCAGGTCGTCGATCGCCCGGGTGAGTCGAGCCAGCCGCTCGCCATGCGTTGAACACATGTTCGAAGACTAGCGGAGAGGGGTACGAGTTCGAGCATGCTTTCGAATAATCGTCTCACGTGTCACACGACTATCCGCGGACAGCACCCGTGACCATCCACGCGCCGCCGCGAGCCCGTACGCCGAGGGTGATCAGCCGGGCTATCACCCACAGGGTGATGGTGAGCCAGAGCCCGGCCAGGCCGCCGCCCACCGTGTAGACCAGCCAGGCGATCGGCAGGAAGACCGCCATGCTGACCGTTCCGGCCAGGGCGAGGTAGCGCATGTCCCCGGCGCCGATCAGCACCCCGTCGAGGACGAAGACAACTCCCGCGATCGGTTGCATCGCCGCGATGATGATCAGACTGCCCAGCAGCAGCTTCCGCACGGCCGGATCGTGGGTGAACAGGTTCGGCAGCCAGGGCAGCGCGGTCACGATCACCAGCCCGAACACGGCACCGCCACCCATGCCCCACACCATCATCCGCCGGGTCGCACCCCGGACCGCCCGGACGTCCGAGGCTCCCAGGCAGCGCCCGGTGATCGCCTGCCCGGCGATGGCGATCGCGTCGAGTGCGAGCGCCAGGAAGCGCCAGATCCGAGAGCCGACACCGTACGCCGCCAGCTGGGAGGTGCCCTGGTGGGCGGCGATCGCTGTCGCCGAGACCAGCACCACCTGTAGTGAAACGGTACGAGCTATCAACGCGACCCCGGACGTGGCCGCCACCCGTACCCCGTGGACATCGGGCCGCAGCAAGGCACCATGCCGCCGCGCGCCACGCAGCACCGCACCGATGTAGACGGCACCACCGACGGTCTGGGCGATGACCGTGCCTCCGGCCGATCCTGCGATTCCCCAGCCGAGTCCGAGCACGAAGAGCGAGTTGAGCGCCAGGTTGAGGGTGAACGCGCCCACCGACACGTAGAACGGGGTCCGGGTGTCCTGCATGCCGCGCATCCCTCCGGTGCCGGCCAGCACGACGAGCATGCCGGGAATCCCGAACAGGCTGACCCACAGGTACGTTTTGGCGGCCGGTTGCACCGGAGCGGTGCTGCCGAAGAGGTCCACGATCCACGGGACCAGCGGCATGCCGAGCACGATGAGGCCACCGCCGATCGCCAGGGCCAGCCAGATGCCATCGATGCCCTGGCGGACCGCGTCCTTGAGATGCCCCGCGCCCATCTGCCGGGCGACTGCGGCGGTCGTGCCATAGGCCAGGAAGATGCAGAGCCCGACGATGGTGGTGAGCGCCTGGCCGGCGATACCCAGCCCGGCCTGGACGGTGGTGCCCAGTCTGCCGACGATCGCCGAATCGGCGAGCAGGAACAGCGGTTCGGCGACGAGGCCGCCGAACGCCGGGACTGCCAGGCGCAGGATCTCGCGATCGTACGGATGCTTGAGGATCCCCATGACAATTGATTGCTCATTACCGGGCGATGGGACGGCAACTTTCTTTCCCCCACAGGGCGTGGATTTCATTATCCCAGGTCAATAAGGGCGCCCAGGCTCTGGGGATGAGTTTGTCCCCAGGTTGTCCACAGGTCGTGCACACAGCATCTGGCGTGTCTGCACAGCGGGCTCCACAACCTCGTCCACAGGCGCCTTTGCGGTCGCTTCCGTGGCGGCAGAGAATGTCGGTTCCGCCTGCTAGACCTTGGGGGTGGCTGGACGCCCGGTGACGGGGCTCCCAGTGGTGGGCGAGTGGTGGAGGGGGTGCAGGGGTGAGTCTGACCGAGCTACCGCGGCATGAGCAGGAGTTCGAACGCACCCCGCCGCAGGATCTGGCGGCCGAGCAGTGCGTGCTCGGCGGAATGCTGTTGTCCCAGGACGCGATCGCCGACGTCGTCGAGACGCTGACCACGCAGGACTTCTACCGGCCCGCACACCAGATTCTCTACGACGCCATCCTCGACCTCTACGGCCGGGGCGAGCCGGCCGACGCCGTCACCATCGCGGCCGAGCTCACCAAGCGCGGTGAGATCACCAGAGTCGGTGGCGCACCCTATCTGCACACCCTGATCTCCGCGGTGCCGACGGCCGCCAACGCGAACTACTACGCCAAGATCGTGCGGGAGCGGTCGATCCTGCGCCGCCTGGTCGAGGTCGGCACCCGGATCGCCCAGCTCGGCTATGCCACCGACGGCGTCGACGCCGACGACCTGCTGGACCGCGCCCAGGCCGAGGTGTACGCCATCGCGGACAAGCGCACCGGCGAGGACTACATCCCGCTCAGTGAGATCATGCCCGGCGCCCTGGACGAGATCGAGGCCATTGGCAGCCGCGGCGGCCAGATGACCGGTGTCCCGACCGGCTTCACTGACCTGGACTCCCTCACCAACGGCCTGCACCCCGGCCAGATGATCATCATTGCCGCACGGCCGGCCATCGGGAAATCGACTCTGGCGCTGGACTTCGCGCGGGCGGCGTCGATCAAGCATGGGCTCACCTCTGCGTTCTTCAGCCTGGAGATGGGGCGCAACGAGATCACCATGCGACTGTTGTCGGCCGAGGCCAGGGTGGCGCTACATGCCATGAGGTCCGGCACGATGCAGGATGAGGACTGGACCCGACTGGCCCGGCGGATGAGCGAGGTGGCCGAGGCGCCGCTGTTCATCGACGACTCACCCAACATGTCGATGATGGAGATCCGGGCCAAGTGCCGGCGGCTCAAGCAGCAGCACGATCTGCGGATCGTCATCATCGACTACCTGCAACTGATGACCTCCGGCAAGCGGGTCGAAAGCCGCCAGGTCGAGGTCTCCGAGTTCTCCCGCTCCCTCAAGCTGCTCGCGAAGGAGATCGGCGTCCCGGTCGTCGCACTGTCCCAGCTCAACCGTGGTCCCGAGCAACGTACCGACAAACGGCCCATGGTGTCCGACCTGCGTGAATCCGGTTGTCTGACGCCGTCGACGCGAGTGATGCGCGCTGACACCAACGAGGAGATCACTCTTGGTGAGTTGTTCTCCGACGGAACTCGGGACATCCCGGTATGGGCACTCGATGGACGCTTGAAGTATGTGCCTCGGACTATGACTCATGCGTTCTCAAGCGGGCATAAGGAGGTCTTCCAGCTCACGTTGGCCTCTGGAAAGCGGATAGAGGCGACGGCGAATCATCCCTTCCTTACCTACGGGGGCTGGCAGCCGCTCGGTGAGTTGACCTCCGGCGTCCGAATCGCCACTCCACGACACGTCCCTCCACCATTGGAGATCACCCCGATGGACGAGGACGAGGTCGTGCTTCTTGCACACATGATCGGTGATGGCTCTTTTGTCGAGAGGCAGCCTATCCGCTATGCCAGCCAGGACGAGGAATGCCTGGTCACGGTCGCCGAGGTGGCTGCCCGGCGATTCGGAATCGATGAGCACGAAGCCGCCCGAGTGGTCGGTCTGAGGTTGCCTGCACCGTACCGGCTCACCCATGGCAGGCGGAATCCGATTGCGGAATGGTTGGACGGGATGGGCCTCTTCGGGTTGCGCTCACCAGAGAAGTTCGTACCCACCCCGGTCTTCGCGTTGCCCAAGGAGCAGGTAGCGCTGTTCCTCAAGCATCTGTGGGCCATCGATGGTCGTGTCTTCTGGGACGAGAAGCAAGGCCAGTGCCGTCTTTACTATGCGTCTACGAGCAGGCGACTGGTCGAGGACGTATCTCGTCTCCTGCTCCGTTTTGGGATCCTTGCTCGCGTCGAGGAGACGAACAAGAGCGGTTGCCTGCCCTGTTACCAGCTCCACCTGGACGGGGCACCCAACCAGTTGGCTTTCTTTGACGCCATCGGAGTGCACGGGGTGCGCGGAAAGATCGCAGCAATAGCAGCTGAGAATCTTCGAAATAAGCGTGTCAATACCAACCTCGACACGGTTCCGGTGGGGGTCTGGGATGACGTCCGGACGATTCTCGCGGAAAAGAAGATCAGCCATCGCGAATTCTCCAAGGCGCTTGGCACCCAGTTCTGCGGAAGTGGGCTCCGGAACCGTGCGCCGGGTCGTGAGCGGCTTGGCCGGGTGGCCACTGTTCTGGAAGATGCCGAACTCGAGATGCTTGCGACCAATGACGTGTTCTGGGACGAGATCGTCGCCATTGAAAGTCTTGGCGTGCAGGAGGTGTACGACGCGACGGTCATGGGTCTTCATAACTTTGTTGCCGATGGCATAACCGTGAAGAACTCGATCGAGCAGGATGCAGACATGGTCATCCTTCTTCACCGAGAAGACGCATATGAAAAGGAATCACCCAGGGCGGGTGAAGCAGACCTAATCGTGGCCAAGCACCGTAACGGCCCGACCGCGACCGTGACCGTCGCCTTCCAGGGGCACTACAGCCGATTCGTCGACATGGCCCCGGGCTAGGCCCGCGAGCTTCAGCGCCTTCTCGAACTCCGGCCGCACCTTGATCCGGGTGGAGATCTTCTCCGAGAAGGTCCGGGTGGAGCCGGCCTTCTCCAGCGCCTCCATCTGGCTGGCCAGTTCCTGCTGGGCCATCGAGCACCGCGCGTACCCGATCCGGATCGCCTTCCCGGCCGGAACCCGGTCAGCGTCCGCAGTCTCGACGTCCGGCCCCGGCTTCCACGGTTTTCCAGGGTTCCGGTCGGCGGGGACGAGAACCTCGAGTTCCTCCCGCAGCGCGGGAACGAGCGCGAACCGGGCCGTGTGGTACTTCGCCGCGGTCTTGCCGCCCTGCGTCCGGCACGCACTCCCCGCCGGAACCTCACACTTCGGACAGGGGTCACGTTCGACCGCTTTCGCGGCGCGATCGGGCGTGAACTCCATGTTCCAAGTCTCGCAGAACACCTTCGCGAAAGCCGGAGATTGTGCGAGGACTTCTGCGAACGAAAATCAGGATGAACCGGGCGCGGATCCCGGGGTTCTCGGAACTCGCACAGATGTTCATTTATGAGAGACCTCGCCGGAGCGCCGAGCCGAGCCGGAGCCCCCGCCCGCAGCGGATGGCCGCAACGCTCGGCGTCGGCACAGTATCGGGGCTCGCCGGACCATGCCCTCGCTGTATCTCGACGTGCCGCGTGGGCCCGGGTGGTGGATCTTGACGTATAGATCTTGCCTTCACTATGATTCTACTAACATCATAGTTGAATGGAAGAGGGGCGATGTTCCAGTTCCGATTGGACGGCACTACCGGTGTCCCGCCGTACCTGCAGATCGTCCAGCAGGTACGGCAGGGGCTCCTGCTGGGCTATCTGCATCCCGGCGATCAGCTGCCCACTGTCAAGGACGCGGTCTCCGTCCTGGCGATCAATCCCAACACGGTGGTGAAGGCCTACCGCCAGCTCGAGAACGAGGGGCTGGTCAACGCCCGGCCAGGGCAGGGCACTTTCATCACCGGTTCGGTCGAGCCGGTCGCCCCCGGCCTGTACGCGAAGCTGCGCCGCTCGCTGGAGCAGTGGGTCCGCGAGGCCTATGACGCCGGGCTGGACGACGAGATGGTCACGGCCATGTTCGCCACGATCCGCCACGAACTGCGGGCGGAGGGGGTGGCATGAACACGGCCTTGGAGGCCGAGGGCCTGGGCATGCGTTACGGCAAGGTCTGGGCCCTACGGGACTGCACCCTGCGGCTGCCGGCCGGATCGGTGATCGCTCTGGTCGGCCCGAACGGGGCCGGCAAGACCACACTGCTGCAACTGGTCACCGGCCTGCTGAAACCCGTGGAGGGAACCATCAAGGTCTTGAACGAGAATGCCCGCGCCGGCTCTGCACAGGCGCTGGCCCAAGTGGGCTTCGTCGCCCAGGAGCACCCGCTCTACCCGAGCCTCTCGGTCGCCGACCTGCTACGGCTGGGCCGCTCACTCAACCTGCGCTGGGACCAGACGCTGGCCGAGCAGCGGCTGGACGAACTCGGCATTCCGCTCAAGCGACGCGCCGGGGACCTATCCGGCGGCCAGCAGTCCCAGGTCGCGCTGGCCCTGGCGCTGGCCAAGCGCGCACCGCTGCTGGTCCTGGACGAGCCCCTCGCCAACCTCGACCCGATCGCCCGCCGGGACTTCATGAGGGTCCTGATGGCCGCCGTCGCTGAAGACGGGCTCACCGTGCTGATGTCCTCCCACGTGATCGCTGATCTGGAGGCGGTCTGCGACTGGCTGGTGCTGCTCAACCGGGGAAAGATCCAGCTCATCGGCGCGATCGAGGAGATACTGGCCGGCCACCGGCTGCTCACCGGGCCGCGCACCGACGCCGACCCGTCGGTGCCCGGGGTCATCCGCGCCGCGCACAGCAACCGGCACACCGACCTGCTGGTCCGCACCGAGGCGGACCGGCCCGACTTCCACCCGGCCTGGCAGTCGCACCCGGTCGGTCTTGAAGAACTCATCCTGGCCTACCTCGAGCACCCCACGGCGGTGGCATCATGATCTGGCTCACCTGGCGTCAGCACCGTGCGCAGGCACTCGCCGGCATGGTTCTGGTCGGCTTCACCGCTGTGGTGTTCCTGCTGTACGGCCAGTCGATGCGCGGCGTTTACACGCAGGACGGCATCGGGGCATGCCTGGCCCGCGGCACCGGCGGCGACCATTGCCAGACCGCGATGACCGCGTTCATGAACCAGTTCAACGACCTCGCAAACCACCTGCTGACCTGGTTCAGCCCGCTGCCCGGCCTCATCGGCGCGATGGTCGGTGCGAGCCTGCTCGGCCGTGAATACGAGCACGGGACCTGGCGGCTGGCCTGGACCCAGGCGGTCCCCCGGACCCGATGGCTGACCATCAAGATCTCGCTGATCAGCTCCGGGATCCTGGTGGTCACCGCGACCCTCAGCGCCGTCTTCGGCTGGTTCCGCAACCCGATGGACCAGGTGTCGGGCAGGTTCACCCCGGGAGCCTTCGACTTCGAAGGACTCTCACTCACCGGCTACACGCTCTTCGCCTTCGCCCTGGGCGTCCTGGCCGGGCTGCTGCTCCGCCGCACCGTACCGGCCATCGTGGCCGCTTTCGTCGCCTTCATCGCGGTACGCCTACCGGTGGAGTTCTGGCTACGGCAGCGGTACCAGAACCCCGTCACCCTCCTCCTGGGCCCGACGGGCAACCACACCATGGGCCCGGGCACCATACCGACCTCGCCCGGCGCACGAGGCTGGACCCTCAGCCAGGGCCTGGTCGACAAGACCGGCCACCTACTCTCCTCCACGCAGAACGACCAGCTCTCCCAGAAGATCGGTACCCTCCCCACCCCGGCCGCCGGCGACGCCTACCTGCGTGGGCTCGGGCTGCACCTCAAAGTCGTCTACCAGCCCGCCGACCGATTCTGGACCTTCCAGATCATCGAGGCCTCCCTGTTCATCGGCCTGGCCACCGCACTCCTCGGCATCGCGATCTGGCACCTGCACCACCGCATCACCTGACCCACAACGGGCGACCGGTCATGCACCCGCCAGCCAACTCCGACCACGGCGGCGGACGCACCTGATCACGTGTCCGGTCCTGCCGATGGTCAGACCGGCGGGACCGGACTTTCCCGCTCAGTCCGAGGTGAGGTCCGGGACGAACTCCAGACCGATGGCCGAGCGGAGCCGGCACAGCAGGCCGGTGGCCGCGTCCAGCGCCTGCACGGTTCCCTCCGTGCTCCCGGTGGTAACGCCCGCCAGGAAGCACAGGATCGCCTCATTTCGCTGCGGCGGGCGGGGACGCCCGAAGATCACATCGACCATGTGCAGGGAGTCGCGTACGGTGCCCGATAACACCTTCGCACCCCGCCCAACCCATTGATCGTTTATTGCGTTGAGCCAGGTCGTACCACGTTTGGATCCGAAGAACTTGCGGTTGGGGCGGGCGAACACGGCCGGGGCCGACGCCCCGAACCGCATCCCGTCGACCGTGGCGACCAAGCTACCGCCTCATGCCCGCGCCAGGGGGATACGGGATGCTCGCCCTGGTCGGCGCGGCAACCATGCTCTGCACCCCGCTCGCCGGACGCCTGGTGGACCGCCGGGGGCCCGACCCGGTGAACCTCGTCTGCACGCTCGGGGTCCTCGTCTCGGCCGCGGTCCTCACCGCAGGCGCCCGGGGCGGCGCGCTGGGTCTGACCGCCCTGATCCTCGGCACGCTGCTGCTCGACGTCGCGATGCAGTCCGGCATGGTCGACGATTATCTGGGGTTTTCAAGATCGAACAATGTGTTTTCGCAGGTCCTTCCGTCGCGGACGCGTCCGTGAGAAAAGCGGCAACGACGAGGGGTAGGTGGACCCTGGGCGCTGCTGGCGAGTGCAGCATCGCAGAGACGTTCTCAGAGCTCCACAGCAGGTCATGGGCCGCGTCGCGTACGTGGACGCCGTCACAGACGCTCCCCGGATAACGCATCCGCGACAGAACCAGACTCGGGACAAAATGGACCGTCACTCTCCGTCACAGACGGCCGCTTTGCGACCCCGGATTACGCCAACCAAACCCGAGTCTTCACCCTGCGTCCCGACGCCCGCAGCAGGCTCAACACCGCCTACATGACCTGCGCCTACCTGGGCGGCAGCGCGGGCTCCTGGCTCGGGGTACACGCCTAAGACCGGGTGGCAGGGCGTGTGCGCGCTCGTGGCGTTGCTCGCCGCACTCGCCCTGGCCCGCCACCTCAGTGGCGCTATACGGCCAAAGGCCCCGGTTCAACGAGGACCCAGCCACGAGCCGGCGTTGGCACCCTCGTTCAGCGCTGTCACACAGTGGTTCGAGCAGGTGGCCTGGGACATCGGCCTGGTAGCCAATGACCCGGAGCGCCAACGGCTGGCAGTGCTGGCCGCAACGGATACCGATTGATGCCACCGGAGTCCGCGCGGCCAGTTCCGCCTCGGCGACGCCTGTCCAACCCGAGCGGGCGGGGCGTACCGGCCGCACTGGTTCTGACACCGCTCAAAGCACCCGGCGTCCCCATGGAGCCGACGCTGCGCATCCAGACGAGCCGAGCCCCGACCCTCACCGAGCACGACAGATACCGAGCAAAGAACTACGACAACAAGCAATCCAAGTCACACAGGTGTTGAGCGTCACTCCCGACGGACACGGTACGCCAGTCGCTATGAACATGGGATAACGGATTTGAGCGGGCCGAAATCCGGCCGCCACGTTCACGATGACGTGGTGCTGTTCATTTCATCGTGACGGTTCCGGCTGTTGGGGATCGGTCCGCATGCCGTCCGGAGTAGCTGTCCGATGCGGCCTTGTAGCGGGGCGCGGGGGATGCTCTGCCCGGTTTCGCGGCATCATTTGGCGCTTGACACCCCTAACGGCTAACCGATAGCTATTAGCTAGCCGTTAGGGGTGGTGCATGCAAGACGTCGTGCTGGCGATGCTGGCGAAGGAACCGTCGCACGGCTACCACCTGCGCACGCGGCTGCGGC
>JAOPYK010000008.1 GCA_025964695.1 Streptosporangiaceae bacterium | reverse complement strand
TCGGCTATCAACTGTGGGAGGTGCCGGCCGGATTGCGGGACGTGGCAGGCGAGCCGCCGTGGCTCACCGCCCAACGCGAGCTGGTCGAGGAGGCGGGCTACCGGGCCGCTGAGTGGCTCACCCTCGTGGACGTGTACACCTCCCCGGGGATGTCCGACGAGCGCATCCGGATCTTCCTGGCCCGCAGGCTCACCGAGGTGCCCGCCGAGGAGATCGACTTCGAGCGCGTCCACGAGGAGGCCGACATGCCCGTCGTGTGGGTGCCCTTGGAGGAGGCCGTTGCGAAGGTATTCGCCGGTGACATCCACAATTCGGTCGCCGTGACCGGTATCTTGGCCGCCGACGCCGCCCGCACCACGGGTTTCCGTGACCTGCGTGCGGCCGATGCGCCCGAGGGCTGACCCGGCGATCATGCCCGTCCGTACCGCGGGAACGGGCATGATGGGCAGGTCACAGCGGGGCGAGCAGCGAGCGAGGCGATGGGCACAGCGCGCGGGCGCGGCACGGCCGCACCGGGGAGCGGACGGCGGCGACCGCGCGCCGGTGGACCCGTGGGCCGCACCGCGCGGCGGCCGTCCGCCCGCCCCCATCGCATGCGGCGCAGGGGGGCGAGCCGATGAGCGTGCCCGATCAGGCGGTCACCGGCGACGATGCCGGCCCGCAGGCCGCCCCTGACGCCTCCTCGCACGCCGCCCCGCACGCCGCTCTGGACTCGGCCCTGGACTCCGCCGTGCGCGGCTACCTGGACCACCTCGCGGTGGATCGCGGCCTCGCCGAGAACACGCTCAGCTCCTACCGCCGGGATCTGCGCCGGTACGCCGCCGTACTCGCCGAGCGCGGCCGCGCGGCCATCGGCCAGGCCGGCGAGGACGACGTGCTGGCCTTTCTCAGCGGCCTGCGGGAGGGCGACCAGCGGCATCCGCCGCTGTCGGCCGGGTCGGCGGCGCGGGCCGTCGTCGCGGTACGCGGACTGCACCGGTTCGCGCTCCGTGAGGGCCTGGCCACGGCCGACCCGGCCCGCGACGTCAAGGCGCCCGCCCCGCCGCGGCGGCTGCCCAAGGCCATCTCCCTCGACCAGGTGGAGCGGCTGCTGGCCGCGGCGGATCCCGAAGACACCCCGCGCGGCCTGCGCGACCGGGCGCTGCTGGAGCTGCTGTACGGCTCCGGCGCGCGCATCTCCGAGGCGGTCGGGCTGGACGTCGACGCGCTCGACCTGGGCGACGGGCTCGCCCGGGTGTCCGGCAAGGGGGGCAAGACCCGGATGGTGCCCATCGGCGGCTACGCCCAGCGGGCCGTCGGGGCCTATCTGGCCCGGGCCCGGCCCGAGCTGGTCAAGGCGGGGCGCGGGCTGCCTGCGCTGTTCCTGAACGCCCGGGGAGGGCGGCTGTCCCGTCAGGGGGCCTGGATGGTGCTGCGCGCGGCCGCCGAGCGGGCCGGGCTGCGCGATGTGTCCCCGCACACACTCCGGCATTCCTTCGCCACCCACCTTCTCGACGGAGGGGCCGAGGTCAGGGTGGTCCAGGAGCTGCTCGGCCACGCGTCGGTGACGACCACCCAGGTCTATACGCTGGGGGCGGTCCAGCTGCTGCGGGAGGTCTACGACACCTCCCACCCCCGGGCGCGGGGTGAGCGGTGACGGCGAGCACAGTCCGCCCTCGTTCCGCGAGTCGCCTTGCCGTCTGGTGGGCCGATCCGTAGAGTCCGGGTCTTGACCGCATGTCCTGGCCGCGGGGAGGTTCGAAGCTGTTGACCAGCACACAGCACGCCGCGGAGAAAGTGCTCGCGGCCGCCATCGAGACGGATCCGCGTCGTTCCCTGGGCCCCACCCGGCGGCCGGTGCCGTCGTTCCCCGACCCCGAGCCGCTGGATGAGCACGGGCCGGCCCGCATCGTGGCCGTGTGCAACCAGAAGGGCGGGGTCGGCAAGACCACCACGACCATCAACCTGGGCGCCGCACTGGCCGAGCAGGGCCGCCGGGTGCTGCTGGTCGACTTCGACCCGCAGGGTGCGCTCTCGGTCGGGCTGGGGCAGGGTGACCCGCGCCAGCTGGAGATGACGGTCCACAACCTGCTGCTGGAGCGGGGGGTCGAGTGGGAGGACATCCTCCTGGAGACCACCGTCGAGGGCATGGACCTGCTGCCCAGCAACATCGACCTGTCCGGAGCCGAGGTCCAGCTCGTGCACGAGGTCGGCCGGGAATACATCCTCCAGGGCTGCCTCAAACCCGCCGTGGAGCACTACGACTACATCCTGATCGACTGCCAGCCGTCGCTGGGCCTGCTGACGATCAACGCGCTGGCCGCCAGTCACGGCGTCCTGGTGCCGCTGGAGTGCGAGTACTTCGCGATGCGCGGCGTCGCCCTGCTGATGGAGACCATCGAGAAGGTCCAGGCCCGGATCAACCCCGACCTCATGATCGACGGCTTTCTGGGCACCATGTACGACTCCCGGACGCTGCACACCCGTGAGGTGCTCGGCCGGGTCGTCGAGGCGTTCGGCGAGAAGGTCTTCCACACGGTGATCAACCGCACGGTCCGGTTCCCCGACGCCACCGTTGTCGGAGAGCCGATCACCACCTTCGACTCGTCCTCGATGGGCGCCAACGCCTACCGGGAGCTGGCCAAGGAGGTGCTCGAGCGGTGGCGTCTGATGGGCTGAGCCCGCGAGGTCTCCGCGCCGGGGCCCGGCCGCCGCTCGGCCGGCCGGCCTGACCAGGGCCGGTTCCGCGCCGGATGCGAGGTCCGGACCGTGATTCGGTTACCGTCATAGATGTGACCGACACCGCTGCGCCACAGAGCGAGGACCTGGCCGGGGACACCTCCGGGCCACCTCCCGGCGCCGGTGCGCCCGAACCCCCCGCCCCCGGCAGGACCCGGGGTTTCGAGGTCCACCTGGACAACTTCGAGGGTCCCTTCGATCTGCTGCTCGGCCTGATCTCCAAGCACAAGCTGGACATCACCGAGGTGTCCCTGCACAAGGTCACCGACGAGTTCATCGCCTTCATCCGCTCGTACGGCAAGGAGTGGGACCTCGATCAGGCCAGCCACTTCCTGCTGGTCGCCGCTACGCTGCTCGACCTCAAGGCCGCCCGGCTGCTGCCCTCCGGCGAGGTCGACGACGAGGAGGACCTCGCCCTGCTGGAGGCCCGCGACCTGCTGTTCGCCCGCCTGCTGCAGTACCGGGCCTACAAGGAGGTCGCGAGGTTCCTGGCCGGGCGGATGGCCGAGGAGGCCAAACGCTTCCCGCGGCTGGTGCCGATGGAACCGCGCTTCGCCGACCTGCTGCCCGAGGTGCTGCTGGGGCTGGGGCCGGCCGAGTTCGCCCGGCTCGCCGCCAGGACGTTCGCGCCCAAGGCGGTGCCGACCGTCTCGGTCGAGCACATGTACCAGCCTGCGGCCAATGTCAAGGACCAGGCCGCTATCATCGTCGCGCAGCTCCGTCGGCTGCGACGGTCCACGTTCCGGGTCCTCACGGCCGACTGCGCGGGGACGTTCGAGGTCGTGGCCCGCTTTCTGGCGCTCCTGGAGCTGTATCGCGAGCAGGCGGTGTCCTTCGAGCAGATCGAGGCCCTCGGCGAGCTGCACGTGACCTGGACCGGCAGCGACGAGGGGGAGATCGTGGTCGGCGACGACTATCAAGGCGCAGCGGAGCCGAACGGGGACGAGGACAGTGACTGAGGACGTCCGTGCCGGGCACGACGAGGCCTGGACGGAACAGCGGGGAGACGGCCTCGCCGCCGAGCAGCCCGAAGTGCCCGAGCAGCCGGCCTCCGAGCGGTCTGAGCGGCCCGAGGCGCCCGAGCGGTCCGAGGTGACCGCGGCGCCTGGCCAGGAGAGCCGGCCCGACGGGCTGCCCGGGCTCAGGGCCTCCCTGGAGGCGATCCTGCTCGTGGTCGACGAGCCGGTGGCCGAGGTCACCCTCGCCCAGATCCTGGAGCGGCCCCGCGACGAGGTCCTGGCGGGGCTGCGGGAGCTTTCGCAGGAATACACCGCACAGGGCCGGGGGTTCGATCTGAGGGAGATCGCCGGTGGCTGGCGGTTCTACACCCGGGACGTGTGCGCCCCGGTGGTGGAGCGTTTCGTGACCGACGGCCAGCAGACCCGGCTCACCCAGGCCGCGCTGGAGACCCTCGCCGTGGTCGCCTACCGGCAGCCGGTCAGCCGGGCCCGCGTGTCGGCGATCCGCGGGGTCAACAGCGACGGGGTCATCCGGACCCTGACGCTGCGGGGGCTGATCGAGGAGTCGGGGCAGGACCCCGAGACCCAGGCCCACCTGTACCGGACCACCGGATACTTCCTGGAGCGGCTGGGGCTGCGCGATATCGAGGAACTCCCCGAACTCGCCCCATACCTGCCCGACGACATTGAAGGCATCGAGGACATAGCCAAGTGAACGACAACGAAGGTGTTCGGCTGCAGAAGATCCTGGCGGACGCCGGGATCGGCAGCAGGCGGCACTGCGAGGAACTGATCGCCGAGCGCAGGGTGCAGGTCGACGGCAAGGTGGTGGCCTGGTTCGGGGCCAAGGTGCACCCTGAGCAGGTCGTGATCCACGTCGACGGGAAACGGGTCGAGACCCGGGCCGCCACGCGCTACTACGCGGTCAACAAGCCGCGCGGCGTGGTGAGCACGATGTCCGACGAAAAGGGCCGGCGCAGCCTGGCCGCGTACGTCGGGGAGGTGCCGGAACGGCTCTTCCACGTCGGACGGCTCGACACCGACACCGAGGGGCTCATCCTGCTCACCAACGACGGGGAGCTGGCGCATCGCCTGACCCACCCCTCCTTCGGGGTCACCAAGACCTATGTCGCCGAGGTGGCAGGGCCGATCGCACGGGACCTCGGCCGGCGGTTGCTCAAGGGCGTGACCCTCGAGGACGGCGTGGTGAAGGCCGACGACTTCCGCATCGTGGAGCAGTCCGGCAGGCGCTTTCTGGTCCAGGTCAAACTGCACGAGGGACGCAAGCACATCGTGCGGCGGCTGCTGAAGGAGGTCGGCCACCCGGTGCGCCAGCTGGCCCGTACCGAGTTCGGCCCGATCAAGCTGGGCCGGCTCAAGCCCGGGGCGATCCGCGCGCTGACCCCCAGAGAGGTCGGCGAGCTGTACGCGGCCGTCGATCTCTAGCATTGCCAGTAAGGCATCGCGGCCAGGGCATCGCGGCCAGGGCATCGCCGGTGAGGCATGCCGGGTAAGGGGAGGGAACAAGAGTGGCGGTACGGGCGATTCGTGGTGCGACACAGGTCGACGCCGACGATCGGACGCTGATCCTGGACGCGACGACAGAGCTCGTCACCGAGGTGATGACCCGCAACGAGCTCACCACCGACGACGTCATCAGCGTGGTGTTCACGGCGACTCCGGATCTGAGGTCGGAGTTCCCGGCGCTGGCGGCCCGCAAGCTGGGCTTCCACGAGGTGCCGCTGCTGTGCGCCTCCGAGGTCGACGTCCCGCACGCGCTGCCCCGGGTGATCCGGCTCCTGGCGCACATCGAGACGGACCGGCCCCGGTCGGCGATGCAGCACGTCTACCTGCGCGGGGCCACGGCCCTGCGGCTCGACATCGCCCAATGACCTCCGTGATCACGCGAGCGATCGCTTGATCATCAAGGACGGGGAACACTCGATCGATAGGCTGAGGACGTGACAGAAGAGGCAGCTCCGCGGCGGATCGTCGTCGTCGGCACAGGACTGATCGGCACGTCGATCGCGCTGGCGATGCGTGCGGGCGGCGCCGAGGTGCTGCTGGCCGACCGGGACACGGCGTCGCTGCGGCTGGCGGTCGAGCTCGGAGCCGGATCGGCCCTCCAGGAGGGTGATCCGGGGGAGCCCGCGGACCTCGCCGTGCTCGCCGTACCCCCGGCGGCGGTGGCCGCGGCCCTGCTGGACGCGCAGAAGCGCGGGCTGGCCCGGGTCTACACCGACGTGGCCAGCGTCAAGGCCCGCCCGCTGGCCGAGGCCGCCGAGCTGGGCTGCGACCTGACCACCTTCGTGGCGGGGCACCCCCTGGCCGGACGGGAGCGTTCCGGCCCGGCGGCGGCGCGGGCCGATCTCTTCCTCGGCCGGCCGTGGGCCCTGTGCCCGTCGCCGGAGTCCTCGGCCGAGGCGGCCGAGACGGTCGCGGCCCTGGCGCGCGCCTGCGGGGCCGAGCCCCTCACGGTCGGCCCCGCCGAACATGACCGAGCGGTCGCGCTGGTCTCGCACGGGCCGCACGTGGTCTCGGCCGCGGTGGCCGCCCGGCTCGGTGACGCTCCCGAGGTGGCGCTGGGCCTGGCGGGACAGGGCGTACGGGACGTCACGCGCGTCGCGGCGAGCGACCCGGCCCTGTGGATCGGCATCCTCAGCGCCAACGCCGGGCCGGTGGCCGACGTCCTGGACGCGGTCGCCGGAGACCTCGCCCTGGCGGCGGCGATGCTGCGGGCCGGCGCCGAGAACGGCGGGCCGGTGGCCGAGGTGGCGGCGGAGAAGGTCACCGAGCTGCTGCGGCGCGGCACAGTCGGCCGGGGCCGGATCCCGGGCAAGCACGGCGGCCGGCCGAGGTCGTACGCCCTCGTGGCGGTCGTCATCCCAGACCGTCCCGGGGAGCTGGCCCGGCTCTTCCAGGCCGCCGGGGATGCCGGGGTCAACATTGAGGACGTCGCGATCGAGCACTCTCCGGGCCTGCCGGTCGGTGTGGCGGAGCTCTCCGTCCGGCCCGAGGCTGCGGACCGGCTGGCCGACGAGCTGCGTGCCCGGGGCTGGTCCGTCCCAGGCTGACCCTCTGACCTCCGCCGGGACGGTCCAGAGCCCGGCCTTCCGCCGGATCGATCTCTTGGGATCTTGTGGCGGCCACCTGCCCGGCCGTGCGGTCGCGACCGGTTCGGGGCGATGGGCCCCGCGCGGCCGGTACTCTGGTCCGTTGGGGCTGTTACATGGGGAATGACAGACGAGGAGACCGCGGCAGGCGGTCCCTCTGGCGCGGGCCGTCGGCCCGGTACGCAGGTTGGAGAGAGACAGACGTGACGATCGTCATCGCCATGGACGGCCCCTCGGGCTCTGGAAAGTCCAGCGCCGCCAAGGGGGTAGCCCGCTCACTGGGGTTCCGCTACCTCGACACCGGTGCGATGTACCGGGCCATGACGTGGTGGATGCTCTCCCAGGACGTGCCGGTCGAGGACGCGGAGCAGGTGGCCGCACGGGCCGGTGAACCGCTACTGGAGCTGGGCACCGACCCCGACGCGCCCACCATCAGGATCGACGGCACCGACGTGTCCGGGCCGATCCGGACCCGTGAGGTGACCAACGCGGTGAGCGCCGTCAGTTCCGTGCCCGTGGTCCGGGAGCGGCTGGTCGCGCTGCAGCGTGAGATCATGGCGGGTGGGGACATCGTCGCGGAGGGCCGCGACATCGGCACCGTCGTCGCACCCGGTGCACCCGTCAAGATCTTCCTCACCGCGAGTGAGGAGATCCGGGCCCAGCGCCGGGCCGGGGACCTGACCGCCGATCCGGCCGCGACGGTGCAGATCCTGCTCCAGGAGCAGGCGCGCCGGGACCGGCTCGACTCCACCCGCAAGGCGTCCCCGATGACCAAGGCCGACGATGCCGTTGAGATCGACTCCACCGAGCTGAAGCTCGAAGAGGTCGTCGACGCGGTCGTACGGCTCGTGAAGGAGCGCGCGGCCGCCCTCTGAGGCAGGGCCGCGGCACGCTCGCCAGCAGAAAACAGAGACATCGTGACTGAGTACGACATCCACGTCCAGGACCCCGCCGCCGGCGAACAGGGGCCGCTGCCCATCGTGGCGGTGGTCGGCCGGCCCAACGTCGGCAAGTCCACCCTGGTCAACAGAATCATCGGCCGCCGGGAGGCGGTGGTCGAGGACGTTCCCGGAGTCACCCGCGACCGGGTGGCCTATGACGCCGAGTGGCAGGGCCGCCGGTTCACCGTCGTCGACACCGGCGGCTGGCTGCCCGACGCCGAGGGACTGGCCGCAGCCATCGCCGAACAGGCCCGGCTGGCGGTGGACCTGGCCGACGTGGTGATGTTCGTGGTCGACGCCACCGTCGGCGCCACCGACGTCGACGAGGCCGTGGTGGAGATTCTGCGGCGCTCCGGCAAGCCGATCGTGCTGGTCGCCAACAAGGTCGACGACATCGGCGCCGAGTCCGACGCGGCCGCGTTGTGGTCACTGGGCATCGGTGAACCGATGGTCGTCAGCGCGCTGCACGGCAGGGCGAGCGGCGACCTGCTCGACGCCGTGCTCGGGGCGCTCCCCGAGCCCGCTCCACTGGAGACCTTCGGGCCGGCCGGCGGGCCGCGCCGGGTCGCGCTCGTCGGCCGGCCCAACGTGGGCAAGTCGAGCCTGCTCAACAAGCTCGCCGGCGAGCAGCGGGCCGTCGTGCACGAGGTGGCCGGCACCACCCGGGACCCGGTCGACGAGATGATCGAGCTGGGCGGCAAGACCTGGCGTTTCGTCGACACCGCCGGCATCCGCAAGCGGCACCGGGAGAACCAGGGAGCCGACTTCTACGCCACCCTGCGGACCCAGTCGGCACTGGAACGCTCGGAGGTCGCGGTCATCCTGGTGGACGCCGGTGAGCCGTTGGCCGAGCAGGATCTGCGGATCGTCTCCATGGTGATCGAGTCCGGCCGGGCTCTGGTGATGGCCTTCAACAAGTGGGATCTCGTCGACGAGGAGCGCCGCTTCTACCTCGACAGGGAGATCGACCGGCAGCTGCACAACGCCCGCTGGGCGGCACGCGTCAACATCTCCGCCAAGACCGGACGTCACGTCGAGAAGATGGTGCCGGCCATCGAGACCGCGCTGGAGAGCTGGGGCCACCGGGTGCCGACCTCAAAGCTCAACACCTTCTTCGCCGACCTGGTCGCCGCCCACCCGCACCCGATCCGCGGCGGTAAGCAGCCGCGCATCCTGTTCGCCACCCAGGCGAGCGTACGGCCGCCGAAGTTCGTGCTGTTCACCTCGGGGTTCCTCGAGTCCGGTTACCGCCGGTTCATCGAACGCCGGATCCGTGAGGAGTTCGGCTTCGAGGGCAGCCCCATCGAGGTCACGATGAAGATCCGGGAGAAGCGCGGCAACAAGAAGAAGTGACGAGCCGACGACGTCGAGCGGCGGCCGCCCCGGGGCGGCCGCCGCTCGTTCGTTGTCACTCGCCGGTGCGGTGGCCCGCCACCTTCTGATCGGTGGGCTCGGCCACGTCCTGCTGCTTGCGCTTGCGCCGTGGCAGGGGCGGAGGCGCGTCCGCCGGGCCGGACGAGGTGTCGTACCCGGGCTGTGTCTCGTACTGAGGCCGTGCCGGGAAGGGCGTCGTCTCGGGTCCTGACGGGCGGGCGTACCTGCCCGTGCCGGGCGCAGGGGTCAACGGCGGCGCCGCCGGGCCGGCGCCTTCCGAATCGGTGGAGTACCGCTCGCCCTCGTGCCCCGGTGCGGGGTCGTACTCTTGGACGTAGGGCTCGGACAGCGCCGCGTCGCGGACCCCCACGACGGCCAGACGGCCCAGCGCCAGTGCGGCGAAGAACAGCACGGCCACGCCGAGGCCGGAGAAGAAGGCGAGCTGCTCGGCCACCTGACGGCCGATGCTGCCCACCGGGCTGCCCGCCGCGGGCGTGTGCCGGGAGGTCCACAGCGTGCTCACCGCGGTGCCGACGACGAACCAGGCGCCGCCGAGCGCCGCCAGCCAGGCACCGAGCATGGCGATGGCGCGGTTGGCGCTGGAGAGCAGGATCAGGCCGCCGAGCACGGTGGCGACGGCAGGCAGAACCTCCAGCAACAGCCGCCCCGAAGTGGAGACCCAGGCGTGATCGGGCGTGTAGGCGAAGTCGGCATAGGGGCCGATGAAGGGGATGAGGCCTCCCCACAGCCCGAGGAGCACCAGCAATGTTCCGCTGAGCGCGCCACGGCTGCGGGGGACACGTAGCGTTGCGGTCATCAGGGTCGTCTCCTGATCAAGTGGGACATGGATCTGTCGGCCAGCCCTGTACCCGGGGAAAAAGCGTTCATGCCTCGATGATGCGGTGGAGGAAGAATCGAACCTATGGGATTGAACCGGGAAGCACACGCACAGGTCGGCGAGGCACCGGACGTCGTGGTCGTTCACACACTCGAGGAGCCGCCGGACGAGTGGCGCGCGGCCGTGTTCCTCGCCGGGCCGACCGCGCGTGACGCCGCGGTCGCCTCCTGGCGCCCGGCGGCGATCGAGCGGCTCCGGCGGCGGTGGGAGGGCGACGGCCGGCTGGTGGTCTTTGTGCCCGAGCACCGGCACGGAGACTACGGCGACTACCCGGGCCAGGTCGAATGGGAGGAGCGGTGCCTGCATCTGGCCGACGTCGTGCTGTTCTACGTGCCGCGCGACCTGACGACCCTGCCCGCGTTCACCACGAACGTCGAGTGGGGGATGTGGTACGACTCCGGCCGGGTCGTCTTCGGTGCCCCGCCGGAGGCTCCGGGCAACCGCTATCTGCTGCACCACGCGGCCAAGCGGGAGGTGCCGACGGCGACGACGCTGGGCGGCACCGTCCGGGCCGCGCTGGCCGCAGTCGGCACGGGCGTCCGCCGCGCGGGCGGAGAGCGCGAGGTCCCGCTGCTGATCTGGCGCACCGAGAGCTTCCAGCGCTGGTACGCCGCGCAGCGCGCCGCCGGCAACACGCTGCGGGGTGCCCGGCTGCTGTGGACCTTCTCCCCGGAATCTGTCCGCGGACCGGTCTTCTACTGGGCCCTGCACGTCCGCGTGCACGTCACCGCCGAGGACCGGATCAAGTCGAACGAGGTGGTGATCTCCCGGCCCGACATCAGCGCGGTCGCCCTCTACCGGTCCGCGCCGCGGCTGGACGACACCACGGTGGTCCTGGTGCGCGAGTACCGCAGCCCGGCCTCCGGCCCCGACGGCTTCGTGCACGAACTGCCGGGCGGGGCGGGGAAGGGGGACCCGCTGACCTGCGCGGTGGCCGAGGTCGTGGAGGAGACCGGGCTGGTGCTCGACCCTGCCCGGCTGCGTGCCCACGGCAGCCGGCAGCTCGCCGCGACGATGTCGGCGCACCACGCGCATCTGTTCTCCGCCGAGATCACCGAGGCGGAGCTGGCGCGGCTGCGCGCGGGCTTGGTGCACGGGAAGGTCTACGGGAACACGGCGGAAAGCGAGCGCACCTTCCCGGAGATCACCACCTTCGGGCGGATCCGCGCCGGCCGGCTGGTCGACTGGGCGACCCTCGGGATGCTCACCGAGGCCCTGATGCCGGCGACGCGAGAGCCCACCGGAGAGTGACGGTGTCCGGCACAATCGACGCCATGGCAGATGATCCGCTGGACCGGCTCCGGGCCCTGTGCCTCGCCCTGCCGGAGACCACCGAACGGCTCAGCCACGGGGAGCCGACCTGGTTCGTGGGCGGCAAGAAGGTCTTCGTGATGTTCGCCGACCATCACCACGGCGATCGGCTGGCGTTCTGGTGTGCCGCCCCGCCCGGCGTCCAGGAGGAACTCGTCGAGTCGGACCCCGGGCGCTTCTTCCGCCCGCCCTACGTGGGCCACCGCGGCTGGCTGGGCGTCTACCTCGATGTGCGGCCCGACTGGGAGGAGATCGCCGAGCTGGTCACCGACGGCTACCGGAAGATCGCGCCCAAGCGGCTGATCGCGCTGCTGGGCGAGTGAAGTGGCGTCGTCACTGTACGGGGTGGTCGGTGCCTATTGTGGCGACTCCTCCCGGACCCGGCGGTGACCGTGGCATCCTGTGGCACGCGGTGATCAAAGTCTGACGATCCGTCACGGGTGACCTCATGTCCTTATCGGCACGAAAACCGGCACGAATCAAACTCTTCCGGCGTCCGGAGGAGGAACTGCGGGGGGCGGCGGAACGGCACGCCACGCTGCTTCGGGAGGCGGCGCGGTTCGCCGAGCTCTTCCACGCGGAGTGCCCGGACTCCACGCCGGTCGACCTGCGGTTGCGCGAGATTCACGACGAGATCGCCCGGAGCGGCTCCTACACGCACACCCGGCAGGAACTGGCGTTCGGTGCCCGGGTGGCCTGGCGCAACAGCAGCCGGTGCATCGGCCGGCTCTACTGGCGGAGCCTGCGCATCCGGGACCGCCGCGAGGTGACCGGGGCCGCGGAGGTCGCCGCCGAGTCGTTCCGGCATCTGGCCGAGGCGACCGCCCGCGGCCGGATCCGGCCCACGATCACGGTCTTCGCGCCGGACCGCCCGGGGCGGCCGGGTCCCCGGATCTGGAACGACCAGCTGATCCGCTACGCCGGCTACCGGCAGCCCGGCGGTGGCGTCCTGGGGGATCCCATGAGCGCCGCCTTCACGCAGGCGGCCCGTGACCTGGGCTGGCCCGGCGGCCCGGGGACCCCGTTCGATCTACTGCCGCTGGTGGTCCAGGCCGGGGGCGGCCCGGCCCGGTTCTTTCCCGTCCCCTCGGACGTCGTCCTGGAAGTGCCGCTCAGCCATCCGGACTTCTCGTGGTTCGCCGGGCTGGGGCTGCGCTGGCACGCCGTACCCGCGATCTCCAGCATGAGCCTGGAGGTCGGCGGCATCCGCTATCCGGCGGCGCCGTTCAACGGCTGGTACATGGGCACCGAGATCGGGGCGCGCAACCTCGGCGACGTCGCCCGCTACGATCTGCTCCCGGTGGTGGCCGCCCGGCTCGGGCTCGACACCGGTCGTGAGACGAGCCTGTGGCGCGATCGGGCCCTGGTCGAGCTCAACGTGGCGGTGCTGCACTCCTTCCGCACGGCCGGAGTCACCATCGCCGACCACCACACCGAGTCCCGGCGCTTCTTGACCCATGTGGCACGTGAGGAGCACGCCGGGCGCGTGTGCCCGGCCGACTGGGCGTGGATCGTGCCGCCGATCTCCGGCTCGGCCACTCCGGTGTTCCACCGGTCCTACCACGACGCCGACCTGCGGCCCGGCTACGTACAGAACGAGCGCCCCTACGGGTGTAAGGACTGACCCGGCCTCCTTGATCTCGCGGATCCGCAGGACCCCCGGACACGAGCCGTACGCCGTCGTGCAACGAATCGGTGGCCCCTGTCGGAAACAACGCAACGAATCTCCGCCTGCAAGCAAGGTCACCGCATTGGTCCGCCGGTCTCGCTGTCTCTATCCTTTCGATCAAGGCCTGCTCGACGCCGGATCGCCGCCTCCGGGCAGGTCCGTCGACCCCCGCGTTCCCACTGGGAGAACCCATGTCCCTTTCGCCGGCAATGGAGCCGTCGTCTCTTCCGCACCTCGTCCCGGGCCCCGCCCGGGCCCCGGCCGAGCGGGAGGCCCTGCGGCGGCACTATCTGATGTGCCGCCCCGATCACTTCGCCGTCACCTACGCGATCAACCCCTGGATGGACCCGGCGGTGAGCGTGGACCGCCAGCGCGCGGTCGAGCAGTGGGAGGCGCTGCGGGCGGCCTATGTCGGCCTGGGCCACGAGGTCAGCTTGATCGACCCCATCGAGGGACTGCCCGACATGGTATTCGCGGCGAACGGCGCCCTGGTCGTCGGCGGCCGCGTCTACGGAGCGCGGTTCACCCATGCGGAGCGGGCGCCGGAGGGTCCCGCCTACGCCGAGTGGTTCCGCCGCCGCGGCTTCGCCGAGGTCCGCGAGCCCCTGCACACCAACGAGGGTGAGGGCGACTTCCTGACCATCGGCGAGATCATCCTGGCCGGCACCGGTTTCCGTACGGACGTGACCGCGCACCAGGAGGCGCAGGAGTTCCTCGGCCGCCCGGTGGTCACGCTCCGGCTGATCGACCCGCGGTTCTATCACCTCGACACCGCGCTGTTCCCGCTCGGCGACGACAACGTCGCCTACTATCCGGGCGCCTTCTCGCCGGGCAGCCGGGCCGTACTGGAGCGCATGTTTCCCGACGCCGTCCTGGCCTGCGGCACGGACGCCGCGGTGCTCGGGCTGAACGCCGTCTGTGACGGCCGCAACGTCGTGGTCAACCTCGAGGCGAGCGCGCTCATCCGGCAGCTCGAACGCCAGGGTTACCGGCCCGTCGCGGTGGATCTCTCCGAGCTGCGCAAGGCCGGTGGCGGACCCAAGTGCTGCACTCTGGAGATCCGTGCCTAGCGCTGCGACTTTCCGACTTGTGTGCCGAAACTTTGCCGTGCGCGACGGGCACGGCCCGATACACACTGCGACAGGTGTGCTACCTTGGGTCGCGGTTGTAGTCGTTGATTTCGCTGGATCGCATGATCGCTCGCGGAGTTCATGACCGCGGGCTTATCTCTCGGGGGATGGTTTCCGCAGCAGCTGCAGGCAATGCGCAGTGCATGCCTGGACGTCGATCTCAGGAGATCTCACATGGCACAAGGCACCGTGAAGTGGTTCAACGGCGAAAAGGGTTTTGGCTTCATCAGCCAGGATGAGGGCGGCCCGGACGTGTTCGTTCACTTCAGTGCCATCCAGGGTGACGGATTCCGCAACCTCGAAGAGGACCAGCGGGTCGAGTTCGAAGTCACCCAGGGGCCGAAGGGGCCGCAGGCCGAGAAGGTCCGCGCGATCTAGTCTTTCCGCACGTTCCCAAAGCCCACGCGGTGTCCACCGTGTGGGCTTTGTCATGCCCGGGCAGGCGCCGACGGGCTCCAGGACCTGGCAAGGAAGGCCAGGGCAGGTGCTGCCCTCGCTTTACCGAGGGAATGTCCGCCATTGTCCTCTCATCTGCGATGTTCTACGCTGACCGGGTGACGATGTTCCGGATCAGTGAGACGGCGGCGCTGCTCGGCGTGAGCGCGGACACGGTGCGCCGCTGGGTCGACGCCGGCCGGCTGACGGCGACCCGGCAAGAGCACGGACACCGCATCGTGTCCGGCACGGACCTGGCCGCCTTCGTCCGCGAGCAGGCGCGCGGCGGCGATGAGCCGGGCGCACGGTTCTCCTCGGCGCGCAACCGGATGCGGGGCATCGTGACCGACGTCGTACGCGACGGGGTGATGGCCCAGGTGGAGATCCAGGCCGGTCCCTTCCGGGTGGTCTCGCTGATGAGCCGCGAGGCCGCCGACGAGCTCGGACTCGAGGTCGGCGTGGTCGCGGAGGCGGTCATCAAGTCCACCAACGTCGTCGTCGAGCTGCCCGATCCGGGGTGATCCCTCACCGGTACAAGGAGCCTCCGTTGATCAAGCGCAAACAGTGGGCACAGGGCCGGGCCCTGTTCACCGAGGCCGGGTCCGAAGCCGCATGACCTTGAGGCGTCCGCACCACGGTGGCGCAGGCGTCCGCGCAACCCGTACGGATGCCGAACCGGTGCGCGGGCGGCTCCCCTTGGCCTTGACCGTGCCGGCCCTGCTCGGCCTGGCGTTCCTGGTGCTGCCACTGGCCGGGCTGTTGAGCAGGACGCCATGGTCCACCCTCGGCACCCGGCTGGCACAGCCGCAGGTGCTCGAGGCGCTCCGGTTGTCGCTGGTCACCGCCACGATCGCCACCGGGTTCTGCGTGCTGCTCGGCGTTCCGCTGGCCTGGCTGCTGGCCCGCGTCCCGTTCCGCGGCCGACGGATCGTGCGCGCACTGGTGACCGTACCGCTCGTGTTGCCCCCCGTGGTCGGCGGCGTCGCGCTGCTGCTCGTCCTCGGCCGACGTGGGCTCGTCGGCCGGTGGCTGGACTCCGCATTCGGGATCACGCTGCCGTTCTCGACCGCCGGCGTGGTGCTGGCCGAGGCTTTCGTGGCCATGCCGTTCCTGGTCATCAGCGTCGAGGGCGCGTTGCGCGGCGCCGACCTGAGGTACGAAGAGGCCGCGGCGACCCTGGGGGCTTCGCGCTGGACCGTCTTCTTCCGGGTCACCCTGCCGCTGGTGGCGCCGGGTATCGTCGCCGGCGCCGTCCTGTGCTGGTCCCGGGCGCTGGGAGAGTTCGGCGCCACCATCACCTTCGCCGGCAACTTCCCAGGCCGGACCCAGACCATGCCGCTGGCCGTCTATCTGGCGCTGGAGAGCGACCCGCAGGCCGCCATCGTGCTCAGCCTCGTCCTGCTGGCGGTGTCGGTCATGGTGCTGGCCGGTCTCCGCGACCGGTGGATCACGTGACGGTGCTGAACGCCCACCTGGTCGTGCGACGGCCGGCCTTCGACCTCGACGTCGCCCTCACCGCCGAACCGGGCGAGGTGGTGGCGCTGCTGGGCCCCAACGGCGCGGGGAAGACCACCGACCTACGCGCCCTCGCCGGTCTCACCCCGCTCTCGTCGGGACACATCCGGCTTGACGGGAAGGAGCTGCACACCCTTCCGGCCGAGCGCCGCCAGGTAGGCGTGGTGTTCCAGGATTATCTGCTGTTCCCGCACCTCACGGCGCTGGACAACGTGGCGTTCGGCCTGCGGTGCGCCGGGATCGGCCGGGCCGAGTCCCGGCGGCTGGCCGCCGAGTGGCTGGACCGGGTCGGTTTGGCCGGCCACGCCCACCAGCGGCCCCGGGCCCTTTCCGGTGGCCAGGCGCAGCGGGTCGCGCTGGCCCGCGCCCTGGCCGTGCGGCCTCGGCTGCTGCTGCTCGACGAGCCCCTCGCGGCACTGGACGCCCACACCCGGCCGGAGATCCGATCCCACCTGCGCCACCACCTGGCCGACTTCGCCGGTGTGACGGTCCTGGTCACCCACGACCCCCTCGACGCCATGGTGCTCGCCGACCGGCTGATCGTCATCGAGGCCGGCCGCGTCGTCCAGTGGGGCACGCCCGCTCAGGTCGCCCGCCACCCGCGGACCGACTATGTCGCCCGGCTGGTCGGGTTGAACCTCTATCGCGGCACCGCCCACGGTCACGTCGTCTCTTTGACCGAGGGCCTCAAGCTCGGGGCGGCCGAGTCATCGGACGGTGAGGTCTTCCTCGCCTTCCCGCCCTCGGCGGTGGCGCTTTACCGCACCCGCCCCGACGGCACGCCGCGCAACCTCTGGCGGACGACGATCGTCGGCATCGAACGGCACGGCGACCACATCCGCGTCCACCTCGATGATCCGCTGCCTACCGCCGCCGACATCACCGCGGCTGCCGTGGCCGAACTGAGCCTCACCGAGGGCGACGAGGTCTGGGCCGCGGTCAAGGCCACCGAGACGCACGCCTATCCGGCGTGAGGGGCTCACCCACCACTACTGGCCCGGGGACAGTGACCAAGATCTTGATCTGTCCTGGGTCGCGCGAGGCCGCGAAGGCCTTTCCGTTCCGGTGAACACTCAGGAACCGTGGAGGCCGGGCTGGACCTGGATCTTTCGGCCGAGACCCGCCTTGAACCGGTCTATGGCGTCCGCATACGACGTGAGCGGCAACCGGTCGCTGATGAACACGTCGGGATCGATCACGCCGGTGGTGAACAGCTCGGCGGCGCGCTCGTAGCTGTGCAGCACGGCCATGGACCCGGTGATCGTGATCTCCTGGTTGTAGATCTTGTACGGCTCGATGACGGCGCGCGCTGCGTAGTCCGAGACCCCGAACTGCAGGAACGTTCCACCCTTGCCGACGCGGCCGAGACCGTCCTGGATCGCTTTGGCGTTGCCCGTGGCGTCGATGACGAGCTCCCAGCCGCGGGGGCGGTCGAATTCGTCGGCGGACACGGCGTCGGCCGTGCAGCCCAGTTGCCGGGCTGTGGCCAGGCGGTCGGGATTGAGGTCGACGACATCGACGCTGACCGCGCCCGTTCGCTTGGCCAGCTCGAGCATCATCAGCCCCATCGTCCCCGCCCCGTAGATCAGCACGTGGGCGCCGAGCTGGCTGCGCAGCACGTCGTAGCCGCGCACCGCGCAGGACAAGGGCTCGATCAGGGCCGCGTCCGCGGTGCGCACATGGTCGGGCAGGGCGACGCAGTTCGCGACCGGAGCCGCGACGAACTCGGCGGCGCCTCCGGAGACCGTGACGCCGACGGCTCCGAACCGCTCGCACAGGTTGTTCCTGCCGATGCGGCAGTAGTGGCACTGGAAGCAGTACAGCGAGGGGTCCACGGCGACCCGGGCCCCCGGCGACAACTCGGTGACGTCGGTGCCGACGGCGACGACCTCGCCGGCGAACTCGTGGCCGGGGATGATCGGCAACTTCGGCGCGAACTCGCCTTGCAGGATGTGCAGGTCGGTGCCGCACAACCCGCAGGCGGAAACCTCGACGACGACCTCGCGGGGGCCCGGTGCGGGGTCCTCGATGGTGGCGATCTCGATTCTTCCAGGCTCGGTGATGACCGCTGCTTTCATTTCACTGCTCCTAGTGACAGTCCCTGGACCAGCTTGTCCTGGGCGGCGAATCCAGCGATGAGCACCGGCAGGGAAACCGCCACCGCCGCAGCGCAGACCTTGGCGAGGAACAACCCCTGGCTGGTGACGAAACTGGTGAGGAACACCGGCGCGGTGGTGGACCTGACCCCGGTCAGTACGCGGGCGAACAGCATCTCGTTCCAGCTGAAGATGAAGCAGATGAGCGAGGTCGCGGCGATACCGGGCGCGGAGATCGGGATGATGACTCTGCGGAAGACGGTGATGAGCCCGGCGCCGTCGATCGAGGCGGCCTCGAGTATCGCTACCGGGATCTCGGCGAGGAACGAGCGCATCATCCACACCGCGATCGGCAGATTCATCGAGGTGTAGAGGATGACCATGAGCCAGATGTTGTCCAGCATCCCGAGGTTCTTGGCGATCAGGTAGATCGGGAGCAGGCCCGCGACCGCCGGCAGCATCTTGGTGGACAGGAAAAAGAACATCACGTCGGACCACTTGCGCACCGGCTTGATCGACAACGCGTACGCCGCCGGAATGGACAGGGCCAGCACGAGGAGCGTGGCCATGATGCTGGCCGTCAAGGAGTTGATCACTGCGGGCCATGGGCTGGTCGCGGTCGAGGCGCCGAAGAACTCGCGGTAGCCCTGCAGAGTCAGGTGCGCGGCGACCGAGGGGGGATTGGTGGCCGCATCAGGCTCACTGTGGAACGAG
The DNA here is from genome assembly GCA_025964695.1 of Streptosporangiaceae bacterium. Taxonomy (GTDB): domain Bacteria; phylum Actinomycetota; class Actinomycetes; order Streptosporangiales; family Streptosporangiaceae; genus Actinomadura_E. The sequence goes on along the minus strand of JAOPYK010000008.1, from coordinate 14,882 downwards.
GTGAGGATCATCCAGGCGATCGGGATGAAGAAGAAGAGCCCGACGGCCCAGGCGACCAGTCCCCATAGGGCGCCGGTGTGTCGGCGCGGGCCGTCGCCTCGGCGGGAGGCAGACGGTGCTGCCGCGATCGCGGTCATGAGGTCTCCTCTCGGAGGAGAGTCGACACCAGGCGGAGCGCGATCGTTGCCACGACGATGGTTCCGATGACGACGATGACACCGGCGGCGGAGGCCTGGCCGTAGTCATGTGCCTGGTAGAAGCTCTCGTAGATGGTGTAGGGGAGGTTCGCTGTGCCGAGACCGCCGGAAGTGATGGTGAAGACGGCGTCGAAGTTCTGTACGACGTAGATGGACCCCAGCAGGCCTGCCAGCTCTAGGTACCTGCGCAGGTGCGGCAGCGTCATGAAGCGGAAGATCTGCCAGGTGCCCGCGCCGTCCACCCGGGCGGCCTCGATGATGTCCAGGGGGCGGCTCTGCAGACCGGCGAGGATGATCAGCATCATGAACGGGGTCCACTGCCAGATGAGGGATGCCTCGACGGCCCCCACAGGCATCGAGGTGATCCAGTCCGGCTGCGGCGGGCTGTTCGAGCCGAACAGTTTCCAGAGCCAGGTCAGCAGGCCGTTGAACAGCCCGTACTCAGGGTTGTAGAGCGCGTGCTTCCATACCAACGCGGAGGCGACGGGGACGATGAGGAAGGGCGCGATGAGCAGGGTGCGAACCAGCCCGCGTCCACGGAAACTGCGGTCGAGCAACAGCGCGAGCAGCAGTCCCAGCAGCAGGCTGATCAGAACTACGACGACGGTGAGCTCGATCGTCGTCAGGACCGAGGAGCGCAGATCCGGGTCGCTGAAAACCTTCGTGTAGTTGCCCAGCCCGGCGAACGCGCGCTGGTCCGGGTACAGAGCGTTCCAGTCCATGAACGAGATCACCAGCGTGGCCACGAACGGCAACTGGGTGACGATCACCATGAAGACGAGCGCGGGCAGCAGCGGCGCGCGCCTGCCCCACGCCACGGCACGTTCTGACAGGCGGGGTGATGGGGCTACCTTGCGCGCTACGGGGCGGCGGATTCTTTCCGTAGAGGTGCTGGTCACGGGTTCTCTCCACTCTGGGCGACGCCCCCGGCCCCGCGCGTTGCGGGGCCGGCAACGCCGTGTCGAGTCGAACTGGTCACTTCTTCTGGTATTTGGCAGCGACCTGCTGTGCGAGCCCCTGTCCCTTGTTGAGGGCGGCGGTCACCGTGGTGCGTCCGCCGATCGCCGAACTGATCTCCTGCGACACCTTGGTGCCCAGGTCGGTGAACTCGGGGATGTCCACGAACTGGATGCCGGTGGTCGGGCGCGGTTGGACCCCGGGGTTGGTCGGATCCGCGCTCTTGATGGCGTCCTCGGTGGCCTGGTAGAAGGCGGCCGCCGCCTTCTGGTAGCTGGGGTTGACGTAGGTGGAGGCGCGCTTGCCGGCGGGGACGTTCGCCCATCCGAGCTGGGCTCCGACGAGCTGCTCGTACTCCTTGCTCGAGGCCCAGGCGATGAATTTCGCGGCGTTGTCCTGACGCGTGCTGGCCTTTTGAATCGCCCACGCCCAGGAGTACAGCCAGCTGGAGCTCTTGGTCTTGACCACGGGGGCGGCAACGTAGCCGACCTTCCCGGCGACCGGCGAGCCGCTCTTCTCCAACGAACCGGCGGCGGAGGTGGCGTCGTACCACATGGCCGTCTTGCCCTGCTCGAAGTTGTTCAGGCACTCGGCGAAGCCGGACTGCGGCGCACCGGCCTCACCGTGGTTGCGCACGAGATCGACGTAGAACTTCGTCGCGTCGGTGAAGCCCTGCCCGTTCACCTGGGCCTTCCAGTCCTTGGTGAACCAGGTGCCGCCGAAGGTGTTGACGACCGTGGTGAGGGGGGCGAAGACCTCTCCCCAGCCGGGCAGGCCACGCAGACAGATGCCCTTCATGCCCGGCTGCGCACCGTCGGCTTTGGCCGCCAGGTCCGCGACCTGCTGCCACGTCGGATGGGGCGGCATGTTCAGGCCCTTGGCCTTGAACACGTCCGCTCGGTACATGAGGAAGGACGACTCGCCGTAGAACGGTTCTCCGTAGAGCTTTCCGTCCTCTGCGGTCAGCCCCGCCTGCATCGGCGGCAAGATGTCTGACTGATCGAAGCTTCCGTCCTTGGCCACGCTGGCATCGAGGGGGGCCAGCCACTTGTTCTTGGCGTAGATCGGCACCTCGTAGTTGCTGATCGACGCCACGTCGTAGTTTCCGGACTGGCTGGAGAACTCCTGGCTGATCTTGTCCCGGACGTCGTTCTCGGGAAGGACGGTGAAGTTGACCTTGATACCGGTCTGCTTGGTGAAGTTGGCCGCGGTCAGCTTCTGCAGGTCGAGCATCTGCGGGTTGTTCACCATCAGCACGTTCACCGACTTGCCGGCGTTCCCGCTGCCGCCGCCCGCACCGGCGCAACCGGACGCCAGGACAACGACGCCCACTGCGGCCACTGCGACAACGCGCCTTGGCAATGCCATTCGAGACACTCTCCCTCTTCTTTGACACGGGAAGGTCGCATCGGAAGCCCCGCGGCACCGGCGGACGCCCAGGCCGAGGTCGATGGCCCGGCGCTACCGGTCTCCCAGCAGCACACCTGGAAAGTGGTGTTTCCCTCTTGTTAAGTGCTGTTTTTAGTTGGGTTCACATGGGATGTCAAGGGTCAGGCACGTTGACATCCCATGCAAACCCAACTAAGAACAGCGCTAAGCAAGTTGATCGCAGGTGCTGCTGGGAGGACGCGGTGGTCATGCCGGACGCTCTGTTGGTAGGCGTGGATGTCGGCACCACCGCGTGCAAGGTCACCGTGTGCACGGCCGACGGCCGCGAGGTGGTGAACGGCAAGGCCCCGCTGGAATGGCAGGTCACGCACGATGGGATCGAGGTCGAGCCGGCAACGATCCTGAGGGCGGTCGGCCTGGCGATCGCGGCAGCATTGGCGCAGGCCCCGCCAGGTCCCGTGGCCGCCGTCGGAGTGGCGAGCATGGGTGAGTCGGGAGTGCTACTCGACCGCCGGGGTGACCCGGTCGCGCCGGTGATCGCCTGGCACGACGATCGCGACCGCGCGCTGGTGGAGCGGCTGGCCGATGACCTCGGCGCCGACACGTTCGCCGGTGCCACGGGGCTACCCATGCTGCCCCAGTGGTCCTTGACCAAGCACCGCTGGCTGGTCGGCCACAGAGCAGAGACGGATCGTGCGGTGCGCCGCCTGGGCATCGCGGAATGGGTCGTGCGCGCACTGGGCGGCGAAGAGGCGAGCGAACTCTCCCTCGCCTCGCGCACGGGGTGGCTGCAGGTGGACAGCGCGCGCTGGTGGCCGCCGGCCCTGGAATGGTCAGGGGTGCGACAGACGCTGTTGCCCCCGCTGGTTCAGGCGGGAACACCGCTGGGCCGGGTGAGCGCCGACTGGGCGGGGGAGCGGCTGGTCGGAGCGGTGCTCACGGTGGCAGGCCACGACCATCTCGCAGCCGCGCTCGGAGCGGGAGCCGCCGGCGACGGCGACCAGCTCGACTCGTGTGGAACCGCGGAGGCCCTGGTGCGCACGGTCATGGCCCCCATTTCCGCCGACGCGGTCCTCCGGCTGGTCGCCGCCGGGGTGACCGTGGGCCGCCATGTCCTCCCGGGCCGTCTGGCCCTGTTGGGCGACACGCGGGGTGGGTTGCTGCTGCAGAACGTCCAGCGGATGCTCGGCTTCGGCTCATCGGAGCTCGCGGTCCTCGATGCCGAGGCGCTGCGGCACGGTCCCGGCACCGTGAGCGCCGAGCTGACTTCGGATGGGACCGTCGTGCTGGCCGGGATCGGCCGTGATGCCACGCCGGGCCGGGCCTGGTACGCGGCGCTGCAGTCCGCCGCCTCCAGGGTCGTGCGGATGGACGCGGACATGACCGCTGTGCTCGGGCCGCACCGCCGGGTGATCATGACCGGCGGTTGGGCACGTAGCGCAGCGGTACGGGAACTGCGCCGCAACGCCTGGGGCGAGGTCGGCGTCGCGGCGGTGGGTGAGGCAGGAGGCCGAGGGGCCGCGCTGCTCGGCGGTTACGCCGCCGGACTCGTAGCGAGCCCCACCGAGATGTCGAGCAGCCCGGATTTCGGCGAGGTTCACCGCTCGCGGGAAGCCGATCAGCTCCTGCCGGACGGCAGGCAGGACCAGAATCAGAGCCGGCGGCAACAGGCCTCCCACAAGACCATTCGCTAGCCGCACAGTCGCGGCGCGGCACTGGCGAACGGTCGGGCCACCGTGCGCGAGCTCCCCCGACCCCCCGACCCCCCGGCCGCGGAAAGGACCAAGGCAACACCGATGACGACAGATTCGGCCGACGTGCCGGAACCCTCCACAGGCGCGGCACGCACCCACTATGCCGCGGAACGCCACCAGGTCATCGTGCAGACAGTGCGCAGCCGGGGCAGGCTGGACGCCTCCGCGATGGCAGAGCAACTCAAAGTGTCCACCGAAACGATCCGCAAGGACCTTCTGCAACTCGAGCGCAGCGGGTTGTTGCGCAGGGTTCACGGAGGTGCCATCGCCATCGAGGACCTGTCGTTCGAGCCCGCCGTGTCCGCCCGGACCGGCAACCAGGAGGAGAAGCGGCGCATCGCCCACGCGGCACTCGCCTATGTGCCCCGGGAGGGCGCGGTCATCCTGGACTCCGGGTCCACCACCACTTTCCTGGCCGAGATGTTCCCCACCGACCGGGATCTGAACGTCTTCACCAACACCCTCACCATCGCACTCGCCCTGGTCGGCAGGCCCCGCCTGAACGTCCACACACTGGGAGGCCGGGTCCGCTCCCGCACCTTCGCCGAGGTCGACAACTGGGCCATCCGTGCTCTGTCGGAGATCCGAGTCGACGTCGCCTTCCTGGGCACCAACTCCCTGTCCAGCGAGCACGGCCTGAGCACCCCGGACGAGTCCGAGGCCACGGTCAAGCGCCTCATGCTCTCCGCCGCCCGTCGGCGCGTCCTGCTCGCCGACAACAGCAAGCACGACCGCACCAGCTTGTACAAATACGCCGACCTCACCGACATCGACGTGCTCATCACCGACGACGGCCTGTCCCAACAGGACGCGCGCCGCCTGGAGGCCGCCGGGCTCAGGAAGGTCATCCGGACGTGATCGTCACACTGACCCCCAATCCGAGCCTCGACCGCACCCTGACCGTCGACCGGTTGACCCGCGGCGAGGTACAGCGCGCCAATTCCAGCTTGAGCGAACCCAGCGGCAAGGGCGTGAACGTGGCTCTCGCCCTGCGAAGCCATGGCTTCCCGGTCCGCGCGGTGCTCCCGATCGGCGGCCCGGACGGCACGCGGCTCGAGGCGATGCTGGAGGAAGCGGGCATCGACCACGTGTGCGTCCCCATCGCGGGCAACGTTCGCAGCAATGTCAGCATCCTCGAGCCGGACGGCACCGTCACCAAGATCAACGAACCTGGTCCGGTGCTGACGGCCAAAGAGGTGGAGGCACTGCTCGACGCAGTGATCAAGACCGCGGCGCAGGCGTCCTGGCTGGTCGGCTCCGGAAGCCTGCCCCACGAGGCCCCCCAGGACCTGTACGCCCGCATGGTCCGCCAAGCGGGCACGTTAGGCGTACGGGTCGCCATCGACAGTTCCGGGCCACCGCTCCTCACCGCTCTGCCCGCCGGCCCCGACCTCATCAAACCGAACGCCCACGAACTGGGGGAAGCGGCAGGGATGCCGGTGACGACCCTCGGCCAAGCCCTGGACGCCGCGCGCCGCCTGCAGGATCTGGGCGCACATACGGTCCTGGCCAGTCTCGGACCGGACGGGGTGCTGCTCGTCGAGGGCAGCACCGTGCTGCACGCCGAGGTGGTCGTCGACAGCCCCCGCAGCGCTGTGGGTGCGGGCGATGCTCTGCTCTCCGGATTCCTCGCAGGCGGTGCCTCCGGTGAGCCGGCCCTGCGGGTCGCCCTCCGGTGGGCGGCCACCGCGCTCCAGCAGCGCGGCACGCTGCTCGGCCCCCACATCGACGAGGACAGCTTCCGGCTGATCTTCCACGACCGCCCCGAACGGCCCCGGCGGTTGCGGGCCGGATGAGCGGCGGGCCGGTCCGGCTGCCGCGATACCCGCTTCTATCCCAACGAAGGACAGCCATGCCACTCATCGGCACCGGACGCACCGTGACGACCGCCGCGTCGGCCGGCCATGCAGCGGCCGCGTTCAATGTCATACAACTCGAGCACGTGGAAGCGGTCATCGCTGGCGCCGAGGCGGCCCGGGCTCCGATCATCGTGCAGATCAGTGAGAACGCCGTGCGCTACCACGGCGCCCTGGCGCCGCTGGCGCGCGCCACGCTGTCGGCGGCAGAGAACGCGCGCGTTCCCGTCTCCGTCCACCTCGACCACGCCACCAGCGTGCCGCTGGTACACGAGGCGATCGCGCTCGGTTTCTCCTCCGTGATGTTCGACGCCTCCACCCTCGAGTACGCCGACAACGTCAAGGCCACCGCCGAGATCGTGGAGTTCTGCCACCGCTCCGGCGTGTGGGCCGAAGCCGAGCTCGGCGAGGTGGGCGGCAAGGACGGAGTGCATGCCCCGGGAGCCCGGACCGATCCCGCGCAGGCGGCCGCGTACGTCGATGCGACCGGCGCGGACGCCCTGGCCGTGGCCGTCGGCACCTCCCATGCGATGCTCACCCGCGACGCCGAACTCGACTTCGCGCTCATCGGCACCCTGCGTGGCACGGTTTCCGTCCCCCTGGTGCTGCACGGCTCCTCCGGGGTGTCCGACGCGGGCCTGGCAGAGGCGGTGGCGCGCGGCATGACCAAGATCAACATAGCGACTCACCTCAACAAGGCGTTCACCGCAGCCGTACGTGACCATCTCACCGCCCACCCGCTGGCCGTCGACACCCGCGCCTACCTCGCCGCCGGCCGGGACGCCGTCACCGCCGAGGTCACGCGCCTGCTCGCCATCCTTCACGCGCCCGCTGCCGCACGGTGAGCGGTCCGCGCGCGACCTCTGTGACAAGACGCAATCCGGTCAGTCGGGCGGAACGGCCCGCTTCGTCGCGGTCGACGCCACTGCAGGCCGGGTCTACCAGGAGGCGGCGCCGGCGAAGGAGGTCGGGGCGGGGCGGGGCGTAGCCGAGCGATGTCGCCATGGGCCCGCACGGTGATGACGAGCTTCTCCGGCGGAATGCCGAGCATGCCGCGCATCATCTCCAAGTAGGGCAGCGTCACTTGATGGACGCAGACGCTACTGGGCACGAACGATCAAGGCTTGGGCTTCTTGCGCACCCGGTCCACGATCACGGCGGTCACGAAGACCGCCGGTGCCACCGCCGAACTCACCAGAATCGCGATGAGCGGGCCGCCGGCGTGCGGCTTGAGGTTGGTTCCCGGGGGTGGCGGTGGTGGATTGAAGCGCAGCGATTTTGTCATGTGGTGCCATCGGAAGATCTCGAGATAGACGGTGAACCAGCTCCACACCCAGACGATCCCGCTGACCCACTTAAGTCGTCGCATGGCCGGGACCTCCATAGTTCGTCACTCACGGGTGGAACGGTAGCGCCGCGGCCGGTGCCCTTCGCCGCGTTGACCCCGCCGTCGCGGGAGATCCCGGAGATCCCCGCGGCACGCCGGGACGGGAGTGCGCAGGGACGCCGGGGCAGCGGCCGCGCCATCAGGGCGTCCCTGGGGCCTGGAGAGCACCGGCCTCCAGGGCACTGGCTTCGAGAGCACCAGTCGCCGGTGCGGACCCGGTGCGTGGGCGTCATGACCGTCCATGAAGAGTGTCCTCATAACATAACCACGCTCCCGGCACCCCGGTTCGCGGGACCGAGTATGCGCTCGCTTACCATCGCGGGCATGACGGTGCCGCCTGAAGAGCTCGAACTGGCGGCCGCGTTCCCCGCGGCCGACCGTGATCGCTGGCGGGAGCTGTGCAAGGGAGTGCTGCGCAAGTCGGGCGCCGCCACCGAGGACACTCCGCTCGAGACGATCGAGGAACTGCTCTCCACCACGACCTACGACGGGATCACCGTCGCTCCGCTCTACACGGCCGAGGACGCGGTCCCCGGCCGGCCCGGGCTTCCGCCGTACGCGCGGGGGGTGCTCCCGGGAGCCGAGGTCGTGGCGGGCTGGGATGTACGCCAGCGGCATGCGCACCCCGACCCCGGCGTTACCCGGGCCGCGATCCAGGCCGATCTGGAGAACGGTGTCACGTCGGTGTGGCTGACGCTCGGCCAGGGCGGGCTGCCGGTCACCGGGCTGCCGGAGGCGCTGGGCGAGGTCTACCTCGATCTGGCGCCGGTGATCCTGGACGCCGGCGCCGAGACCCAGGCCGCCGCCGAGGCGTTCCTCGCGCTGGCGGCGGGACGCGGCGTCGAACCCGCCCGGCTGACCGGCGGCCTCGGGGCCGATCCGCTCGGGCTGGCGGCCCGTACCGGTGTTCCGGCCGAGCTGGAGCCCGCCGCCGGGCTGGCCGTACGGTGCGTACGGGAGTACCCCGGGCTACGCGCGATCACGGTCGACGCGACCGTCTACCACGACGCCGGAGGCAGCGACGCGGAGGAGCTCGGCTGCTCCATCGCCGCCGGGGTCGCCTACCTGCGAGCCCTCACCGATGCCGGGCTGGGCGTCGACGAGGCCCTCGGGACGCTGGAGTTCCGGTACGCCGCCACGGCGGACCAGTTCCTGACCATCGCCAAGCTGCGGGCGGCCCGCCGGCTGTGGGCCCGGGTCGCCCAGGCCTGCGGCGCCTCCCTGGGCGAGGGCGGCCAGCACCAGCACGCCGTCACCTCCTCGGCGATGATGACCGCCCGCGACCCGTGGGTGAACATGCTCCGCACCACGATCGCCGCCTTCGCGGCCGGGGTCGGCGGGGCGGACGCCGTCACAGTGCAGCCGTTCGACGCCCCCCTCGGGCTGCCGGACGACTTCGCCCGCCGCATCGCCCGCAACACCCAGGCGCTGCTCCTGGAGGAGGCCAGCCTCAGCCGGGTCGCCGATCCGGCCGGCGGCTCCTGGTACATCGAGCGCCTCACCGAGGAACTGGCCCAGGCGAGCTGGGCCTGGTTCCAGGAGATCGAGAGGGCCGGGGGAGCGGCCGGGGCGCTCCGCGACGGACTGGTCGAGGACCGGCTGGCCGCCACCTGGGCCGGGCGCCGTGACAATCTCGCCCACCGGCGCGATCCGCTCACCGGCGTCAGTGAGTTCCCGAACCCCACCGAGAACCTGCCGGTCCGTACGCCCGCTCCGCCGTCGCAGGGAGGCGGGCTGCCGCGGATCCGCTACGCCCAGGACTACGAGGCGCTGCGGGACGCCGCCGACGCGCACGCCGAGCGCACGGGACGGCGGCCCGCGGTGTTCCTGGCCACGCTGGGACCGGCCGCGGCCTACACCGCGCGCGGTACGTTCGCCGCCAACCTCTTCCAGGCCGGCGGCCTGCGGACCGAGCCGAGCGGACCCGGCACCGACCCGGCCGACCTCGTCTCGGCCTTCCGCGAGAGCGGCGCCGGCGTGGTGTGCCTATGCTCGAGTGACAAGGTCTACGCAGACCACGCCGGGCCGGTGGCGCAGGCCCTGCGGGCCGCGGGCGCCAAGCGGATCTGGCTGGCCGGCAAAGGGGACTATCCCGGCGTCGACGCCCGGCTGTTCGCCGGTTGCGACGCCCTCGAGGTGCTCCGCACGACCCTGGACGATCTGGGAGTGGCGCGATGATCCCCGACTTCAGCGAACTGGACCTCGGCCCGGTGGCGCCCGGTGGCGACGCCGCGCGCTGGAGGGCGGCCGTGGAGGAGGCCACCGGCAAGGACCTCGACGCCCTCACCTGGGACACCCCCGAGGGAATCGCCGTCAAGCCGCTCTACACGGGCGAGGACCTGGCCGGGCTGGACTTCCTGGGCACCTACCCCGGCATCGCGCCGTACCTGCGCGGCCCGTACCCGACGATGTACGTCAACCAGCCCTGGACCATCCGGCAGTACGCCGGGTTCTCCACCGCGCAGGAGTCCAACGCCTTCTACCGGCGCAACCTGGCGGCCGGGCAGAAGGGCCTGTCGGTCGCCTTCGACCTCGCGACGCATCGCGGCTACGACTCCGACCATCCCCGGGTGGCCGGTGACGTGGGCATGGCCGGGGTCGCCATCGACTCCATCTACGACATGCGCCAGCTGTTCGACGGCATCCCGCTGGACCGGATGAGCGTGTCGATGACCATGAACGGCGCGGTGCTGCCGGTCCTGGCGCTGTACGTCGTCGCCGCCGAGGAACAGGGGGTGGCGCCCGAGCAGCTCGCCGGGACCATCCAGAACGACATCCTCAAGGAGTTCATGGTCCGCAACACCTACATCTATCCGCCGGCCCCCTCGATGAAGATCATCTCCGATATCTTCTCGTTCACCTCGCAGCGGATGCCCAAGTTCAACTCGATCTCCATCTCCGGCTACCACATCCAGGAGGCCGGGGCCACGGCCGACCTGGAGCTGGCCTACACGCTCGCCGACGGTGTGGAGTACCTGCGGGCCGGCCGGGACGCCGGGCTGGACATCGACGCGTTCGCGCCGCGGCTGTCGTTCTTCTGGGCGATCGGCATGAACTTCTTCATGGAGGTCGCCAAGCTGCGGGCCGCCCGGCTGCTGTGGGCCAAGCTGGTCAAGGAGTTCGAGCCACGCAACGCGAAGTCGCTGTCACTGCGCACGCACTGCCAGACCAGCGGCTGGTCGCTGACCGCCCAGGACGTCTTCAACAACGTCGCCCGCACCTGCATCGAGGCGATGGCCGCCACCCAGGGGCACACCCAGTCCCTGCACACCAACGCCCTGGACGAGGCGCTGGCCCTGCCCACCGACTTCTCCGCCCGGATCGCCCGCAACACCCAGCTGCTGATCCAGCAGGAGTCCGGTACCGGACGGGTGATCGACCCCTGGGGCGGCAGCGCCTACGTCGAGCGGCTGACGTACGACCTGGCCCGCAGGGCGTGGGCGCACATCCAGGAGGCCGAGGCGTACGGCGGCATGTCCAAGGCCATCGACGAGGGCATCCCCAAGATGCGCATCGAGGAGGCCGCTGCGCGGACCCAGGCGCGGATCGACTCCGGCCGCCAGCCGGTCATCGGGATGAACAAGTACCGCCCGGCCGCCGACGAGGCCATCGAGGTGCTCAAGGTCGACAACACCTCCGTGCGGGCCCAGCAGCTCGACAAGCTCAAGCGCCTGCGCGAGGAGCGCTCGGAAGCGGCCTGCCTGAGCGCGCTGGAGGCGCTCACCCGGGCCGCGGACGCCGCGATGAACGGCTCCCGGCCGCCCGGCCTGGAGCAGAACCTCCTCGCCCTCGCGATCGATGCGGCTCGCGCGAAGGCCACGGTGGGCGAGATCTCCGACGCGCTGGAGAAGTCCTTCGGGCGGCATTCGGCACAGATCCGTACGATCTCGGGGGTGTACCGCGACGAGGCGGGAGCCGCCACCAACATCGACAAGGCCCGTGCGGCCACCGACGCGTTCGAGGAGGCCGAGGGCCGCAGGCCCCGGATCCTGGTCGCCAAGATGGGTCAGGACGGCCACGACCGCGGTCAGAAGGTGATCGCGACCGCCTTCGCCGATCTCGGCTTCGACGTGGACGTCGGCCCGCTTTTCCAGACCCCGGGCGAGGTCGCCCGGCAGGCCGTCGAGTCGGACGTCCACATCGTGGGCGTCAACTCACTGGCCGCCGGTCATCTCACCCTGGTGCCCGCGCTGCGCGGCGAGCTCGCCGGCCTCGGCCGGGAGGACATCATGATCGTCGTCGGCGGCGTCATTCCGCCGCAGGACTACGAGGAACTGCGCGCGTCCGGCGCCTCGGCGATCTTCGGCCCGGGCACCGTCATCGCCGACGCCGCCCTCGGCCTGCTGGAGGAGTTGTCTGCGAGGCTCGGCCACGGGTGAGACCCTCCCTCGACGACTATGTGACCGGGGTGCGGGAAGGCTCGCGGGCGTGGATCGCGCGGGCGATCACGCTGGTGGAGTCCACCCGGGCCGACCACCGGGACCTGGCGCAGCGGCTGCTGGTCGAGCTGACCCCGTTCTCGGGAGCGGCGCGGCGGGTGGGCATCTCCGGCGTGCCCGGCGTCGGCAAGTCCACCTTCATCGACGCCCTCGGCACCCACCTCACCGGCTCGGGGCACCGGGTAGCGGTGCTCGCCGTCGATCCCTCCTCCACCCGCACGGGCGGCAGCATCCTGGGCGACAAGACCCGGATGCAGCGGCTGTCGGTGGATCCGGCCGCCTTCATCCGGCCCTCCCCGACGGCCGGCACGCTCGGCGGGGTGGCCAAGGCGACCCGGGAGGCCATGGTGGTGGCCGAGGCCGCCGGCTTCGACGTGATCCTCGTGGAGACGGTCGGGGTCGGCCAGTCGGAGACCACGGTCGCCGAGATGGTCGACTCGTTCCTGTTCCTGACGCTGGCCCGTACCGGCGACCAGCTCCAGGGCATCAAGAAGGGAATCCTCGAGCTCGCCGACGTGATCGCCGTGAACAAGGCCGACGGGTCCTTCGAGCTCGATGCCCGCAAGGCCGCCCGTGAGCTGGCCGGGGCGCTGCGGATGCTGCGCGCCGCCGACAGCGCCTGGACCACGCCCGTGCTGACCTGCAGCGCCCGCGAGGGCATCGACATCGACACGGTGTGGCAGCACCTCATCCGGCACCAGGAGGGACTGGCCGCCTCCGGCGAGCTGGCGGCCCGGCGGCGCCGCCAGCAGGTCCGCTGGACCTGGTCCATGGTGCAGGACCGGCTCCTGACCTCGCTGCGGCAACACCCGGCCGTCCGGGAGGTCGTCCCCGGCCTGGAACGCCAGGTGCTCGACGGCACCCTCACCCCGGCCCTGGCCGCCGAACAGATCCTGAAGGCGTTCTCCGCCCCGACCTGACCCGACCTGACCTGACCTGACCTGACCACGATCGGGCTGCCGGGCGGGGCGTGAATCAGGGATGCCTGTCCCGCTCGAAATACGGGACTGCCGCGCTAGATTTGACCATGTCAATTCTTGGCGTTACGGTGACACTCCAGAACCCGGAGCGCATGGACGCGTACTCGACAACACCGCGTCGGCCCCGCTTCCCGCTGGCGGCCATCGCGCACCGCCGGGCGGACGCACGTAAGGCCCAGCAGTGCGGTGGTGAAACGAGCCCCACCGGCCGCAGCCGGCACCGAAGGAGTGTGACAGCAGCCATGGAGCAGTCAGTGGGCGACCTGCTCAAGAGCAGGGGGCTGCGCAGCACGGCACAGCGCCGCGCCATCCTGACCGCGCTGCTGGGCCACCCGCATTCCACGGCCTCGAATCTCGTCGAGAGGCGGATCGGCGTGGGCAAGGCCGGCCCGAGCGGGCTGTCCAAGCAGGGGCTCTACAACGTGCTGGAGGACCTGACGAACGCGCAGCTGATCCGCTGCATCGAGCCGGCGGGCTCCCCCACGCTCTACGAGCTACGCGTGGGCGACAACCACCATCACCTGGTATGCCGCAACTGCGGGCTCATCGAGGACGTCGACTGCGCCGTCGGGGTTGCCCCCTGCATGGACCCGGTGGAGAGCAAGGGGTTCGCCATCGACGAAGCCGAGATCATCTGGTGGGGGCTGTGCGCGCAGTGCCAGGAGGCCGTCGCAGGCTCATCATAGGCAGCCGCCCCTGCCACCCCCGCCGCCCCGCCCCGGGCGACGCGCACGCCGCTGGCGCGGCTTTTCCGGCACGGCCCACCAAGCAGCAGAGAGCAGCACCCTGTGGATTCGACCCACATCCATAGGGGCATCAAGCTGGACGCGGTGTGGCTTCCCAAGATCGTCGAACGGGGGATGTGCCGGCCCAGCCTGGTGCTAGGTCGGCGCATGGCTGATAGACAGCAATGTGTGCGGGGAAGATCCGGCCGCCGCGTAGGGCCTGGACGGTGACCTTGGTGTGTCCGGTGTGCAGGCACACGTCCCGGACGTGGTCGTGGAAGGTTCCGGCGGCCAGGGACTATCCGTCCCGGTATTAGCTCTAAGCGCTGAGCCGCAGGTCAAGGCCGGTGTGTCTTGGCCCATCGGGTTGCCGCGGTAGAAGGCGTACGTCGTTGAGCGAATCAGCGTGTACTCGGGTTTTGTCCGCGGCCTCGTTTACCGTCGTGGACATGCCTCCCAAACGGCTCGATCCGATCCTACGGGCCGCTCACCGCGACGACTGTACGAGTCCGAGGGCTACCGGCCGATCGAGAAGTTCGGCAGCTACCGCAGCTACCGCAGCTACCGCAGCTCCCGCACAACGTGTGCCTGGCCCGGCAGCTGTCCTGATGCCACCGTCCCGCCCGCGCCGGACTGTACGGAGCCGGACGTACGACCGGTGGCTGCCGGATCACGAAGCCGGTCTGCACATCGTCTTCGAGGAGTCGGCGGCCTTCGACCGCAGGTATCGGGAACTGAAAGACGGGACCTTCTGGCCCGATCCATGATGGCGGTCCGTCACCGCGTGGGCCGGGCAGTGGCCACCCACAGCGTTCGAGGAGTTCGTGATCAACGACTCCTTGATGCCCATCGGGTCGGCGGGGTCGTAGATCGTCCCGCCGAGGGAGAGTTTCACGCCGCGGGCGACGAGGGAGTCGCCGATGTCGTGGGCGTCGGGGACCGAGCGGGCGAGCCGGTCCAGTTTTGGGACGACGAATTCGTCTCCGGACCGTACGGCGGCCAGCGCCTGGTCCAAGCCCGGCCGGGCCCGATTGGTGCCGGTGAGTCCCTTGTCGAGATAGATGCGGTCGTCTGCGACGCCGAGCTCGGCGAGGATCTCCCGCTGTGCGGTGAGATCTTGCAGTGCCGTCGAGCATCGGGCGTATCCGATGCGTTCTCCCACCCCGGAAGCGTACCGTTTAGCCCCCCGTCACCGGAC
>JAOPYK010000305.1 GCA_025964695.1 Streptosporangiaceae bacterium | reverse complement strand
CCCGTCGGTCAGGGCCGCCGACCCACGGACCCGGGGACGACCCGCGCGTGCGCGTCAACGGCCCGTGCGCGGTGCTGCCCGGAGGCAAGCAAAGAAGTCCGCTTTGCCCGATTCCTCAGCGGGCGGCGAAGTACTTCGCCTCAGGGTGGTGGACGATGATCGCGCTGGTCGACTGCTCCGGCGTGAGCATGAACTCGTCGCTGAGCTCCACCCCGATCCGCTGCCACTCCAGCAGGTCCTGGACCTTGTCCTGGTCCTCCACGTCGGGGCATGCCGGGTACCCGAAGGAGTAGCGCGAGCCGCGGTAGGCCTGCTTGGACAGCATCGCCTGCAGGTCGCCCTCTTGCGTGAAGTCCAGCTCCTGGCGGATCCGGTGGTGCCAGTACTCCGCCAGGGCCTCGGTCAGCTGCACCGACAGGCCGTGCAGCTCGAGGTACTCGCGGTAGGCGTCGCGGGCGAACATCTCGTTGGTGACCTCGGAGACGTGCGAGCCCATCGTGACGACGTGGAAGGCCACGACGTCGGTCTGGCCGCTGTCCTGGCTGCGGAAGAAGTCCGACAGGCACAGCCGCCGGTCACGCTGCTGGCGGGGGAAGGTGAAGCGGCAGCGCTCGTTGCCCGACTCCGGGTCGAGGATGATGAGGTCCTCGTCCTTGCTGACGGCCGGGAAATACCCGTGCACGACCGCGGCGTTCATGATGCCCTCGGACTGCACCTTCGCGAGCAGCTCGCGCAGCCGCGGGCGGCCCTCGGTCTCCACCAGCTCCTCGTACGACGGGCCGGCGCCGCCGCGGCTGCCCCGCAGCCCCCACTGGCCCAGGAACAGCGCGCGCTCGTCGAGCCAGCTGGCGTAGTCGGCCAGCTGGATGCCCTTGGTGATGCGGGTGCCCCAGAACGGCGGCGTGGGGATGTCGTTGTCGGTGGCCACGTCGGAGCGGCCGGCCTGCTCAGGCGCCTCCTGCTGCGCGGCGCGGGCCACGGCGATCGCCTTGGAGCGGGCGTGCCGGGCCTTGCGCTCGTCGTCCTTGGCGCGCTGCTCGGCTGTCTGCTCCGGCGAGACCTCGCCGCGCTTGACGGCCATCAGCTCGTCCATCAGCCGCAGCCCCTCGAAGGCGTCGCGGGCGTACCGGACGTCGCCGTCGAAGACCTCGGCCAGGTCGTTCTCGACGTAGGCCCGGGTCAGCGCGGCGCCGCCGAGGATCACCGGGAAGCGCTCGGCGATCCCGCGGGAGTTCATCTCCCGCAGGTTCTCCTTCATGATCACGGTGCTCTTGACGAGCAGGCCGCTCATGCCGACCACGTCGGCGCGGTGCTCCTCGGCGGCCTCGAGGATGGCCGTCACCGGCTGCTTGATGCCGAGGTTCACGACGTCGTAGCCGTTGTTGCTCAAGATGATGTCGACGAGGTTCTTGCCGATGTCGTGGACGTCGCCCTTGACGGTGGCGAGCACGATGCGGCCCTTGCCGCCGTCGTCGGCCTTCTCCATGTGCGGTTCGAGGTAGGCGACCGCGGACTTCATGACCTCGGCGCTCTGCAGGACGAAGGGCAGCTGCATCTCGCCGGAGCCGAACAGCTCGCCGACGACCCGCATGCCGTCCAGCAGCACGTCGTTGATGATCTCAAGTGCGGGGCGCTGGGAGAGCGCCTCGTCGAGGTCGGGCTCCAGACCCTGGATCTCGCCGTCGATGATGCGCCGCTTGAGCCGCTCCCAGAGCGGCAGCGCGGCCAGTTCCTCGGAGCGGGTGGCCCGCAACGCGGCGGCGTCGACGCCCTGGAAGAGGTCCATGAACTTCTGCAGCGGGTCGTAACCGTCCCGCCTGCGGTCGTAGACCATGTCGAGGGCGACCTGGCGCTGCTCGTCGGGGATCCTGGTCATGGGCAGGATCTTGGACGCGTGCACGATGGCGGAGTCCAGGCCGGCGTTGACGCACTCGTTGAGGAAGACGGAGTTGAGCACCATCCGGGCGGCGGGGTTCAGGCCGAACGACACGTTGGACAGGCCGAGCGTGGTCTGCACGGCCGGGTAGCGCCGCTTGATCTCCCGGATCGCCTCGATCGTCTCCACGCCGTCCCGGCGGGTCTCCTCCTGGCCGGTCGCGATGGGGAAGGTGAGGGCGTCGATGATGATGTCCTCGGCCCGCATGCCGTAGTTCAGGGTGAGGTCCTCGATGAGCCGGGTGGCGACCCGTACCTTCCATTCGGCGGTTCGGGCCTGGCCCTCCTCGTCGATGGTCAGCGCGATGACGGCGGCGCCGTGCTCCTTGATCACCGGCATCAGCCGGCCGATGCGGGAGTCGGGGCCCGCTCCGTCCTCGTAGTTGACCGAGTTGATGACCGAGCGGCCGCCGAGCATCTCCAGGCCGGCCTGGATGACGGGCGCCTCGGTGGAATCGAGCACGATGGGCAGGGTGGAGGCGGTCGCGAACCTGAACGCGATCTCCTTCATGTCGCGGACGCCGTCCCGGCCGACGTAGTCGATGCAGACGTCGAGCAGGTGCGCGCCGTCGCGGGCCTGGTCGCGGGCGATCCTGACGCACTCGTCCCACTGCTCGGCCAGCATGGCCTCGCGGAAGAGCTTGGAGCCGTTGGCGTTGGTGCGCTCGCCGATCGCCAGATAGGAGGTGTCCTGGCGGAACGGCACGTGCTGGTAGAGCGAGGAGGCTCCGGCCTCCGGGCGGGGCTTGCGGGCGGCGACCTGCCGGCCCCGTACCCGCTCGACGACCTGCCTGAGGTGCTCGGGGGTCGTGCCGCAGCAGCCGCCGACCAGGGACAGCCCGTAGTCGCGGGTGAAGGTGTCGTGCGCGTCGGCGAGCTCGCCGGGGGTCAGCGGGTAGTAGGAGCCGTCCGCGGTGAGCTGGGGCAGGCCGGCGTTGGGCATGGCCGACAGCCCGAGGCGGGAGTGCCGGGCGAGGTAGCGCAGGTGCTCGCTCATCTCGGCCGGGCCGGTGGCGCAGTTGAGGCCGATCAGGTCGACCTCGAGGGGCTCGATGGCGGTGAGCGCGGAGCCGATCTCGGAGCCGAGCAGCATGGCGCCGTTCTGCTCGATGGTGACCTGGGCGATGAGGACGGTGTCCGTGCCGGCCTTGGCGATGGCGCGCTTGGTGCCGATGACCGCGGCCTTGACCTGGAGCAGGTCCTGGCAGGTCTCGATCAGGATGGCGTGCACGCCGCCGGCCAGCAGCCCGGCCGCGTTGCGCTCGTAGGCGTCGCGGAGCCCGGCGAACGGCACGTGGCCGAGGGTGGGCAGCTTGGTGCCGGGGCCGATCGAGCCGATCACCCAGCGCGGCCGGTCCGGGGTGGAGTAGGCGTCGGCGACCTCGCGCGCGATGCGGGCGCCCGCCTCCGACAGCTCCTCGATCCGCTCGGGGATGTCGTACTCGCCGAGGTTGCTGAGGTTGGCGCCGAAGGTGTTGGTCTCGACGCAGTCGACGCCGACGTCGAAGTAGGCCTGGTGCACGGACCGCACGATGTCGGGCCTGGTGACGTTGAGGACCTCGTTGCAGCCCTCCAGGCCCTGGAAATCTTCCAGCGTGGGGTCCTGCTCCTGAAGCATCGTCCCCATCGCTCCGTCGGCCACGACGACACGTTCACGGAGGGCCTGACGCAGGGATTCAGGGGAAGCACTCATAGGACGACAGCCTATCGGGAGCCCCGCCGAACCCGTCCCGGTGTCCATATGGCGAACACCGGCGGGCGCCCCGCGATCACGACTGCGATCGGAGTCACCGCCGAAACGCGTTCATCCCGTGACGGGCCGGGCAGATGACGCTACGGTTCCCCTCAGCAAACTACTCACTGGTAAGGAGCGGCCATGAGCGCGTACAGCACCATTCTGGTCGGCACCGACGGCTCGTCGTCCTCGTTCCTCGCGGTCGAGAAGGCCGCGGGGCTGGCCGCCGCCACCGGCGCCACCCTGCTACTCGCCTCGGCCTACCACCCGATGCCCGAGAAGGAGCGGCTCAGCGCCGCCGACCGGCTGGGCGATCTCGCCTACAAGGTGCAGGGCTCCACCCCCGCGGACGACGCGCTGCGCGCCGCCCGGGAGCGGGCGGTCGCCGCGGGCGCGAGGAACATCGAGCAGGTGGCCGTCGAGGGCGACGCCGTCGACGTCATCAGCCGGGTGGCGAGCGAGCGGAAGGCCGACCTGGTCGTCGTCGGCAACCGCGGCCTGAACAGCCTGGCCGGCCGGCTGCTCGGCTCGGTGCCGGCGAACCTGTCGCACCGCTCCCCCTGCGACGTGCTGATCGTGCACACCACCGACGGCAAGTAACGGCAGGCGCCCGGCGGGCGGCCCCGGGCGCGGGGGCCGCTCGCGGGCCCTCGCGTCCGGCGGGCGGGCGGGCGGGTCGCGCCCGGTCAGAGGGCAATCCAACCCGAGGCGGCCGGGTAGGGCCCTCTAGGACATAGGGTTGTACTGGCCGATCTTGGGCGCGCGCCCGGGCTGGTGCGGCCGATGTTCGGGAGGGAGGCTGCACGTGATCGAGCTCGAGAACGTACCGGAGCTCGTCGATCCGGTGGTGGTCGCCGCCTTCGAGGGCTGGAACGACGCGGGAGAGGCCGCCAGCGGGGTCATCCAGCATCTGGAGGAGGCCTGGGACGCGACCCCCGTCGCCGAGCTGGACCCGGAGGACTACTACGACTTCCAGGTGACCCGTCCCACGGTGGAACTCGAGGGCGACACCCGCCGGATCAACTGGCCGACCACGCGGATCTCCTGGGCCCGGGTGCCCGACTCCGGCCGGGACGTGATCCTGATCCGCGGCATCGAACCGAACATGCGCTGGAAGTCGTTCTGCCGTGAGCTGCTGGGCCTGATGCTGGAGCTGGAGGCCGGGACCGTCGTGCTGCTGGGCGCGCTGCTGGCCGACGCGCCGCACACCCGGCCGGTGCCGGTGACCGGCTCCTCCTCCGATCTGGGCCTGTCCACCCTGCTGAACCTCGAACCCGCCCGCTATGAGGGGCCCACGGGCATCCTGGGCGTCCTGCAGGACGCCTGCTCCCGGGCCGACCTCAGCACCATGTCGCTGTGGGCCGCGGTCCCGCACTACGTCGCCCAGCCGCCCTCCCCCAAGGCGACCCTGGCGCTCCTGCACCGCGTCGAGGACCTCCTGGACGTCACCGTCCCGCTCGGTGACCTGCCCGAGCAGTCCCGAGCCTGGGAGAACGGCGTCAACGAGCTGGCCGAGCAGGACACCGAGGTGGCCGAGTACGTGCGGGCGCTGGAGGAGCAGAAGGACGCCGCCGAGCTGCCCGAGGCCTCCGGGGAGGCGATCGCCCGGGAGTTCGAACGCTACCTGCGCCGCCGCGGCCCCGGCAGCGCCGGTCCCCCGGTCTGAGCCGTATCCCGCTTCGAGCCGTACCCGATGTGAGCGATGACACCGCTCACGGGCCGGATCCGGACGATCACGCAACCGGGCGTTGACGAGAAGATCGCACGAGGGTTACCTTCGCGCCGGACTCACCCGCTGGACCCGAACAGCGTGCGGAGGACCCGCGCCATGAGAGTTGCGTCTGGGCCGACCGGGGGAATCACCGGCGGCGGCGGAATCCCGCCGCCCCCGGTGGAGCACCGCCATGCCCACCGGGGACGCCGTACCCAGGCCGTGGTCCGCATGAACCCGCTGCTGGTGCGCGCGCGAGCCCATCTCGGCAAGGGCGGCAGCGTGCTGCTCGCCGGGCCCGCGGGCATTGGCAAGTCGACCCTGCTGTCCGTGCTGACCACCGAGTTCGCCGGGGCGGGGCACGAGGTCCTGCGGTGCTCGCCGTCCGAGACCGAACGCCATCTGCCCTTTCTCGGCCTCATCGACCTGCTCGCCGAGACCGGCGACGAGGTCCTGCGGATCCTGCCCGCGCACGAACGCACCGTGCTCGAGTCGGCGCTGCTGCGGCGCAACGGCCCGGCCGGCGAGCGGGACGGCCTGTCCCTGCGCGTCGCCGTCCTGTCCGCGTTCCGGGTGCTGTGCGAGAGCCGCCCGGTGCTCATCGTCATCGACGACGCCCAGTGGCTGGACGACCCGAGCGCGGAACTGCTCGCCTTCGTCGCCCGGCGGGCCGGGGACCTGCCGCTCAACGCGGTCGCGGCCGTCCGGGCCGAGACCACGGGGCCGCCCGCCCAGGGCGCCTTCGGGCCGCCGCCGCTGCTGTCGCTGCGGGTGCCGCCGATGACGGCCGCGGAGATCTCCGCGCTGCTCGGCGACCATATCGGGCTGGACCTGCCCCGGCCGGTGCTGGCGAAGATCCACGAGGCCAGCGGCGGCAACCCGTTCTTCGCCCTCGAGCTGGGCCGGGCGCTCTGTGAGAGCGGGGAGCCCCTGGACCCGGCCGCGCCGCTGCCGGTCCCTGGGAGCCTGCGCACCCTCATGCTCGGCCGGCTCCGCGCGCTGTCCCCCGGCGCGCAGCAGACGCTGCTGACGGCCAGTGCCGCGGCCCGCCCCACGATCCGGCTGCTGGAGGCCACCGGGCGCGAGCAGGCCGCCGGCGATGTCGCCGAGGCCGAGCGGGACGGCATCGTGCAGGCCGGGACGGGCGACGCCGTGCGGTTCACTCATCCGTTGCTGTCGGCGGTGTTGTACGCGGAGTCGCCGGTGGAGAACCGGCTGCGCGCGCACACGGCGCTCGCCGACGCCGTCAACGATCCGGTGGAGCGGGCCCGTCACCTGGCCCTGGTGACGCCCGAGCGGGACGCGCAGGTCGCCGCGACGCTGAGCGAGGCCGCCACCGCCGCCCGGCGGCGCGGGGCACCGGCGACGGCGGCGCGCCTCGGGCAGCTCGCCGCGGACCGGACGCCGGCCGGGGACCCGTCCGGTGAGGCGGACCGGCGGCTCACGGCGGCCGAGGACGCGGTGGCCGCCTGCGAGTTCGCGCTGGCCCGCCGGATCGCGCACGACGTGCTGGCCTGCGCCGGGACCCCGGCCGAACGCGTCCGGGCCTGGATCATCGTCATCGACTCCTGTGGTCAGGCGCTGGCCGAGGTCGACGACGTCTTCTCGCTGGCCCTCACCGACGCGTCCGGGGACCCCGGGCTCCTGGCGCAACTGCACTACCGGCTCGCCTGGCGGGCGTGGATGGTCAAGGGCTCGGCCCCGGACGCGCACACCCAGGCGGCCCGGTCGGCAGCCCTGGCGGCCCAGGCCGGGGACCGGCGCACCGAGCTGCTCGCGCTGACCAAGCAGGCCCACACCGAGCTGTATCTGGGCCACCCCGACGCCGAGCGGACGCTGGCACGGGCCCTGGCAGAGCCGCAGGACCCCCGGGTCGTCTTCGACCACAACGGGCCCGCCTATCTCAAGCACCGCCACCACCTGCTCCAGGACCGGCTGGAGGACGCCCGGACCGAGCTGCGGGCCCTCACCTACGCGGTCCGGCAGCGCGGCGCCGTGGAGAGCCTGTGCATGTGCCTGCACAGCCTGGCGCAGGTCGAGGTGCACCGGGGGCGCTGCGCGCGCGCTCTCGACCTCGCCCGGCAGTGCCTGCGGCTGGCCGAGGACAGCGGGCTGAGCCAGGGCCCGGCCTGGTACGCGGTCGCGCTGGCCGAGGCCGCGGGCGGCTGCCCCGACCGGGCCCTCGCCGCCGCGGAACGGGCGCAGCGGCACAGCGAGGACGACAGTGACCTGCTGTTCCTGCCGCGGACCCTGCACGCGGTGGGTCACGTACGGCTGATGAGGGGCGAGACCGTCCAGGCCGCCATGGCGCTGCGCCTGGTCCGCCGGCTCGAGACCGGGCAGGGGCTCGGGGACCCCGCGATACGCCGCTGGCAGCCCGACCTGGCCGAAGCGCTGGCCGGCACGGGCTGCGCCGACGAGGCGGCCGAGCTCATCGAGCACACCCGGGCGCAGGCGGCCGCGCTGGGCCGACGCGGTCTGCTCGCCACACTGGACCGGGCGTCGGCCCTGGTGACGCAGGCGCGCGGGGACCTGGACGTGGCGGCGGCCGAGCTCGAGCGGGCCGCCGGAACGCTCGCCGGGCTGCCGTATCCGCTCGAGGAGGGCCGCACCCTGCTCGCACTGGGCCGGATCCGGATCCGCGCTGCGGACACCGAAGGGGCCCGCGCGCCACTCCAGCAGGCCCGGCGGATCTTCGCCCGGGCCGAGGCACGTCCATGGCTGAGCCTGGTGGACGCCGAGTTCGACTGGCTGGACGTGCCGTCCGGCGCCCCAGTCGCCGAGACCGATCTGCTCGGCACCCTCAGCGGGGTGGAGCGCAGGGTCGCCGCACTCGTCGCGGAGGGCGCGACCAACCGCGAGATCGCGTCCCGGCTGTTCGTCAGCGTCAAGACCGTGGAGGCCGCGCTGACCCGCACGTTCCGCAAGCTGGGCGTGCGGTCCCGGGTGGACGTCGCCCGGATCGCCGTGGTCTGGCGCGAGGCGACCGGCCCGGCCGACTGAGACGCCGCACCGCCGGTACCGGGAGTTGCGGGATCGGGGCGGGCTGCCGGCACGCGGTCACATACCTTCAAGGCCGCCGCGCAGGCGGCCACCTCGACCGACCTCACGGCGTTCTGGACGCAGCACCGCATCGAGGGATGACCTGCGGCAGGGCCCCGGGCGAACCGTCCGGGGCCCTGCACCGGGCGATCCCGGCCGCCGCACGCGAAAGGGCGATCTGCCCGCGAAGGCACATATGGAGCATGGATAGGCTTCTGCGCATGCAATCGTGGCCCGCACCCGAGGTGCCCCCCCTGGCGGACACCGGACTGCCCGGAACGGGCTTGCAACTACACCTGTACGACACCGGCACGGCCTCGGTACGGCCGACCGACCCCGGTGCCACCGCGCGGATGTACGTCTGCGGAATCACCCCCTACGACGCCACCCACCTCGGGCACGCGGCGACCTATCTCGCCTTCGACCTGGTGAACCGGGTCTGGCGGGACGCCGGTCACCGCGTTCACTACGTGCAGAACGTCACCGACGTCGACGATCCGCTGCTGGTACGGGCCGGCGAGACCGGGCAGGACTGGCAGGAGCTGGCCGAACGCGAGATCGGGCTGTTCCGCGAAGACATGACGGCGCTGCGCATCCTGCCGCCCGACCACTACGTCGGCGCGGTCGAGGCGATTCCCTTGATCGTCGAGTTCATCGAGAGGCTGCGGGCCAAGGGCGCCGCCTACGACGTGGACGGCGACGTCTACTTCCCGATCAGTTCCGACCCCGGCTTCGGCCAGGTCAGCGGGCTGGCCCCGGAGCAGATGCTGCCGCTGTTCGCCGAGCGCGGCGGCGACCCCGAACGGCGCGGCAAGAAGGACCCGCTCGACGCGATGCTCTGGCAGGCCGAACGGCCCGGCGAGCCGGCCTGGGACTCCCCGATGGGCCGGGGCCGGCCCGGCTGGCACGTCGAGTGCTGCGCCATCTCCATCGAGTACCTGGGCATGACCTTCGACGTCGAGGGCGGCGGGTCCGATCTGGCCTTCCCGCATCACGAGATGGGCGCCTCGCACGCTCAGGTGGCCACGGGCGAGCGGCCGCACGCCCAGGCCTACGTGCACGCGGGCATGGTCGCCCTGGACGGCGAGAAGATGTCGAAGTCCAAGGGCAACCTGGTCTTCGTGTCGGAGCTGCGCCGCGCGGGCACCGACCCGATGGCGATCCGGCTGGCACTGCTGGCCCATCACTACCGCTCGGACTGGGAGTGGACCGCTCCCCAGCTGGCGGCCGCCCAGGTCCGGCTGGCGCGCTGGCGCGAGGCCGTGGGCCTGCCCGACGGGCCTCCCGCCGGGCCGCTGCTCGACGAGGTCCGGCGCCGGCTGGCCGCCGACCTGGACGCTCCGGCGGCGCTGGCCGCCGTGGACCACTGGGCCGGCCGGGCGCTGGCCGGTGAGAGTGCCGACCCCGCTGCCCCGGCCCAGGTCCGCGCCCTCGCCGACGCCCTCCTCGGTCTCTCCCTCTGACCCGGTCCGCCGCGTCTCCCGCCCTCGCACACGGGCGGGAGACGCGGCGGGCGGGTTCAGGCGAGCGCCGGGGACAGGACCTGACGGGGATCGACAAGGCCGTCGTGGGTGGACATGTGGTGGTCGTGCTCCTCGATCCGCCAGCCGGCCGTCAGCAGGCCGCGCAGCGCGGGGTGCGGCCCAGGCAGGCAGGCCCGCACGTTCGCGGATCCGAGGCCGGCCAGAGCGGCCGCCGTGACCGGGGCCACATCGGCTCCAGCGGCGACCGCGAGGTGCCTGAGCACTCCCGAACCCGCCGCGTTCTCCCCGGCACCGGCGGCGACGGGTTCGCCGTCCCGCTCGACGACCAGCCCGGTGGCCCCCGGCATCGTCGCCCAGAACGCGTGGTCGGCGTCCCGGCCGGTGCCGGTGAGCCCGCGCTCGGTGTCCGCGGCCCGGCCGGCGGGCACCGCGCGGGCGCGCAACCCCGGAGGGTACGGCACCGCGGCGGCCGCCCCCGCCAGGTAGAGCAGCGGCCAGCGCGGAACCAGGCCGTACCGGACGTAGAGGGGCATCGCCCGCGGATCGCGTGAGCTGAAGGTGAAGATCTCCGTGCGGCCGTCCAGCGCCTGGTCGAGCAGGCTGCGTCCGATGCCCGAGCTCTGGCGGGCCGGGTCGACGAACAGGTCGCACAGCATGGTCGCGGTGCCGACCGGGCGGGTGCCGCAGTACCCGGCCACCGTGCCGTCCAGCTCCGCCACCAGGAAGCCGCCGTGCCGCCTGAGGTGGCCGACGTATCCGGCGTCGGCGGCGGAGGACGGGCCCTGCTCGCCGTTGGCGGCCGCGACCTTGGCGACCTGCGGGAGATCGCGTTCCTTCACCGGCCGTACGTGCGGCCTTCGATCATGCATGACAGCCGGTCCCCTTCCGCGCGGGGGTGCGCCCGCGTCATCCCACCAGTGTGGCGGTCACCGGGAGGTGCCCGCGCGGCGGGCGACCCGCCGGCGGGACCGGCGCAGGGCCAGATGCTGGGGCGAGCGCCGCAGCCGTCCAGGGACCAGGAGGTAGCAGAACGTACCGGTGCGGAGCAGGAACCGGAGTGCCCGCTCGCGGGCCGGACTCCACTCCAGCCCGAACTGGGTGCGCAGCGGCTCGGGCAGCAGCCCGGTGGTGATCAGCCGGTTCAGCGACAGGGCGGGCCACAGGTACCACACCCCGCGGCCCGAGAGCACGGCGCGGGCCACGTCGCGGCCGGTGTCGGACACCTCCAGTGTGGCGATCATCCGGTCCATGTAGGCGCGGAAGGACGCCAGGTCCGCGGGCTGGGTGCCGGGCGGGCAGCCGAGCACGTCGGCCACCATCGCGGCCTGGCGGACGTACTCCTCGGCGACGTCCCCGCTCGGGCGGCGCAGGACCTCCTCGTAGACGTAGAGCGCCGCGTCGATGAGCGTCGCGTTGACCCAGACCTGGAGCTCCGGATCGTTGCCCGAGTAGCCGGGACCGGTGATGCGTTCGTGCACGCGGCGGATGACCGCGCCGATCCGGTCGGCTTCCTCTTCGGTGCCAAGCGTCACGATGGTGAGGAAGTCCAGGGTGCCGAACAGCCGGGGCAGCGGCCTGTCGCGGAAGTCGCTGTGGTCGGCGACCCCCTGGGCGACCTTGGGGTGGGCGACCTGGAGCATCAGCGCCCGGCCCGCGCCCAGCAGGAGGGCGGGCTCGGTGCCGACGAGCCTGAGCACCGACCGGTCCCGTGCCGGCGTGCTGGTGATCTCCATCCGGGCCTCCTCGCCGCAACCCGCGCCCTCGGCGGTAAGTAGATACTTGCGCACACCGCCCGCCGGGGCAAGCTTTGTTGGCGGTTCGCCAACAAGGTGCGTCAGCCCAGCCGGACCCTCGGGTCCAGGAACGAGTAACCGATGTCGACCATCAGGTTGGCGAGGATGACGAAGAAGGAGACCAGTAGGGTGACCCCGACGATCACCGGGGTGTCCCCCACCGAAATGGACTGATATACCAGCTGCCCGATGCCCTGCAGCCCGAAGACCTTCTCGGTGACGATCGTGGAGCCGATCAGGGCCCCGATGTCGATGCCGAACTGGGTGATCACGGGAGTGAGCGCCGACCGCAGCCCGTGCCGGTAGACCACTCGTTTCTCGGAGAGCCCCTTGGCGCGCGCGGTCCGGATGTAGTCCTCCCCGAGCACGTCGAGCATCGACCCCCGGGTCAGCCGGGTGTAGGCCGCCACCATGAGGTACGCCAGCCCCACCCAGGGCAGGATGATCCGCTGGAGGAAGTGCTCCTGCAGTGGCGGCCCCGCCTCGAAGAACCGCACACCCAGTTTCCCCAGGGCGGTGGCGAAGACGAAGAGCAGCACCAGCGCCATGACGAACGGCGGGGTGGACAGGCCGACCAGCACGAAGGCGGTGGACACCCGGTCGATCCAGCTCCGCACCCGGGTGGCGCTGAGCACCCCGGTGGTGACGCCGCCCACGAACCAGATGATGCCGGCCCCCGCCACCAGCCACAGCGTGGTGGGCAGCCGGTCACCGATCAGCTGGGTGACCGGCGTCTGGTTGATGTAGGAGTAGCCGAGGTCTCCGTGCACGAGCCTGGCGAGGAAGTCCCAGTACTGCACCGGCACCGGCTGGTCGAGCCCGAGGTTGTGCCGGATCTGCTGGAGCGTCTCGGTGGTCGCCCGGGGGCCGCCGATGATCCGCTCGACCGGCACCGGGGAGATCTGGAGCAGCGTGAAGACCGCGGTGGAGACCAGCCACAGCACCAGCACCGCGTAGAGCATCCTGCGGACGACGAAGCGCAGCATCTACTTCCCCCCGAGGAGCCGGTCGCTGCGGGGGTCGAGGGCGTCGCGGATCCCGTCACCCAGCAGGTTGAACGACAGTGTGGTCAGCAGCAGAAGGACACCGGGCACGGCGAGCAGCCACCACGCGGTCTCGAAGACGTCGCTGCCCTCACCGAGCATGCTGCCCCAGCTGGGCATCGGGGCCCTGACCCCGACGCCGAGGAACGACAGGGTCGCCTCGAAGACGATCGCGGTGGGGATTAGCAGCGAGGCCAGGACGGTGATCTGCGCGATCAGGTTGGGCAGCAGGTCGACGAACATGATCCGCAGCTTGCCCGCACCCAGCGAGCGAGCCGCCTCGACGTACTCCTTCTCCTTGATCGAGATGACCTGGCCGCGCAGGATGCGGCCGGTGGCGGCGAACGAGAAGAACGCGATGACCAGGATGGTCATCGACAGGCTCGCGAGGACCGAGGTCACCTGGAACGTGGTGGCCAGCACGATCGCGACCAGGAGGTAGGGCAGCGCCAGGGTGATGTCCATGAACCGGGCGAGGATCGTGTCGGCCGCCCCGCCCACGAAACCGGACAGCACCCCGAACACCACGCCGAAGAAGGTGGCCAGCAGCGAGGAGGAGATGCCCACCACCAGCGAGATCCGGGCGCCGTAGGCCGCGCGCACCAGCACGTCCCGGCCTAGCTGGTCGGCACCCAGCCAGAACTGCCGGCCGGGCCCCCTCGGCAGGCCGTCGATGTCGAGTCCGGTCCTGGGGTAGGTGGCATCGTAGGTGTGCCCGGTCCAGGCGGCGAACAGTGGTGCGGCCAGCGCGAACGCCGCGATCAAGGCCAGCACCACGATCGACGCCACGGCCAGCCGGTCGCGTCTGAACCGCGTCCAGGCGAGCTGGAAGGGCGACTTTCCCTGCACCTTCGCCGGTTCGGTGCCCGTACTGCCGGGATCGGGCGGAACGCTCTCGGCCTCGAGGTCGGTGAAGACGGTCATGAATCGGCCTCCGGGAGTGCAGGTTCGGTGGACTCCTGCTCGATGACCGCGTGCTCCCGGGCCAGGTCCTCGCCCGGATCGACCGGGAAATGGCACGCGGTCAGATGGTCCGGCGGATCGCCCTGCCGGGTGACCAGCCACGGCTCGTCGCTGATGCACACCGGCTGGGCCTTGGGGCAGCGCGGATGGAACCGGCAGCCCGGCGGCGGGTCGATCGGGGAGGGCACGTCACCGGTGAGCACGATGCGCTGCCGTCGCTCGGCCAGATCCGGATCGGCCACCGACGCCGCCGAAAGCAGCGCGTTGGTGTACGGATGACGGGGCCTGCCGTAGAGCTCCTCCGCGTCGGCCTGCTCGGCGATGCGGCCCAGGTACATCACCGCCACCCGGTCGCTCACATGGCGGACGATCGACAGGTCATGGGCGATGAACACATACGTCAGGCCGAGTTCGTTCTGCAGGTCGTCCAGCAGGTTGATGACCTGCGCCTGGATCGACACGTCCAGCGCCGACACCGGCTCGTCGCACACGATCAGCTTCGGCCGCAGCGCCAGCGCCCGGGCCACCCCGATGCGCTGCCGCTGGCCGCCGGAGAACTCGGCGGGGAACCGGTTGTAGTGCTCGGGGTTGAGGCCCACGAGCTCCATGAGTGCCTGCACCCTCGTCTTGCGGTCCGTACCGTCGGCGATGCCGTGGATCGCGAACGGATCCCCGATGATCGACCCGACCCTGCGCCGCGGGTTCAGCGAGCCGTACGGATCCTGGAAGATCATTTGCACGTCCCGGCGGAACGCCTTCATGCCGGCCCTGGACAACCGGGTGATGTCGGCGCCCTCGAACAGGATCCGGCCCTCGGTCACCCGGTGCAGCCCGGTGATACAGCGCGCCAGCGTGGACTTCCCGCAGCCGCTCTCCCCCACGACCCCGAGGGTCTCGCCCCGGCGCACCAGCAGATCCACCCCGTCCACCGCGTGGACCCGGGCGACCTCCTTCTTGAAGACGATCCCCTGCTTGATCGGGAAGTGCTTGTAGACACCCTCGACCCGCACCAGAACGTCCGGCTCAGGACCGCTCATCGGGCCCCTCCCCGCCGTCGCCGCCCGGCCCGGCCGCCCCGTCCGCCTCGTCCGCCTCGTCCGCCACCCTGTCCGCCACCCTCGGGCCGCCCAGATCAGCCGTTGCTTGG
>JAOPYK010000304.1 GCA_025964695.1 Streptosporangiaceae bacterium | reverse complement strand
CACCAGGTCACGTTGTCTCAAGGACCTCGTGCTTTTTGGGAAGATCGGAACATGGACGACCTTACCCTGGCACAAGCCCTAGCCGACCGGGCCGACGAGATCACGTTGCTCCACTTCGACCATCCCGACCTGCGCGTGCAGGCGAAACCCGATCGCTCCCTGGTCACTCAGGTGGACATTGAGACCGAGGCGGCGCTCCGCGCGCTCCTCGCCGAGCACCGGCCCGGCGACGGGGTCCTGGGCGAGGAGGCCGGCGAGACCACAGGCGACGCCGTCAATTCGCGGCGGTGGATCCTCGACCCGCTCGACTACACGAGCAACTACGTCCGCGGCATACCGGTCTTCGCGACCCTTATCGCGTTGGAGTCGGCGGGCGAAATAGTCGTCGGCGTGGTGTCGGCTCCGGCGATGGGGCGCCGTTGGTGGGCCGCCCGCGGGCAGGGCGCGTACGCCGACGGCAGGCGTATCAAGGTGTCGGGGGTCGGCACTCTCGGCGAAGCGCTGATCGGGTATGCGGCCCTGCAGGAATGGAACAAGCGGGGCCGCGTACCCGCGATCACCGAGATCCAAGGAGAGGCGAACTCCCAATTCAGCGTCGGCGGGTTCTGGGGACACATGCTCGTCGCCGAGGGCCGTATGGACGCCGCGCTCGACCCCTGGGGAGAAATCTGGGACATCGCTCCCAGCCTCGTGATCGTCGAGGAGGCCGGTGGCCGGGTCACCGACCTGGAGGGCATCGCCCGCCCTGACGCCGGCTGCGCAATCGTCACCAATGGCCTCCTCCACGACGAGATCCTGGCTCGCCTCGGTTGAGCATCCGGACGCGGGAAGCCCCCGACCTGGCGACGAATCAGCGCGAACAGGTTGAACGACCGGAAAACGCATCCGAGAGTCGAAGCTCCCGGGGGGCGTCGCAGGCCTTCAGTTGGCCGGCTGAAGGGCCTGCCCTTCCTGACGCCGTACGTGGCGAGCAAGCACGGGGTCACGGGTCTCACGGGCGTCGCGATGATGGGAGCTGGACGGTTCCGGACTTGCGCGTCGACGCCGTGTTCCTCAAGCGTCTGTCTGTGTTCTTCGTGATGGAGATCGAGACATGCCGCGTCCACATCCTCGGCGTCACCACCCACCCGACCGGGGCCTGGACCGCGCAGCAGGCCCGCAACCTGCTCATGGACCTGGGAGAACGCGCCGGTCGATTCAAATTCCTCATCAGAGACCGGGACGGCAGCGTGACCAGTTGCTGACCGCACCAGCCGAACGCGCCGACGTTATCGTCGACTTCACGGCTGGAGCTGGTCTCTCAGGAGCCAGTTCAGCGCCTACTTCCTGTTGACCAATGCAATGACCCGATCGCGGCCAACAGTTCGTGCTGCCGGCCGGGATCGGGCCACCGTAGCGTCTCAGTGGTCGACGCTCGAAGTCCTTCGGGGGTTGACGAGTGGGCAGGCCCTGGCCCAGGCATCGAAGGACTCTCGGCTACTCGTCAGCGGGCGCAGGAGCTCCGCGACTGGTGCTCGGCTGAAGGTCTGGACGGCGAGGCGGGCATTCGTCAGCCCAGCGTGTATTCCAAGACGTAGGAGTGGCTGCCGTCGTCGGACTGGATGATCTCGAAGGCACCCGTGATCCCCACGAGGTCACCGGAGCCCGTTCCCGGGACAACGCGGATCGCGAGCTGCTCGCCATGGCTGCCGGGTGCGCTGTGCTGGAGGACGAAGGAGCCGTTCCGGCCCTCGAGCTCGCCTGTGAATCGCTCCACAGCGACATAGGCAGCGGGACCGCCCTCGGTATCGGCCACCGACAGCATGATCACTGTGCTGGTGCCGGCCAGGCCGCCCTGAAAGGTCTTGGTGATCCGCACTCGGCCAAGCGCGGCGCCCGGGCCTTCGTCGAGCACCTCCGGCTCGAACGATGTGAGGTCGAACGTCCCGCCAGCCTTCGTGCTCATCCTGCACTCCTCGGTTCTTGATCGCCCGTGTCGCGTAGCAGCCTTGCAGACGGCACTGACAATCGCCGCATGGCTTCCGACCGGACCCCCATCTCGGTGCCTCTGGTGGAGGGCCTACAGCGCGTCGACGCCCGCCCACACGCCGTCGGGGACGGAATCAGGATCGGGGGAGTCCCTCCCCGAAAGCAACTCGGGCGCAGTGCCTGGAGCGTTGGCGTGGCGTCGCAGGATACGGGGACGGACGCGGCCTAGCGTCGACCCGTTCCCCGTCGCCCCCGAAAGATCGGCCGTTTTCATCTCGTGCCTCTTGCCTCCGCGGTGCCCGTCGCGCTGACCGCCTCGGAGCGCCACCGGCTGAAGAAGTTGGCCTACGGTCACAAGACCCCGTATCAGGCCCGGCAGCGGGCAACCATCGTGCTGTTGGCGGCCCGGGGTCGCTCCAATGCCCGGATAGCCGCGCAGACGCGGATGCATCTGGATACGGTGCGCACCTGGCGGGGCCGGTTCGCCGAAGGCAGGCTGCCTGCCCTCGCCGACCGTAAGCGGTCCGGCCGCCCGATCTCGTTCACACCGTTGCAGGTTGCCGAGGTCAAGGCGCTGGCCTGTCAGTTACCCGCCGGGACCGGCGCGCCTCTGTCGCGCTGGTCGTGTCCGGAGTTGGCCCGCGAGGTGGTCGCCCGGTCCATCGCCGGGTCGATCTCCCCCTCCACTGTGCGGCGCTGGCTCAAGGACGACGCGCTCAAGCCCTGGCAGTACCGGTCCTGGATCTTCGTGCGCGACCCGAACTTCCGGTCCAAGGCCGCGCGCGTGATGGATCTGTACGCCCGCACCTTCGACGGCGTCCCGCTGAGCGAAAACGAGTATGTGATCTCCGCGGACGAGAAGACCTCCATCCAATCGCGCTGCCGCTGCCACCCGACCCTGGCACCAGGTCAGGCCCGGTCGATGCGCGTCAACCACGAATACGACCGCGGCGGCGCGCTGGCCTACCTGGCCGCCTACGACGTCCACCGCGCGCAGGTCTTCGGCCGCTGCGAGCCGAAGACCGGCATCGTGCCCTTCATGAACCTGGTCGCCCAGGTCATGACCACCGAAGCCCTATGCGAGCGCGAAACGCGTCTTCTGGATCGTCGACAACGGCTCCTCCCACCGGGGGAAGAAGGCCATCGACCGTCTCATCACAGCGTTTCCGAACGCGGTCATGGTCCATACCCCCGTTCACGCCTCCTGGACGAACCAGATCGAGATCTTCTTCTCGATCGTCCAGCGCAAGGTCGTCACACCCAACGACTTCACGGACCTCAACCAGGTCCGGGACCGGCTCCGAGCATTCGAAGACCGCTACAACGCCACGGCACAGCCGTTCCAGTGGAAGTTCACCACCTCCGACCTGGACGATCTGCTGGCCAGACTCGACCGACACACACCCGCCGACCGACAAGAAGAATCCTCTGTCGCCCTGACCACCTGATCAACCCCCGAAGGACTTCGAGATCCGACCACTTAGGAGCGGCGGTTCGCCGACTCCAACATGACCTTGAGCGCCTACTTCAGGTAGGCGGGGTATCCGTAGCCGACGACCATGCTGACGGGACGCTGGCGTTCCAGAACCGCGTTGCTGGTGTTGCCTTCCACGCTCTGGATCGTTCCATCGCCGTTGTCCTTGACGACGAGTCCTACGTGATCGATGCCGTCGATGCCGCCGCTGCCGCTCATCGAGTAGAACACGACCGCGCCCGGCTTGGGCGTACTGCCCCATCGACCCTGCTTCTGGAACCATTCGGCGTGCGCGACGGTGTAAGCGTCCGCTCCGAATCCCTTCGCTCCGGTCTGGGCGCCGAGCCAGGAGACGAACATGTCGCACCAGGCGGCGTTGACGTAGTCGGTCACGGCGCCGCCGTCCCGTCGGACGGTCAGCCGGGCCTGGTTTGTGGCCGCGTACCACTGCTGGAACTTCGTGCCGCCGCCGGCGCTGTTCTCCTGGATGCCGATCTGCGCCTTGGCGAGGTCGATGATGGACTGGGCGGTGGCCGCCTTCGCCACCTTGGAGTCTGCGGTGTTCTCGTGGGTCTCGGCATGCACGACGCTGACGCCGGCAGCCAGTGCCGTCCCGACGATCATGGCGCCTGTCATCCGGAGGGCACGGCTCTTGCCTGTGAGGCGGTGTCGAACTGGCACAGCTAGGTCTCCTTCTTCCATGCCGCCTACCGGGTTAGCTGACGGATTCGGGCCTGGAAGCGGCCCTACGACGAGGCCATGGCGTTCGTCGATTCACCCCGGGCGAGAGGCGGTTCGGACGCGTTGATCCGGATCTCTCGCGAATGTGGGTCCCCGGTTCCGCGCAGGGCGGACTCGGCGGTGGACGCCCGTACAGCGGGCGCCGCCACTGATTTAGAACTGAAGGTGAGGGTGGTAAGGGCTGGGACCTATGTGCAGCAACAGGTCACCAGCGAGTGGTGTACGGGGGCAGTCCGCTTTCGCGGGGCGACCGCGCACGTACTATCGCGGGAACGGCCGAGCCGGAGCATCAGGCACGTGGTCCTCGGCATGCGAGGCGGGGATCGTGGATCTTCTCGCAGGAATTCTTGATAGCAGCTTGCTGGATAGGGGAGAACTCCTTCTTCCAGACGCCTACCGGGTTAGCTGACGGATTCGGGCTTGGAAGTCGCCCTACGGCGCACCTCACCAGGAGGGATACTGCGCCGATTCACCCCGCAGGCGGCATTACCGGAGGGCCGTCCCCTTCGAGCCACCCGCATTGGGTCCCCGGCTCCGCGCGATGGCGGACTCGGCGTTGTCGCTTCCATCGCAGGCCCGCTGAGGCCCGCACACAGGGCCCGTTGCGGCCCAGGTTCATGATGGAGCGAACGCGATATGAGGATGTCCGATCGATTAGTCGCTTCGGCCCTGCACAAGGACTGCCGTGAACTCGCACCGCAAATGAGGGCGGTACGCACCGGTAGCCCGGGTCGGGCGACGGAACCACGACGCATGGGGCGCATCGCGTGCGCAAACAGTATCAATGGGTCACGAGATGTCAAGTGACCTGCAAAGATGCGGCGGATTGGGTCAAGGTTCACCCTCTGTAGATCACGATCGGTGGAGATGATCGCCTCGACTTCGCTGCCTTGCAGCGGCGGGCAACCGCCGGGGCCCGGGTGACGCGCGAGCTGGCGCGCACGGAGCCGAGCCACCTCGTCCTCTTTGACGTGTGGAGGCAGGAGGCAGGGACCTACGGCCCTTGTTGTTGGCGGTTAAAGACACCCTTCAGGGTTGAGTAGGGGTTACTCATGCGTGCCGGCGGTAACGAGGCCGACTCTGGGTCTAGTCGATCCGGCCACGGGATCGCCTCCGAAGGGACTCATGATGACCGACATCACCGACCAGAAGCGCGTTCCCCTCGACACTGAGGACCTGGCGAGGGTCCAGCGGCTCACCGAAGAGGCCAAGAGCAGGCTGTACGAAGTGGGCCTGATCGTGGGCCGCACCCTCGGCCACGATGTCCCCCCAGGAACTCTCATCAAGTACGAGCCGCAGCAGAGCACCGAAGATGCCGATCAGACCGTCGAGGTCGTCATCATCGCATTGCCCGACGGAACGTTCGGCTGCTATCAGGACCCGCCGGGAGTATGTGTCTACCCCTGCTGAGACCAGGTAAGTCGCGCGGCGAGGTACCTAGTGGTGGCCGGTGACGTTCGGTTCAGCGGTGCTGCCCACAGGTTCGAACCGTGGTGAAGTCTCCCGCAGGTGGTGTGCCCGAACTGCACGTGAGGTGGCTCGGGTAGACTTTTACGCCGTAGTAAATGTCCTGTGACTGGTCGATCAGTTGTATGGGGGTCCCCCAGTACACGACCACGCCAGCGGAGACGTTCAGGGCTCGCCGGTGACCGGTGCGCCTCGTTTCGAGGCGAGGTAGGCGTATGTGGCCGCGACCTCGTTCGGCTCCACCGGTCGGACTGGGCTGGGGAGTGCGCCGGTCAACGCGGCGAAGGTCGCCCGGTCGGTGAAGTCGCGGGTGGGGGCCTGCGTGCGGAAGACGTCGTCGATCCGCAGGAGCCACGGCGATCTCGGCTGGTGGATACCGACTGAAGGGTGTGCAACCGAGCGCGAGTGTGCAGTATTGGTTACCATACTCTCATCAGTGTTCGCGGACTGCACTGCGCACAGATGCCCGCACCGGTCCGAGCGGGCCGAAGCCGAACACGCCGTTGCCGCCCACCTAGATCGGAGCCAAAGTGGCGTACATGACAGGCAGCTCAGCCGCATGAACCTGAAGGACATCGGGTCCCACCTGCGTGTCGCACGGATGCAGCGGGGGATGAGCTTGCGCGAGATGGCCAGGCGTATTGAGGTGTCGCCGAGCTTCGTGTCCCAGGTAGAACTCGGGAAGGCGATACCCTCGGTCGGCACGTTGTACGCCATCGTGTCAGAGCTCGAGCTGTCACTGGACGAACTCATGGCGGACGAGTCATCGCCCGGCGAAGCGGTCACGCAGCGGCCAGCCGGCGCGGACGGGAGTTCGCAGGTCGTGAGCGCGGAGCCCGGGCCGTCGGCCATGGAACCGCCCAACGGCAACGACCGTGACGGGCATCCGTTCAGTTCGGCCAACGGCTCCGTGCCGCTGTTCGCCAGCGGGCGGGAGGGCAGGCAATCGCCGCTGCAGCGGGCCGACGCCAGAGCGCGGTTGCAGGTGTCGGGCGCGACGTGGGAGCGGCTCACGAACGGTGACGACCCCTTCGTCGACTTCCTGCACGTCACGTATGTGACCGGCGGTGAGTCGTGTCCACCCGACCATTTCATTCACCATGGTGGTCGGGAGTACGGATACGTCATCACCGGGAGGCTTCGGGTGCAGGTAGCGTTCGACGACTACGTGCTCGAACCAGGTGACTCGGTCAGTTTCGACTCCATGACGCCGCATCGGCTCTCGAACCCGTACGAGGAGGAGAGCCTGTCGCTGTGGGTGGTCGTCGGTAGGCGAGGCTCGATGCAGCTCTGACTCCGGACGGGACGGGCCTCCTCGGGTCGTCCCCGTCCGGTCTCAGCGGGCAAGGTTCCCCCCGTCGACCGGCAGTGCTACGCCTGTGATGTAGCGGGACTCGTGGAGAGCAGGAAAAGTACGGCGTTGCTGACGTCGGCGGACTCCACCCAGTCCACGTCGAGCAGGTGTCTGCGCGAAGTCGGCTCTTGGCCGCGCGCTGTAGCGGGCGAGGTTGGGCACGCCCTTCAGCCGACGACGGAGATCGTCAGGACCATCGCTCCCCGCCGTCCAGGCCCGGCGATCGAGAGCCGTTCCACCTGCCGTGCGGTCTCGGCCAGGTCGGCTACTCGTGGCGAAGGCGTAAGGCACGCGTGGGAGCGCTCGCGGCCGCTCCGGTGACGAGGATGACCCTCCTGCTCATTCGGCCCCAACACGTTCCTCCATTGTTGAAGTGTGCAGTGGGCATGGACGCTAGCTGTAGTAGCCGCTGGTGTCCATAGTTCCGAGTTCAACCACGGACACCACCAAAACCGGACACAGAACGTCATCTCCTCATGGTGTGGCGCGCAATGAAGAAGCGCTTGACGGACCTGTTAACTACTACTAGACATTGTCGTGGCATCGGGCATACGGTGATCTGCATCACGGCACCCAGGTGATCTGCATCACGGAACCCAGTCGCCACATCACACTCTCGGCCGTCCGGCCCGCGCGGCAATTCCGCGCTGCCGCCCGGCGTCCTCAGCATGAACAGATCGGAGAGTTCGGCATGGCCGCAAGAGAAGTCGAGTTCCTCAGCAAGGGCGAGACCGTGCGAGGTGACCTGTACCTGCCCGACGGCGATGGACCATTCCCGACCGTTGTCATGGCCGGTGGCTGGTGCTACGTCAAGGAGCTGCGGCAGCCGCAGTACGCGGCGGAGTTCGTGAAGCGCGGCTTCGCGGCGCTCGTGTTCGACTACCGCCGGATGGGTGCGAGCGACGGCCAGCCCCGCCAGCACCTCGAGCCGTGGGACCAGATCGAGGACTACAAGGCAGCGATCACGTTCCTCGAGACCCTCGAAGAGGTCGACAGTGAGCGCATCGGTGCCTGGGGGATCTCCTACAGCGGGGGTCACGTGCTGATCCTCGGCGCCGTCGATCCGCGGGTGAAGGTCGTCGTCTCCAACGTGCCGGTGATCGACGGCCACCTCAACATGTGGCGCGTCCACGGCACGGAGCGGTTCCGCAAGCTCAAGCACCTGATCGTCGAAGACCGCCGGAAGCGGTTCGCGACCGGCGAGTTCAGTTACATGCCGATGTCGGCCACCCCGCAGGGCCCGGACGACGTGCTGACGACATGGCCGTTCGACGAGGTCAGGGACGTCTTCGTAGAGCTGAAGGCGACGCAGGCCCCCAGTCACGAGCACCGCAACACGGTGGCCTCGGTGGAGCACCTCCTGGACTACAACG